>NZ_MDUX01000083.1 GCF_014736495.1 Candidatus Dactylopiibacterium carminicum
CTCACACCCAAATTCCAGAATGTAAACACATTCCGGATACTGTGAACAGGCTCTAAGCACGAACGGGCTTGTAGCACGAGGCGACACGAAGTCCATTCGCCCTGGTGAATCGAAGTACGGGCGGATTGCCGGTCGGAAATCCGCCCTCAGAGGCTGATCAGGCGAACCACAGGCGGATGGTGTCGATCAGACGACGCCACCAGCTGCCTTGCTGGACTTCATCGAGTACGGCGAGCGGGTATTCGGCAAGCACCGTGTCGCCATCGCGCACGCGCAGGCTGCCCACCTGCTGGCCAGCCGTCAGCGGAGCAACCAGGTGGGTCGGCAACGTGATTTCCTGCACCAGTGCGGCTGCCGCGCCGCGCGGGATGGTCAGATAGTGGTCATTGGCAACGCCCACACGTACGTTGTTTGTCTGGCCCTTGTATACCGGCAGGTTGCGGACTTCCTGACCCGCAGTGAAAAGGCGGGGGGTTTCCCATACGCTGGTGCCCCAGTTGAGCAGCTTGGCGGATTCCCGGGCGCGCGCCTCCATGCTGGTGGTGCCGGTGACCACGGCGATCAGGCGACGGCCGTCTCGTTTCGTGCTCGAAACAAGGTTATAGCCGGCGGTGCTGGTGTGGCCGGTCTTCAGACCATCGACTTCGGCATCGCGGTAGAGCAGCAGGTTGCGGTTGTCCTGCTTGATGTTGTTGTAGCTGAAGGATTTCATCGAGTAGATCGGGTAGTACTCGGGGAAATCGCGGATGATCGCCTGGGCCAGTTTGGCAAGATCCTCTGCGGTGGTGTATTGCCCTTCGCCGGTGAGCCCGGTGCTGTCGAGATAGTGTGTATTGGCAAGCCCCAGGCGCTGGGCCTCACGATTCATCAACTGGACGAAGCCCTGCTCGCTGCCAGCGAGCGCCTCGGCAAGCACCACGCAGGCATCGTTGCCCGACTGTACGATCACACCCTTGATCAAATCGTCCACGCTGACCGGTACGCGGGCATCGACGAACATGCGCGAGCCTTCACGGCTCTGTGCTTCGCGCGAAACCGTGAGCATCTGGTCTAGTTTGAGCTGGCCTTCGCGCAGCGACTTGAAGGTCAGGTAAGCGGTCATCAGCTTGGTCAGTGAGGCAGGCTCGATTCTCATGTCGGCGTTGCCAGCAACCAGTGTCTGGTTGCTCTGGCCATCGATGAGAATGAAGCTGCGAGCCTCCACTGCGGGCGCCGCAGGTTGGGCGGCAAGCACGGAAAGTGGCAGGACAAGGGCGATACTGGAGAGCAGGCGGCGAATCATGGGGGCTCCGGCTGGGGGCGCGCAGCGTTGGCGCTGTGCGCCGGGGTGGCAGAAAAGGGCGACATTGTAGAACTTTGCGCGACACCCGGCGGTGTACGCAGTGCGCTTGCGACAGCCCTTGCGGCACGATGTTCCCGGAAGTGGGCGGGGCTCCCTTGAGTAAGGCGAGCGCCTGCCGTTAAGGCATCCTGTCGGTGAGCCGGTGCGGGATCTGCGATCGGTAGTCGGCTGGAGTGCGGCTGGAAAGGGTGGATGTAGGCACACGCAGGGGGCGACGTTTCGGCGAGGCATGGCGTTGGCTGGGCGCGGTGGCGCTGGCCTTCTTTGCCGTGGGCGCCGGGCTGGCCAGCGTCGACCTCGAGCGCATGCGCGGGCAACTGCAGAAGCGTTTCGGTACCCGACCTCTGCCGGTGTTCGATAACTGGCGTGGATTGCTGGGGGCATCCGGAGCCCTGCCCGAAAGGCGGAAGCTGGATCAGGTGAATGGCTTCTTCAACCGCAATGTGCGATTCCAGGACGACATCGTGGTGTGGCAGCTGGCCGATTACTGGGCCACGCCCCTGGAATTCATCGGTCAGGGCGCGGCTTTCGGACGCGGCGCCATCGGTGGCGCACATGGTGCTGGGCTACTATGAGCAGCCCGGTTCGGATCCACTGGTGCTGGACAACCTGCGGTCCGACATCCTGCCGGCTTCGCAGCGCCCGGACTTGACGCCTGTGTTCAGCTTCAACGCTGAGGGCGTCTGGACTGCCGGCAGCAGTGGTGCCGGCGCTCCGGTAGAGCGCCTGTCGCGCTAGCGGGATCTGATGTTGCGCATGCAGGCCGAGGGTTATCGGCCGCTGGAACGGGAAACACGATGAAGAGGGAGAGGGGGCAGACATGTCCTTACTGAAACGTCTTTGGTTACGCGTGTTTGCGGTGATGCTGGTGGCGCTGTGCGCCAGTCTGCTGCTGCACGTGATGAGCGCACGTGATTACCTGCGCCAGCAGTTGTACGCGCAGTCGGCAGATGGCGCGGCATCGCTGGCGCTGTCGATGTCGCAGCAGCGGGGAGACCCGGCAATGGCGGAGTTGCTGGTCAGTGCGTTGTTCGACTCCGGGCACTTCGAGCGCATCGTGTTCCGCGATGTGAATGGTGCGGTTAAGGTGGCGCGGGAGACAGGCGCTCCCTCACCGGATGTGCCTGCCTGGTTCCGCAACGCTGCGTCGCTTGAAGGCGCGCCTGGCACGGCGCTGGTGACGGACGGCTGGCGGCAACTTGGCGGCGTGGAGGTGACGGCCAGTGCACGCTACGCCTATCGCGCCCTGTGGCAGGGGGCCTTGCGTCAGGCCTTGATGCTGCTGGTGATGGGGGTGGCGCTGTGTGTCCTGCTGGTGTTGCTGTTGCGTTGGGCTGCACATCCGCTGAAAGCCATCGTTTCCCAGGCTTCTGCCATCGGGCAGCGGCGCTTCGAACTGTTGCCCGAGCTGTCTGTGCCCGAACTGCGCGTGGTCGGACGGGCAATGAACGGCATGGTGGCACGGGTGCAGGCGATGTTCGCCGAGCAGGCCGCCCGGATCGAGACCTTGCGCACGGAAGTCGGCCGCGATCCACTGACTCAATTGGCCAACCGCGGTTTCTTTCTGGGCAGTCTGCGCGAGACTCTGGGGGATGAGGAAGCTGCTGCAGGCGGGGTACTGATCGTGGTGCGCGTGCTGGATCTGCTGGGTCTGAACCGACGGATCGGCCGGGAGCGGACCGATACCCTGATCCAGACCTGCGCCGGCCTGTTGAGCAAGCAATTGCCGACGGATTTGCCGGGAGCTCTGGCGGGGCGTCTCAATGGTGCGGAATTCGGCATTCTGTTGCCCGGTCAGGGGCAGGCGGAGGCCGAAGCCGTCTGCCGGCAGTTACTGGAGGGGTTCGATCGGCTTTACCGTCAGGAATACGCAGATCGCGAGCCAGTGGCGGCACTGGCCTGGACAACCTATCGCCATGGAGAAGCGCCCGCCGATGTGCTGTTGCGGGTGGATGCTGCATTGATGCGTGCTGAAACCAGCCAACCACCCCTCGCGTCAGCCAATACCGAGCAAGTAGCCTTGGCACCGGTGCGTGCCGAGGTGTGGCGTGATCGTTTACAGGAAGCCCTCGGAGCGCGCAGTTTCGAGCTGGCGTTCTTCCCCGTGGTCAGGGCCAATGGCGCAATGCTGCATGAAGAAGGCATGTTGCGTCTGGTCGATGCTGACGGCAAACGACTCAGCGCCGGGCTGTTCATGCCGGCGGCCATCCGTCAGGGGCTCTCCGCCCGGCTTGATCTGCATGCGGTGGAACTGGCGCTGGAGCGTCTTGCCAGTTCTGGGGGCGAAGTGGCCGTCAATCTGTCGCCCCACTCTGTCGATACACCGGACTTTCTGGTTGCCCTGCGTGCATTGCTTGCCGGTGCGCCGGATCTCGCCCAGCGTTTGTGGGTGGAGCTTTCGGAGCGTGGTATCGGGGATGTGAACCGCTTGGGCGAACTTTCCGCTTTGTTGCTTGAGCATCGTGCCCGGCTGGGCGTGGAGCATTTCGGTTGGCAGTTCGCGGCGATGCCGCGCCTGCACGCCCTGAGCGTGGATTACCTGAAACTGGATGGCAGCTTCGTCGATGGCATCGAGCACAACGACGGCAACCAGCGCTTCGTGCGTGCAGTGGTGGATGTGGCGGCCAGCCTAGATATTTCGGTGATTGCCGAGCGTGTGGCGAGCGAAGCCGAATGGCGTACGTTGACGGGGCTCGGCGTGGCCGGGCTTACCGGGCCGGCGGTTACGGCCCGTGCCGCCAACTGACGGCCCAGGCGTAGAGGGCAGTTACCACCAGGATGTCCAGCGCCGGACCTCCGGCGATGAATAGCAAGGGCATGATCAGAGGCGAGAGCGTCTGAATGAGCAACGCATGGGCCAGCAACTTGAGCGGCAGGCTGAATACAAGCCAGGCGGCGATCATCAGCGTGGCCAGCAATCGCCGTTCGTGACTGCGCTCGATGATGTAGTGCATGGCCGCCATCACCAGTGGCAGTGCCGTCAGCATCAGCAGCGTGAGTGCGCTCAACGCGCGCGTGTGGTCATCCACTGCATAGGGGAAGATCGGCATCAGTGCGCTGATGCCCAGACAGGCAGCGTGCAGCAGCGCAAGCGCACGCAGCAATGCACGCCAGGGTATTGGCAGAAAACCCGCAGTCAGCCAGACCAGCACAGCCGTGGCCAGATGCGCGAGATAGTCCATCGTGAGTGGCAGAGGGGCGTGCAGGCGTACCGCAGGGGTCTGCAGATCCGGCTATTGCGGCAGCAACAAGTTGAGGCCGGTGACGGCCACGTCTTCCAGGCGTAGCCAGGCCACGCCGGCGCTCAGGCTCTGCAGCCAGAAAACCTTGATCAGCGGTCGCAGCATCTGCAGCAATACGCTCAATGCTGCGGCCATCAGCAATGCGTAGGCCGTGTTGGCAGCACGCCCTTTTAGCAGGGCGCGCAGCCGTTGCCGGAATCCTGGCGGACGCGATACTGCGGTGGTGACTATCTGCAGGGTCTGTTCTTCGGCGGCGCTCATCCTGGGTTCCGTTCGTCGACCACTTCACCTTGTCGATAAGCAATCACACTGCCGTGCACGACGCTGCCTTCATAGATCCTGATCTGTTCCGCAAGCATCGTGGCCGGTTCGATGGGGCTGCCCACCCATCCCTGCGTGCCGAGTGTGATCTGATTGCGGGCCACGATCGGGCCAACAATCCGGCAGCAGGCGCCAATGCTGATGCTGCCGTCGGAATACACGGCGCCCTCGATCACTACGTTGCGACCGATGATGATGCCGCGCCCTGCGCGCAGATCGCCTATCACATGGCAGCCTTCGCCGATTTCCAGGCGGCCGGATACCAATAACGCGGCCTTGATCATATGACCCGCGGGAACGCTCAGATGGCGGCCCCGCCCAGGCCCGTCGCCAGTATGCGCGGGGGGATCGAAGCGCGGCAGTGGGTCGTCACGGTTGATGGTGGGAGTATCGGCGCGCCGTCCGAAAAGGATGACCGGGGCTTCCAGTCGCATGAAACGTACCCGTCTGGCTAGTGCGATCTCGATGCCGGCGCTGGCCCAACCTCGGAGATACCCTCCTTCGGCGACATCGAGGCGGCGATCACTACGAACCCATCGGGTAATGCGCGCGCGCGCCCAGGGCGATGTCGCGATGCGACAGTGCCCCCTTGACGATGGCGTTGTGGGCGATGTTGATGCGGCCTTCGGCGAAAATCTCGCGGTCGCATATCAGTTCCCCGGGGATGTCCAGATGACCGGTGGCAAGGACGAGGCTGCGCAGCCGGCGGGCGCTGGGGGGGAGTTGTTCGCTGAGATGATTATTGAAGCCGAGCACGATGAAGGGACGTCCCTTTTCGTTGGCACCGCGCAATGGTCCGCCATCCCGTGCCAGGGCCAGTAGCGTGGCGAACTGCTCACTGATCATCTGGCGAAACATACCGACACGGACATCCGCGCCAAGCAAGCGGTTGCCTGGCGGCGGTGGCGTAGCTTGCCGCGAGAGGGTACGCAATGCGGGCAGCCAGGGCAGGAGCGCGCAGACGCTGCAGATGCCGATGAAGATCATCATGCCTTGCGCCTGGTTCATGAACGTCCCTTTTCCACCACTGCCACGGCTTCCGCATGGGGGGCACGCGGACGCGGCTCGCGACGCAACAGCAGGCGCAGGCTTTCGATGAGTCGATCGATGAAGGAGAGGCTGACCAGCGGCAGCAAGCGGATCTCTTCGCGCACGCCAGCCATGCGCGCCGCCGTGGCGATGCGAAAGGCAGGGCGGGGCTGGCCGTGTGGATCGAAACTGGTGGCGGCGCACAACAAGACAGCGAGGCCGGCGGGCAGTGGCGCACCAGAGAAATACAGGCCGATGCCGCTGGCAAGACAGAGTAGCCAGATCAAGGGCAGCGCTGATGAGAAGAAAGCAGCTCCACCCTGGCGGCGGGCTCCTGGCGCCAGGCCGGGCCTGAGTAGCAGGGCGGCCATGCGCATGCTTTTCAGAGCCAGGGCAGGATTCAACCGTGGCGAGCGGATCTGGTCTGGCGTATCCAGCGGCCGATAGTGCTGGATGTCAGCCAGCAACGCCGATTGCCAGCCCAGGCGCGTGATGTCGAGCACCAGGCCGGCGCCATCCGGTGCGCGTTGCAGCTCCGGGTGCTCCAGCGCCTTGATGGCTTCGCGGCGTAGTGCCCGGATGCGGGCTTTGCCGCACATCAGCAGGTTGAGCGCGTCGACATCGGTGGCGAGCAGGGTGTCAGCCTGGTCGTTCATCACGCTCAGGCGTTCGAGCAGTCCTCCCTGAGGCTGGCGAGCAATGGCGCGCGTGAGCACACAGCCCACGCCGGGATCGAGCAATGGTGTAACGCTGCGGCGTAGCCAGTCAGTGGGCAGTGGGATGTCTCGGTCCAGAATTACCAGGGCGGTGCCGATCGAGGTATTGACTGCGGCGTGCAACGCAGATGCAAGTGTGGTGTTGGGGCCGGCCATCATCGGCAGTGGATGCACACGATCTCCCGTGCGTTGGATGAGTCGCTCGACAGCCAGGGCCACCTGGATGTCGGCAGGATCAAACATCGGCACGTAATGGATGCGCTCTTGCGGATAGTCGGATCCCAAGTTAGCGAGTGCATCCAGTCGGCGGGTTTGTTCGGCACTGCAGCCATCTGCCGGAATCAGCAGGCTGATCGTAGGCCAAAGCGCGTGAGTGAGTGGTTCATCATGAGGGTGCTGATGCATGCGCAGACGTAATACGCGGGTCCATTCGCGCAGGATGTGCAGCAGGAGCAGGGCACTGCTGAGCAGCCACAGCGTGCTCAGCCCGACATGCAGCGGCGCAGCGACTACCTGTTCGGGTGTGTGTACCAGCGGTATGCCAGAAGCTGCCGACGGGAGTTCATAGGGAGCGGATTGCTCCGCGATCAGACTATCCAGCCGGGCATCGAGCTGCAATTGCAGCCGAGCATTCTCCGCGCCATGAGCCATGCTGGCCAGCAACAGGCCGAGCAGGGCAACCCCCCTCCAGAGATGAGTGATGTTCCAGGGCATGGCGCGACTCTTCTGGTTTTTATGTATGGCGTCCCGCCGGTGCCCGCAGGCGACCCCTCGTCGGACGGAACGTGCAGCGCGCTGATTTTATCCCGCATCCGGGATCGTAGTGGTCGCCGCAGGGCGGCGCCAAGGCGATAAACAGGCCCTACCAAAGGGCAGGGCATTCCAGATTGTCGATCAAGCGCGTTTTGCCCAACCGGGCTGCCGCGAGTATGACTACGGCATCTCCTGGTTCCGGCGCCTGCAGGTCAGCCTGGCGCCGGATGGTGATGTAATCCGGTGCCCAGCCTTGACGGATCAGCACATCGCGCGCCTGTGTTTCCAGTGTTTCGCGGTTTCTGTCACCTGTGACGATGGCAGATACGACTTGCTGCAGACAGGCCTGCAACTGCGGTGCCTGCGTTCGTTCTTCGGCGCTTAGGTAGCCGTTGCGTGAGGAAAGTGCCAGACCATCGTCGGCACGCACGATTTCGCAGCCAATGACCTCGATCGGCAGATTCAGCTGGGCAACCATGTTGCGGATCACCATCAGCTGTTGATAGTCCTTCTTGCCGAAGCAGGCGACCTGGGGTTGGACGATGTTGAAGAGCTTGCTGACCACTGTGGTGACCCCCGCGAAGTGACCGGGGCGGATGGCACCTTCGAGTAGGCCGTCGTGCATGGGGTCCGGGGTGACGAGATAGGTCTGCGTTTGCGGGTAAAGCGTTGCTTCATCCGGGGCGAAGAGGTGGTCTACGCCAGCGGCCTCGAGTTTTTCGCAGTCAGCCTTGAAGGTCCGGGGGTAACGGTCGAAATCTTCGTTCGGTCCGAATTGGAGGCGGTTGACGAAGATGCTGCTGACCACGCTGTCTGCATGCTGGCGTGCCGTACGCATCAGACTGACGTGACCGGCGTGCAGGTTGCCCATGGTGGGTGCGAAACCGATGCGGCCGGCGCTGGCCAGTGCGGCGCGCAGGCTTGCGATGCGGGTATGGATCTGCATGGATTGCTTTCGTGTCGCGGGGAAGGGCGCGAGGATGCATCAAGCGGCGACGGGCGGCAATGTCGAATGACAAAGGATCCTTCCCTGGCAGATCCGGACGTGTGCGCCATGCCGACCCTTCAGGCCGACATGGCGCAGCAGGTGCTCAACGTCCCCGGTCGTCGCGATCCTTGGGGCCGTGCGGGTCGTCATGTTGTTGACGACGAGGAGCTTCATGCTGCCGTTCGCCCTTGTCCGGGCTTCGCATATCATGTGCAGCCTGAGCTGGTGCGCGCTGAGCCGTGGGCTGGACTTGCTGATGCTTTTGCTGGCTCTGCCATTCGGAGTTGCGGCGGCGGTCATCCGTACGCCATTGTTCCCACTTGGCCTGTTCGCGGCGTTGTTCTGCGCGCCAGTCGTTGCGCCGCTGATCCCAGCGTCCGGGGGTGAAAGTCCAGCCTCTGTCATTGCGTTCCCAGCGTTCGGGAATCCAGACGTGGCCCGGACGTTCGGCCAGCCAGTGACCACTGATCCAGACGTGCGCATGACCATCCCACTGCCAGTAGCCGGGCGCCCAGACATAGCCGGAACGCCTGGCCGGGATCTTTTCCAGACGCACTGGCGGAGGAGCATCATTGATGCCGATGGTGATCCCTGGCAGATTGACACTGATGTTGACTTCGGCCTGGCTGACCGGGCTCAGGATCAGACTGGCGGCAGCGATGCCGAGGCTTGCGAGAATGTTCCGGGTGTTCATGCTGACTCTCCTACGGATGCGCGGTATTGCCGTGAGGTGGAGTCAGTATCGCAGACAGGCCGTGGCAAAGGCTTCGAGCCTGTGAGCGGTTGTTACCGAATGTAAATGGGGCCGACGAATGGCGTGGGCAGATGCAGGCACCGTATCAGGTTGCCGTGCAAATTACGTAGGCCTGACTGTCGCTGAATGTTCCATTTGTACCCAACGTGGCGGGCACGAGTGCACCGTTGTCGGACCAAGTGCCAAACTGCACCGAGCCTGCGTCCGGATTGCCATCATCCATGCTGCTGTCCACTTGTAATGCGATGCGGCCGGAGATGCCGTCCTGGCAGATCACCAAGCGCCCGTTCAAGTTCGCAAAGGCACTCGAATGGCTCTGCACGCCGATGATGCCGCCTTCGCTGTTGCGGGGCGCGTAATCCGTGCTGCTTGTGTCGGTACTGCCGGTGGCGAGGTTGGCCAGGCGCAGATGCAGCCAGACGGCGCGGGCCTCGCTGCTGGAGCCGCCATTGCCAGCGTCGCGCCAGCTGCCTTCGATCTGGCCGTTGCCATTGCCCTTGAGGCGCGCGGTATTGTTGGGCAAGCGGGTATCGGCCGCGCTGTCGTCCCCGGGCCACTGGCGAAAACGATCCTGGTAGGCAGCGATCATGGTCATGGTGTTGCGGAAGTCATTCACCACGGCCTTGGCCTTGGCACTGTTGATCAGTTCCTGCCCCTTGAGTACTCCGCCCAGCAGCAGACCGATGATGACCAGGACGATGGCGATTTCGACCAGGGTGAAACCGCGGGATCTGTATGAACGGCCGGGGTTGAGCATTGCATTCTCCAGAAGCAGCAAGGGTTGATGGTCGACGCCTTGCACTGATGCTCCGGTGCTCATCCGTCGTCGTGGCCAGCGTAGGGCAGACACCACACGGGATATCCGTTCGCGGTGAGTCATTTCCGATCATGGCGCGGCAGTGGATTTTCCTTATGCCATTGGCGTGGTCAAGCACGTTTCCCTGAATCGCCCCGGGTTTCCTAGACAGCCCCGAGCTTCATGAAATACTGTTTTTC
>NZ_MDUX01000084.1 GCF_014736495.1 Candidatus Dactylopiibacterium carminicum
TTTCCGGCCGTTTTCACCCCCAGCACCCCGTCCGGTTTCTCCCCCCTCCCTACTCGACGAGATCATCAAGGCACTTGCCCATCCGGCACGGCGCGAGATCCTCACCTGGCTGAAGGATCCCGCCGGGCAATTCCCCGGGCAGACGCATTCCTTCGAATTCGGTGTGTGCGCAGGCCAGATCCACGCCAAGGCCGGCCTTTCCTGTTCCACGGTTTCAGCCCACCTGGCCTGCCTGCAGCGGGCGGGCCTGGTGAGTACGCGCAAGCTCGGGCAATGGATTTTCTATACCCGCGACGAAGCGGCCATCTCGGCATTCCTGCAACACATGCAGCACACGCTGCAATCTCCCCTGGAGCATCAGACATGAGCAAACTGTTCGAACCCCTGAAGGTGGGCGACCTGGTCTGGCCCAACCGCATCGTCATGGCGCCACTGACGCGCTGCCGCGCCGATGCCGGACGTGTCCCCAACGCCCTGATGGCCGAGTACTACGCACAACGCGCCAGCGCCGGTCTGATCCTTTCCGAGGCGACCTCGGTCACGCCGATGGGGGTTGGTTATCCCGACACCCCCGGAATCTGGAGCGAGGCGCAGGTCGAAGGCTGGAAGCAGGTGACGCGCGCCGTGCATGCTGCCGGCGGGCGGATCTTCATGCAGTTGTGGCATGTTGGCCGCGTCTCCCACCCGGATCATCTCGCGGGTGAATTACCGGTCGCGCCCAGTGCCATCGCACCGCAAGGCCACGTCAGCCTGCTGCGCCCGATGCGCGACTACGTGGTGCCGCGCGCGCTGGAAACCGACGAGATCCCCGGCATCGTCGAGGCTTATCGCCAGGGCGCGGAAAATGCGAAACGTGCCGGCTTCGATGGCGTCGAGATCCATGGCGCGAACGGTTATCTGCTCGACCAGTTCCTGCAGGACAGCACCAACCAGCGCACCGATCGCTACGGCGGCAGCCTTGAAAACCGCCTGCGCCTGCCGCTGGAGGTCGCCGATGCCGTGATCGGCGTCTGGGGCGCAAACCGCGTGGGCTATCACATTGCCCCGCGCTGCGACTCGCACACCATGGGTGACAGCGATCCGCTCGCCACCTTCACTGCCCTCGCACGCGAACTCGGCAAGCGCGACGTCGCTTTCTTGTTTGCCCGTGAATCTCAGGATGCGCCGAGACTCGGCCCCGCCATCAAGCAAGCCTTCGGCGGCATCTACATCGCCAATCAGGGGCTTACGCCCGACGCGGCGGAATCCCTGCTTGCCCGGGATGAAGCCGACGCGGTGTCCTGGGGACAGGCTTTCATCGCCAACGCCGATCTGCCCCTGCGCCTGGCCAGCGGCAAACCGCTGAACAAACCGCAACCGGAGACCTTCTACGGTTACGGACTGAACGACCCGCGCCTGGGCTACGTCGACTACGCTGCGTAATGGAAGGCCGGGGCAGGCCAACGCCGGCCCCCTCCGCAGCTGCGCCCGGGATCAGGTCAAACAATGTGCGCGGATTTGGTGATAGCGTCTGACAGTTCGGCACCGTATGGCTGCCGACAGGCAGTCATAACAACCCTCCTCCGGAAACAAGACGCACATGAATCAACATCGCATCGTCAGCTTTGGCGAAGTGCTGCTTCGCCTGACTCCACCCGGCTATCTGAAGCTCTCACAGACCAACACCTTCGCGGCGACCTTCGGTGGCAGCGAGACCAACTGCGCGGTCTCTCTGGCCCGCTTCGGACTGCAGAGCGACTTCATCACCCGCCTGCCGAAGAACGACATCGCCGAAGCCTGTCTGGGGGAGCTGCGCTCCTATGGTCTGGGAACCGGACACATCGTGTTCGGTGGCGACCGCCTCGGCCTCTACTACTACGAGAATCCGGCCGCGCAACGCGTCTCCAAGGTCGTGTATGACCGCGCCAACTCCTCCTTCTCTACGCTCAAACCGGGCATGATCGACTGGGAGCAGGCCTTCGAGGGCGCAAGCTGGTTTCACTGGTCCGGCATCGGCCCCGGCCTCAATCAGGACACCGCGGACGTCACACTGGAAGCGCTCCGGATCGCCAAGCGCAAGGGGCTCACCGTCTCCTGTGATCTCAACTACCGCAAGAATCTCTGGCAATACGGCAAGCCCGCGCAGGAAGCCATGGCGCCCATGCTCGCGCTCACCGACGTGCTCTTCGGCACCGCCAGCGAATACAAGGTGGCCTATGGCGTATCCAGTGCACCGGGCTACAAGGTGCGCACGGCAGAAGAACCGATCGATCTCGAAAGCTATGCACGCTTCTTCGCCGAAGTGGAGAAAAGCTCCGGCCCGGGCAAGAAATTCTTCATCGCCCTGCGCAATACGCTCGATGCCAACCACCACATCCTCACCGGCCTGTTCTATGCGGCCGGCAAGCTGATCCCTGCGCGCACGCATGCCATCGACCACGTGGTTGACTGCGTGGGCGTGGGCGACGCCTTTGCCGCCGGCATGATCTACGGGCTGATCAACTACCCGGATGATGACGCCTCCGCGCTGGAGTTCGCAGTGGCCGCCGCTACGCTGAAAAACACCATCTACGGCGACTTCAACCTGGTCACCGCCGATGAAGTGAAGACCTTGATGAAGGCCGAAGGCAGCGACGGCATCTCCCGTTGAGAAGGATCACCCCACGACGATGGGCCGCGCGCCACGGGGGGTGATACCGAACCGCCGCTTGAACGCCGTGGCGAAATTGCTCTGGCTGGCATAGCCAGCCAGAGTGGCCGCAGCCGCCACGGCCTGCCCTTGTGCCAATGCGGCCCGGGCGCGCAGCAGCCCTTGCTCGCGCAGGTATTCGAACACCGTCATGCCTAATGCCTCGCGCGCGATCTGCTGCAGCGTGACCGGGTTGCTGCCTACCTGCCGCGCGATATCCCCCATCGAAAGACTCGTTGCAGCCGGTGTCTGCAACAGTTCGCAAAGGCGTCGCCCCAGCATCTGACGGTGTGCTTGCGCCGTCACCAGCGCCTCACCGCTACCGATCACGCCCAAGGCCTCGATGACGATATCCAGGCTCCGCGCCATCTGGTAAGTACGACACAGCCCTGCCGGCAATCCAGGCGGTGCAATCACCTCGCGCGCCATCCATTGTGCACGTGCCGAGGGTTGCCACTCCGCCATGGCGAGATGCTGCCCGGTGAATTCGCGCACGCGTTCGGCGTAGCTGCTCGCGTCGCCCTCGAAATTGCTTGCCAGCCATTCCGGTGACAGCGAAATCACCAGCTTGCGTTCCCTGCGCCCGCGGCACCAGTGACGCGAGAAGGCAGCACGCTCCCGCATCGAAAGGATGGCACCCGCGCAGCGCCCGCCTGCTGGCCCCAGTGTGAGATGCCTATGGCCGTAGCTGACCTCCGTCATGCCTTCGACCACCATCACGATCTTCATCCCGACTTCCACTTCGGATTCGCTGCGCTGGCTGCACAGGTCGGTCACGGCCGCCGTGTGGATCCCCAAGCCCGGAGCCAGCTCACTCATCACGAAAGCGCCCTGCAAGACCGCATCCCCGGTGCTCTCACGCACATCCAGGAACCGGTAATCCCCCGTCGTTCGTCCCGCCGCCAACAGCTCATGGCGAAGGATCTTCGGCCCCAGCGACAGGTGATCCGCGGTGTCGCTGCACATCGTTAGCTGGCGCATAAGTCTTTCACCCTCACGCAAAACATCTCTTGATACACCCGTGCGACACTTTCGCAGGATTTTAAATAACAACGATTCTCATTATCAACCTAAGCACCGTGGAAGTCTGCCGCATGAATACCAAGCTCCCTTTCCCACAGCGTCGCCTCCCCGTCCTGCTCGCCCTGTGCACCATGCCGCTTTCCGGTATCGCCCTGGCCCAGAGCAGCACCGGAGAAACCGCCACTGAACTCAAGACCATCGTCGTCACAGCCTCCAATCGCGAACAGGAACTACGCGACGCACCAGCCAGCATCGCCGTGGTCACACGCGAGGATCTGGAGAAGAAACCGCTCAATGACGTGGCAGGCATCCTCGGCGGCGTCGAGGGTGTCACCCTGAACCGCAACGGCAACGGCGTGCCCACCGTACAACTGCGCGGCCTGGGTGCGGCCTACACGCTGATCCTGATCGACGGCAAGCGCGTGAACTCCACCAACGCAATGTTCCGCGGCAACGACTACGATCTCGGCTGGATTCCGGTCGCCGATATCGAACGCATCGAGGTGGTGCGCGGCCCGATGTCCTCACTGTACGGCTCGGACGCCATCGGCGGTGTGGTCAACATCATCACGCGCAAGGTCGGCAAAACCTGGGCCGGCTCGGTCAAACAGGAACTGGTGCACGCCGAGGATGGTGAGGCCGGTGGCGGCATGTCGACCAATTTCTCGCTGCGCGGCCCGCTGGTGGCAGACACGCTGGGCCTGAGCCTGTCCGGCGGCTACGACAAGCGTGATGCCGACAAGGCGGTCAACACCAGCGGGCAGTCAGGAATTCCACGTCGCGAGAACCGTTACGGCAGTGCCAAGCTGAACTGGACGCCCGCCAAGGATCACGAGATCACCACGGGTTACGACTACAGCCTGCGCGATCACGACCATTTCCTGCTCAAACGCGAAGCCGTTTCGCTGGGCCATAAAGGCCGCTATAGCTTCGGCAGCAGTGAAGTGAATTTCTACGCCGACGAGACACGCAACAAATCCGGGACCGTGACCGGGGAAACCAACCCGAACAAAGCCAACTCCGAAGCACTTGACGGAAAGCTCGTACTCCCCGTCAATTTCGGTTTCTCGCAGATTGTGACGCTGGGAGGCGACGTCCGCCGCGAGCGCCTGAACGATCCGAAGTTGCTCTCAGGAGCCCCGGGCTCACCAGGCTATGGGAGTGACCCCGAAATCTCGGTGCAACAGCACGCGTTCTTCCTTGAAGATGAACTTGAACTAAATGATCAACTGCGTCTGACCCTCGGCAACCGCTACGACAATCATGAAAAGTTCGGCGGCAACAATAGCCCGCGTGCCTATCTGGTATATCACGCCCTCCCCGGCCTGACTTTCAAAGGCGGCGTAGCGCGAGCGTTCCGCGCACCAACCCTTCTGCAGAACAGCCCACAGTGGGGTTCTGTCTCGTGCGGCAGTGCTACGACCGGTTGTTACATCATCGGCAACGCGGATCTGGAACCAGAGACGTCCACTAGCCGGGAAATCGGTTTTCAAGCCGAGTATGGCAAGTGGAGCGGCAGCGTGATGGCCTTTCATACCGATCTGAAGAACATGATCGACATCACCAGCCGCACCAACAACGCGACGCTTGCTCCGGCCTATCCCAACTTCGTCGGCTGGCTCAATGATGGTCGGCCGATCTTTGCCTATCAGAACATCGCCCGCGTCCGCAGCAAAGGCGTGGAAACATCCCTGCGTGGTCAGATCACGGCTCAAGTGGGCGTGCGTGCCAGCTATACCTACACGGACACCAAGAACTTCAGCGGCGCGACTCCGCTGGCCCTGATCAACCGCCCCATGCATGTGGCCAACCTGACGGCCGACTGGCAGATCAATCCTCGCCTGAGCCTGGCCGGCAACGGCCGCTTCAATGGCAACCAGTACACCACCGCCCCCACGGCCAACTCTGCGGGCATCAAGAAGGTGGACTATGCGACTTTCGACCTCTCCGCAGCCTATCGCGTGGATAATCTGATCACGCTGCGCGGCGGCGTGCTCAACATCGACAACAGCGGTGTCGAGCGCAACAGCAGCAACGATTACAACGAGGAAAGCCGTCGTTACTACATCTCGGTGACTGCGGATTTCTGATAACCAGCTACGTCACGCGCGATAATCACGGGGGGAGCGCAAGCTCCCCCTTTTTCCGTTTCTGCCCCGAGAGGATGCCCGTGTCCCAGTATCCTCAACACAGCAGCGTCACGCTGCCCAACGCCGACAAGGTGCTCTACAAGCTCAGCAAGCATTTCGCGCTCAAGGTCCCGGTCGAATTCGACGACTCGAATTCCCGCGTACAGTTTCCGGCGGGCAATTGCGAAATCCAGCGTGAAGGCGATCTCCTGCGACTGCAGTGCAGTGCCGATTCGAAGGAAAAACTGGCCCAGGTGATCCGCATCGTCGATCATCATCTGGCGCTGATGGCCCGCAACCCGGAACTCCGGATTTCCTGGACAGACGCCTGAGACGAGAATCACCATGCCTTCGCTACAAAGAATCCTGCTGCTGCTTTCCCTGTTCCTGCTCATGCCCATCGCCCACGCCGAAGGTCCCAGCTTCCTGTCCCGGCTGCCTGCCGAATGGTCCCCGGCCCAGCTGGCACGAAGTGCCAGTTTCGAGATCGAATCCAGGCATACCGGGCAACGCTATCGTGTATTGCTGGGCATCCCCTTCTCCGCGGCGCCCAAGGCGGGCTATCCGGTCCTGTGGGCACTCGACGGGCTGGCCAGTTTCCCGACGATGGAAGCTTTCCGCCCGCGCCAGCCTCGCGAGCAGACACGTGTTGCCGATGCCTGGCGTGAACGCGCGGCCGGCCAGGTACGCGATGGACTGATCGTTGCTGTCGGCTACGCCAGCGGCGAACCCTTCAACGTGGATGCTCGTGCGCTGGACTACACCCCTGAACCGCAAGCCCCCACGGGAGACCTTCTCTCTCCCCGCCATGGCGGTGCCGAAGCCTTCCTCGCCTTCCTCACGGAAGAACTTCGCCCACTGCTGGCGGAATATTTCCCGATGGACCCGCAACGGCACACGCTGTTCGGCTTCTCTTACGGCGCCCTGTTCACCTTGCACACACTGAGCACCCAGCCGCAGTATTTCCAGCGTTACTGGGCTGCCAGCCCGTCGCTCTGGTTTGCCGATCACCAGACCATCAAGGCGCTGCCGCAACGCTTGAAAGCCCTGGATTTCGCAGCGGCGCCCGTCCGGGTGACCATCACCGTCGGTCGTGACGAGCAATATCCCGAGCAGTTCGCCTCGGCAAATATCCGTGAACAGCTGCAGGTGCGCACCATGGTCGACAATGTCCACCGCTTCGCGCAGTTGCTGCAGGAAAAACCCGGCACGCAGGTCACGACATTCGATCTGCCCGGCAGTGATCACTACGACATGCTGCAGCACGGCGCCCGCCACGTACTGGCCTTTGCCTTCGCGCCCTGACGGAGCACATTGATGGTTTTCAGCACGGGCGGGCCTGGGGCTCGCCCGTGCTGGCAGCCGAATCAGGCGTCTGAAAGCACCTCGGCCTGCTCGATGGCCGGATAATCTCCGTAGCCATCCGGCCAGCCGGTGAGCACCTCGAAGCCGGTTTCGGTGACGGCCACCATGTGTTCCCATTGCGCGGAAAGCGAGCGATCCCGCGTCACCACCGTCCAGCCATCCGGCAACGTGCTGGTCGCCGCTTTGCCGGCATTGATCATCGGCTCGATGGTGAAGACCATGCCGGGTACCAGGCGCAGCCCCTCTCCCGGGCGCCCGTAATGCAGCACCTGCGGCTCATCGTGATACACATCCCCGATGCCATGCCCGCAGTATTCACGCACCACGCTGAATCCCTGCCGGTGCGCCACGGTCTGGATCGCATGGCCGACGTCTCCCAGCGTATTACCCGGTTTCACCGTCCGGATACCGGCACACATCGCCTCGTAGGTCGTGCGGACCAGGCGCCTGGCCAGCACGCTGGGCTCACCGGCGAAATACATGCGGCTGCAATCGCCGAACCAGCCATCCTTGATCAGCGCCACATCGATGTTCACGATGTCCCCCTGATGCAAGCGCTTGCCGGACGGGATGCCGTGGCAGACCACGTGATTCACCGAAGCGCAGATCATCTTCTCATAGCCGTGATAGCCGATGTTGGCCGGAATCGCACCCAGCACATTGACGATATGGTCGTGGCACAGGCGATCCAGTTCATCCGTGGTCACCCCTGGGCGTACATGCTCCGCAATCATGCGCAGCACCTGCGCAGCCAGCCCCCCCGCATGGCGGGCCATCGCGACCTCTTCTGCCGAGCGGATCGGCACCTGTCTATGCTTGAGCATCACGCCACCTTCCCGAATTCATCCCGGCCCACATCCGCGGTAGGCGCACTCTCCTGCTCGAGCAGCAGACGGCAGATCTCGCTGTAGTTCAGCGTGGGATTCAGCTCGGCCAGCATGCCGACACGCAACCAGTGCTCTGCCTGTGCATTGATCGAACGGCTCAACGCCCCGCTGGCATGGCGCAAAGCCTCATGCATCTGCTCGGAAATCTTGACGATACCCATGTGAGGGCTCCTTTTATACGGAACATATATGATCCGTATATTTGCTGCATCAAGCAAGTGCGAATACCCGTCAACACCAATTACCAACGCCCTGGATCAAGAGGCCGCACCCTACAGGAACGTAAAATGGGGCCTCCCCGTCACATCATGTCGGCGGCCAGAAGCCGTCACATGACCATCACACAAGAAGTCAGCCCATGAGTTCCCCCGTTGCCGTAATCGCCACGATCACCGCAGCCCCGCAACACAGGGAAGCCGTTGAAGCCGCGCTGCGCATTGCCGTGCCGCTGGTCCGCAAGGAAGCGGGCTGCGAGCAATACACCCTGCATCGCGACCTGGCACAACCAGACAACTTCGTGATGGTGGAACGCTGGAGCGACGAAGCCGCATTGACACAGCACGTCCAGGCGCCGGCATTCCTGGCGCTGGCGAAAGCACTCGAAGGTCGTGCGGCACTGAGCGTGACCAAGCTTGAACCGCTGGTCTGATACCGGCGACCCGGACTCCAGCCACCGGGAGCAGGCGTGCTCCCGGCGCCCCGGCTTCGCTTTCTGAACGTCGAATTCCAGGATCTGTCCGCATGAGCACCGATCTGCAACGCATCCATTTCATCGGCCTTGGCGCCATCGGGCTGAAATACGCCGCCCGCCTGCAAGACCTCGATCCTGCTCTGGTGAGGATCATCGCCGACAAGCGTCGCATCGCCGCGTTCCAGGCCAATCCGCCCGTGGTCAATGGCAGACCGTATGACTTCAGGTTTGTGAGCCCGGGCAACGCGGACATGCCGGCAGATCTGCTTTTCGTTGCGGTCAAGGCACGTCAGCTGCCACAGGCGCTGGAAGATCTGCGCGGCTTCATCGGCCCGCACACCAGCGTGATTTCCTTGATGAACGGCATCACCAGCGAAGAAATCATCGGTAAAGCCATCGGCCACGAGCATGTGCTCTACCCACGTGTACATGGATGCCGTCCGCGAGGGGCACGCGGTGACGTATCACGACATCGGCAGGGTGGTATTCGGCGAGCAGGACAACACCCGGCACTCCGAACGCGTGCAGGCGATTTCCGCACTCTTCCACCAGGCGGACATTCCGCACGAGATTCCCGCCGACATGCTGCGCGCACATTGGGCCAAGTTCATGCTGAACGTAGGCGTCAACCAGACCTCCGCTGTACTGCGCGCGCCTTTTTCCACCTTCCATCATGACGCCCATGCACGGGCAGTCACTCTGACGGCTATGCGGGAAGTCGTCGCCCTATCGCAAACGGCAGGCATTGGCCTGACACAGGAAGACCTGGATCGCGCCATGCGCATCATCGACGCCCTCGCCCCAGGCGCCAAGACTTCGATGCTGCAGGATATCGAGGCCGGGCGCGAAACCGAGGTGGACATCTTCGGCGGCGCAGTGATTGCGCTTGGACAGCGCTATGGCGTACCCACGCCTGTGAACCAGACGCTTTTCGACCTCATCAAGGTAATGGAGGCGAGCAATCGCACATCTACGGCCTGAGCCGAAGCCCGGGCAGAAAAGCAAACAGCCCTGTGATCACTCACAGGGCTGTTCTATTGGGTGGGGCGACATACCGGGTTCGAACCGGTGACCACTGGAATCACAAGACTTTAGACGAGGGTAATTGCTTGCCCTCTCATCACCCTGTATGAATCGCCCCCGGTTCACTAGACACTTCGAAGCCTTAAGCTGGCAACCAAGTGGAGGTGTCTATGAGTAGCAAGCGATACACGGAAGAGTTCAAGATTGAAGCGGTCAAGCAAGTGACCGATCGCGGACATAGCGTTGCGGACGTTGCCGGGCGACTGGATGTGAGCAT
>NZ_MDUX01000085.1 GCF_014736495.1 Candidatus Dactylopiibacterium carminicum
CCACTTGGTTGCCAGCTTAAGGCTTCGAAGTGTCTAGTGAACCGGGGGCGATTCAACTTTTATTAATCGATTCATTGTTCAAACCAAGCAATTGCGCATAGGCCTGCAGGCCCGCCGCCAGCCCATAGGCCTGCGCTGTTTCCTGCGCACGGCGTCGTAATTTCCCGCCTCGCTCCGTGTCATTCAGTGCATCCAGAATCCCGCGACTGATGCCAGGCACATCGAAAAAAGCCACCAGTTCGCCGTTCTCCCCATCCCGAATGACTTCCCTCACCGGTGCGGTGTCACTGGCGAGGATGCGGCAGCCTGTGACCATCGCTTCGAGCAGCGACCAGGAGAGGACGAAGGGATAGGTGAGATAGACGTGCAGCGCCGAGACCTGTAGGACTTTCTTGTAGGTTTCGTAGGGGAGCTTGCCGAGGAAGTGGATGCGGGTTGGCCAGTCGGCAGGAAGCCGCCCCCTCTCCCCTGGCCCCTCTCTCTCCAAGGGAGAAGGGAAGGTCAGTTCGCGCAGCATGCTTTCACGCCAGTTGGGGGCATCCGTGGGCAGGCTGCCGTAGCTGCGCTCGTCGCCGCCGACGATGAGCACCTGCGCTGCCGGGTGTGCCTTGAGTACGGCTGGCAGGGCGCGCATGAACTGGTGGAAGCCGCGGTAGGGTTCGAGATTGCGGGCGACGTAGGTGATGATGGGGTCGCCGGCCTTGAGGATGAGGCTCACGTCCTCTCGGCTTTCGTTTCCTTCAGGGAAAGAAGTCTCTGAATTCCGGCTTGGGCAGAGCCCGGCCTGTCCCCGGATCGCGCCCGGGGCAGGCTCTGAGCTTGTCGGAGGTCGGAATGACGGCGAGAGAGCACCAGTGTGGCGTCAGGATCGGGGCCGAGGTTTTCGGTGTCGATGCCTTCATGGATGACCTGGATCCTGGGCTGGTACTCGGCGGGGAAGCGGCTCTTCTGCCAGCGGGTGGGGGCGATGGCCGCGTCGCAGTGCTGCAGGTTCAGCAGATGCAGCGCGTTCCAGGTAGTGATGCGCAGACGATCGTCGAGGTCAGGCGGGAATTCGGGGTCAAAGCCGAAGTCGGCGCCGGTTGTGCTGTAGTACCACTCACAGAAATGGATCAACCGTGCCGCCGGGAAGATCTCTTTTGCATAGAGCGTTTCGCCCCAGCCCGGGTGCGCGAGGATGACATCGGGCACGAAGCCCTTGCGCTTGAGAGCGGCCATGGCGCGGGCAACCGCCTGGCCGTGGAGCACGGCGGCCTCCATCTGGCGCAGGTAGGGGTGGGTTTCAGCCTTGACCGTGCGATGGAGCCGGTATTTGAACCAGGGGAATCCGTCCAGGCCCGGCGCCGTATCACGTCCGAGCCCGATGACTTCGACATCGGGGCGAG
Source organism: Candidatus Dactylopiibacterium carminicum (assembly GCF_014736495.1). Lineage (GTDB taxonomy): Bacteria > Pseudomonadota > Gammaproteobacteria > Burkholderiales > Rhodocyclaceae > Uliginosibacterium > Uliginosibacterium carminicum. The sequence goes on from NZ_MDUX01000085.1 coordinate 1,386, forward strand.
TGGCCAGATGGCGGGCAAGGTGCCGGAATTGGCCGGGGAAGTTCTGATGAATCAGGAGGATGCGACGGCGGCTTCCATGCGATGAGCCGCCATCACGCCGCGCCGCGTTCGACAATGCGTGCTCGATCGCACGCATGGACCTGCCTTGCTCCATTTCCGACAATCTTTCGGATGCTGCGCTGCCGTTGATCCAGGAATGGATTGGCGTCACACGCTAATTTGATCGGCATAATCAACTCGCATCATGCTAATTCAAACCAACAAAAATATACATTTTTTAACACGCCTGAACGGGCAGGTTTATCTGCTGTCGGATGGACGGCAAGATGACGTTTGCGATGGATCAGAGAGCCATTTCCGCAGACGAACTTCCTCTGCGGTCAATTGGAAATATCCGTATGCAACAAACGATGTACGGAGGCTCAAGCCTCGCCGTGGATCAATACCCGGTTCCGTCCTTCGCCCTTGGCTGTGTACAGCGCTTCGTCCGCGCGCAGCAAAGCCTGCTTGAAGGTGTCGGGCGGGTCGCGCAGATTGGCGCCACCGATGCTCACGGTGATCTGCAGGGAAACGTCAGGCAATCTGACCACCATGGCACGCACAGCCTCCAGCAGGCGGTTCGCCAGCCGCTTCAGGCCATCGCTACCCGTTTCCGGCATCAGCACGCAGAACTCTTCCCCGCCCAGGCGTGCCAGCAGGTCCGTATCGCGCAGCTCCCCGCTGACGGTACGGGCCAGCTGCCGCAAGACTTCGTCGCCCACGGCATGCCCGTGGGTATCGTTGACGCGTTTGAAATGATCCACATCGAGGACGAGCACCCCCAGGGAACGCTGATGGCGTAGCGTCAGTCCCGTCAGGCGCGAAGCTTCGTCGTTGAAGGCACGCCGGTTCAGCAGCCCGGTAAGCGGCAGGCGCAGCTCTGCCTCCGTACGCTTCTGCTCGCTGATATCTCGCACCACGCCGACAAACAGGCGCCCACCTGCGGCAAGCTCGCTGCCGATGCTGACCTCGACCGGGATCGAGTAACCATCTTGTGGCGCGCATACATTTCCAGACGGGATATGGCCGAACTTCCCTGCTCGTTGAAACTGGCATGAATCCGGGCGATATCCTGCCGGCTATCGCCGTCCGCAACGAGCATGCCGAGCTTTCTGCCGAGCACTTCTGCGCGCGAATAGCCGTACAGGCGCTCGGCTGCATGGTTGTATTCGAGGATGCGCTCATCCGCATCCGCCACCAGAATGGCGTCGCGGGCGGCATTCATGAAGATGCGCGCCTGCGCCTTGCTACGCTCCAGAGCGCCTGTCCGCAGCGCTACGCGTGCCTTCAGGTGATAGTTGGCCTCGGCCAGGGCGGTCAGCGCCTCACGGCGCCGTCGGACATGGCGCAACGTGATCACCACCAGCAGAACCAGGGCAATGTTGCTGGCCCCCCCGATCAGCAGGTAGAGGTGGTGTTCGGCTCGCCAGGCAGTCAGCAAGCGCTCATTTGCCGCACACACGACGACGCGGTAGGGATGATGCGGCGAAGCCAGCACAAACCCCACGCGCGCGTCGAGGCGCGGATCGCCGAAACGCCCGCCTTGCGGCAAGGCGTGGGCGCTGCCCATCGCGACACTCTTCGGTACGCTGCATGGACCATCGCTGTTGTAACAGAGGATTTCCTGCCCCTGCCCATTGAGCAGATGCAGATCAAAACCGTCAGGCAAGGCGGTTTCGGCAATCAGGGTTGCGATTTCGGCTGGCCGAATCGCGGCCACCAGCACGCCCAAAAATTCGTTGAGCTCGCTGCGCACGGCAAGCGTGATCGATACGAACTCCACGCCAGTCAGACAGTCGCGCTCCGGTTCGCCAAAAATCAGCCCCTGACTCTTCAGACTCAGCTGGTCCTTGAAGTAATCCGGCGGCTCGCTGCACTGCGTCGGGACCGGCCATGACCCGGAGCGCCCGAGCAGGCGTCCGTCAGGGCCGTGCAGGGCCAGCCAGGCAACGCCCTTGGAGGCGGCCTGACGGCGTTGCAGCAAGTGGTAGATGGAAACATTCGGCGCCTTGGGCAGCCCGCTGGCCCGCAGGGTGTCGGCCAGCCCGAAAAGCACGTTCTTCTGCGCTTCGATCAACCAGTCCAGCCGCTCGACGGTCACGCCTGAAGCCAGTTGCATGCGCAGCACGCCCTGATTCAGCAATTCCTCGCGCCGCTGCTCGCGCAGGGCCATCAGCCCCGCATCAATGACCAGGATGACGAGCACCACTGCCACAGTCAGTCGATGACGCAACATCCACTTCATGCATGTTCCTCCGTGGTGGCAGTCACTTCACGCTGCGTATCAGGATAGTGCAGGCCCTGATCCCGTCTTCGGGCGGCTCCCGCCCGGGTATGACGGACGCCCCGCCGCCATGCCCTTGTTTACGGCCCGGATCGGCCAGGCTAAAAGCTGTCTTAGTAGGCGTTCGTGATCGGGCAACGCCAGTCACGCCCGAAACCACGCTGTGTGACCCGGATGCCCACCGGAGCCTGCCGGCGTTTGTATTCGTTGCGGCGAAGCAGACCGATCACGCGGCGCACGTCGGCCTCGGAGTGGCCGGCGGCGATGATCTCGTGCGGACTCTCGTTGTGTTCCATGTAGGCTGCGATGATGGCATCCAGCACCTCGTAGGGCGGCAGGGAGTCCTGGTCGGTCTGGCCGGGCTTGAGTTCGGCCGAGGGCGCACGCGTCAGGATGTTCCCGGGGATCACGCGCGAGAGGCCGTTGCGATACGCGCACAGGCGGTAGACGAAGGTCTTGAGAATGTCCTTGATGACCGCGAAACCGCCGGCCATGTCGCCATACAGCGTGGCGTAGCCGACCGCCATCTCGCTCTTGTTGCCGGTGGTGAGCACGATGCTGCCGAACTTGTTGGAGAGTGCCATCAGGCTCATGCCACGAATGCGCGCCTGCAGATTCTCCTCGGTGGTGTCCTCCGGTCTTCCCTCGAACAAGGGTGTGAGCATCCGCGCGAAGGTGTGCATGGCAGGCTCGATTACCAGCTCGTCATAGCGCACCCCCAGCAGACGCACCATTTCGCGTGAGTCGTCCAGACTCATCTGCGCGGTATAGGGCGATGGCATCATCACCGCACGGACGCGGTCGGCGCCCAGCGCATCCACCGCAATGGCCAGGGTAAGCGCGGAATCCACGCCACCGGAAAGGCCGATGATGGCGCCGGGAAAACGATTCTTGTCGAGATAATCCCGCACGCCCAGCTTCAAGGCTTCGTACACTTCTGCCTCCACGCTGCCACGCGGAACGCAGACCTCGCTGGAAAAACGGCCATCGGCAAAATCGAGCACGTCCACGCGTGCCTCGAAGGCCGGTGCCTGGAAGCTGAGAGAGCCCTCATCATCCAGCGCAAAGGAGCCTCCATCGAATACCAGCTCATCCTGCCCGCCCACAAGGTTGCAATAGAGCACCGGCAGACCGGATTCGCGCACGCGCTCGCCGATCACCTCACGACGCTGCTGGTGCTTTCCCATGTGAAAGGGCGAAGCGTTGAGTACCAGCAGCAGTTCGGCGCCAGCGTCCGCAGCGGCCAGCACGCTATCCGGCCCCCAGACATCCGCACAGATGTTGATGCCCACGCGTACCCCCTGCACCTTGATCACGCAAGGGGCGCTGCCGGCGGCGAAATAACGGCGCTCGTCGAAGACTTCGTAATTGGGCAGACGGTTCTTGCGGTAGCTCGCCACCACCCGGCCGTCACGCAATAGCGAGGCGGCATTCCAGGCTTCGCCGTCGGCATGCAGCGGATGCCCCACGATCAGGTCGATGCCGTGCGCGGCCTCCGCCAGTGCCAGCAGCTCACACTCGCAGGCAAGGTAGAAATCCTCGCGCAGCAGCAGATCCTCCGGTGGATAGCCGCACAACGAGAGTTCGGGGGTGAGCAGCAGATGCGCGCCTCTGGCCCTCGCCTCACGGACGGCACCGAGAATCAAGGCAACGTTGCCCGGCAAATCACCCACGGTGCAATTGAGCTGCGCGACAGCGATACGGAGCGTCATGGTCTGGCTCTCCCGTGCGGCGGATTAGCGATGGGAAAAAACTATACAGCCCCTGCCCTCTCCTCAAAAAGCAGAAAGCCGGCACAAAGCCGGCTTTCCAGTACAGAACGGATGGATGGCTCGTCAGGCTTTCAACGCTACCAGCACCTCGTCAAGCATCTTCTTGGCGTCACCGAACAGCATGCGGTTGTTGTCCTTGTAGAAGAGCGGATTGTCCACGCCGGCGTAGCCGGAAGCCATCGAGCGCTTCATCACGATGGAGGTCTTGGCCTTCCACACTTCCAGCACCGGCATGCCGGCGATCGGGCTGGCCGGGTCTTCCTGGGCTGCCGGGTTCACGATGTCGTTGGCGCCGATCACCATGACCACGTCGGTATCCGGGAAGTCATCGTTGATCTCATCCATCTCCATCACGATGTCGTACGGCACCTTGGCTTCGGCCAGCAGCACGTTCATGTGGCCCGGCATGCGGCCGGCGACCGGGTGGATCGCGAAGCGCACATTCACACCCTTGGCGCGCAGGTGGCTGGTGATCTCGAAGACGGTGTGCTGAGCCTGGGCGACCGCCATGCCATAGCCCGGCACGATGATGACGCTCTTGGCTTCGCGCAGCAGTTCGGCCGTTTCGACGGAGGAAACCGGCGTCACTTCCCCGGCCGGCTGCACGGCGCCACTGGCAGCAGCTTTCGGCGCACCACCGTCGGAGCCGAAGCCACCGGCGATCACGCTGATGAAATTGCGGTTCATCGCGTTGCACATGATGTACGACAGGATCGCGCCGGAGGAGCCGACCAGTGCGCCCGTCACGATCAGCAGGTCATTGCTCAGCATGAAGCCCGTGGCGGCGGCAGCCCAGCCCGAATAGCTGTTGAGCATGGACACCACGACCGGCATGTCAGCACCACCGATGGCCATGACCATGTGGACGCCGAAGAACAGCGAGATCACCGTCATCACCATCAGCGGGACCATGCCGGCCGAAATCGAATCGACCTGCAGGAAGGCGTAGCCGTAGTAGAGCACCACCAGCAGACCGAACAGGTTGATCAGATGGCGGCCCGGCAGCAGCAGCGGCTTGCCGCCGATCTTGCCGGAGAGCTTGCCGAACGCCACGACGGAACCCGAGAACGTCACCGCGCCGATCAGGATGCCGACATAGATCTCGATCTCGTGGATAGCCTTTTCAGCACCGGTATAGGCGATGGAAGTGTCGATATAGCTCGCAAAACCGACCAGGCACGCGGCCAGGCCGACAAGGCTATGCATGAAGGCGACCAGTTCGGGCATCTGCGTCATCTTGACGACGCGGGCCAGATAGAGCCCCACGGCACCACCGACGACCATCGCGCCGATGATCCACGGCAGGCCTGCCGCAGCCACACGCGGGCCGAACACCGTGGCGAGCACCGCGATGGTCATGCCGAGCACGCCGTAGAAGTTGCCGCGACGCGCGGTTTCCTGGTTGGAAAGTCCGCCCAGACAGAGGATGAACAGGATGGCTGCCCCGAGGTAGGAGACCGAAGCCAGACTTGCAGACATGTTTTTCTTCTCCCTTACTTACGGAACATTTCCAGCATGCGCTGGGTGACGGCGAAGCCGCCGAACATGTTGATCGTGGCCAGCACGATGGCGCCGAGCGCGAACCAGCGGATGACTTCATCCGGGCGCACGATGCTGCCGGCCTCCGGTGGCGCGATCTGCACCAGTGCACCGATGGCGATGATGCTGCTGACCGCGTTGGTCACGCTCATCAGCGGCGTATGCAACGCCGGCTTCACATTCCAGACCACCATGTAACCGATGAAGCAGGCCAGCACGAACACCGTGAAGTGGCCGAGGAAGGCGGCCGGAGCGTAGGCGCCGATCAGCCAGAACAGCACGGCGGCCACACCGAAGATGATTGCCATCGTCTTGGCAGCCATCGGACCGCTCGGCTCGCCATGACCATGGGCCTTCTTGGCAACCGGCACAGGCGCGGCGGCAGGCTTGGCAGCGACGGCGGGCAGCTTGGGCGCCGGCGCCGGCCAGGTGATTTCGCCATCCTTGATCACGGTAAGGCCACGGATCGCATCATCTTCGAAGTTGACGTCGATCTTGCCATCCTTGGTCTTGCACAGCTCTTCTGTCAGGCGGAACAGGTTGGTCGCGTACAGCGTCGAGGATTGCTTGGCCAACCGGCTCACCAGATCGGTGTAACCGACGATGGTCACGCCATGGCGCACCACGGCCTCACCCGGCACGGTCAGCTCACAGTTACCACCCTGCTCGGCGGCCATGTCGACGATCACGCTGCCAGGCTTCATCGACTGCACCATCTCGGCAGTGATGAGCTTGGGCGCCGGCTTGCCCGGAATCAGCGCGGTGGTGATGATGATGTCGGCCTGTTTGGCTTCGCGCGCATACATTTCGCGCTGTGCCTGCTGGAAGCCTTCGGACATGACTTTGGCGTAACCGCCACCGCCCGAACCTTCTTCCTCGTAATCGACCTTGACGAATTCGCCGCCGAGCGACTTGACCTGATCGGCCACCTCGGCGCGAGTGTCGTTGGCGCGCACCACAGCGCCCAGCCCTGCAGCCGCGCCGATGGCAGCCAGACCCGCCACACCGGCACCGGCGATGAAGACCTTGGCCGGCGGCACCTTGCCCGCGGCAGTGATCTGGCCGTTGAAGAAGCGGCCAAAGGCATTGGCGGCTTCGATCACGGCACGGTAACCCGCCACGCCGGCCTGAGAAGTCAGCGCATCCATCTTCTGCGCCCGGGAGAGCTGACGAGGCAGCGCATCCATGGCCAGCACGGTCACCTTGCGGGCCGCAAGCTTCTGCATCAGCTCGGGATTCTGGGCGGGCCAGATGAAGGAAATGAGCGTGCAGCCCTCGCGCATCGAGGCGACTTCCTCGTCGCTCGGGGCACGGACCTTGAAGACGATATCAGCACTCGCCCACAGCTTCGCCGCGCGCTCGGCGATCTCGGCGCCGACGGCACGGTAGGTATCGTCATCACAGTTGGCAGCGGCACCCGCGCCGGTCTCGACGACAACCCTGAACCCCAGTTTGATCAGCTTTTCCACGACCTCCGGCACGGTCGCGACACGCTTCTCCCCTGCAAAGACCTCCCGAGGCACCCCTATGAGCAGTGACATTCGCTGTTCTCCATTCATCTCTATCTGGATAGAAAATAAAACCCATTCACCTTGCCAGGCGCCCTGCAGGCTGTCCCATCCACCTGGCTGCCAGCGTGGCAAGGCCTGTGTGTCCCTCATCTTTGCCAGAGGCTCCCCCGGACAACCGGGCCTCCGGCGATGGCGACCGGTGACATACAGATCTGCCCCGGTGCGCTGCGGCGGGCCACGATCACCCAAGCCCCGAAGGACTGCGTGGGCCCGGGATTTCCCGGGAAAGCGATCCGGAATCGGAACATCCGGAGGCGCCCTGCCGGTGCCCGCTCCCCGCCACGCAAATACCGCGCTTTTCTTTCTGCCTCTCGGGCCGAAAGGGGGCCATGATACTGCGCCCGGCCGGCTTTCAGGAGATGGCTTTACTATTGCGCCGCAGCGAAACCGGACGGTGAAATCCCATTGAAGGGCAATGGTTTTTCGATGCCCTCACTCCGCCAGACAACGCCGGCCTCATGCTCTGCCGGCTCTTGCGGAGCAACACAATCAGGACGAAGTCATGCGCAAACGCCCTTCTCGCAGCAGCGCGAAAACCCGTAATTCCTATGCCCGCAAGGCGGGCCTGCCGCCGGGCAGCATCGTGCACATCGGCGACAAACCGCTGGATCAGGCCAGTTTCTCGTTGTTCGATTACGACGGCGATGGTCAGCGCGAGGTCCACTTTTCCACACTCGCCGCCTCGCGCCAGTATTCCCGGCAGCACCGCTGGATCTGGCTGCATGTGCAGGGCGTGCATGAAACGGCAGTCATGGAAGAGTGAATCGCCCCGGGTTTCCTAGACAGCCCCGAGCTTCATGAAATACTGTTTTTCA
>NZ_MDUX01000006.1 GCF_014736495.1 Candidatus Dactylopiibacterium carminicum
CTGTCCCATTCATGCTTTCAGTTTAGAACCTGCAACAGCTAACTCCGACAGCGCCTTTTTTAAGGGGAAGGCCAGGACTTACTGAACGGCGCCGAGGCGCGCGGCAAACAGGGACCCAGAGTCCGCAGGGAACTGATAGCGGGCAAATGCGCCATTGATCTGATCCAGATCGCGCTCGCCAGTACGCTCCTGGAAGCTGATCCCGAGTGGCCTGCCATGCAGGGCCAGGGTCATGAAGGCAAAGCGCCAGCGCTGTGTTTCAGCCAGCCGCTCACGCAATGCAAGTTCGTTGGTGATTTCGATGCCGGCGGCCTTGATCGATTCCAGGAACTCGGAATAGGTTTCGTCGCAGATCTTACCCATGGTCTCATCCTTAGTTTAGTCGCCCCTTGATCGGGGTCTCCGTGCAGCAATTAACGCGGCAATCCGCATCGGGTTGACAGCTTCTCCTGGCTTTCAGACGGCGCTCGGGGCCAGCCTGCGGCGCAGCAAGGAGAGCCATGCCCCAGCCCCTCCAAGCAATGCCCCGCCGTAAGCATCCAACGCCACATGCTGACGCGTGGCCAGCGTGGACCACACGATCAGCCCGCACCAGAGCAGGTTTACCCAGACCAGATAGCGTGGTGCCCCACTTTCGCACAACAGTCGCTGCAGCCAGACGGCAGAAAAAACAGCCGTGGCCACATGCAGTGAAGGACAGGCATTACCTGCAGCATCTACCCCCTTGAGGAACGCCACGCCGGGATAGCGCGCCCAGTCAATGTCGGCAGGCGGCACCGCAGTCGGCCAGAAATGGAAGATCAACAGCCCAAGCAGGCAAACCGCCCCAATTCTCAAACCATAGCTGATCAGTTCGCTTGCGTTGACCAAGAAGAGCGGCGGTAGGGAAACATAGGCCCATAACGACAAGTAGGGCACCAGCGCCAGGGGGCTGAACGGCACGACCCTGTCCAGCCAGGTCAGCGGCACCTCGGTCACGGGATAGGCAGGATTCTTCAGCAGGTAGATGTAGGCCACGAAGAACGCAGCGGTGAACCCCATGGTTCCCAGACTCTTGAGCCAGAACTGCTTGCAGAGCACGGACATGAAACGCGACCACCACTGGTCGCCAGAGCGGGGTTCGTTGCGCAAGCGTGACCTCCAGGACAGGATAATTCCGGAACGGGTACCCGGTGGCGAGCGACCACGGCAGGGCGCGCGCATTGTGCCAAGGCTTCACGCCGATCACCAGCATCCGCAGACGACCGATTCAAGCCTATTGCTGCCGCAGCCGTAGACGGTGATAGTCACGAGACGCGCACAAGCGAGCAGCATGCGCGGGTGACCGCTGGATGCTGCCGCAAAAAACGCCACTCTGGAAGGAGACCCAGGTTTGGCACACCCCGGAAGCATCATGGTCGGCAGCATTGTGATCGCCATCGGCGCCGCGGCACTGGGCAGCTGGTTTGCGGACGCAGGCCTGTTGATCCCGCTGGCAGTCGCCGGTGCGGCCTTGCCACTGCCACTCCATGCCTGGTGGCGAGCCTACCATCACGGCAGGAATCAGCGGGCTACCAGTGAAGCCCTGATACAAACCTTGCTTGAGGTCATTCCGGAACCGGCCTATCTGAAGGACGCGCAAGGCCGCTATCTCATGGTAAACACGGCCTTTACGCGACAACGCCAGCAATCGCCCGAGCAGATCCTGGGACGCACGGCGTTCGAACTGGCGCCTGACGAAGACACCGCACGCTTCGTGCAGGCAGAGGACGAAGCCGTGCTGGCCGGCCAGATCGTCTACAACGAGGATCTCACCCGCAACGCCTACAGCGGTGATGAATGTCTGCGGCTGATTTCCAAACGCAGCAGCCTGTGGCTGGACGGCCAGCGCGTGATCGTCGGCGCCAGCTTCGACATCAGTCAGGTCAGGCATACGGAGACACGCCTGCAGCAAGCGCTGGACCGGCAGACCGAGATCGCCATCAATACGGTCAATTTCGTCCAGCGCCTGCTGAACGTGATCCCGGAGCCGGTCTACATCAAGGATGCACAGGGGCATTACGTCTTCATCAACGAAGCCTTCGCCCGCCAGCGCAATCAGACCGCCAGCGAGATCCTCGGCCGCACGGCCACCGAGCTGGCGCCCGATGGCGCGACCGCAGCACTGGTGGCCCACGAGGATGCCGAGGTGCTGTCTGGACACAGTATCCACAAGGAAGACCAGAAGCCCCACCCCGTCACCGACGACATCATCCATCGCATCGTGACCAAGGGTGCATGCCTGGATGCCGAAGGTCGCCCCGTGATCATCGGCGCAAACTTCGACATCACCGATCTCCGCCGTGCGCAGGCGGACCTCCAGGAAGCCCTGGCACGCGAGCGCGAGTAGCACAGGCTGAGCCTGGAGTTTGTCCAGCGCGTGCTCGACCAGCTCCCCTACCCCGTCTACGTCAAGGATGCCCATAGCCGCTATCTAACGGTCAATCAGGCCATGGCCGACGAGCACGGCGCGAGTCGCGAAACCTTGCTGCAACAGACAGGGATCAGCTCCCAGGAAGGCTCTGCCGGTCTGCGCGTCATGCTCGACGAGGACGCCCGGGTCATCGATGGCGAACGCATCCGGCGCGAGGAACATGGCCCGCATCCTCTCACCGGCCAGGAACGCTTCCGTATCGCGACCAAGAGCACTTGCCTGAACGCACTCGGCGAGCCGGTCATCGTAGGTACGATGGTTGATCTGACCGAACTGCGCCAGGCCGAGCGCGAGATCCGCGAGGCGCTGGCGCGCGAAGTGAAGCTGCGGGAGCGTACGGAAGAATTCATCCAGCGCCTGATCGACGTGATTCCCGATCCGGTCTACGTCAAACGTGCCGACGGCCGATATCTGATCATCAACGACGCATTCGCCGAGTACCAGGCACGCAGCCGGCAGGCACTGCTCGACGATCCGGCCTATTTTCCGCACCTCTCGGAAGAGTCCCAGCAGCTATCCAACGCCGAAGATCAGGCCGTACTCGGCGGCAGCGAAGTCTTCAAGGAAGAGCACACCATCCGCCGCGCCACGGGTGAAGAGATCTTCCGAATCGTCACCAAGCGGCGCAGTGCCTATGTGGATGGCGAACCGGTAGTGATCGGCGTGGACCGCCATACCACCAAATGGCGTCTGGCCGAGCGCGAACTCAAGGCCGCGCTTGATCGCGAGGTCAACCTGCGCGAGCGCACCCAGGCCTTCGTGCAACGACTGATCGACGTGATTCCCGACCCGGTGTACGTCAAGAAAGCGGACAACCACTATGTGATGGTCAATGAAGCCTTCCTCCAATTCCATCGCAGAGCGCGTGGAGAGGTACTCAACAACCCGAGGATCATGCTCTGGGGGCGGGAAGAAGACCGCCTGAACGCCTTGAGTGAAGACAGGACGGTCCTGGACGGTGGAGAGGTCATCAAGGAAGAACACACCGTCCGCGTCGGCACCGATGAGGAAGTATTCCGCATCGTCACCAAACGGCTCAGCTCCTATTTCGACGGCGTGCCGGTGATCATCGGCATCGACCACCACATCACACGCTGGCGCGTGGCCGAACGCGAATTGTTGCGCCTGGCCCAGCAGGATACGCTCACGGGCCTATCCAACCGCCGCCATTTCCGCGATCTGGCGGAATCCGCGATCGCACGCGCGACACGATACGAAGAAGCGCTGTCACTGCTGATGCTGGACATCGACCACTTCAAGACCATCAATGATCGCTGGGGACACGGCATTGGCGACGAAGTCCTGATCCAGACCGTGCACATCTGTCAGACAGTGCTGCGAGCGACGGACCTCTTCGCACGCTGGGGTGGCGAGGAATTCATCGCTCTGCTCCCTCACACCCGGCTGGAAAACGCTCAGCAAGTCGCCAACCGGCTGGCACAGGAACTGGCTGGAACTCCCGTTCCGACCAGCCAGGGCATGCTGAAGGTCACCCTCAGTGGCGGCGTGACGCAGTGGCAACCGGGCGAAAATCTGGACCAATTGGTCTCGCGCACCGATGCTGCGCTCTATCGCGCCAAGGAGGCCGGCCGCAACCGGGTGCTGTCGGCCACCTGCTGAAGGCTTCAGGACAAAAGCATGGCTTGCGACAACTCGCGTGCCTTGGGCGCCCCGACCAGCAGGGTCACCAGCTCCAGCGCGAACACCGCGCTGGTGCCGGGGCCGCGCGACGTGGTGACCAGGCCATCGGTCACCACGTTGTAGGCCGCGATTTCCGCGCCGCCCTCGCGCAGCGCATCTTCGCACCCTGGAAAACAGCAGGCCCGGCGCCCCTGCAGAACCCCCGCCGCAGCCAATGCAGTAGGCGCCGCACAGATTGCAGCCACACGCCCGCCAGCATCGATTTGCGCGCGCAAACGCTGAGACAATGGCTCGCTCTCACGCAAACGGCGAGTACCGGGACCGCCCCCCGGCAGCACGATCATGTCCGGCTGGGCGCCAATATCCGCGAAACCAAGATCGGCCTCAAGCACGATGTCATGCGCACCGCGCACGCTCTTCTGCCCGTCCAGCGAGACCAGCCGGGTTTCCACTCCGGCGCGACGCAAGACGTCTGCCACCGTCACCAGTTCGGTTTCCTCGAAGCCTTCGGCCATGTAGATATCAACGCTCGGCATGTCTGATCTCCGGATGAAAAGAAAAAGATAGCCCGTCTTCAGCGCGGGCGCGACTCCCAGATCTTCTGCAGGCGTTTCACGCTGACCGGCATCGGTGTTTTCAGCTCCTGGGCAAACAGGCCCACGCGCAATTCCTCCAGCAGCCAGCGAAAATCCTCCAATTGCGGATCGCTGACACCAGCCTTGAGCTTGGCCAGATGCTCGCGCTCCCAGGGGCCTGCCAGCGATTTCCACTCCGCCATCAGTTGTGCGTCGCGCGCTGGGTTGTTGCGCATTTTCTCAATGCGCACGTCGATGGCCTTCAGATAGCGCGGGAAAAGCGACAGCTTCTCGAACGGCCAGGCGACCAGGAAATTCTTCGGCAACAAGCGGCCCACCTGCGCCTGCACATCGGCAAGCAATTCGGGGAAACTCTTCAGACTGGCGAAACGCTTCTGCAACGAGGCATGCTCGGCCAGCAAAGTGCCTGCCAGCCGCATCAGTTCCTGGGCGATCAGGCTCACGCGGGTCTTGGCCTCCAGCGCACGCTGGTTGAAATCCGTCGGATTCACCGGCAACGGCTCCATCAGACAGCAACGCACCAAGGTAGCCTCGACAAGCTGGGCTTTCAGCTCGGCTTCGGTACCGAAGGGCATGAACTGCAAGGCCAGCGGTCGCAGACCGGGCAAACGCTCCACCGCGCGCACCTGATCCTTGAGGTTCAGTGCGAACAGACGTACCAGCCCCTTGCGATGCACGCGTACAGCCTCTTCCTCCGTATCGAAGGGACGCAGGCTGACCGAATCGCCATCATCATGAAGCGCCGGAAAGCCGATCAGGTTACGGTTGCCGATCTTCACTTCCAGCAATTCCGGCAGCGGGCCAAAGCTCCAGGTGGTGATGCCGGAAAACTGCGTGTGCAAACCGTTCTCGTCGCGCATGTCACGGGTGGCCGCATGAATGCTGCCCTGCGAGGAAGCGATTTCTGCCTTGCCTGCTCCGTTTTCGTGGACTTCATCCACGCCCGTTGCCGTCTTGCCCTGCACATTGAGCGCGGCCAATTGGGCGCCCATCGAACCTTCGATCTGCGCGGCACGGAAAGCCGCCGCCGCTGAATCCTTGAGCGAGAGGCGCAATGCGGCGAGATCGCGCGACTGATCCAGTACGCGGCCATGCTGATCGATCACGCGGAAATTCATGAAACAGTGCGGGTTCAGGTTCTCATTACGGAAGCTGGCCATGTCCAGCTTGAGGCTGACGCGCACCTCCACGAAACGCTGCAACGCGCGGATGATCGGCTCATCCTGCTTGAATTCGCCAGCCTCCACCGCCTCGATGAAGGCACGTGCGCTCTCGCCGATGGGCTGCAGGCGATGGCGATGCTTCTGCGGCACGGTCTTCAGCAAGGCCGTGACCTTTTCCTCCAGCATGCCCGGCACCAGCCACTCGCAGCGGTTGGCAGGCACCTGATTGAGCATCGCCACCGGCACGGTCAGCGTCACTCCGTCGTCAGCCTCGCGCGGTTCATGCACATAGCTGAGCTTGAGCTTCTGGCCCATCACCTCGAAGCTCGCCGGAAACTTGTCGCTGGTGACACCCGCCGCCTCATGGCGCATCAACTGCTCGCGCTCCAGGTGCAGGCATTTCGGATCCTTGCGTTCAGCCTGTTTGCGCCAGGCCTCGAAAGCACGCAGATCGGTCACTTCTGCCGGGATCTGTGCCTCGTAGAAAGCTTCGATCAGGGCTTCGTCGACCAGCAGATCCGGGCGGCGCATCTTCTGCTCCAGCCGCTCGATCTCGGCCACGAGGCGCCGGTTGTGCAGGAAGAACGGCATGTTCCTCGCGGCGGCATCCTCGATCTCACCAACCACGAGACCATCCCGGATCAGCAGTTCGCGACACAAGGCCGGATCGACCTCGGCGTAGCCGCAGGGTCGCCGTGCGTAAAGCGTGATGCCATGCAGCACGCCACGCTCCCAGGCCCGCACCACGCCCTTCGTTTTTTCCCAATGCGGTTCAAACACACTTTTCCGGACCAGATGCGCACCGACTTCTTCCAGCCATTCCGGCTCGATCCGCGCGATGCAGCGGGCGAAGAGCTTTGACGTGTCGATCAGCTCAGCAGCCATCAACCATTTGCCGACGCGCTTGGCCATGAAGAAGCCTGGATGCGGCCAGAACTTGATGCCGCGCGCGCCCTGGAAAGCGCCCACCCAAGGTCCGCTGGCGTCCTCAAGTCGCAGGCCGATATGGCCCAGCAGTCCGGTCAGCAACGCCTTGTGGATGGCTTCGTAGCTGGCTGGTTTGACATCCTTGGCCGCAGCCTCATCCTTGCCTGGCTTGTGTATCCAGCCATGCTCGGCACACAGCTCGTGCAACTGAGTATGAATGTCTCGCCATTCGCGCATGCGCAACCAGTTGAGAAAGTTCGTCCTGCACCAAACCTTCTGCTTGCTGGAGGACTCCTTTCGCCAGACTTCGTCGGCTGCTCGCCAGAGATTCCAGTACCAGAGGAATTCGCTGCGCGGCTCGCCCTTCTCGTCGGGCGCCAGGCGAAAGCGCGCATGTGCCTGGTCCGCGGTACCGGGTGACTCCGGCGGACGCTCGCGCGGATCCTGCACGGAGAGTGCTGCAGCGATCACCAGCACCTCGGCCAGCGCACCGCGATCACGCGCGGCCAGGATCATGCGACCGATCTTCGGATCCAGCGGCAATTTCGCCAGCTCACGGCCCACTGGCGTCAGTTCGTTGTCGTCATCCACGGCGCCCAGCTCGTTGAGGAGCTGGTAGCCATCGGCGATCATTTTCGGGCTCGGCGCATCGATGAAGGGGAAGGCCTCCACTGCGCCGAGCTTCAGCGACTTCATGCGCAAAATCACGCCGGCCAGTGAGCTTCTCAGCACTTCGGGGTCGGTATGCGCCGGGCGACGGTTGAAATCCTCCTCGTCGTAGAGGCGGATGCACACGCCATCCTGCACCCGCCCACAGCGCCCCGCCCGCTGCTTGGCAGCACTCTGCGCGATCTTCTCGATCTGCAGCAGCTCCACCTTGTTGC
Source organism: Candidatus Dactylopiibacterium carminicum (assembly GCF_014736495.1). Classification (GTDB taxonomy): domain Bacteria; phylum Pseudomonadota; class Gammaproteobacteria; order Burkholderiales; family Rhodocyclaceae; genus Uliginosibacterium; species Uliginosibacterium carminicum. Next base: position 7,664 of record NZ_MDUX01000006.1, read on the forward strand.
GGTGCGAGTAGCGGTTGATGCGTGCCAGGCCTGCATCCACCACATAACGGATGCCGGGTACGGTGAGCGAGGTTTCGGCAACGTTGGTGGAAAGCACCACACGGCGGCCGTTCGAGCGCGAGAACACGCGCGCCTGCTCCTGCGCCGACTGACGCGCATAGAGCGGCAGGATCTCGGTGCCCGGCAGATGATCGTGGCGCAGCGCGTCGGCGGCCTCACGGATCTCGCGCTCACCGGGCAGGAACACCAGCACGTCGCCGGGGTCTTCGCGCTGCAGCTCGCCGACGGCATCGACGATGGCTTCGTACAAATCCTTCTTGGGCTCGTGACTGCGTCTGTCGTCGCGGCGCTGCAGGCGGCGGTCGGTGGCCGAACGCTGCTGTACCGGTTCGTCTTCCTCGATCGGCCGGTAGCGGATCTCGATGGGGTATAGCCGGCCCGAAACCTCGATCACAGGTGCGGGCTTGCCATCGAGTGCAAAATGTTTCGCGAAGCGTTCGGCGTCCAACGTCGCGGAAGTAACGATCAGCTTGAGATCGGGCCGGCGCGACAACAACTGGCGCAGGTAGCCGAGCAGGAAGTCGATGTTGACGCTGCGCTCGTGTGCTTCGTCGATGATCAGCGTGTCGTAGGCGGAAAGCGCCGGGTCACCCTGTGTCTCAGCGAGCAGGATGCCATCGGTCATCAGCTTGATATAGCTTTCGGGCTTCGTGTGGTCGGTAAAACGCACCTTGAAGCCCACTGCCGTGCCCAGCTCACTGCCGAGTTCCTCGGCAATCCGGGCTGCGGTGGCGCGCGCGGCCAGCCGGCGAGGCTGGGTATGACCAATCAGACCTGCCTCGCCACGGCCGAGTTCGAGACAAATCTTGGGAAGCTGTGTGGTCTTGCCGGAGCCTGTCTCGCCACAGACGATCACGACCTGATGCGTACGGATCGTCTCGGCAATCTCCTCACGGCGCTGATTGACCGGCAATTCACCCGGAAAAGTCGGCCGGGGACGCCTTTCGCGGCGCTGAGCACGCGTGGCAATGGATTGCTCGAAACGCTTTTGCAATGCCTCTGGCAATGCGGAAAGCTGGCGCGGACGTGGTTTAAGCTGGAACAACTGACGGCGCAAGGCCGGGCGGTCACGGGTCAGTACGAGGTCGAGCAGATCCGGTTCAGGCATCAACAAGGCTTTAGGCAGGCGGAGTGAAGCGCGCCATTCTACCTGCCAGCAAGAAACCTTCAGCGTCGACGCTGGGTCGAGGCAGGGCCAGGGCCGCGCCCTTCGATATGGCGGAACGTGATACGGCCCTTGGTCAGATCATAGGGCGACAGCTCCAGCGACACTTTGTCGCCCGCCAGAATACGGATGTGATGCTTGCGCATCTTGCCGGAGGTATAGGCAATCAGCTGGTGACCATTTTCCAGGGTCACGCGATAACGGGAATCAGGCAACACTTCATCAACCGCACCATTCATCTCGATCAGTTCTTCTTTAGCCATGCGGGAATCTCCTTCTAGATCACAACAAACGAAAAAGCCCGGCAAGGCCGGGCTCTTCCGAGAACCGACGCGATGCAACAAGCGCATGCGTCTGTCAAAATCACTCGGGACGGATGTTCGAAGCTTGCTCACCCTTCGGGCCAGTCACCACATCGAAGCTCACGCGCTGGTTTTCCTGCAGGGTCTTGAAACCACCGCCTTGGATTGCGGAGAAGTGAGCGAACAGATCCTTGCCGCCACCGTCAGGGGTGATGAAACCGAAACCCTTGGAATCATTGAACCACTTCACGATACCAGTTGCCATGTCTTGAAACTCCAGAAAAAAATAGAAAGGGAAGTCCCCCAGAACTCGATCCAACGTGGACCAGAGATTCTGCGAAGCTCAAGAAGCGGGCGGTGAAGGGAGAAATTCCGGGAAAAACCTAGACTTACGCCGGACAACAGACAGCAGAACTTGAAAATCGCGCAGGCACTTTGCCCCATTCCAGGGCGCAACGCAAGAAAAATCGATCCATTTCTGCATAAATAGACCACATGTTCAAAAAAAGCCTGCCAGCCAGGGTGACGTAAGCAGCATCAAGATGCCTGCGATGATCATGGTCAGGCTGGAAATCACGCCCTCTTCCGGGTCACGACGATGCGCCGTGACGGTGCCTACCGCATGCGCACCGGCGCCGAACATTGCTCCACGCGCCAGGGCCGAACGCACATTGAAGCGCAGCAGCAACAACTCGCCGATGATCATGCCGCCCAGGCCCGTGATCACCACGAAAATCGCGGCCAGGTCGGCCTGCCCCCCCAACTCCGGCGCAGCAGCCAGCGCGAAAGGCGTACTGATCGAGCGCACCGCCAGACTGCGCTCGATCAGTACCGGCAGCCCGAAAAGCCGGCTCAGGATCACCGTGCTCAGCACCGCGGTGATCATGCCAGCCAGCACGCCAGCGCTCAGGCTCAGCCAGTGCCGCCGGATCACGCCACGATATTCATAGATCGGCAATGCAAAAGCGATGGTGGCCGGGCCCAGCATGGCACTGAGCCAGTGGCTCAGCGAGTTGTACTCCTTGTATGAACTCCCCGTGACCAGCAACAACACGATCAGCAGCAATGGCGCCACGATCAGGGGCGACAACCAGGTACGCGGGTAGCGGCGATACAGCATGCGTGCCCCGGCATACAGGATCACTGTGAGCAACAGCCAGACAAGGGCAGAAAGGCTCAGCATTCTTCGTCCCTCCGCCAGCGAGCCTCGAGTTTCCAGGTGAAATCGACTACCCAGGCTGTCACCAGCATCACGCAGAGAGTGCTCAACAGGATCACCGTCAGGACAGCTGGCAGATTGCTGCGCAGCAGATCGAGGTACTGCACCACGGCCACCACGACGGGGATGAAGAAAAGCAGCATTTCGCGCAGCAGGAAGCCGGCGCCAGCGGCAAGCCAGTCAGTAGGGAGAACGCGCAGCCCCAATAGTGCCAACAGCAAGGCAATGCCAAGCACCGTGGGGGGCAATTGAGGCAGGATGCTGGAAAGGCTGGAAACCAGCCACCAGACCAGGACCAGCAGCAGAATCTGCGCCAGGACTTTCAGCGCAGAGCGAAAACCCGCAGAACGAAAACCGTGTGACACGAACCACTCGATACAAAAAGCCGTCAGCCAGCTCGAACAGCACTCCCTGCAGCAATATCGCCCACCAAGCGGACTTCACGCTGCGGGAAGGGAATGTCGATACCTTCGGCACGGAAGGCGGCAAGGATAGCGCGATTGAGGTTCGAGCGCAAGCCGAGACTGCCATTGAGCGGATCCCTGATCCACATCCCCAGCTCCAGCGTGATGCCGTTGTCGTCGAAGGAAACCAGATAGGCCGCCGGCGCCGGATCCCTGAGGACACGCGCCTCCTGCAAGGCAAGCCCTTCCAGCAACTTCAGGGCGTGCTCCACGTCACTGTCGTAGCTGACCTGTACGCGCAGACCGATGCGGATATTGGGATCAGTGAAACTTTCATTGACCACCGTGGAGCCGATCAGGGTTTCGTTCGGAACCAGGCAATGCGCGCCGCCGGAGGCTTTGAGCACGGTGTAACGCGTGGTGATGCGCATCACTTCTCCGCGCTGGTCTCCCACCTGGATCAGGTTGCCGATACGGATCGAGCGATCCAGCAGGATGATAAAGCCGGAAACATAATTGCTGGCGATCTTCTGCATGCCAAAGCCCAGCCCCACGCCCAACGCGCCTCCGAAGACCGAAAGCGTGGTGATGTCCAGCCCGACCATCTCCACGCCGACCAGGATGGCAATCAGCGTGAGCACCGCATTGGCCACGCGCGAGATCACCACCTGCACGCTCGAATCCAGCCCCGAAGCACGCGCCAGCCTGCTCTCGATCACGCCGCCCAACCACAAGGCCACCACCACCGCTGCAAAGACAGAGACGACGCCCTGCAGCAGATCCCACAGACTGACCTGCGATTTGCCCAATGGCAATTTCTGGCTGTCCAGCCAGGTGATCAGGTCTGGCAACAGTCCCAGCAGATCCAATGCAACGACGCACCAGACGATGGCCGCGATGCTGCGCGAGAAACCCGCCAACCAAAGCGCGCGCGGAAAGGCCTGACTCGCCGCGACCACCACCATGCGAATGATCACCATCGCCCACAGCAGGCGCGTGGCAATGACGGCGAAATGCAAGGTCCAGTCGAAATGCTGCGCCAGGAAAATCAGCGCGCTGAGCAACAGGACGCCCAGCAAAGGAAACAACAGCGATGGCGTTCCCTTGACCGGCAGCCGCCCAGCCAGACGAGGCGCGACCATCCGCTGCTGCACGCTTCGTGCGAGCCGCCACGCCACCAGCAGCAGCAGGGCGATGACCGACAATTCCAGCCACGCCGTACCATGGGTCAACTGGGCGATCAGGCTGGAGAAGTTGTCACGCATGACGGGCTCCGCAGGAAAAGAAAAGATCAGGCCGTACGTTCGAAGGCTGCCGCGAAGAAACCGTCTGTGTTGTGCCGCAACGGATCCAGATGCAGACGTTCGCCAGTTTCCAGCGCGACGCCTGCCTGCTTGAGGATCTCCTCTGCCGCCACCGGCCGGAACTGCGGCTGTGCGGCGAGGAAGGCATCGACAATGCCGTCATTCTCCTCACGCAGCAGCGAACAAGTGGCATACACCAGGCGCCCACCCGGCTTCACAAGGCGCGCGGCGGCGGCCAGGATACTGGCCTGCTTCTGCGTCAGCGCAGCCAGGGCAGCCTCGGTCTGGCGCCATTTCAGGTCCGGATTGCGTCGCAACGTGCCGAAGCCGCTGCAAGGTGCGTCGACCAGCACGCGATCCATCTTGCCGGCCAGGCGTTTGATGCGAGCATCGTTCTCGTGATCGATGGTCACCGGATGCACATTCGATAGTCCCGCACGCGCCAGCCTCGGTTTGGCTTTCTGCAGCCGCTTTTCCGAAACATCGAAAGCATAGAGGCGCCCGGTAGAGCGCATCAGCGCACCCAGCAGCAAGGTCTTGCCACCCGCGCCGGCACAGAAATCGGCCACCATCTCGCTGCGACGGGGCGCCAGCAGCAGGCCGAGCAACTGGGAGCCTTCATCCTGTACCTCGATGCTGCCGTCGGTGAACAAAGGATGCCGCTGTAGCGCGGTGCGCGCATCCACACGGATGCCCAACGGCGAATACGGTGTGGGCTGGGCAGTGATGCCATTGGCCAACAGGCGCTCCAGTGCCGCATCACGCTCGATCTTGAGCGGATTTACGCGCAGATCCAGCAGCGCGGGGCGATTGAGCGCACTGGCCAGAGCCATCACTCGCGTTTCATCCGACTGGGCCAGCAGACGCTCGGCCAGCCAATCCGGCAGGTTGGTGCGCTCGCCCAGGCTGACGGGCTGATAGCTGGAAGCCTTGAGTTCCCCCACCCACTCGGCTTCGCCGCGCGACAACAAGGGGGCCAACTGGCGCTGCGACAGGCCCTCGACACGCAGCAACCAGGCCAGCACGAGCTTGCGCGCACGCGTGGACTCCCCCACCACGGCACGCAGTTGGCGCAGATTGCGCAACACGCCATACACGGCTTCGGCGATGAAGGCGCGATCGCGTGCGCCAGCATTGCGGTTCTTGCGGAAGAAACCGGACACGACGCTGTCGGCCGGGAACTGGAAACGCAGCACCTCGTCGAGAAGGTCGGCGGCGGCGTCGAGCTGAGCGGAAGTGATATTGGTCGTCATGGCGTGGATTATCCCATCGGTGCCGCACGCCAGATAGCGCGCAGGCCCGAAATACAGTGGTTCAAGAGTTGATCAACGAGGGCCCAGGGCTTCTAGCTGGGCCTGCGCAAAGCACAGGTCTTCCCATGCACGCGCCTTGTCGAGCGGATTGCGCAGCAGATAGGCCGGGTGATAGGTCACCACCAGCGGCGTTTCGCCGAAATGGAAAACCTTGCCGCGCGCCGCACCGATCTTGAGTTCGCGTGCCAGCAGCGCCTGCGCGGCAGGCCTGCCCATGGCCACGATCAGGCGCGGCCGCACCAGCTCGATCTGCCGCAACAGGTAAGGCTTGCAGGCATCAATCTCAGCAGCTTCCGGCGTACGGTTACCCGGCGGCCGGCACTTCACGGCATTGGCGATGTAGACGTTTTCACCACGCTGCATGCCCAGCGCCGCCAGCATGGCATCGAGCAACTTGCCCGCAGCCCCCACGAAGGGCTCGCCGCGTGCATCCTCCTCCGCGCCAGGCCCTTCCCCCACCAGCATCCAGTCGGCCTGATGATCGCCCACCCCCAGCACCGTCTGCTTGCGACGCTGACACAGGCCACAGCGCTGGCATGCCGCCACGGTAGCCGCCAGATCGTCCCAACCCATGTCCGCCAGCCCGGGCACCAGCGGCAAACCGGCATCCGCCACGGTCGGCGTACTGGCGGGCTGCCGTTCCGGCATCACCATGGCAGGACGTGGCGGACGCTCAGGCTCGGCGATACGGTGGCCAGGAGGCTCCGGCTGAACAGCGGCCTCGGCCATCGCTGGCGCCTCCGGCGCAGCCGCTTCCTCATGAGCACGCAAGCGCCACAAAGGCTTGACACCCAATTCGGCCAGAACGGAGAGGGTTTGAGATGTCATGGCACGCACCTCAACACCAGGGCATCTTCACGCAGGCCACCAGGCGCCGGGTAATAGGACTTGCGCCGGCCGACCTCCTCAAAACCACAGGTGCGATACAGCGCAATGGCGGCTTCATTGGAGGCGCGGACCTCCAGGAAAAGCTGGGCCACGCCGACTTCGCGTGCATGCGAACGCAGATGCGCCAGCAACTGACGGGCGAAGCCACGCCTGCGCCATTCCAGCGCCACGCTGATGATCAGAAGATGCGCTTCATCCAGCACATTCATCACGACAGCCTGCCCCACCAGTTCACCATCCCGGCGCATGAGCCAGCAAGCGTAGCCGGCAGCAAGGGAATCTGCAAAATGCTGCCGTGACCATGCGAAAGCCGTGGCCCGCGCTTCGCAGGCCGCCACTTCGTCCAGATCTTCTTCTTGCATCGGCAGCACCACCGACATCGGCAACGCGATCATGCGCGTCCTCCGGCGGCCAGACGCTCGGCCGTGGTGAGTGCAACACGGTCACGCACATACAAGGGCGCGAGCAAGGCTGCGTCCCGTGCTTCGACGTAGGCTGCCAGTTCCAGCAAGGCACGCGCATCGGGTACGGCCTGAGCGTCGATGCCGCTCAAGCGCTCTTGCAGACGGGCCGTCTGTTCGGCGTAAGCCTGAAAGGCCGTGCCAGCGCCGAACCAGCCGGCCTCGACCCCGGGCATAGCCTCGGGCGCCACGCAGCACGGTTCCAGTACGGTATCCCAGCCCTGGGCAGTTTTCCGATACTGAGCGGCATAGACCTCTCCCATCCGCGCATCCATCGCGACATACACTTGAGAAGCCGCTTGCGCTTGCGCCAGCACCAGCAGACTGCATACGCTGGCCACCGGCAGGTCCGCCCCCAATGCCAGCCCCTGCGCCACGCTGCAGGCCAGCCGAACGCCGGTGAACGCCCCCGGCCCGATACCGCAGGCCAGACGATCGAGCGCCGACAGCGAAGCCCCCGCTTCGGCCAGCAGGGCATGCAACGCCGGCAACAAGGTGGCCGAATGTGCGGGCGGACTGGGCAGCCGCACGCTACGCACTTCGTCGCCCCAACGCAGGGCAAGAGATGCAACTTCGGTAGAGGATTCGATGGCTAGGATTTTCATGGCCGGCGGATTCTACCGCAGCCGGCCACGCTCACGCGGCGCATCCTGCGCCAGCGCCGCATGCGACAGCAGGACACAACAAACAGGCAGCAGCAGGAAAGGGAAAGACTTCATAGGAATCCATGCTCGGGGATTCACCCCTGAGCCGCATTATCGGCAAACGGCCCAGGCAAGGCCGCAGTCATCACAGGCAAGATGTAAGCACATGTTGCCAAACCCCGGGACATAAACAAATTCTTACCACAGGCCCTCCGCTCGGACGGCACCAACGCTGGCGCGGCAATCCGCGCCGAATTAGGATGCCGCCATGGAAGAACGTTACCGCATTCTCGTCGTCGATGATGACGCCCGCCTGCGCAGCCTGCTCGATCGTTATCTCGGCGAGCAAGGGTTCCAGGTCAAGGCCGTGGCGGATGCCGCGCAGATGGATCGTGCGCTGGCACGCGAACACCACGACCTGATCGTGCTGGACCTGATGCTGCCTGGGGAAGATGGGCTCTCCATCTGCCGCCGGCTGCGCGCCTCGCGCAACGAAACCCCCATCGTGATGCTCACTGCGCGTAGCGAGGATGTGGATCGCATCATCGGGCTGGAGCTGGGGGCCGACGATTACCTGCCCAAACCCTTCAATCCCCGCGAACTGCTTGCACGCATCCATGCCGTGCTGCGTCGCCGGCCACGCGTGCAGCCAGGGGCGCCAGTCGAAGGCGGCGTTGTGCGCTTCGGCCAGATCGAAGTCAACCTGACCACGCGCGAACTCCGTCGCGATGGCCAGGCACTTTCGCTGACCACCGGGGAATTCGCGCTGCTGAAGGTGCTGCTGCAACACCCCAAGGAGCCGCTCTCCCGCGACAAGCTGATGGAGCTGGCGCGCGGGCGTGAATACGATGCCTTCGACCGTGCCATCGACGTACAGATCTCCCGCCTGCGCAAACTCGTGGAACCGGACCCGGCCAAGCCGCGCTACCTGCAGACAGTCTGGGGGTTCGGCTACGTCTTCGTACCTGACGAAGCAGCCTGACGAACCATGCATTTTCGTCCCTGGCCGCGTACCCTGCTGTGGCGCAGCTTCCTGCTGATCTCGTTGCTGCTGGGCGCTTCCCTCTTCGCCTGGATGCAGATCTACCAGCAGTTCGCGCTCAAACCGCGCTCCGAACAGATTTCGCGCCTGGTGGTCAGCGTGGTGAATCTGACGCGCGCCGCGCTCATCGCGGCGGATGCCGGGCAGCGCCTAGCGCTGCTGCGCGATCTGCGCCACGAGGAAGGCATCCGGGTATTGCCGGCGGAAACTGACGATGAGACCACAGCGCTGCCGGACAACGAGGCCATGCTGTTGCTGGAGCAGCGCGTGCGTGCCCGCCTGGGCGGCTACACGCGTTTTGCCGCCAGGCTCAACGATCAGCCGGGCTTCTTCGTCAGCTTCCGTGTCGATGAGCAGGACGAGCAGGACGAATACTGGCTGATGCTGCCTTCCGAGCGCGTCGAACGCGCCTCGGCGGCCCAATGGCTGGGCTGGGGGCTGGTTGCCGTGCTTGCCTCCCTGCTGGGCGCCTATCTGCTGGTGCTGGGCATCGCCCGCCCGCTCAAGGCCCTGGAACGAGGTGCGCGCGCCATTGGGCGTGGTGAACGCCCTGGCCCGCTGCCGGAGCAGGGAGCGCAGGAGATCGTCGCCGTGGCACAGGCCTTCGAACAGATGTCGGACGATCTTGCGCAGCTGGATTCAGACCGCGCCCTGATCCTGGCCGGCGTATCGCACGACCTGCGCACGCCGCTGGCGCGCTTGCGTCTGGGAATCGAAATGTCCGGCGCACCGCGCGCGGATATCCGGCGCACCGCGCGCGGATATCGAAGCGATGGGTGAGGACATCGACGAGATGGATCGCATCATCCGTCAGTTCCTCGATTTCGCACGGGATGCGCAGAATGAAAATTCAGCCACCACCGATCTTGCCGCCCTGCTGGATGAACTCGCTGGTGCCTATCGGCGACGCGGCGCCAGCATCCAACTCGAAACCACACGACTGGATGCACGGGTGCGCCCCGAATCGCTACGCCGTGCCATCACCAATCTGATCGACAATGCCTTACGCTATGCCGGCGAGGACAAACCGCTGGATCTTTCCCTGCGCCGTGCGGGCAGGAAGCTGGAAATCGAAGTGGCTGACCGCGGCCCCGGCATTCCGGCCAGCGAGGTCGAACGGATCAAGCGCCCCTTCACCCGCCTGGAGGCCGCCCGCACCGATGCACGCGGCTCGGGGCTGGGTCTTGCGATCGTGGAGCGCATCGCGCGCCATCACGGTGGTAGCCTGGCGCTGTTGCCACGCCCTGGCGGCGGTTTGCGCGCTATCCTGCATCTGCCTCTATCGGATTGAACTTCGCCGCCAGACGCGGCTTCCAAGGCAACGCCCCTCGTCTATAATCGCCCGCCACATGAAGCTATTCTTCGATCTCTTCCCGGTAGCGCTCTTCTACGCCACCTTCCAGTACGCACGCGCAAATGCCGAACTTGCTGCCGCCAAGGCGACCGCCTGGTTCGGTTTCATAGTTTCGGGCGGCGTGGTAGGCCCCAAGGAAGCACCGACCATTCTCGCCACCGTGGTGGTGGTACTGGCCATTGCGGCGCAGATCGCCTGGCTGCTGGCCAGACGCAAACCCGTCAGCGCGATCCTGTGGGTCAGTCTGGCAGCGGCAGCCGTATTCGGCGAAGCCACCGTCTGGTTCCATGATCCGGCCTTCATCAAATGGAAGTTCAGCCTCGTCTATTGGCTGATGGGGATCTCGTTCTGGGTCAGTGCGCAATTCTTCGGCAAGAATCTGATCAAGGCCCTCATGGCCGAAAGTCTCGCCTTGCCCGATACAGGCTGGCGCAGCCTGAATCTGGCCTGGATCGCGTTCTTCCTGTTCATGGGTGCCCTCAATCTGCTCGTGGCCTACAACTTTTCAGAGAATGTCTGGTTCAACTTCAAGATGTTCGGCAGCATGGGCCTGATGTTGCTGTTCGTGCTCGGCCAGGGGCTCTATCTGAGCCGCTACCTGAAACAGGAAGCAACGGACAATCAAGGGCAGGCCTGACCCCTCGATGAGCACACTCGAAGAAATCCGTACCAGCCTGGCCACGTTGCAACCCAGCGTGTGCGAGATCGAGGACGAAAGCCATCGCCATGCCGGTCATGCCGGCGCGCGTGGCGGCGGCGGTCATTTCCGCCTGCGTATCGTCTCCGCACATTTCAATGGTCTGCCGCTTCTGGCTCGGCACCGCCTGATCCATACGACATTGGGCGCCCTCATGCAGGGCCCCATTCATGCATTGAGCATTACCGCTTCGACACCGGAAGAGGCGAGCAGCCACTGACCGCCCTGCCCTTTCAATTTCCTCCCACCCACTCCGGGAAACCATCCATGAAGACCAAGCTGAGTCACCTTGCCATTGCCCTCGTTCTCGCCGCAACCGGCGGCCATGCCGCTGCTCAGGCGACCAAGCCTGCTGCCACAGCCGCCGCCACTGCGCCTAAGGCTGTTGCCAAGGTGAATGGCACCACGATCACGGCCGACGTAGCCGAGCTGATGATCCAGGAACAACTGTCTCAGGGCGCGCCGAACAATGAAGAACTGCGTCAGGCCGTTCGCAACGAGCTCATCCAGCGTGAAGTGCTGGCCCAGGAAGCCCGTCGCCTCGGTTTCGAGAAGCGCAACAATGTTGCCGCACGCCTGACACTGACCCGCCAGGGCGTACTCGTCGGTGGCTACATCGATGACTGGATGCGCAAGAACCCCATCAGCGATGCCGCCCTGCAGGCTGAATACGGCCGTCTCTCTGCAGCCATGGCCCCGAACGAATATCAGGTGCGCCACATCCAGACGGAAAAGGAAGACGCAGCACGCACCATCATCCAGAAACTGCAATCGGGCAGCCGTTTCGAAGACTTGGCCAAGGAATCGATCGACGAGGGTTCGCGTGACAAGGGTGGCGAGATCGGCTGGATTTCTCCGCGTGGTGTTCCAGAAGCTTTCGCCAAGGCCATCGAGAGCCTGGAAAAGGGCAAGTTCACGCCCACGCCGGTACAAACTCCGTTCGGCTTTCACGTGATCAAGCTCGAAGACGTACGCAAGAGCACGCCACCGAAGTTCGAGGAAGTGCGTGAGGAAATCCGTTCGCGCCTGTCGCAGCAACAGCTCAACAAGCACATTCAGGAACTGGTCGCCAAGGCCAAGGTGGAGTAAGAACCTGTTCAAAGTCTGTAGCGAGAGGCCGTCAGCGGGGGCGTAGGCAGCAAACAGCAGAGCGCAGCTCTGCGCTGCCGCAGCCGGTTTGCTATGCAAAGCAAACCGTGGAAAAGAGCAGCGCAGGAACCGGAGTGTAAGGGGATACATGAGGATTCCGAGCAGCGCATGAGCCCCGATCACGGACTCGCAGTAAGACTATGAACAGGTTCTAAGAAACGGTTCAGGATCTGTAGCGAGAGACAGTCAGGGGGCCGAGTAGTGCATAAGCCCCCGATCATGGACTCACCGTAGGGTCATGAACTTCTTCTGAAGACGCAGGGCGTGCCATTCAACCGGTCATGGGCTGGCTGAATGGCGCAGCTATAATCGCGCTCCTTCGAAAATAATACCTGGAGACGGAGAATGGGTTTTCTAGCCGGCAAGCGGATCCTGATTTGTGGTCTGCTGAGCAATCGTTCGATTGCTTACGGGGTTGCCAAGGCCATGCATCGCGAAGGTGCCGAGCTCGCCTTCACCTATCAGCACGAACGCTTCAAGGATCGCGTCAGTGAAATGGCGCATGAATTCGGCAGCGAGCTAATCTACCCCTGTGACGTTCAGGAGGATGAACAGATCGCTGCACTGATCACCGCATTGGAGCAGGACTGGAACGACGGCTTCGACAGCATCGTGCACTCGCTTGCCTTCGCCCCTGGAGAGGCCCTGCACGGCGATTTCCTTGAAGGTTTCTCGCGTGAAGCCTTCCGTACTGCACATGAAATCAGCAGTTACAGCTTCCCCGCGCTGGCCAAGGCGGCCCGGCCGTTGATGCGTGGTCGCAAAGCCAGCCTGCTGACGCTCTCCTATTTGGGCGCGGTGCGCACCTTGCCGAACTACAACGTGATGGGATTGGCCAAGGCCAGTCTAGAAGCTTCTGTCCGTTACATGGCCAACGCTCTCGGGCCGGAAGGCATCCGTGTGAATGCCATTTCCGCCGGGCCGATCCGTACACTGGCCGCTTCCGGTATTGGCAGTTTCGGCAAACTGCTGGCATTCAACGAGCGCAATGCGCCGCTACGCCGCAACGTGACCATCGAGGAGGTCGGCAATGCCGCAGCTTTCCTGTGTTCCGACCTGGCGTCCGGTACCACAGCCGAGATAATGTACGTTGACGGCGGCTTCAATTCGGTTGCCATCGGTACCGACGAACCACTCTGAGACCTGCCACCGCCATAACGAAAGGGCTCGCCTGCGCGAGCCCTTTTTCATTGCCGTGAAGGAATATTCAAAGGCGCTTGTAAGCGATCTCCTTGGTTCCGCCACCGCAACTGCCGACGACCTTGGTGTCCGCCGGGGCCTGCCCCTTGTCCACGATCTCGAGACTGAAACTGGGCACGCCATTGGCCTGGATCTTTGCTTCGATCTCGGCCTTGAGCTCATCGCAGGACTTGGCGGCCAGAGCCGGCGTTGCCAATACGCCCAGACCCAACGCGAACATCAGAATCTTCATCTCTTTCTCCCTTCGAGCAAAGTTTCAGGACTACCCGCGGAGCGCTTTTCCGCAGACGCCAGGATCCAGTCTAGGTCAGCACTGTTGCGCCAGCGCGCAGACCATCAGGCATGACAGGAGGCTTGCGCCCCGCAGACCGCACAGCTCGCATCACGCCCATAGCGGACTTCACGCCAGCGCATGCGCAGGCCATCGAGCAACAGCAGGCGCCCCTGCAGGCTCTGCCCGAATCCCGCGATCAGCTTGAGTGCTTCGGCAGCCTGGCTGGCGCCGATGATGCCGGTCAGCGGTGCGAAGACACCGGTGACGGCACAACGCAATTCCGCGACCTCTTCGCCATCGGGAAACAGGCAGTGATAGCAGGCCGAACCTTCATCACGCAGATCGAACACGGCCAATTGCCCGTCAAAACGGATCGCCGAGCCGGAAACCAGTGGCTTGCGCGCCTGCACGCAGGCGCGATTGACGGCATGGCGCGTCACAAAATTGTCGCAACAATCGAGTACCACATCCACCTCGGCGACATGCTCGATCAGCGTGTGGGCGTCCAGCCGCTGCGGCAGGGCATGGACACGCACCAACGGATTGATCCTTTCCAGCGCACGTTTGCCGGACTTAGCCTTGTTCTCTCCCACGCTCGCCAGTTCGTGCAGGATCTGACGCTGCAGGTTGGAAAGATCCACCTCGTCGCCATCGCACAACACGATCTGTCCGACACCCGCGGCAGCCAGATACAGCGCTGCCGGTGAGCCAAGCCCGCCAGCGCCAACGATCAGCACGCGTGCCGCGCGGATTGCCTCCTGCCCGGCCACGTCGATCTCGGGCAACAGGATATGGCGCGAATAGCGCAGCAGTTCCTGATCATCCATGAAACGTCAACTCGATGAACGCGAACGGGAAAGGGCGACCCCGATGGCAGCCATCACCCTGGCACTGTTGAACGGTTTGACCAGATAGCCATTTGCCCCACCATCGATGGCGGCCTTGACCGTATCCCGATCGGTGGAACCGCTGATCATCAACACTCGTATATCCGGCTGCTCAGTCTTGATCCGGGTGAGAACCTCGATGCCGCCAATACTGGGCATCATCACATCCAGGCAGACCAGTCCCGGCCGCTGCTTGCGCACCAGTTCGATGGCAGTGTCGCCATCTCGCGCTTCTCCGATCACATTGAGGCCCTCGGTACGCAGGATCGCGCGCAACATCGCACGCGTGGTGTCATTGTCATCGACGATGAGCACCGAAACCCTGCTGAACCGGTTCCCGTCGCTCAATCCCGGCCCTCCCCGGGGACTGCCGCATGAACGCGGTTACGCCCTGCCTGCTTGGCGCGGTACAGCGCAGCGTCGGCATCCGCCAGCAACCGGGCACTGGTATAGCCATCCCGGCGCGGCACCACGCTCGCTGCGCCGATACTCAAGGTGACCAGACCTGCAGGCGATGCGTCATGCGGAATCGCGCGTGCTTCGAGTGCACTGCGGATTTCCTCGGCCACGCTGAGTGCGCCGTCGAGTTCGGTATCCGGCAGAATGGCCACGAACTCCTCGCCGCCGTAGCGTGCAATCAAATCTGCAGGCCGGCGCACGCCTGACTCCAGCACCTGAGAAACCTGGCGCAGGCATTCGTCGCCGCGCTGGTGTCCGTAACGGTCGTTGTACTGCTTGAAGCAATCCACATCGCACATCAGCAGGGACAGTGACGCCGACGTACGGATACCACGCGCCCACTCCCGGCGCAGGCTTTCATCGAACTGGCGGCGGTTGGCAACACCGGTCAACCCGTCGACCAGTGACAGGCGCAGCAATTCACGATTCGCTTCGTCAAGCCGCCGGGTCAGTACCACCAGGGAATGACGCATCTGCGAGATGCGCTGCATGGCGCGCACCTTGGCGGTCAACACCATCTCGGAAACAGGTTTGACGAGGAAATCATCACTGCCGACGGAAATGGCACGTTCCAGCTCTTCATCGCTGGCCCGGGATGCCAGGAAGATGATGGGAGTCCATTCGCCATCGCGTTCGAGCTGACGTAGCCGTCTGGCGGTCTCGAATCCATCCATGCCAGGCATCTGCACATCCAGCAGGATCAACTCGGGGCGCAGCTCCTTGAAGAGCTCGATTCCCGCAGGCCCATCGCTGGCCACCAGCGGCTCGATGCCCATGCAGCGCAACTGGTGGCTGATCACCGTGGCGCTTGTGAGCATGTCGTCAATGACCAGAGCTTTCATCGTTTCGTCAACAAATAGTCCCTGGCCGCACAGTGCAACCCGGAAAAGGGCTACATCCCGCGATCTGGAGTGCGGGACGGAGAGTTGGCGAATGGTAACGCGCGGCACGCATGCCCGGGCGATACAGACCGTCAAAATATGCGGCGGACGTGCTGCTGTTGCCGCGCATCAAGCCGTATCGACCCGGCATCTCCTCCGGGCGAAGCGGATTGTCAGGCCAGCCCTGCCGGCCGATGACGCATGAGCAGATTGCCGATCCAGGCACCGACGAGCAGCCCCATACCCATGGAACCCACGATGAAGCCGGATTTGAAGAGATTCGCCAGCGTGGAAGCCACCAGACCGGCAGGTGCGCCGCCACCGGCCAGTGCGATCTCCATCGCCCCTCCGATCGAGCGATACATCAGCACCCCCGGCATCATCGGTACTGCCCCGGCAAAGGCCACGGCCGCGAACGGGATGCGCATGCTCACCACCCAGCGCGAAGCCATCAGACCGATGGGAACGCAGGCCAGCAGGGTCGAGATCTCCTGCGGCATGCCATTCACGTCCATGCAGATGTAACGGATGCCGTGCCCGACCATGCCGCACAGGATGGAAGTCCACAACACCCGCCAAGGAGCGTTGTAGAACGCACCGAAAGCGCAGGAAGCGACACCGGCGAGCAGCACGTCCAGCCACAGCGGCACAGTGCCGGCAACCGTTGCCCAGGGCGGCACCGTGGTCATGCCCAGCGTCAGCCAGCCGCCCAGGAAGATCCCCATCGCGGCAGCAATCAGAATACCGGTCGCCAGCCCTAGACGCGGAATCCCGGTCTGCATCTTGTTCTCGAGCATGTCGTAGAGACCATTGATGAGATGCGGCCCCGGTACCAGCATCAGGGCGGGAACGATCAGGCAGATGCCTGGGGTCTGCGTCCAGCCCATCAGGATCACGCCCCCTCCCATCAGTGAACCGATCAATGCAGCGACGAAGGGCAGCGCGAACAGCACAGGGTGAAAACGGTGCATTTCCTGGCGTGCCAGCATACCCAGGGCGGACGACAGGGAAATCACGGCCATCGCGCCCCAATCGGCAGACAACAGCCAGGCCAGCGCACCGGCCCCCAGACCGAACATCAGAGAGAGCGTCCAGCGGCCGTGCCGACCGGCGGTCTTCTCCACCTCATCAAGCAGCACGATGGCCTCGTGCAGCGGCAATCGGCCCAGACAGACACGATCGATGATGCGATTGACCTCCGCGCTGACAGCGATGTTGATGCGGAATTCCGGTGCCTGGGCATGTACATGTACGCCATCGGCGGTATACACCGTTACCGTGCGGTAGCCGATATGCACCTGCAGTGGCAGCCATAACGCATTGCCCACCTCCTGCAAGCGCTTGCGCAAGCTCTCGGTGCGCATGTTGTAATGCAGCAGCAGACGCGCCACGCGCTGGATGAACCGCAACTCGTCGGACTCGACGGGCAGGCATGGCTTGTCTGCAGGCGGCGGAACGACATCAATCTCGGGCTGGCTCATGGCGGTTCGACTCGGAGGGCGGAAATTCGGCTCGGATGCTCAGACGACGTGCCGGGGCGCGAATGCTACACTGCCGGCCTTTCAAGAGCAGCCCTGCCGCACCATATATAAGCCATGCGTTTTCACCCCCACTGGATGCTACCTGCCTTTTCACGCCAAAAGCACGGTTGGAGCGTAACCCGGTGAAAACATGGCTGAAAAGAGGGGCGGCCCTTCTCATCACACTGGCTCTGCTGGGATGGATCGCCTCGGGAGCGCACTGGCGCAGCGTGATCGACAAGCTGCTCGGGCTGGATGCACTGGCACTTCTGCTGGCGCTGGCAGCTTTCGCAGCCAGCTACCTGTTGCGTGCCGCACGCGTGCATGACGAATTCGCCGCGGAGACCGGTGCCGGCTTCGCCGCCTTCCTGCGCCTCACGCTGCTGCACAACGCCTCGATCAACGTACTGCCCTTCCGCAGTGGCGAGGCAACCTTTCCCCTGCTGCTCAACCGCTGGTTCGGCGTACCGACCACGCGTGCGGTGGTTGCCCTCCTCTGGCTGCGCATCCAGGATGCTTTCGTGGTGCTGGCGCTGGCGGCATTCGTCTGGCCTGGCCTGCACTGGCTGCTGCGCCTGGGCTGGATCGGCATGGTTGCGATCGCAGCCTGGGCCATTCCGGTCTGGGCCAGACGCCATCCGGAGCTTGAGATCCAGGCCGGCCGCTTTGCCGCCACGGTCCACCGGATCCGTGCCGCGCTGGCCGAATCCACCCGGCGCAATACCCGCAGCTGGATATGGACGATCGCCAACTGGTCAGTCAAACTCGCGGCCCAGGCTTGGCTGCTCGCGGCGCTGCTTGGCAGCCAGCTGGCCACCGGCCTGGCTGGCGCACTGGGTGTGGAACTTGCCGCCATCCTGCCGATCCAGGGTGTTGCGGGATTTGGCACCTACGAGGCTGGTGGTGCCGCGCTGCTGGCCCCACACGGGGTGCCCTTTGCCACCGGCCTGAACGCAGCGTTGGCGCTGCACCTTTTCGTGATTGCCGCCGCGCTCGTCGCTGGCGGCCTGGGCGCAGCCCTGCTGCCAGCCCCGAAACCCAGACAATCTTCCGACGGTTCATCATCATGAGCGAAAACATCTCCATCCCCGCCCACAGTCTCTCCATCGTGATTCCGATGTACAACGAGGCCGAAAACGTCGAACCGATGATCACCCGCGTGCATGAAGGCTTGGCGGCTTATCCGCATCCCTGGGAACTGATCCTGGTTGACGACGGCAGCGCAGATGCCACGCCTGCCGAACTCAGGCGTGTCGGCGCGAAGTTCGGCGCACACGTACGCGTGGTCGAGCTGGCGCGCAACTTCCGCCAGACGGCCGCCATGCAGGCCGGCATCGATGCCGCGCGCGGCGACGTGATCGTGACCCTGGACGGCGATCTGCAGAATGACCCCAAGGACATCCCGCGCATGGTCGCACGCCTGCTGAACGAAGACCTGGACATGGTTGCCGGTTGGCGCAAGAACCGCCAGGATGGTCTGTTCCTGCGCAAGATCCCCTCGCGTATCGCCAACCGTCTGATCGCACGCATCACCGGCGTGAAACTCAACGATTACGGCTGCAGCCTCAAGGCCTTCCGCGCCAGCGTGCTGAAGAACGTACGTCTGTATGGCGAGATGCACCGCTTCATCCCGGCCTGGCTGGCCACCGTGACCACACCGCGCCGTATCGCCGAGGAAGTCGTCACTCACCATGCACGCCAGTTCGGTGAATCCAAGTACGGCATCTCGCGTACCTTCCGCGTGATCCTGGATCTGATCTCGGTGTACTTCTTCATGCGCTTCCGTGCCCGCCCCGGCCATTTCTTCGGCGGCGCTGGCCTGATCCTCGGTGCCATCGGCAGCGCGATCCTGGCCTACATGGGTTTCCTCAAGCTGGTGCTGGGGCAATCCATCGGAACCCGTCCGCTGTTGCTGGTGGGCTTCTTCTGCATCGTCATGGCCGTGCAGTTCATCCTCTCCGGCGTACTGGGCGAAACCCTGGCGCGGATCTATTTCGAATCCGGAGCCGGGCGCCTCTACACGGTGCGCAATCCGGACCAGCCCGGACCGGACGAAGCTTGGCATCAGGTCTGAGCGGATACCGCCGCCGCCATCATTCAGTTTTCTGCAGCAGCCGCGCGGCCAGGCCGTGATAGACCGGCTGCTGACGACAGAGACGTGCCGTCATCTGCCCGATGACGGCCGCTGCCATCAAAGGGATCAGCAGCGCATGGTTGTCCGTCATCTCCATCACCACGGTGAAGGCCGTGATCGGCGCATGCGTCATGCCCGAGAGATAGGCCACCATGCACAGCAACGCCAGCACGCTGGCGGACACACCCGGAAATAGTCCGGCGGCCAGCGCGGATAGCCCGGCGCCGATGGACAACGAAGGCGCGAAGATCCCCGCGGGAATGCCGGACATGAAGGTCAGCAGCGTGGCCAGCAATTTTGCCGGCGCGTACCAAAGTGGTACCCCTGCTTCACCGCTGACGACGCCATGCGCCGCTTCATAGCCTGATCCAGCCACCAGACCGGCACTGGCCCAGGCCAACAAGCCGGCGCCGAGCCCGCACAAAGCCGCGAAAATGAACGCACGCCGACTGGCGAAACCCAAGACACGCACGGGCAGGAGGCGCTGCCAGTTCAGCGCCAGCCAGGAGAACAGGCCCCCACCAGCGCCACCCAGCGTGCCGCAGACGATCACCACGGGCAATTGATGCAGGATATCCAGACTGTCATGACTGCGGCCGAAGTACAGGTAGTTACCCATCAACGCCAGGGAACACAGCCCGGCCATGATCACAGCCGACAAGGTGGCTGCATTGGCGTGGAAGCGATGCTTCTCGCTGAGTTCTTCGATGGCAAACATGATGCCGCCCAGCGGCGTGTTGAAAGCTGCCGCGATCCCCACGGCGCCGCCCGCCACCAGCAACTGGCGCTCCGAGGCGATGCGCCGGATCACCCGCCAGCGATGGCCCGCATGCATCAGCGCGGCACCAACGAAGACACTGGGCCCTTCACAGCCTGCGGAAGCCCCGAAAGCCAGCGACAGCGGCGTCAATAGCAGTTTGCCTACTGCCCGCCACCAACCGACGCGCCCCGCGTCCGTGGGTAGCCGGTGACCATCCCGGATCTGTGCAATCACCTGCGGGATTCCGCTCCCTTCCACTCCCCCGAAGAACCTGGCGGTCAACCAGCGGTTGAAGGCAAAGCCGGCCGGCATCAGCAGCACCGGCAACCAGAGCAGGTGGCTTGTCATGAAGCCATACAGGCTGGCTGCGGCATCGGCCAGCAAAGCCAGGGCAACCACAGCCAGGCTGGCAGTCAGAGCCAACAAAACGAACAGCATGCGCGCCCACCAGCTACCGGGCGAAACTGCGAGATAGAGACGGGAATCGAGGCTGGAGAACAGGCGTCGCAGAGCGGCGAGGAAGCGGACAGGGCGGGACATGGGCGAAAAAATGCTGCGATTACCCGCCTATTGTGTTCCAGACGACCGGTAAGGTCACTGCGCCGGCTCAGACTTCGGCAAGGAATTCGTCAGATAACGCAGCACGAAATCCGCAGCGCTCAGAGGGGGGCTGAACAGATAACCCTGGCAGGCATCGCACCCCTGCTCTTTCAGGAATGCGAGCTGGGATTCGGTTTCTACGCCCTCGGCCAGCACCTTGATGTTCAGGCTGCGTGCCATGGCGATGATAGTCGCGGCCAGCTTGGCATCCGCGAGATTGGCGGGGATCTCGGTGATGAATCTGCGGTCGATCTTGAGCTTGTCGACAGGCATATGGCGCAGATAGGCCAGTGAGGAATAGCCGGTACCGAAATCGTCTATGGACAGTCGTACTCCCATGGCCCGCAATTCCTCAAGGAACCCCCGGGAATGTGGCCCCTGCTCCATCAGGCCTGATTCCGTCAGTTCTATTTCCAGCATCTCTGCCGGAAAACCTGTTTCCTTCAGCACCCGACGCAGTCGGCCTGCATACTCGCCCCTGCGGATTTCCAGCGGCGAGACATTGATCGCCAGACTTCCGAAGTTCATTCCCTCATCCAGCCAGCGGCGCCCTTGCTCGCAGGTCTTGCGCGTCACCCAGTCGCCGAGTTTCACGATCAACCCGGTTTCTTCCAGCAAGGGGATGAAAGTCGCCGGGCTGATGGGCTCCACGCCCGGCGGTTGCAGACGCACCAGTACTTCGGCACCGAGCAGGCTGTTGTCAGCCATGTTGATCAGGGGCTGGAAGTGCAGGCTGAACTCATCGTTGTCAAAGGCCTGGCGCAGACGTGCCTCCAGCTCCAGGCGATAGTTGGCAGCGGCGGTCAGCGCCTCGGTATAGAAACGATAGGTGCTGCGCCCGGCGCGCTTGGCCTGATACATCGCGGCATCGGTCTGACGGATCAGCTCGGCGGCGTCAGTGCCGTCATCGGGATAGACACTGATGCCGATGCTGACGCGCACGTAGAGCATGTGCCCGGATTGCAGCACCACAGCCTCGTCCAGTGCCGAGAGCAGATCCACCGCGACCAGCGCGGCATCCTGCGGAACGTTCAGCGCTTCAAGGATCAGCAGGAATTCGTCGCCTCCCAGACGACCCAGAGAATCCTGCCGGCGCAATCTGGCTCCCAGGCGCCGTGCGACGGCGATCAGCAACTCGTCACCCGCGGCATGTCCCAGGGCATCGTTGATGTGCTTGAAATTGTCCAGATCGATGAACAGCACGGCCAGATACTGGCCTTGCCGTTTGGCGAGTTCCAGGGCATGGGTCAGATGCGCGTTCAGGAACATGCGGTTGGGCAGATCGGTGAGCGGATCGAAATGGGCCAGGTGCTTGAGTTGCTCCTCGGTTTCCTTCAGATGGGTGATATCGGTGAACACCGCCACGAAGTGCTCGGTACTGCCAGCAAGATCCTGCACTGTGCTGATCGACATCCATTGCGCATAGAGACCGCCATCCTTGCGCCTGTTCCAGACCTCGCCTTGCCAGGCGCCTACGCGCTTGAGCTGATGCCACATCTCGGCATAGAAAGCCTTGCTGTGCCGTCCTGAATTCAGCAAGGCAGGGGTCTGTCCGACGGAATCCGCCTCTTCGTAACCGGTGATGCGCGTGAAGGCACGGTTGATGTAAAGGATCTGCGCATCCAGATCCGTGATCATGACGCCATCCTGGCAACTCTCCAGCGCAGCGGCGAACAGGCGCATGCACCCTTCCACCTCCCGCTGCTGCGCCTCACGCGAGAACAACGTGACCGCGTAGGAGATGTCGATTCCCACCTCGCGCAGCAGCGCCAGCTCCTCTGCATCCTGAGGATCGATTTCCTCACCCAGCAGATTCAGTACGCCAACCACCACGTTCTGGTCGCGCAACGGGATGCCGGCATAGGCAGGCAGCCCTCCGGCCAACGCCTGCGTACACCAGCTGGGCATGCCGGCCGGCTCCAGGCGATCGAGCAGCAGCACATCACCACCGAAGAACACCTGGCTGCCCGGCCCGCCACCCTCCAGCTTCAGTACCTCCCCTAGTGTTTCGTCAGCGATTTCTTCCCCGCCGGCACGGACCACCATGTCCAGTCCCGTGGCCCCCTTGTTGCGCCAGCTGACCCAGGCCAGACCGAAGCCGCCGATGGACACGGCTGTGCGGCAGATGGTGGAAAACAGCAGGTCGCGGTCTCGTGACCAGACGATGGCCTGATTGACGTTACTGAGGAACTCGTACAGGCGCTTGAGCACATGGACGCGTTGCTCGGCCTGCCAGCGCGCACTCACATCCCAGCTCACCCAGACCACATGCGAGCCATCGCCCAGCGGACAGATCCGCCCTTCGAAATGATGTTGCAGCCCTCCGTGCACAGGAAGCGAATACTCGATCTGGCGGGGCTCGTTGCTATCCAGCGCATCGACGATCAGACGCACGCTGCGTTCAGCCAGATGCAACGGCAACACATCATGCAGACGCCGCCCCAGCAGGCTTTCCTTGGGCGCCCCGAACAGGGTGTCGTCACTGCCATAGACTCCGTCATAGCGACCGCTGCGATCGAGCAGGAAGCTCATGCCCGGCACCGCCTCGGCAAACGCCCGCAACTGCGCCTCACTGTGCACCAGAGAAACATAGGCAGCCTCGTTGCGCGCCTGGAAAAGCCCCAGCAAGGCGATACAGACGAGATACAACAAGCCCGCCCCCAGAATGTTCAGCCCATCGAGCATGCGCTGCTGCTGGCGCAATCCCGAGAGCTCTCGCAACAGCAGCGCTTCGACAGCTTGCGCGGCGGCATCCACCTGCGCGTATTGCGGACGCAGATCGAGCGGCGACACGGTTTCCGGCACACGCAGCCGGCTCTGCACCTGGCGCCCTGCGTCCAGCAGGCTTTGCTCGTAGCGCTGCAGGGCAGCATCCAGTGCTGCGAACGGCTGACGCCCCTGCATGCCGGCCAGCGTGCCTTCGCCTGAGCGCATGCCTCGTACGAATACCAGCGCACGTGCCAGATCGCCGGCCAGCTGTTCCGGATTGGCCGTAGTCGGTGATGACACGGCCCGCTCCAAAAGCAGTTCCGCACTCGCTACGGCAGCGCGTGACTGGTTAAGGCTGTCCAACTGAACCAGACTGGTCTGGATGGCGCGATCCCAGCTCACATGCGACCAGGCCATCAAACCGATCACCAGGATGCCCACGACACCGATCACCAGCGCCAGGCCGCTGCGGGGCAATCCCGGCCTCATGGCGCTCTCTCCGGGATATCCGCTGCCGTGAAGCCAAACTCGGCAACCGCGGCAAGATGCTCGGCACTGCCCAGATACTCTGCCAACACGCCATCGACCGCATCGCGCAGGCGGCGGTCCGATTTGCGAAAGACCAGGGCGGGACGACCAGGCGCAGCCTCGGGCATGGCTTCATCGACCAGGACGAAATGCCCTTCGGGATACATCCATTCCAGATAACGCAGGGACACCGAGGACAGCGCCATCGCCTCCACCCGGCCGTTCTGCAATGCCTGCAACGCACTGGCGGCATCCGGATAGGCCAGCACGCGCTCCGGGCTCAGGCCGGCCTCTCCTGCCAGAGTCAGCTCCACCGCGCCAGCCAGTACGCCCAGGCGGCGATCCGGATAGCTGCGCAGGTCTGCTAGGTTTTTGGCGGGCGGATCCATGCCCTCCAGTTGCAGCATGCCCGTCCGCACATGCGCTGTCGGTCGCGAGAACAGCACGCGTACTTCGCGTGCCGGCGTGATGTACATGCCGGCGGCGATGATGTCGATGCGCCCGCTTTCCAGCTCATGGATCAGGCTACCGAAATCGGAACGCAGCCATTCGACGCGGTTGAACCCCAACCGCCCGAGTACCGCACGCAGCACCGTGGGCGCTTCACCGCCGACGCCGGCCTCGCGCAGCTCCGGATCGTTAGCGACGACCTGCGGTGACAGGATCACGAAGGGGGCTTCCAGCGCGTAACCCACGCGCAACGTCCTACCCTCCCGTGCCCGTACCAGCGCATCCTCACCCGTCGGCAAAAAAATCCAGCCCAGCACCGCCGTCATGGCCAGTGCCAGCGCAAGCGCCGCCATCCCGTAACTACGCCGCATCCGCCGTACCCCGGAACACTCGTGTAAGTTCAGGAAATAGCTGAAATCCCACGGTCTGGCAACCATGCCTGCGTCGTCTGCCCGTACAGTCGCGGCAGACACGGCACTTCACCCGGCATCATCCTTCGACAGGGTCAGCGGACGGTCGGCAAAAACCTGCCGGCAGGTGTCAGACTGGTTCCAGCTTTGCCAATCCCAGCAGCAGCCACTTCATGCCGGCGTCACCGAAGTTGATCTGCAGCTTGGCATCCTGTCCGCTGCCTTCGGCGGCCACGATCACGCCTTCACCGAACTTGGCGTGGCGCACCAGTTGACCGACGCGCAGCCCCGCCAGATCGCGGCTTTTCTGCACGGGCGCGTTCACCGGGCTGCGTGGCACGGCATCCTGGCTACCGCCGTAATAGCGCGCGCCACCACCGAAGCCCGCCTGCACACGCGGAGTCAGCCACTTCATCAGTTCCTCGGGGATCTCGTCGAGGAAGCGGCTGCGGATGGCGTAGCGCGTCTGGCCGTGCAGCATGCGGCTTTGCGCCAGTGTGAGGTAGAGGCGTTGGCGCGCACGCGTGATCGCCACGTACATCAGGCGTCGTTCCTCTTCCAGACTGACCAGGTCGTTCATGCTCTGTTCGTGCGGGAAGAGGCCGTCTTCCACGCCGGTAATGAACACGGCATCGAACTCCAGCCCTTTGGCCGCATGCACCGTCATCAGCTGCACGGCGTCCTGTCCGGCCTCGGCCTGATGATCGCCGGCCTCGAGCGAGGCATGCGCCAGAAAACGCGAGAGCGGGTCGCCCGGCATCGGCTCTTCGCCTTCCGCCACCGGCTGATCCATGTCGTTCAGGAAGTAGCGCGCCGCACTCACCAGTTCGTCCAGGTTCTCCAGGCGCTCCTGGCCTTCGCGCTCGGCCTGGTAATGCTTGCGCAAACCCGAAGCGTCCAGGATGTGATCGACCACCTCAGGCAGCGGCAGCTCGCGCGTGGTCTGGCGCGCCTCCTCGACCAGACGCACGAAGGCACCGATGGCCACGGCAGGTTTGCCGGAAAGATGCGGCACCGTGGCATAGAGACTGGTGTTGAAGCTGCGGGCGGCGTCCTGCAACTGCTCTACCGAACGCGCACCGATGCCGCGTGTGGGGAAATTCACCACGCGCAGGAAGGCGGTGTCGTCATCGGGGTTGGCCAGCAGGCGCAAATAGGCCAATGCATGCTTGATCTCCTGCCGCTCGAAAAAACGCAGGCCGCCATATACCTTGTAAGGCACACCGGCGGAGAAGAGCTGCTGTTCGAGCACGCGAGACTGCGCGTTGCTGCGATAGAGCAAGGCGATATCCGAGCGGCTCGCGCCGTCGCGGATCAGTTGCTGGATTTCCTCGACAATCCAGCGCGCCTCGTCGATATCGGTCGGCGCTTCATACACGCGGATCGGCTCGCCGCTGCCCTGATCGGTCCACAGATTCTTGCCCAGGCGCTTCGAGTTGTTGGCAATGATGGCATTCGCCGCATCGAGGATGTTGCCGTGCGAACGGTAGTTCTGCTCAAGACGGATCACCCGTGAAACACCGAACTCATGCTCGAAATCGCGCATGTTGCCGACTTCCGCGCCACGGAAGGCGTAGATGCTCTGGTCATCATCCCCCACGGCGAAGACGGCAGCCCAATTGCGGGCCGCGCCATCGGCGTGCTCAAGACTCTCCTCGTCCGTCAAGGGAGAGGGACTGTGGGAGCGAGCAGGCTCGCCATGCCCGGCGAGCAGCTTGAGCCACAGGTATTGCAGGCGGTTGGTATCCTGGAACTCGTCGACCAGAATATGGCGGAAGCGCAGTTGATAATGGCGGCGCACTGGCTCGTTGCGTGACAGCAGTTCGTAGCAGCGCAGCAGCAGTTCGGGAAAATCAACCACCCCTTCGCGCTGGCACTGATCGTCATATTCCTTGTAGAGCTCCACGCGCATGCGCGTGTAGTCGTCCCAGGCCTCGACCTGCGCCGGCCGGTAGCCGGCTTCCTTGTTGCCATTGATGAAATGCTGCAGCTCGCGCGGCGGAAACTTCTCGTCGTCGATATTGAGCGTCTTCAGCAGGCGTTTGATCGCGGCCAGTTGATCCGTCGTATCGAGTATCTGGAAAGTCTGCGGCAGTGCGGCCTCGCGGTAGTGCGCACGCAGCAGCCGGTTGCACAGACCGTGGAAGGTGCCGATCCACATGCCGCGCGTGTTGATCGGCAGCATGGCGCCCAGACGCGTAAGCATTTCCTTGGCAGCCTTGTTGGTAAAGGTCACGCCCAGAATGTTCGCTGGCGTGGCCTGCCCGGTCTGCAGCAGCCAGGCGATGCGTGTGGTGAGCACACGGGTCTTGCCCGAGCCGGCACCCGCCAGGATCAGCGCCGGCTGCGGCGGCAGGGTGACGGCGGCGAGTTGTTCGGGATTGAGGTTTTCAAGCAGCCTGGACATGGGAAGATGCTCTTGTGAAGAGCGCGCATTGTACCGGCTCAACCCCCTCCCACCCCGCTACGTCCCGCAGCCTATTCCCCGATCCCGCCAAAACAGAGGTACTTGAGCTCCACGTATTCCTCGATGCCGTAATGCGAGCCTTCGCGGCCGATGCCGGATTGCTTGATGCCGCCAAAGGGGATCACCTCGCTGGTGATGAGCCCGGTGTTGATGCCTACCATGCCGGTTTCCAGCGCTTCGGCCACACGCCAGCAACGCGCTACGTCACGGCTGTAGAAATAGGCTGCGAGCCCGTATTCGGTGGCGTTCGCCGCCTCGATCAGCTCGGCCTCGCGCTCGAAGCGGAACAGGGCAGCCACCGGACCGAAGGTTTCCTCGTGCGCCAGCCGCATGCCGGCGTGCGCATCGGCGATCACCGTCGGCTGATAGAAACAATGACCGAGCGGATGCCGCGCCCCACCGGTGAGCAACTGGCCGCCTTGTGCCAGCGCATCGGCCACATGCGACTCCACCTTGCCCAGAGCCCGCGTATCGATCAAGGGCCCGATCTGCACGCCTTCCTGGCTGCCGATGCCGACCTTGAGCGCGGCAGCAGCCTCGGCAAGCCGCCGGGCGAACGCATCGTAAATACCCGCCTGCACATAGATGCGGTTAGCGCAGACGCAGGTCTGACCGTTGTTGCGGAACTTGGAGGCAAGCGCGCCAGCCACAGCGGCATCCACATCGGCATCGTTGAAGACGATGAAAGGTGCATTGCCGCCCAGTTCCAGCGACAGCTTCTTGATGGTAGGCGCACACTGCGCCATCAGCAGCCGACCGGTGACCGTCGAACCGGTGAAGCTCAACTTGGCGACCGCAGGATTGGAAGTCAGCTCGCCACCGATGGCTACCGCGTCGCCGGTCACCACGTTCAGCAAGCCGGCAGGCAGGCCCGCCTGCTCGGCAAGATACGCCAGCGCCAAGGCCGAGAAAGGCGTCTGGGGCGCAGGCTTGAGAATCACCGCGCAACCGGCGGCCAGCGCGGGCGATGCCTTGCGCGTCACCATCGCACTGGGGAAATTCCAGGGCGTGATCGCCGCCACCACGCCGACGGGCTGTTTGATCACCACCACGCGCTGCTCACGCGAAGGCGACGGGATGGTGTCGCCATACACGCGTTTGGCTTCTTCGCTGAACCACTCGATGAAACTCGCGCCATACGCGATCTCGCCGCGAGCCTCGCCCAGCGGCCGCCCCTGCTCCGCACACATGATGCGCGCCAAATCCTCCTGATTCGCCATCACCAGTTCGAACCAGCGCCGCAACACCGCAGCACGCTCACGTGCCGGGCGGGTCTTCCAGGCACGCATCGCATGCTGCGCGGCCGCGATGGCACGCACGGTCTCAGCAGCCCCCATCAAAGGCACCCGACCGATCAGGAGTCCCGTGGCCGGATCGCGGATTTCGCTGTACCGGCCACTCTCAGCCTCGCACCAGGCTCCATCGATGAAGGCCTGCTGGCGAAACAGGAACGCATTGCTGAGCTCAGGCATGATGGCACTCCCGAAAAAGACAGGGCGCCAGCTTAGCGCCCTGTCCTGAGGATGAGGAGAGGAATGCCCGGGGAGCGCATGCCCTCAGATACGGGCCTGGCCCGTATCAGTTCGACAGACTGCGCGAATACTCCACGAACTCATCCAGCTTGCGACGGGCAGCACCACTGCCGATGGCATCGAGTGCCTTTTTCACGCCGTCGGCCAGACTGGCTGCCTGGCCAGAAACGTAGATGCTGGCACCGGCGTTGAAAGCCACGATATCGCGCGCGGCAGGTAGCCTGCCTTCCAGCGCGCCAAGCAGGATCTCGCGGGATTCATCCACCGAGCCTGCACGCAGCTTCGAGGCGGCATGCAACGGCAGGCCGACATCTTCGGGCGAAATGCGGTACTCGTGCACTTCGCCATCGCGCAGTTCGCCGATCAGTGTGGGCGCCGAAATCGAGATTTCGTCCAGACCTTTCATGCCATAAACGATCATCGCGTTACGTGCTCCCAGGCGCTGCAACACGCGCACCTGGATGCCGACCAGATCCTGATGGAACACGCCCATCACCTGGTTCGCGGCCCCCGCCGGGTTGGTGAGCGGGCCGAGGATGTTGAACAGGGTACGCACGCCCAGCTCACGGCGTACAGGGGCTGCATGCTTCATGGCGGCGTGGTGGTTGGGTGCGAACATGAAGCCCAGGCCCAGGGTATCGATACACTGGCCGATCTGCTCGGGCGTGAGCGACAGGTTCACACCCAGCGCTTCCAGCGCATCAGCAGCGCCGGAGCGCGAAGACACGGCACGCCCGCCATGCTTGGCCACGCGCGCACCAGCAGCGGCAGCCACGAACATCGAGGCTGTGGAGATGTTGAAGGTATTCGCGCCATCACCACCGGTACCCACGATATCGACCAGGCTCGCGCTGTCCTTCACCGGCACCTTGGTAGCCAGCTCGCGCATCACGGTGGCAGCGGCGGCGATCTCGCCGACGGTTTCCTTCTTCACGCGCAACCCGATGGTAATGGCGCTGATCAGCACCGGTGATACCTGCCCGGACATGATCTGACGCATCAGATCCACCATCTCGTCATGAAAGATCTCACAATGCTCGATCACGCGTTGCAAGGCTTCTTGCGGGGTCATAACTCACTCTCCATGAAAAACGGAGTCGCAGGGCGGCTCATCACTCTTTGGTAACGGAAGATGGTTGCGCGGAGGCTTCATCCGCAGCAAGCAGGCTGCGGCTCTGCAGACTGCCATAGGTCAGAAGCAGGGCTCCCATCAGGATTACCAACATCAGGCTGGCCACCGGGAACGCCTCCAGGCGCTGAGATTCGGGAATGCTCATGAACAACAGCACGGTGATCAGGCCACGCGGCGCAAACCACAACAGGGGCTGCGCCCGCTCGCGCGCAACGCCACGCAGCAAAGCCCATCGCGGCAGCAAGCTGCATCCCATCAACAGTACGGCCATAACCCAGGCTGGCGCAGACAGCAGCTCGCCGGCACTCACACCGAAACCCAGCAACACGAAGAAGAAGCTGCGCACCACGAAGGTGAACTCCACGGTGAGATGTTTGAAACTTTCCAGATCCTGTTCGAACTGCGCACGCTCGGCCAGACGCCCACGGGAGAATCGCGCGATCAGGTGGCTGTTGTTGAGCAGCAGCCCCACCAGAACCACCATCACCAGCGGCGCCAGATGCAGGATCTTGCCCAGCGAATACAGCAAGGTGATGCCGAAGATCATCGGCAACACGCGCACATGGTGTTCGATGCGTTGGATCAGCCAGAAAATCGAGAGGCCCATGACCAGCCCGACAAATACCGACAACAGCAGCTCGCCGCCCAGCGAAAAGACGAAATCCAGCGGCCCGGAATATTCACGCAGCAATGCGTAGAAAAGCACCACGCCAACAATGTCCGAGATTGAACTCTCATAGATCACGAATTCGCGCAGACGCTCGGAAAGCGCTACGGCCGCCGGAATCACCACGGCAGAACTGATCACCGCGAATGGCAACGCATGTACCACCGCAAGCTGCCAGCTGGCGCCCAGCCACAACACCAGCACGCCAGCAAACAATGCGCCGGTCAGCACGACGCCCAGGGTTGCGCAGCCTGCTGCACGCAGAATCATTGGTACGCGCTCGCGCGTGAGGCGCAGATCCAGTGTGCCTTCGAGCACGATCAGGATCAGACCGAAGGTCCCCAGCACCGGTAACAGACCCGCAGGCAGCGCCAATTGCCAGCCGACTGCATCAGCCACCGCACGCAGAACCAGACCTGTGAAGATCAGCGAGACCACGGCCGGAACCCGTGTGAAGCGGCCGAAGAAGTCGAACAGATAGGCCACGAGCACGATCAGGCTCAGCACCACCATCGTCCAGGCTTGATCCATTCCGTCCTCCTGTCATGCAAAGGGCCGCTTGCGCGGCCCCGGCAATTCAACGCTCAAGGAAATTCTGCAGCAGGCGATGACCATGCTCGGTACAGATCGATTCGGGGTGGAACTGCACTCCCTCGATCGGCAGCGTCTTGTGCTGCACCCCCATGATTTCACCGTCCTCGGTCCAGGCGGTGATTTCCAGACTGTCCGGACAACTTTCACGCTCGATGGCCAGCGAGTGGTAGCGCGTGGCGATGAAAGGATTCGGCAAGCCCTGAAACACCCCTTTGTCGGCATGCAGGATGGGAGAGGTCTTGCCGTGCATCAGTTGCCTGGCATGCACGATCTTGCCGCCGAAGGCCGCGCCAATGCTCTGGTGCCCGAGGCAGACGCCGAGGATGGGCAATTTGCCGGCGAAATGGCGGATGGTTTGCACCGAGATGCCGGCCTCGGCTGGCGAGCAGGGTCCGGGGGAAATCACGATGCGCTCGGGCGCCAGCGCTTCGATCTCGGAAACAGTGATGGCGTCGTTGCGATACACGCGCACGTCGGCGCCAAGCTCCCCGAAATACTGCACCAGGTTGTAGGTGAAACTGTCATAGTTGTCAATCATCAGCAGCATAAGCGTCGTATCTTCTTGATTTGCAAGGCCTTCGTTCCTGCTTATTGGGCTTGATACCCGCTAGGATACCCGCAAATTTTTTGATGCCCTGCGCCGACGGTCGGGAACTGCCCGGACGAAAAGCCCATTTTCTCACGTATCGGCGTTCGTATAAACCGCTGAAAGCAGACCCGGCCACCTACTTCTTCTTCTGCTTCGCCTGTTTTCGATACTCGGCTTCAACTTCCTGCACCAGTTCAGCAGCAGAAACGCCCAGCGCCAGACCAAGCCCGACGAGCGTTGTAATTGTGGGTTGCCGGATGCCGCGCTCAATTCGCGATACGAACGTTCTATCTACGCCCGCCCGGAAGGCAAGTTCTTCCTGCGATACGTTCATATCGGTACGATAACGTCGTAACACTTCGCCAAAAATAGGGCCAAGATTGGGTATTTGCGAATTTGCCATGCGGCAAATTTCGTCTTATTGTAGCCTATGGGCCACGGCCCATAGGCACACACCTACTTATTCGAACGACATGGAGGATTCGATGGCGCTACTAAAATGCACTGAATGCGGCGGCAACGTCAGTTCTACAGCAAAAAATTGCCCACACTGCGGCGCTGAACCGCCCAAAGCATCGGCGGTTTCGTCGGCGAAGCCTGCGACGCCACAAAAGAAGAAACGCCGTATCTGGCCTTGGATACTCGGGTCTTTCATCGTGTTCGTAATCTTCGCCGGAAACCGCGACCTTACGCCCGCAGAACAGGCGGCAAAGGAACAACGCAAAGCCGAACGAGCCGCAGAAAAGGCAAAGGAAGACCAAG
The DNA here is from genome assembly GCF_014736495.1 of Candidatus Dactylopiibacterium carminicum. Taxonomy (GTDB): domain Bacteria; phylum Pseudomonadota; class Gammaproteobacteria; order Burkholderiales; family Rhodocyclaceae; genus Uliginosibacterium; species Uliginosibacterium carminicum. The sequence continues at coordinate 40,221 of NZ_MDUX01000006.1, forward strand.
CAGACACAGCCAAGAAAGCGGCGCGCGACAACGAGGTTAAAGAAATGGTATGGGTCGAAAAAGGAAAGGACGCCGTAAAGGCAAGACTTAAAGACCCTGATTCGGCGCAGTTCAAGGACGTGTATTTCTTTCGCGGAAAAGACAACATCCCCATGACATGCGGCCAAGTTAATTCGAAGAATTCCTTCGGTGGATTTAGCGGCTTTCAACACTTTGTTTCCGGCGGATCATCCGAACTGACGTTTCTTGAAACCGAAGTTAAAGATTTTTACAAGGCTTGGAATCGCTACTGCACGAAGTAAAAAAAACCCGGCACGAAGGCCGGGCAAAAGTCCCTACGATGGCACTCGTAGTTCGGTCAGACCTCGACGCGAAGCTTTGCCTTCGCCGCCAAAGCCGGGTTATAAAAGCTTGTCCGCACGCTGTTGATAGCCTTGTCGTACTTCGCCGGAAGATCACGAAGGGCTAGGCTATCAACTACTTTCTTGTACGCATCAGGCAAGTGCTGTTCGAGAACTTCGACCTTCAACTTCTGATGGTTCGCCGGGTTTATGTCCAACAGGAACGAAGGCGAATGCCATACGACGCCCGCAACGTTCTTATCCTTCATGGCTTCGCGAATCTTCATCATGCCTTCCGGCTTTCCGGCCTGTTCGCGAAGGTATTGCCGGATTTCGCCGTCAAGCGTTCCACGGTCAGACTTCGGCGCAAAAGTAAGTTCGGATTGTGTAACCGCGCTGTTCCAAAGTTCATTCGCGCGGCTTTCGATTGACGCTTTCGACTTTTCCAGCGCCTGAACGGTGCGTTCGGCCAGAACTGCGGCGGCTTCGTGCTTTTGAACTTCGGTGCGGGTCGGGTCGTTCTTCAACGCAGCAACCTTCGCCACATTCTGACGAAGTGCGATGCCTGCGTTTGCAATATCCGGCCCTGCGCCCGACTCGAATTGTTCAGGGTCGCCCAAAAATGCGGCACTGCCGGTATTCGTGGAAGCAAGTTCCATGAAGCTTTCAGCCTGCGGGCTTTCAACGAGACATGTATTCATGTTATTTCCTTGGGTTAGCGTTTAAAAATCGCTTTCAGACCGCCCGGCGTTTCGTTGGCTTCTTCGTCAAGAAACTTGCCTGTTTCACGGTTAAAAATACGTTTGTCATTAAGCTCTATAAATCGCCCCCTCTTGGTTCCGGCCAGTAACGGCGCGGCTTCATTGATTGCTTCGCGTTTGGTGCCCACACTTACCGGGGCCGCTTTAGCTGGCTCGTTGGTTCTGCTTCGTGCCAGTGCGACAAGTTCGTTTTGATGCTTCAAAAGAGCCGTTTCCCATGCCTCAAAGCTGCAATATCGCGGGCAAAGCATTACCCGCCTGTTAAGAATGCCCGCGTAACGCGCCAGAAAGGCCGCAGGCGCGTTTTCTGCCCTTGGGGTAGGGGTAGATAGCCAAGCGGCAACTTCGGGGTCTATAGCCACGCCTGTCGCGTCAATCTCATATTCCAGCGCAAGGCGATTCACGCGGCGTTTGCTTTGCCGCTTTTCAAGTCGTTTCAACTTCGATTTCAAACCAACGCGGGCCATTTCAATAATTCCGTTCTTCAAGTGCGATCAAACGTTCTTCAATCTCGCTATCCATTCGAATTTTCGATAGCGTCGAAAGAACGTAGGTCAATTTCGTTCCGACATTCGGGTCAAGTTCGCCCGATTTCATGGCCCGATACACCCGCGCCAATTCCGCCGCAATATCGTTCGCACTGACAAGCTTTGCCCTTGCGTAACGCTTCTTCGGCACTAGCTCGCCGCTTGTGGCACTGGCAACCCCCATACCCTCTTGGGATTCTTCAACGCTGGTGCCGGTTTGCTGCGACCAAGGTTGCAAAACTTGCTGGCTCATGATGCTGTTTCCTTCAAAAATTACTTGCGTTGCGCGGCAATGGCGGCGTCAATCTGGCAAACGATGCCGCGTTGCCGTTCGCGTATCTTGTATTCGCTTTTTACTTCGTCATAATTTGCGGCATGTACGAATAAAGTTGTAAGCGCCTGCATCAATGTTCCGTCAATTACGCCTTTTTGCTTTGTTACGCGCTCTGTTAGATTCATCGCTTCCATTGCCAGCAATTCAGCGACGCAACTTTGTTCTTTGATTAAGTTGTGTATGTCTTCGAAGTGTTCGTACATAGCCATTTCATTTCTTTAAAAAGTTCGTTATCTGTTGCCCACATAGGGCGGCTTGCCTGCCGCGTCCGGCTGTTTCAATCAACAAAAACAATTCGTCTTGAAACCGCAACACCCTGCTAAAGCAGGGGGTGTGTTTCGGTGTTTCAGGCGGTACTGTTCCGGTACTGTTCCGCCGCGATTTCGGTGTTTCAAGACACAAGCTTTTTCACGTTGTCGGGCAGGTTCCGGCCTATTGCCTCAATGTTGATAACCGCGTGTTGTTTGCTGCCGCGCTTGACCTGCATACTGTCTCGATTAAATTTCAAGAAGCCTTCGCTATCCAGCGCCTTCAAATTCCGATTGAATATCGTTCTTAGCGTGTCCGGCGATGCGCTTTGGTTGATTCGGCTGTACTTTTCTTGAAACTTCTTCTTTAGATTCGTTTGATCGACGATGGCTATTCCGAAATGCTCTACGCTTCGGTTTTCGGCTGCGCATTCTTCGAAGGTCTGCATCATCAAAGCCTTGTTTTCTGAAAGTTCGACCGGCTTAAAGGCGCTGCGGGCGGCTGCGTTTGATGATTCTTCGGGCACTACGACGCAAGACGTAAGCGCCTTGCCGTCTTTGTCGATGCCGATTTCAACGACATTCAAACGGAAATAATGCGTATCGCCGTCGCGCCCATCTTTCGCCTTATCGACCTTCCAGCTACGCGCATCTCCTTTGCGGCTAACAAGGATTGCGGCGTCAAGCGCGGCGAACAGGCTTGAATGCCCGCGAAGCCCCTTTGCTGAATCTTTGCCAGTGTGGGCAACAAGAACGACTAACCCGCCAATCAAGCGTTGAAGCGCCTTCAATCATTGCGCCCATATCTTTCGATGAATTTTCGTCCATGCCCGGCGCTGCCCTGTTTAACGTATCGATGAATACGACGCTGCCGGACGGGCAAACGGCGGCAAGGTCGGTCACGTCCTGCGGGTCAGTAATTCGAAAGGGCTGCGGCAAGAAACGCACGTTATCGGGCATAGCGCGTCCGTGGTGACGCTGCCACGCAATCACGCGCCCCCGAATACCGCCTTCGCCTTCAAAAACGACATAACCGACAGGGGCAGGCTTGGTGTTGTGGCCGAAGAATGGCAAGCCTTCGGCAATAGCTGCGGCCATGTCCAAGCCTAGAAACGACTTGCCAGATGCCGACGCACCATAGAGCGCGGCTAGACCTACGATTGGCAATACGCCCTTGATTCGACTGTTCGGCGCGGTCATTGCTTCCAGCATTGCGGCGGAAAGCGGGCTAAAGCGCGGTCTTTGATTTTTTGCAGCGTTGTACTGTTCTAGCAGTTCTTCGAATGCGTCGGATTCGGCCTTTTCTTTGCTCCAAATCCATTTCGCCCGATGCGAACGAATACCGTACTTCTTTGCGAATTCAAGAAAAACCGGCTCAAAATCAGCGCCGTTAGTTTTCAACGCTTGCGCAACAGCGCGTATGTCTTCGTCTTTTTGCTTCGGTCGTACAGGGATAAACGCCAGTATTTCGCGCCAATCATTTCGACGTTCTTCTAGCGATTTCGGGCCAAATCCGAAGTCTTTCGCTGGAATGCTGGCTTCTGCCATTACTTCGCCCCTTATGCCGATGCAATCAGGGAACGAATGTCTTCAACACGCCATGCGGTAACGCGCGGGCCGAGCTTGACAGGCTGCGGAAAGTGACCTTCCTTGACGCCTTGCCACCATGTTGATTTTTTGACCGGGATAATCGGCGGAATGCCCTTGTCAGGGCTGCCTATGATTTGCGACAGCCTAAGAAAGCCCGCTTCAGGAAGTTGATTCATTTTTGCGTCCATCCTTATCCGTTAGGGAATGGGCGCATTTTTTACCGTCTGATTTATACGAATAAGGGTAAGTCGAAAAGTGAACTTAACCCTACTGATTTACTTGATATTTTCCAAATCTCGTTTCCAGTTCTTAAGGTACGTTTTCACTGTTTCGGGTTCCATTTTTAGCGTTTCCGAAACTTCGTTTATGGCGGCGTACTTCGACAGCCTGTTTTCCATATGTTCGAATACGCGATAGCAAATTGCAGCTTCCTGCCGTTGCTGCGAACGTTTCCGACGAACAGGCGGCAGGCTGTTGCCGCGCAAGTGTTCGGCAATCATCTTCCTAGCAAGGTCTGGTAACGGTTCGCCGCGTTCAATCATGTCGGCAAAGCGTCGCCAATCGCCGCTTTCGGCCTCCAGATAGGGTTCATGTACTTGTTCCAGTGGTTCGCGTTTTAGTCTTGGCATTGCTCGCCTCCTTCTTTCGGCTTCATCATGTTTTCGACCATATCCGCCCATTCTTGCATCATGGTTCGGCGGTCTTTCATGTATTCGGCTTGGTTGTAGCTGGTGCGAACCTTGTTGCGTTCGGCGTGCGCTAACTGGCGTTCGATTACGTCGGACTGATACCCCATTTCGTTAAGGATGGTCGAAGCGGTCGCCCGGAAGCCATGCGCCGAAAAGCCGATGCTGTCTTTGCCGTTGAAGCCCATGCGTTCAAGCGCCCGGTTAAGGGTTGTCGCCGTCATACACTCTTTAGGGTTGCGATAGTTCGGGAACAGCAAGCCGCGCCCGCCAGTGTGGGTATGCAGTTCGCGCAGCAATTCGACGGCCTGCCGGGATAGCGGGACTATGTGCGGTTCGCGCATCTTCATTCGTTCTGCGGGTATCCGCCATTCGGCCCGGTCTAGGTCAAATTCCGACCATTCAGCCTTACGAAGTTCGACGGTTCGAACGAAGGTAAGCAACATCAGGCGCAGCGCAATAACGGTTGTTCGATACCCGCCGTATTCGTCAAGCGCGGTCGCAAATTCGGCGATTTGTTCGCGGGATAGCGGCTTGCGGTGTTCGACCTTCGGGCGATGAATCGCGCCTTTCAGGGCTGCGGCGGGGTCGCTATCAGCGCGAAGCGTTGCGACGGCATAGCGAAAAATGGCCGAAGACCATTGCCGCACCAACAGGGCGACCGTTTCAGCGCCCCGGCCTTCTATGCGACGGATGATTTCCAGCAAGTGCGCAGCCGTTACGCTGCGAATCGGAAGCTTGCCCACATAGGGGAACACGTCGCCCGACAGGAAGTTTTCAACTTGGCGCAGATAGTACGGCGTCCATCCTGCCGACTTCTTCGCCATCCATTCGCGGGCTACGGCTTCGAAGGTGTTTGCGTTCGCGGCGTTGTTCGCCAGCCGTTCGGCCTGCCGATTGTGCGAAGGGTGAATGCCTTGTTCGACCAAGCCCCGCGCCTTGCGGTGCAGTTCGCGTGCGTCTGAAAGTCCGATGTTCGGATAGTCGCCGATGGCAAATACGTTCTCTTTGCCTGCAATGCGGTAGCGATAGCGCCAAAGCTTCGCGCCGGTCGGTCGAACCTCAAGGTACAGCCCGCCGCCGTCTGCAAGCTTCTGCGGCTTGTCTGCGGGCTTCGTGGTGCGGATTTTGGCGTCAGTTAGTGGCATGGCTGCGGGTATCGCGGAATTGATACCCGCAAAAATACCCGCAATTTTGCCGGATTACAATAGACAATGCCGGTTGTTGATGACCTTCAAACCCTTGCCTTTGCTAGCTTTTTGCTTGGGTATCGGACTTAATTGGATTTTGCTGGATGCTAATGATGATTATCGATCATCAGCAGCATGCTGTTCTCCATTGCACGTGGGCCGCGCCACGCTGGCTTTCATGTTCTGACCGGCCAAGATTCATCCGCAGCCCCGCTTGCGCCGCCTGGTTCGGAAATGGTCCGGAATTTCCCCGCTAGGATGGTGCGCGCCGGGGATACGCGCGCAAAGGATGGCTTGGCGGCTAGCGCCACCAGCGGAACAGCGAGGATCTGCGAAGGAGGAGGAATTTGCGTCGCATGACGGGGCACATTCTAGCCCGGATTGCGGGCGGGCAGACAACTGCTCAACGGCGCCAGCCGCGCTTTTCCAGCGCGTCCTGGCAGCGAGAGCAGCCTTCCCAGGGCAGACAATCGCATTCTAGGGGAAGATACGCCGCGCCGGTGACGCTCAGGCCAGCGGAGCGATCCTGCCGGGGGGCCTTGCCAGAACCGCTGCGGGAGCCCGCAGGCTGAACAGCCCCCGGGGCGTCGTCGTCAGACAGCCAACGGCGGAAGATCGCCAGATTCGCCGGATTGGTGACATACCAGAGCCGCTTTGCAGGGTCCCAGCGGGCGCCCAGGCGCTTCGCCTCATCCTTCTCCGCGAACGGAACCTGAAGATCGACTCTCATGCTTTACCTGCCTGCGTATCGGATGCCACGGGGCCGGCAGGATGCACTCATACGGTTCTGCATTCAAGCGTGGAACGAGCCAAACCAACGGTTTTATACGTCTGAAGGCAGAACAGCATCAAGACACGCGATGCGCCAGCCCAAGATAGGCAGCCCCTCGCATTTCGATCAGGCGCGATACGGTGCGCGGAAACTCCTGTGCGTTCGGCCCCTCTCGATACAGGTCAGCGGCCTCGGCCTGCGCGCTGATGAGCAGCTTCACACGGGCTTTGTAGCAGACATCCACCAGCCAGGTGAAGCGGCGCGCCTCGTTGCCTTGCTCCCGCTTCATCACAGGTACATCCGAAAGGATCAGGGTGTGGTACTCGCGGGCGATCTCCAGATAATCGGCCTGGGCACGCGGCCCGCCGCACAGGGTGGCGAAATCGAACCATACAACACCGGGTGCCACACGCCGCACCGGCAACTGACGCCCCTGTACCACGATCTCGCCGGGCTTGCCGGCATTCGCCGCCATGCGGCCGAAATGGGCAGCCAGCTCCGCATCGGCGGCAGCATCCGCAGGCACGATGAAGATATCCATCTGCACCAGCGAGCGCAGGCGATAGTCGGTGCCGTCCTCCACTTCCAGCACGTCGAACTGCTGCTTGATCAACGCAATCGTGGGCAGAAAGTTCTGTCGTTGCAGGCCGTTCGGATACAGGCCGTCGGGCGGGTAATTGGAGGTCATCACGAAGACGACTCCACGCTCGAACAAGGCCTGCAGCAAGCGCCCGAGGATCATCGCATCCGCAATGTCGGCCACGTGGAATTCATCGAAGCACAACAGCCGCGTGGCTTTCGCGATGTCATCCGCCACGCGTGCAAGCGGATCCTCCTGCGTCTGATGCACACGCAATGAGGCGTGGATCTCCTGCATGAAGGCATGGAAATGCACCCGACGCTTGCGCTGATAGGGCACCGCGTCGAAGAAGCAATCCATCAGAAAACTCTTGCCGCGCCCAACCCCGCCCCACAGATAGACACTGCGCGGCAGATCGGGGTGGATGAGCAGCTTGCGCAACCTGTTGCGTCGCCTTGCCTTGAACTCCAGTAGTTCGGCATACAGGCGCTGCAATCGTTCGATGGCCTGCCGTTGCGCCGCATCGGCCCGATAACCACGGATCCCCAGCGCGGCGGCGTAGGCATCACGCACGCCGAATTCACGATTCACCGAACTCAGATTTCCAGCAGCAGGCGCGAGGGATCTTCCAGCGCCTCCTTCATCGTCACCAGCCCGAGTACGGCTTCACGGCCATCGATGATGCGGTGGTCGTACGACATGGCGAGATAGTTGATCGGGCGGATCACGATCTGGCCGTTCTCGACCACCGGGCGGTCCTTGGTGGCATGGATACCGAGGATCGCCGATTGCGGCGGGTTGATGATGGGCGTGGAAAGCATGGAGCCAAACACGCCACCATTGGAGATCGAGAAGGTGCCCCCGGTCAGCTCTTCCAGCGAGAGCTTGCCGTCCTTGGCCTTGGCACCGAATTCGGCGATCTTCTTCTCGATCTGGGCGATGCTCATCTGGTCTGCATTGCGCAGGATGGGCACCACCAGACCGCGCGGACTGCCCACCGCGATACCGATGTCGAAGTAGCCGTGATAGACGATGTCGTTGCCATCGACCGAGGCGTTCAGCACCGGGTACTTCTTCAACGCGGCCACGGCAGCCTTGACGAAGAAGGACATGAAGCCGAGCTTGATACCGTGTTCCTTCTCGAACTTATCCTGGTACTTCTTGCGCAGCTCCATCACCGGCGCCATGTTCACCTCGTTGAAGGTGGTGAGGATGGCGTTGGTCGCCTGGGACTGCAGCAGGCGCTCGGCCACGCGGGCACGCAGGCGGCTCATCGGCACGCGCTGCTCGGGGCGATCGGCCAGCGCATTCTCGACCTCGGGCGGTACGGGCGGTTGCGGCAAGGCATTGGCCTGCTGCGCCGGCGCAGCAGCCACGGGTGCGACGGTAGCGGAGCTTGCGGCAGGCGCCGGGCGTGCCAGCCCCAGGGCATCTGCCTTGGTGATACGTCCGCCGGGGCCGGTGCCCTGTACGCTTGCCGGATCCACCCCCTGTTCGGCCAGCAGCTTGCGTGCAGCCGGGCCAGTGCCCGCAGGTGCTGCAGCGACGGCAGCCGGTGCGGGCACGGCGGCCTTGCCAGCGGTTGCGGCGGAGGCAGGGGCGCTTGCGCCAGCCTTGGCCTCGGTATCGATCTGGGCAATCAGCTCACCGCTGGCGACCGAGCTGCCGTTGGCCTTGATGATCTTGACCAGTACGCCATCGGCGGGCGCCGGGGTTTCCAGCACGACCTTGTCGGTTTCGATGTCGATGAGATTCTGGTCGCGCTTGACGGCCTGCCCCTCCTGCGCATGCCAGCTGACCAGCGTGGCCTCGGATACGGATTCCGAGAGCTGCGGCACTTTGACTTCGATGATCATGTTCTGTTTCTCCTGGTTTTCTTGTCAGGCCGGGCTCAGAAGCGCGGCGCCTGGTCTTGTCCGAGAGGGCCGAAAGCACCTTCGATGACTTCACGCTGCTGGGCGCTATGCACGGCGTAGTAACCGACGGCGGGCGAAGCTGAGGCCGGACGGCTCACCAGGTGCAGCGTGTGCTTGGCGCCCATGGAACGCGCCAGATGCTGACGCGAGGCGATCCAGTACCAGGCGCCCTGATTGCGCGGTTCCTCCTGGCACCAGACGACGTCCTTGGCGTTCGGATACTTCGCCAGCTCGGTCGCGAAGGCGTCGTTGGGGAAGGGGTATAGCTGCTCCAGGCGGAGGACCACGGTGTCCTTGAGCTCCCGCGCACGACGCTCGGCCAGCAACTCGTAGTAGAGCTTGCCGGAGCACACCACGATGCGCTTGACCTTCTTGGCGTCGAACTTGTCGACCTCGCCGATCACCGTACGGAACTGCCCGGTCGCCAGTTCATCCAGCGACGACACGGCGTCCTTGTGGCGCAGCAACGACTTGGGCGTCATGACGACCAGCGGCTTCCTGAGCGGGCGCACCATCTGGCGACGCAGCAGATGGAAGATCTGAGCCGGCGTGGAGGGTACGCAGACCTGCCAGTTGTTCTCGGCGGAGAGCTGCATATACCGCTCCAGACGACCTGAAGAGTGCTCCGGCCCCTGCCCTTCATAGCCATGCGGCAACAGCAGCGTGATGCCGGCCTGACGGCCCCATTTGGCTTCGCCAGAGGAGATGAACTGGTCGATCACCACTTGAGCGCAGTTGCCGAAGTCACCGAACTGCGCCTCCCAGACCACCAGATGATGAGGCTCGGCCGTGGCATAGCCGTATTCGAAACCGAGGATGCCGGATTCGGACAGCACGGAATCGATCACCTGGAAAGGGGCCTGCTCGGGCTGGATGTTGGCCAACGGCACATGGATGCCGGCATCCCATTTCTCGCGGTTCTGGTCGTGCAGCACGGCATGGCGGTGGAAGAAGGTTCCCCGGCCGGAGTCCTGCCCCGAAATGCGCACGCCGTAGCCCTGCGCCACCAGCGAGGCGTAGGCAAGATTCTCGCCCATGCCCCAGTCCAGCGGCAGTTCGCCCGCGCCCATGGCCTTACGATCCTCGATGATCTTGGCCACACGCGGATGCAGCACGAAGCCTTCGGGTGCTTCGGTCAGGCGGGTCGCCAGACGCTGCAGCTCGGAGAGCGGTACACCGGTGGCACACTCGTCGGTGTATTCCTTGCTGACGAAGGGGCTCCAGTCCTGCGCGAACTTGCGGCTGTGGCCGGAAAGCACCGGGTTGTAGAGCAATTCACCACGATCCAGGTGGTCGCGGTACTGGGCGATCATCGCGTCAGCTTCGTCCGCCGCGATCACGCCAAGTCCGGCAAGCTTGTCTGCATAAACCTTGCGGGTGCCAGGGTGCTGACCGATCTTCTTGTACATCAGCGGCTGGGTGACCATCGGCTCGTCCTGCTCGTTGTGGCCGAGCTTGCGGTAGCAGACGAGATCGACCACCACATCCTTGCGGAAGGTCTGGCGGAATTCGATGGCGAGCTGGCAGGCCAGCGCCACGGCTTCGGGATCGTCCGCGTTGACATGGAAGATCGGCGCCTCGGCCATCTTGAAGATGTCCGTGCAGTACAGCGAGCTGCGCGCATCGCGCGGGTCGGAAGTGGTGAAACCAATCTGATTGTTGATCACCAGATGTACCGAGCCGCCGGTGCCGTAGCCCCGGGTCTGCGAGAAGTTGAGCAGCTCCTGATTGATGCCTTGCCCGGGCACGGCGGCGTCGCCATGGATCAGCAACGGCAGCACCTGGTTTTGCGCACCTTCGCCACGGCGACGCTGGCGGGCGTACACGGAGCCTTGCACCACGGGATTGACGATCTCCAGATGCGAGGGGTTGAAGGCCAGCGACAGATGTACCGGACCTCCCGGGGTATTCACGTCGGACGAGAAACCCATGTGGTATTTCACATCTCCGGCAGAGAGATCGGCGACGTGCTTACCCTCGAATTCCTCGAACAGCATCTTGGGCGATTTGCCCAGCGTGTTGACCAGCACGTTCAGCCGCCCGCGGTGGGCCATGCCGACCAGTATTTCCTGCACGCCCAGACTGCCGGCGGTGTTCACGAAGGTATCCATGGCCACGATGGCGGACTCACCGCCTTCGAGCGAGAAACGCTTCTGTCCGACGTAACGGGTATGCAGGTACTTTTCCAGGGTTTCGGCAGCGGTCAGACGCTCGAGGATGCGCTTGCGCGTCTCCACCTCGAAGCTCGGCGTGGAGCGGATCGGCTCCAGGCGGCTCTGGATCCAGCGCTTCTGCTGCACGTCGGCCATGTACATGTACTCGACCGTGAGCGTGCCGCAGTAGGTTTGCCGCGCGGCTTCCAGAATCTCGCGCAGCGAGGCCTGGCTACCTTCCTGGAACTGGAAGGAGCCCATGTTGAAACGTGCAGAGAGGTCCGCTTCGGTAAAGCCATAAAATGAGGGCTCCAGCTCCGCGATGGGCGGGCGCTCCTGACGCTTGAGCGGATCGATCTGCGCCCAGTGGTTCCCGAGGAAACGGTAGGCGTTGATCATCTGCAGCACGCCGATCTGGCGCTTGTCCGCCATGCCCGGCGAGGCCACCGCACTGGAAAGCGGTTTTCCCTGCTTGGCGATCTGTGCGAAGGAGGCGATCACTGGCGCATGCGCCACGTCGCGCCCGGCACCGGGCAGGTTCTGCAGGGAGTCGAAGTAATCACGCCACTGGTCCGACACGCTGGCCGGATTCTCGAGGTAGGTCTCGTAGAGTTCCTCGATGAAAGGCGCATTGGCTCCGAACAGGTAGGAGTTGAGCTGGAACTGTCTCATCTGGTTGGGCCTCTCTGGTTACGGACGCGGTACATCCCGCGCCCGACAGCATGCTTCTCTTTGTTTCAGCGCTCCGTCATGGGCTTCACATCGCGGCGCGGCTCGCCGGTGTAGAGCTGACGGGGACGACCGATCTTCTGCTCAGGATCTCCGGTCATCTCGTGCCATTGGGCGATCCAGCCGATGGTACGGGCCATGGCGAAGATGCCGGTGAAGAGCGACACGGGGATTCCCATCGCCTTCTGCACGATGCCCGAGTAGAAATCGACGTTCGGATACAGCTTGCGGGAAACGAAGTATTCGTCTTCCAGCGCGATCTTTTCGAGCTCCATGGCGAGCTTGAACATCGGGTCGTTCTGCAGGCCCAGTTCGCCCAGCACCTCGTGGCAGGTTTCGCGCATGAGCTTGGCGCGCGGGTCGTAGTTCTTGTAGACGCGGTGCCCGAAGCCCATCAGCTTGACGTTGGAGTTCTTATCCTTCACTTCCTTGATGAACTCGCCGATCTTGGCCACGCCGCCACGCTTCATGATGTCGTCCAGCATTACCAGGCATGCCTCGTTGGCGCCACCGTGCGCCGGGCCCCACAGGCAGGCGATGCCAGCGGCGATACAGGCGAAGGGGTTGGCGCCAGATGAGCCGGACAGCCGCACCGTGGAGGTGGAAGCGTTCTGCTCGTGGTCGGCATGCAGGATCAGGATGCGGTCCAGCGCGCGGGCCAGCACCGGGTTCGGCTCGTACTTCTCGCACGGCGTGGCGAACATCATGTGCAGGAAGTTCGACGCGTAATCCAGATCATTGCGCGGGAACATGAAAGGCTGACCGACCGTGTACTTGTAGGCCATCGCAGTGATCGTCGGCATCTTGGCGATCAGGCGGGTCGCCGCGATGAAGCGGTGATCCGGATTGTTGATGTCCAGCGAATCCTGGTAATAGGCCGCCAGCGCGCCGACCACGCCGACGAGGATGGACATCGGGTGCGCGTCACGACGGAAGCCCTGGTACAGGCGCGTGAGCTGCTCATGCACCATGGTGTGGCTGCGTACGACCTTTTCGAATTCCAGATACTCGCTCTTGCTGGGCAGCTCGCCGTTCTTCAGCAGATAACAGGTTTCGAGATAGTTGCAATGCACCGCAAGCTGCTCTATGGGGTAACCGCGATACAGCAGTTCGCCCTTGTCGCCATCGATGTAGGTGATGGACGACTTGCAGGCCGCTGTAGACATGAAACCGGGATCGAAGGTGAAAGCGCCGGTCTTGCCGTACAGCGTACGGATGTCGACGACATCGGGGCCGATACTGCCGGAAATCACCGGGAACTCGTAGGACTGGTCGTTGAATGACAGTTTGGCGGTTTTCTGCGTCGTCATACTTGCTTTTCCTTCTCTAGAAGAACAGTTTCCTGTGATGTGTCCGGAGCGCTCCGTCGCAGCAGCGCGATAAGCGGCTGCCAGCGCTCGACACTGCATTGTGCCTTGCCATTGAGCATTGCCCACAACTCGTGATCGTCGCTTTCGAGCAATTCGAGCAGAGTCTGCAGGCTTTCCTCGTCCAGTCGTGCAAGCCCCTGGTCGATGAAGCGCTGGAAGAAAAGATCCAGCTCCAGCAGCCCTCGCCGGGCACGCCAGCGAACCTTCGCCTGCAAGGCGGCCAGTGTCTCCATATTCATACCGCCCGCGAAAGCATCAGTTCCTTGATCTTGCCGATCGCCTTGGTCGGATTCAGATGCTTGGGGCAGACATCCACGCAATTCATGATGGTGTGGCAGCGGAACAGGCGGTACGGATCCTCGAGGTTGTCCAGACGCTCGTTGGTGATCTCGTCACGCGTGTCGGCGATGAACCGGTAGGCGGCCAGAAGACCAGCTGGACCGACAAACTTGTCGGGGTTCCACCAGAAGCTCGGACAGCTCGTGGAGCAGCAGGCGCACAAGATGCACTCATAGAGACCATTGAGTTCTTCACGCTGTTCGGGCGACTGCAGGCGCTCCTTTTCAGGGGCCGGTGTGTTGTTGACCACGTAGGGCTTGATCGAGTGGTACTGCTTGAAGAACTGCGTCATGTCCACGATCAGATCGCGGATTACCGGCAGCCCCGGCAACGGGCGCAACACCACCGGCTGGGCCAGGCTATCAATATCGGTCAGACAGGCCAGCCCATTCTTGCCGTTGATGTTCATCGCATCCGAGCCGCAGACGCCCTCACGGCAGGAACGGCGGAAGGCCAGCGAATCATCCTGCGCCTTGAGCTTGACCAGCGCGTCGAGCAGCTTGCGGTCGGTGGGGTCCAGCTCGATCGACAGCTCCTGCATATAGGGCTTGGCGTCGCGGTCAGGATCGTAACGATAGATCTTGAAGCTGATGGTGCGGTTTGCCATGTCTCTTCGACTCCTCGGCGATCAGTAGGCGCGCTTCTTGAGCGGAACGCTGTCGACGCTAAGCGGCTTGAGCGTGACCGGCTTGTATTCGAGGCGATTGCCATCGCGGTACCACAGCGTGTGCTTAAGCCAGCTGGCGTCATCCCGCCCGTCCGGATGCTCGGGCGTGTCCGGCGCGTCATCGCGCACGTGCGCACCGCGCGATTCGGTACGTGCGTTGGCCGACACCATGGTCGCCTTGGCGACCTCGATGAGGTTCTCCAGTTCCAGCGCTTCCATGCGTGCGGTGTTCCACACCTTGGATTTGTCTCGGATCTGGATCTGTGCCACATCTTCGGCAATCGCCAGGATCTTGCCCACGCCCTGCGCCAGCATCTCCTTGAAGCGGAACACGCCGGCATGGTTCTGCATGGTGCGCTGCATCGCCAGACGGGTTTCGTGTACATCCGCGCCCTCTTTCTGACCATCCAGCCGCGCCAGCCGGGCCAGCGTACGGTCGATTTCGGCCTGCGGGATCTCCGGCTGCGCAGCCGGCAGCCGGCGGATGTACTCGATCATCGATTGGCTGGCACTCTTGCCGAATACCAGCAGATCCAGCAGCGAATTGGTTCCCAGCCGGTTTGCACCGTGAACCGAGGCACAGGCGCATTCTCCTGCCGCATAGAAGCCTGGTACGGCTTCGCCATGCACCACCACCTCGGCGTTGTAATTGGTGGGGATGCCTCCCATCTGGTAGTGGCAGGTCGGCACAACAGGAATCGGCGCCTTGATCGGATCCGTACCGGCAAACTGGATCGAGATCTCACGGATGCCGGGCAGCCGCGTCATGATGATATTCGGATCCAAATGGGTGATGTCCAGCAGCACGTGGTCCCTGTTCGGCCCGCAGCCACGCCCTTCGTTGATCTCGGTGACCATGGCGCGCGAAACCACGTCGCGCGAGGCGAGATCCTTGGCGTTGGGTGCATAGCGCTCCATGAAGCGCTCACCCGAGGCATTGCGCAGGATGCCTCCTTCGCCTCGCACGCCCTCTGTGATCAGCACACCCGCACCAGCCACGCCCGTCGGGTGGAACTGCCAGAACTCCATGTCTTCCAGCGGAATGCCGGCACGCGCTGCCATACCCAGGCCATCGCCGGTATTGATGAATGCGTTGGTCGAGGAGTGATAGATGCGCCCCGCCCCGCCCGTAGCGAACAGCGTGGCCTTGGCCTGGAAGAGGGTCAGCTCGCCGGACTCCAGCTCCATGGCGATCACGCCCAGCACGCGGCCATCTGCGGCGCGCAGCAGGTCCAGCGCCAGCCACTCGACGAAGAACTGGGTGTTGGCACGCACGTTGCGCTGATACAGCGCATGCAGCATGGCGTGGCCGGTCCGGTCGGCGGCCGCACAGGCACGACGCACCGGCTTGCCTTCGCCGAAGTTCGAGATATGACCACCGAACGGACGCTGATAGATCTTGCCGTCATCGGTACGGTCAAAAGGCATGCCGTAATGCTCGAGCTCGATCACGACTTCCGGCGCCTGTTTGCACATGAATTCGATCGCGTCCTGATCGCCGAGCCAGTCGGAACCCTTGACTGTGTCGTACATGTGCCAGCGCCAGTCGTCCGGCTCGGAATTGCCCAGCGAGGCCGAAACCCCGCCCTGGGCAGCCACGGTGTGCGAACGCGTGGGAAACACCTTGGAGATCACCGCCGTCTTCAGGCCGGACTCCGCCAGACCAACGGCGGCACGCATGCCGGCACCGCCGGCCCCCACGATCACTGCATCGAAATTACGCTTGGCGATGTTCACTCAGAGCCTCCACAGAATCTGTGCGACCCAGCCAGCGTAGCCGACCAGGGCCAGAAGGGTCAGTACGTGCAGGGTCAGACGCAGGCTGATCTGCTGTACATAATCCATCCAGATATCCCGGATGCCGACCCACGCGTGATAGAACAAGGCCAGGGCAAACAGGAAAGTCACGAATTTCGTGAAACCGCCTGCCATCAGGGTTCGCCAGGCCTCATTGTCATGCGCCGGAAGCAGCGCAATGCGCACGAGCATGTAGACGGTGTAGACCGCCATCACCACGGCAGTGACACGCTGCGCCAGCCAATCCCGGAAGCCGTAGTGGGCTCCGACCACCAGTCGTTTCACCATGTCAGCCCCCCCAGCACGACCGTCAGCGTGAGGCTCACGGCGAACACCGCCCAGGCGCTGGCACGGGCTGGCGCACGATCAACGCCGATATGCATATCCAGCAACAGAAAGCGAATACCCGCGCAGAAGTGATGCAGGTAAGCCCAGAGCAACCCCAACAGCAGCAGCTTGACCAAGGGCAGGCCCAACAAGGAGAACTCCATGGCCGACCGGTAGGCGGAAAACTGCTCGGGAGTCCCCAGGCTTGCGCCGAACAGCCAGATCAACAAGGGCATACAGAGAAACAGGCCCGCGCCGCTGACACGATGAAAGATCGACACGAACCCCGGCACCGGCAACATGATCCCGAGCAGGAACACGTTGAGATATTTGGGTCTGGCCTTGACGGCCGCAGCTTGCGCCATGCTTGCTCCCTCCATCCATGCGGGCCCGTGGGCCGCGCGGTTTGTCATTCAGCTCAGTTCGTTGACGTAATAGTGCTCCGCAGTGGAATACAGGCCACGGCGCCACTCAACCGGCTTGTCTCCATAGGTATACGCCACCCGCTCGACCGAAAGCAGTGGCGTGCCTTCCCGTACGTCCAGCATTTCCGCCACGGTCTTCTCGGCTGCCACGGCACGCAGCTTTTCGGTAGCACGCACCATGCGCACCCCGAATCGGGATTCGAAGAGGCTGTACAAGGACCCATGCCAGTCGCGCAGCATTTCCAGGGAAAGGCCGGGAAACACCTCGGCAGCCAGGTACATCTCGTCGATCACCACCGGCTTTCCATCAAGACGCAGCACGCGTCGCACGATGACGATAGGGCTGCCCGGCCCCACACCGAGATTACGCGCGGCCTCCTGGCCGGCCTTGGCACGCATGCATTCCAAAGGTTGGCTCTTGGGCAGCACCGGCCCGCCGCTGATGGCCTTCAGACGCAGAAAGCGAAATACGGCCCGCGGATCCTGATGAGAAGAGACGAAAGTACCCTTGCCCTGGCGGCGTATCAGGATGTTCTCGGCAGCCAGTTCATCTACCGCCTTGCGCACGGTGCCCTGGCTCACGCCAAAGCGCGCGGCCAGTACCTGCTCACTCGGAATCGCCTGCCCGGGAAGCCATTCCCCGGCATCGAGAGCGCGCACGATCAGATCCTTGATCTGTCGGTACAAAGGGCTGAAAGTCGGCGAGTTGTGTGCCATAACGGCGATTCAAGCACAAACATTTCAGTTCGTCCATATCCTATTCTATGTCTTATAAAAGACATAAGATAGCTTTTGACACACAATATCGAGGGGTGTATAAATCGCGGCACAACACGGCAACACCCGCAACCCCGACCAGCGCCTACCCAGCGCAACCCAAAATCCGGCAACACGCGTTCGACAGGAGATCCGCATGTCCAAATCCCCAATCCGTGTCACCGTCACCGGCGCAGCCGGCCAGATCGGTTACAGCTTGCTGTTCCGCATCGCCTCGGGCGAAATGCTCGGCAAGGATCAGCCGGTCATCCTGCAACTGCTCGACCTGCCCCAGGCCCAGAAGGCTCTGGCTGGCGTGATCATGGAACTGGAAGACTGTGCCTTCCCGTTGCTGGCTGGCGTGATCGCCACGGATGACCCTGCGGTCGCCTTCAAGGACACCCAGGCAGCCCTGCTCGTCGGCGCCCGCCCACGCGGCCCCGGCATGGAGCGCAAGGATCTGCTGGCCGAGAACGCCAAGATTTTCACGGTGCAGGGTGCGGCCATCGGCCAGTATGCCCATCTCGACTGCCGCGTGCTGGTGGTGGGCAACCCTTGCAATACCAATGCCTATATCGCCAAGGAAAGCGCGAAGAAATTCGGTCGCGTGCCAAAGAAGAATTTCACCGCGATGCTGCGCCTGGATCACAACCGCGCGCTGTCTCAGCTCTCGGCCAAGACGGGGCGCCCGGTCTCCAGCCTGAAGGGCCTGGTCGTCTGGGGCAACCACAGCCCGACCATGTATGCCGACTACCGTTTCGTCACCAGCAACGGCGACAGCGTCAAGACACTGATCAACGACGACACCTGGAATCGTGACGTTTTCCTGCCCACCGTCGGCAAGCGCGGCGCAGCCATCATCGAGGCGCGTGGCCTGTCTTCTGCGGCCTCCGCCGCCAATGCCGCCATCGACCATATGCACGACTGGTTCCTCGGCACCAACGGTGAGTGGGTCACCATGGGTATCCCCTCGGATGGCTCCTATGGCATCCCCGCCGGCATCATCTATGGCGTGCCGGTGATCACCTCGGCAGGGGAGTACAAACGTGTGGAAGGGCTGGAGATTGACGCCTTCTCGCGCGAGCGCATGGACTTCACGCTCAAGGAACTGGAAGAGGAGCGTTCTGCCATCGCGGATCTGCTCAAGTAATTCAAGCAAGCCCCCTCCCCCGACAGAGAGACCACAATGACCGGCGCCCACCCCGACAAGGTGCTCTACGCAGAATCCCGCGTATTGCCCGAACTCGCGGCCGTGGAACATTACGCCGGCAACGAGAAGACCATGCGCAAGGCGCTCGGCCTGCAGGCCGAGCGCGGCGCGCTTTTCGACGTCACCCTTGATTGCGAGGATGGCGCTGCGGCTGGCGCCGAGCGTGACCACGCGGAACTCATCGGCGCACTGATCATGAGTGCCGACAACCGTTTCGACCGTGTCGGCGCACGTATCCACGACCTCACACATCCCCACTGGCGCACGGATCTTGAACAGATCATCGGCCTTGCGGGCTCCCGGCTGGCCTACGTGGTTTTGCCCAAGGCCCGTGGCGCGGCCGACGTCTCCCGTGCTTTAGCCTGCATGCGCGAACTGGAGAGCCGCCGCGATCTGCCGCAGATCCCGCTGCATGTGATCCTGGAAACCCACGGCGCCCTGCACGAAGCCTGGGATATCGCCAATCTGCCCGGCGTCGAATCGCTCGATTTCGGCCTGATGGATTTCGTCAGCGCGCATCACGGCGCGCTACCGGCCGCCTGCATGCACAGCCCGCTGCAGTTCGAGCATCCGCTGCTGGTCGCCGCCAAGACGCGCACCGTCAGCGCAGCCCTGGCCCATGGCATCGTTCCCACCCATAACGTGTGTACCGAACTGACGGATTCAGTTCAGGTCGAAAAGGATGCCCGACGCGCACGCGAGGAATTCGGCTTCCTGCGCATGTGGAGCATTCACCCGCAGCAGATCGATCCCATCCTGCACGGCATGCAACCCGCACCCACAGAAGTCGAAACCGCTGGCGAGATCGTCCTGGCAGCCCAGGCGGCGGATTGGGCTCCGATCCGCCACCACGACCGCTTGCATGACAGAGCCTCGTTCCGCTATTACTGGGATCTGCTGCGCCGTGCCCACGCCACTGGTGTGCCATTGCCCGAGGACATCCAACAACGCTTTTTTGTTTGACGCTTACCGCAGAAGCCACCTCCCCGTCGCTTCTGCCCAGACCTGGAGAACAGACCGTGCTCGTAGCCTATCGCCAACACGTCACTGAGCGCGCCGCGCTCGGCATCCCCCCTCTTGCGCTGGACGCCCAGCAGACCGCCGAGCTGATCGAGTTGCTGAAGAATCCGCCCGCCGGCGAAGAGGATTTCCTCGTCGAACTGATCACGCATCGCGTCCCTCCGGGTGTTGACGATGCTGCCAAGGTCAAGGCCTCGTTCCTTGCCGCCGTTGCCCACGGCGAAGCCGCCAGTCCGCTGATCGACAAGGCCAAGGCCACCGAGCTGCTGGGCACCATGGTAGGGGGCTACAACGTCAAGCCGCTGATCGAGCTGCTCGATGACGTCTCGCTGGCTCCGATTGCCGCTGCCGGCCTGAAGAAGACCTTGCTGATGTTCGATTTCTTCCATGACGTGGCAGAGAAGGCCAAGGCAGGCAACGCGCAGGCCAAGGCAGTAGTGCAGAGCTGGGCCGACGCCGAATGGTTCACCTCTCGCCCCGAAGTGCCTGCCAGCATGAAGCTGACCGTTTTCAAGGTGCCCGGCGAGACCAACACCGACGACCTCTCGCCCGCCCCCGATGCTTGGAGCCGTCCGGATATCCCGCTGCACTCGCTGGCGATGCTCAAGAACACCCGGGCAGACGCAGCCTTCAAACCCGAGGAAGACGGCAAGCGTGGTCCGATCCAGCTGATCCGCGATCTTGCCGCCAAAGGCAATCTCGTCGCTTATGTGGCCGATGTGGTCGGCACTGGCTCTTCGCGCAAATCCGCCACGAATTCCGTGCTGTGGTGGACCGGCGAAGACATCCCCTTCGTGCCGAACAAGAAATTCGGCGGCGTCTGTCTGGGCGGCAAGATCGCGCCGATCTTCTTCAACACGCAGGAAGACGCTGGCGCACTGCCTATCGAAATCGACGTTTCGAAAATGGATCTGGGCGACGAGATCGAGCTGAAGGTAGACCACGCGACAGGCAAGGTCACCACCGTCAAGAATGGCGCCACGATTTCCGAATCGCACCTCAAGACACTGGTACTGCTGGATGAAGTGCGCGCTGGCGGCCGCATCAACCTGATCATCGGCCGCAGCCTGACTGCCAAGGCTCGCGAATTCCTCGGCCTGCCCGCCTCCACCCTCTTCCGCCTGCCCCAGGATCCGATCGACTCCGGCAAGGGCTTCACGCTGGCGCAGAAGATGGTGGGTCGCGCCGTCGGCCTGCCGGAAGCAAATGGACAACAACAGGGTGTGCGCCCGGGAACCTACTGCGAACCAAAGATGACCTCGGTCGGCTCGCAGGACACCACCGGCCCGATGACCCGCGATGAACTCAAGGATCTCGCTTGTCTGGGCTTCTCCGCCGATCTGGTGATGCAGTCCTTCTGCCATACCGCGGCTTATCCGAAGCCGGTGGACGTGAAGACGCATCGCGAACTGCCCAAATTCATCTCCAACCGTGGCGGTATCTCGCTGCGGCCTGGCGACGGCATCATCCACTCATGGCTCAACCGCATGCTGCTGCCTGACACCGTCGGCACCGGCGGCGACAGCCACACCCGCTTCCCCATCGGCATCAGCTTCCCAGCCGGCTCCGGCTTGGTCGCTTTCGCGGCGGCCACGGGCGTGATGCCGCTGGATATGCCGGAATCGATTCTGGTGCGCTTCAAGGGCGAAATGCAGCCCGGCATCACCCTGCGCGACCTGGTTCATGCCATTCCGCTGTACGCCATCAAGCAAGGCTTGTTGACGGTGGCCAAGGCCGGCAAGAAGAACGCCTTTTCCGGCCGTATCCTTGAAATCGAAGGCTTGCCGAAGCTCAAGGTCGAGCAGGCCTTCGAGCTCTCCGATGCCTCCGCCGAGCGCTCTGCCGCTGGCTGCACGATCAAGCTCGACAAGGAGCCCATCATCGAGTACCTGAACTCGAACATCGTGCTGCTGAAGAACATGATTGCCGACGGCTATCAGGACAAGCGCTCGCTGGAGCGCCGAATCCAGAAGATGGAGGACTGGCTGGCTGCGCCGCAATTGCTGGAAGCCGATGCCGATGCCGAATACGCCGAGATCATCGAGATCGACCTGGCCGAAATCAAGGAACCCGTGGTGTGCTGCCCGAACGACCCGGACGACGCCAAGTTCCTCTCCGAAGTCTCCAACACGCCGATCGACGAGGTATTCATCGGTTCCTGCATGACCAACATCGGCCATTTCCGCGCGGCATCCAAGCTGCTCGACGGCAAGCGCGACATCCCGGTGAAGCTGTGGATCGCTCCGCCGACCAAGATGGATGCCGCCGAACTGACCCGGGAGGGCCACTACGGCGTGTTCGGCACGGCTGGCGCGCGCACCGAGATGCCGGGTTGCTCGCTGTGCATGGGTAATCAGGCGCAGGTCCGTGAAGGTGCGACGGTGATGTCTACCTCCACCCGTAATTTCCCGAACCGCCTGGGTAAGAACACCAACGTCTTCCTCGGCTCGGCCGAACTCGCCGCAATCTGTTCCAAGCTCGGCCGCATCCCGACCGTCGCGGAGTATCACGCGGACATGGGCGTGATCAATGCCGATGGCACCAAGATCTACCGCTACATGAATTTCGACCAGATTTCCGAATACAAGGAAATCGCAGATGACGTGAAGGTCTGAACCTCCACGACGCCCTCCCAAAGGCTCGTCCGGTATCTCCGGATGGGCTTTTTTGTCGCCGGACCAGGTATTCGCTCGGGGCAGCAGCCCCGCGTGACACGAAAGTCCAGAAGGTTTTTGCGTGCCTGCGCACGAAAGAACGCTCGAAATCGCACCAAAGCAGGACATATTCCGCAACTTCTGCGCGACAGCAAAGGCTCCCGTTCCGTCGCAACGCACAATCAGCTATCGTTGTAGCCTTGAGGCCCTCCGGCGCCTGAGGTCATCCTTCCGTCAGCACCTGTTCAAAACCTATAGCGAACGCCTCTTGAGCGGCGCCTCGCAACAAGAGCATGAACAGGTCTCGGACAAAAACCGGAAATCTGCCTGCTCCAGCCTGAAAGCACAGCCATGCTGATCACATTCAAATCCGACGCTGACGGTGATGTCATCATGCTCGGCGACGTAGGCCAGCAAATGCTCGCCATCCTCGGCAAAGATGCAGCGGACAGCCGGGGCATCGTCACGGTCGATCAACTCCCCACTGCCATTGCAAGCCTTGAAAATGCCATGCAGGCCGATCGGCAGGCCGCCCTAGAAGAAGCACGGCACGGTAACAAAAAGGACAGCGCCCACACGCCAGCCGATGAGCACGACGACAGCTATCAGGCTGCGGGAGCAACCATCCGTCTTGCGCAGCGCGCCTTTCCGCTGCTTGCCATGCTGCGGGCTTCGCTGAAAGAAACCAAGCCAGTGATCTGGGAGGCCCGGTGATGGATCCTCGCCCTGCCTCGCGTCGAATTTGCATTCTGGGTAGCGGCC
The DNA here is from genome assembly GCF_014736495.1 of Candidatus Dactylopiibacterium carminicum. Taxonomy (GTDB): domain Bacteria; phylum Pseudomonadota; class Gammaproteobacteria; order Burkholderiales; family Rhodocyclaceae; genus Uliginosibacterium; species Uliginosibacterium carminicum. Next base: position 63,375 of record NZ_MDUX01000006.1, read on the forward strand.
CCGCCGGGCTGTCCTGTGCACTCTGGGCGCACAACCTGGGGCTCGACCCTAAGCTGATAGAGCTCAACGCCCAGAGTGGCGGCGCCATGCAGGTCAATTTCCTGACCAATGAATGGGTGCTCGGGCATCGTGGCATGACCGGCCAACAACTGGCTGCCAATTTCGTCGCGCATGTCGAGGCCCTTGGCATTCCCATTCTTTATGACAGCCGCCCGACCAACATGGAACGCCTGTCAGATGGCAACCTGCAGATCACACTGGACACGCCACACGGGATATCCGGCTTCGATGCTGGTGCCGTCGTCATCGCCACCGGTACACGCTTCCGTGCGCGTGAAACGCTGCTCTCGGTTCCTGGCTTTGCGCAATGCGATCAAGGGCGCATGCGTTTTGGCCCGCACTGCTTCACTCATATAGAAACCCTGGCTGGCCAGCGTCTCCTGATCATCGGTGGTGGTGACAATGCCTTCGAGAACGCCACGCTGGCCCATGCCGCTGGCGCGCACGTAACCGTGGTGGCGCGTTCGGTATTCCATGCCCAGGAACGTTTCATGACTGGCATGCGTACGGCGGGAGCCAAACTCCATGAACACGCCCGACTAGCAAATCTACGGCCAGCGCCTAGCGGCCTGCTGACCACACTGGAGACACCGCAAGGCAATATCGAAGTGGAAGTCGACCGGCTACATTTGCTGGCAGGCTATCAACCGAATACCGAGTTTCTCAGTGCAGTATTCGGTGCCAGCATTCCCCCACTGCAGCGCGACACCGAAGGCTATCTGCAGGTGGACGCCCAATGCCGATGCAGCCAGCCAGGTTTCTATGCCGCTGGCGATGTATGCAATCGGTTGTTCCCGAGCGTTGTATCTGCCATATCCCAGGGAGCCCAAGCCGCCCGGCAGATCGAACTCGACTACTCCGCTCCGTATTGAAAGGCCGGAAATCCATGGCATTGCGTTACCAGATCATCCCCGTCACACCCTTCATGCAGAACTGCAGCCTGCTGTGGTGTGACCAGACCATGGAGGCTGCCGTTGTCGATCCGGGTGGAGACGTCGCGCGCATCGAAGCCGCCGTGAATGCCGCTGGCGTAAAGCTGGGCAAGATTCTGCTCACCCACGGTCACCTGGATCATGTAGGCGGCACCGCTGAACTCTCCAGGCGCCATGACATTCCCATCGAGGGTCCGCAACGGGAAGATGCCTTCTGGCTCGACGCCCTGGCCGAGCAATGCCGGATGTTCGGTTTCCCTCTGGTTGAAGGTTTCACCCCCACACGCTGGCTGGAGGAAGGCGACAGCATCCAGATCGGTGCCGAGCGCCTGGCCGTGCTGTACACGCCGGGCCACACGCCCGGCCATGTGATCTTCTTTCATGCAGATACGCGGCTGGCCATCGTAGGCGATGTATTGTTCGCGGGATCAGTCGGTCGTTCTGACTTCCCGCGCGGAGATCACCCGACACTGATAGCCTCCATTCGCAGCAAACTATGGCCTTTGGGAAATGATGTCCGCTTCATCCCCGGACATGGTCCGATGTCCAGTTTTGGCGAGGAACGCGCAAGCAACCCTTTCGTGGCAGACGGTGTCTGAGCAACATGCCGTACACCACAACCTGCCCGTACAGCCCTTGAGTTTTCGCCCGAAGCAACCGTAAACAGAGATGGGAGCGCCTGCAGACCCATCCTGACCCCACCCGGTCAGCCGCCTGCCAGCACACAATAACTACAGGAGAGCGCCATGCGCATCGTCGTGCTCGAAGATAACCTGACTCAATCTACACTGGTCACCGCTTGGCTACGCAATGCCGGCCATGACGTTCATGAGTTCGCGCTCACACGCGAGCTGCAACGCTTTTCCAGCCGCGAAAGCGTGGATTTGTACCTGCTCGACTGGATGATGCCCGACATCTCCGGCGAAGCCTTCCTGCGCTGGCTACGCAACGAACGCAATGACGAGACGCCAGCAATCTTTATCACCTCGCGTGATTCGGAGGACGACATCGTCAATGGGCTGGCTGCCGGCGCCGATGACTTCATCGTCAAACCGGTCAGCCAACGCGTACTGCTCTCGCGCATCGAAGCTGTGATCCGTCGCAGCAAACCGCGTGATCCCATCGCACCGCTGGATCTGCCGCCCTACCTCATCGATCCCGAGCACAAGCGCATCACGCTGAATGGCCAGGAGGTGGAACTCACCGAAAAGGAGTTCGATCTCGCGGTATTCATGTTCCGCAACCTGGGGCGTCTGCTCTCGCGCGGCCATCTGCTCGAAGCGGTGTGGGGCCGAAATCCCGATCTCGCCACGCGCACGGTGGATACCCATGTTTCCCGCGTGCGCGGCAAGCTGCAGCTCAAACCCGAAAACGGCTTCCGTCTGGTACCCACCTACAACTTCGGCTACCGCCTGGAACGCGCTGAGAACGAAACCGAGAGCAACGTCGCCTGAAAAGCTATTTCAGGATCTGCAGCAAGAAGCCGTCAGCGGAAAGAAAGCATCGCATGCGCTCCGATCACGGCACAGTAAGATCCTGAACAGGTTCCTGAGCGCCTTCTGAAAAAACCGGCCCCATGCCACATGGGGCCGGTTTTTTATGCCTGAAGCCCGCGTTCAGGCATCCAGCATGCCATCGGTAATGCTCAGTACTCGGCCCGCACGCCTGGCCAGCTCAAGATCATGGGTCACGATGATCAGTGCAGTCCCCAGACGCTGGTTCAGCTCTGTCATGATGCCGAATACGGTAGCCGCAGTATGCCGATCCAGATTGCCGGTCGGCTCATCCGCCAGCAGAACCTGGGGCTCGGTCACCAAGGCTCGCGCAATTGCCGCACGCTGGCGTTCTCCACCGGAAAGCTCGCCCGGCGTGTGCTCTCCGCGATGCCCGAGGCCAACTGCCTCAAGCATCTTCGCTGCCTGCGCATGTGCGTCAGCCGTAGCCAGGCCACGAATCACCAGCGGCATGGCCACGTTTTCCAATGCAGAAAACTCGGGCAGCAGATGATGGAACTGATAGACGAAGCCCATCGCCTGATTGCGCATACGACCACGCTCGGCCTCGCTCATACGCGTGAAAGGCTTGCCCAGAAGCTCGACACTGCCAGCAGTCGGTGTATCCAGGCCACCCAACAAATGCAGCAGTGTGCTCTTGCCCGAGCCGGAAGCCCCAACGATGGCCAGCGTCTCGCCACGCTGCACGGCAAGGCTCACGCCCCGCAGCACCGGTACTGAAGTCTCGCCCGAACCATAGGTCTTGGTCAGCGCCTCAGCGCGCAGCACGATCTCGTTCACGGCATTCTCACTCATAGCGCAGGGCCTCCGCTGGATTCACGCGCGAGGCACGCCAGCTCGGATAAAGGGTGGCGACCAGCGTCAGCACGAAAGCCACGCCGACCACTCCCACCACATCTCCCCACAAGAGTTTGGAGGGAAGGTCCGAGATGTAATACACATCCTTGGCGAGGAACTGCACGCCAAAGGTCCGCTCGATCCAGGGCACCACAGTGGTGATGTTGAGCGCCAGACTCACGCCGCCCACCACGCCGGCACCCAGGCCGATCAAGCCCATCACCGCCCCCTGGATCACGAAGATCGCCATCACCGCGGCGGGGCTGGCGCCAAGCGTACGCAGAATGGCGATATCCGCACGCTTGTCCTGAACCGCCATGACCAATGCCGACACGATGTTGAAGGCAGCCACCGCCACGATCAGCGTGAGGATGATGAACATCACGGTCTTTTCCATCTGCACGGCGCGGAAGAAATTGGCGTGGCTCTGCGTCCAGTCCGTCACGTAGGCATCAGGCGGCAGCTGCTGCGACAACTGGCGGGACACACGCGGGGCATCGAACAGTTCCTTCAGGCGCAACCGCACACCACTGACAGCATCGCCCATCTGGTAGAGCACCTGCGCATCTTGGATGTTGAGCAGCGCCAGCCCGGAATCGAATTCATACATACCGGCCTCGAAAATGCCCACCAACCGGAACTGCTTCACACGCGGCAGCACGGCCGCCGGCGTCACCAGTCCCTGAGGTGCGATCAAGGTCACCTTGTCCCCCACCCGTGCGCCCAGGGCCATCGCCAGCTCGCGCCCGAGAATCACGCCGAACTCACCGGGGCGCAGATCCGTGAGCACACCTGCCTTCATCTTGCTGGCGAATTCGGCTACACCCTCCTCGCGCACCGGATCGATGCCGCGCACGATGGCTCCGCGCACGCTCTGGTCGATGGAGAACATCGCCTGCTGCTGCACGAAGGGAGCCGAGGCCAACACCTCGGGGCGCCCCTCGGCAAGCTTCGCGACCTGTTCCCAGTCACGCAGCTCACCGTCGTAGCCCATGATCTGCGCATGCGCTGCCACGCCCAGAATGCGCGAGCGCAACTCGTCCTGAAAGCCATTCATGACCGACAGCACCACGATCAGGGCCATCACGCCCAGCGCGATACCCGCCATCGAGACAAAGGAGATGAAGGAGATGAAGCTGCCACCCGAGGCATTGCGGCGTTTGGCGCGCACGTAGCGCAGCCCGACAAGTATGGGAAATTTCATGGCGCGGCAATGCTACACTGCCCGCGCCCACCGCGCACTTGCCCCCTTCTACAGAACTTCCCGTTCCTGCCGTGGAACCCGCCGCACAAACCACCCTGATGCCTTCGGAACACGATCCGCGCGTGCGCACGCTGCACTGTCTCCTGCCAGGCCTGGCCTGGCCCGTGCCCGGTCAGACATCTCTTCCCCCTGTGCCCGCACTGGCAGCCCTGCTCGGCCGTGCGCACTGCCGGCACGAGGCGGCCCAGCCATGGTCGCACTGGCTGGCCACACACTGCGGTAGACAAGGATGGGGATTATTGCGCCGTCTGGGGGAAGAAGATGGTGCCGTACGCCCTGGCCGCTGGTTATGTGCCGATCCCGTCCATTTGCATATGACACGCGATGCGCTTCTACTGCGTGGCCCCGATGAGCTCGACGTCGACACGCAGGAGAGCCTTGCCCTGGTCGATACCCTGAATCAGGAGTTCAGCGAATTGGGCCAATTTCACGTGGCCACGCCACAACGCTGGTATCTGCAGTTGCGCGGGCCCGCTCAGGCCGACTTCCATCCGCTGGTCGATGTACTCGGGCGCCCTGTCAGCCAGTTCACACCCGAAGGCACGGACGCCCGCCGCTGGAATCTGCACGCCAACGCCATCCAGATCCTGCTGCACAACCATCCGGTGAACGCCGCGCGCCAGGCGCGGGGTGCCCTGCCGATCAACGGGCTGTGGTTATGGGGCGCGGGGGAGCCTGATACCGGACTGCCCGCACTACCGGCCATCCTCAGCGAGGATCCGCTGCTGCGCGGCTTCGCCCGCCATCACGGTGCCGGCATCGTTGCCGACGCCGATTCGTTGCTGGCCAGCGGTGGCTGGTGGCATGACAGCCGTCTGCATCAAGCCATGCTGGCCACCGATCCTCATGCCTGGCTAACGGCTCTGGCCGAGCTGGAGGACGTGCTGTTCCGCCCCTTGCTCACAGCGTGGCGCGCGGGCCGGATCGATGCGTTGTACCTGCACGCGCCTGGCGATCAGCACGCCCTGACGGCAACGCTCACACGGCGTGCACGCTGGGCCTTGTGGCGTCGCCCCCTCTCACCGGCCAGGCTCTCGGCCTTGCTTCAAGGAAGCGCATGACCCGCCTGCTTCATCGCCAGACCGCCCCCAAGCTCGCCAGACAGTTGCAGCAGGGGGGATTGCATCCACTGCTCGCTCGCCTTTATGCCGCGCGGGGCATACACAGCGTGGCAGAGCTGCGCGAGGATCTCGGTGGCCTGCTGCCACCCGCCGGTCTCAAGGATATCGACCGAGCGGCCACCCTGCTCGCCGACACCGTGATGCGGGGCGAGCGCATCGTCATCGTCGCCGACTACGATTGCGATGGCGCCACCGCCTGCGCCGTGGGCATGCGTGCACTGCGCATGATGGGGGCAATGGACTTGCATTATTTCGTGCCCGATCGCGCCATCCATGGCTACGGTCTGTCGCCCGCCGTGGTGGCAGAAGTGGCACAGCTGCAACCGCACCTGTTGCTGACCGTGGACAATGGCGTCGCCAGCGTGAGTGGCGTGGCCGCCGCACAGGCAGCGGGTATGCAGGTACTGGTAACCGATCACCACCTCCCGGGCGACCAGTTGCCCGACGCCGAAGTCATCGTCAATCCCAATCAGCCGGAATGCGGTTTCGCCAGCAAGGCACTGGCCGGCGTCGGCGTGATGTTCTACGTGGCATTGGCGCTGCGCGCCGAGCTGCGCGCGCGTGGCTGGTTCAACGATGCCCGGCCCGAGCCCAATCTTGCCAGCCTGCTCGACCTCGTCGCCCTGGGCACCGTGGCCGACGTGGTGCCCCTGGATGCCAACAACCGCCTGCTGGTGCGCCAGGGGATCGCCCGCATGCGCGCCGGGCGCATGAGTGCCGGCGTACGCGCGCTGTTTGCCGCCGCCGGTCGCGCGCCCGAGCGCGCCTCCACCTTCGATATGGGCTTTGCGCTGGGCCCGCGCCTGAATGCCGCAGGCCGCCTCACCGACATGCGCCTGGGCATCGAGTGTCTGCTCACCGACGATTTCGCCCGTGCACTGAACCTCGCACGCGAACTCGACAGTCTCAACCGCGAACGCCGCAACATCGAGCAGGAAATGCGTGAAGCCGCACAGCTGCAACTGGACGTTTCGGCGCTCGACAATGGCCCGGCCATCTCCTTGTTCGAGCCCGAATGGCATCAAGGCGTGATCGGCATCGTCGCCGGGCGCATCAAGGATCAGACCCATCGCCCGACCATCGCGTTCGCCCGTGCTGACGATCATGACGGCGACGGCGAGCTGAAGGGCTCCGGCCGATCAATTCCGGCGCTGCACCTGCGGGATGCGCTGGATCTCATCTCCAAACGTCATCCTGAGCTGATCCTGCGCTTTGGCGGGCATGCCATGGCGGCCGGCCTCTCCATCCGCGAAACCGATTTCGAACGCTTCCGCACACTTTTTGCCGAAACGGTAGCCAGCCTGACCCGCCCGGAAGACCTGCAGCGCTGCCTGCAAACCGACGGCTCGCTGGAAACCGGATACATGAATCTCGAAACCGCACGCCTGCTGGAAGCTGAGATCTGGGGCCAGGGGTTTCCCGCACCACTGTTCGAAGACGTATTCCAAGTGGAGCGGCAGCGCCTGCTCAAGGACAGGCACCTGAAACTTCAGCTTTCCAAGCCCGGCGCGGTCTTCGAGGCTATCCATTTCAATTGCGCCGATGCCCTGCCGCCCCGCATCCGCGCAGCCTATCGCCTGGCCAGCAACGAGTATCAGGGCACCAGCAGCCTGCAACTGATGCTTGAGTACTACGAACCGGCCTGACACACGGATCGCCAGCAAATTCCCTGCCCTTTCGGGATAAGGTCATTCCCTGTTCAAGCAACGCCGGCGCATGCCGTAAAGCATGTAGCCCCAAGCACCACAGGAACCGGTCCATGAAGCCAGCCACCGCACAAGAATCAGCCATTACTCCGGGTTTCTACCTGATCGCACTGATCAACCTGGTCCTGCTCTCCGCCCTCGCCAGCACCTGGTGGATAGGCCTCATCGCAGGCCTGCTCTGTGCCGGCCTGCTCTGGTGGTGCTGGCCGCGACCGCGCGTGACGGAACAAGTTGTCGTCGACAGCGAGCCTACACTTCAGCAGCAGGACAAGCCCGCACAGCGCTATCTCTCCGTCGTGCACGGCGTGGTTCCCCTTTGGCGGCGCCACATCATCGCGGTACAGGATCAGATCCGGGATGCCATTGAGGCATTGACCGGCCGCTTCGCCGGGCTGGCCTCCCAGCTTGGTCGGGTTGCGGGTGGCAACAGTGGCAGCGACGCCGCATTGCATGCCGTGGCGGAAGCCGAGCGTGGGTTGCAGGAAATCAGCGCCACACTGGGCAAGACGCGCGAAGTCACCGATACGTTGGTCAACCAGATCACCACGGTGGCCAGCCACATGAGCAATCTGCGCCAGATGGCCGAACAGGTTGGCGCCATCGCCAACCAGACCAATCTGCTCGCCCTCAATGCCGCCATCGAAGCGGCACGCGCAGGAGAGGCCGGCCGCGGATTCGCCGTGGTGGCTGATGAGGTGCGCAAACTTTCCTCGCAGTCGGCCGATACCGGCAAGCACATCAGTCAGACCATCAAGGCCGTGGATGAAGCCATGCAGCACGCGCTTGATCTCTCGCGCAGCACCGCCAGTGAGCAGCAGGACATGGTGCAGCGTTCCGAAGTCACGGCGGACTCCATCATCAATGAATTCAGGGCCGTCACCGAGGCCATGCAGCAGGAGATGCAGACGCTGCAGGAAGAGCGCCAGTCCGTGCAGGGCGATCTTGAACAGGTGCTGATCAGCCTGCAGTTCCAGGATCGCGTCAATCAGATCATCGAGCATGTCAGCAAGGACATGGCGCGCCTGGACGAGCTCTCACAACGCGCCTCCACCAACGGTTTGAGCAATGTCGAGATAGGTTCTGCAGAAGAATGGCAGGCCAAGCTGGCCGCCAGTTACACCATGCTGGAGCAGCATCAAGTACACCAAGGCCAGAATACTGGCCGGGTGGCACCTTCAGAAGCCATCACCTTCTTCTGACGAGCCAGGAGCCCCTCGATGGCAAAAACGATCCTGATCGTTGACGACTCGATGAGCCTGCGCACCACCCTGGGCATCGCACTCAAGGGCGCGGGCTACGATGTGGTCGAGGCCGTGGATGGCAAGGATGGCCTTACCAAGCTCGACGGCCGCAAGTACAACCTGATCATCTCCGATGTAAACATGCCCAACATGGACGGGCTCAGCTTCGTGAAGTCCGCGAAGGCCATGCAGGCCTACCGCTTCACGCCGATCCTGATGCTCACCACCGAAGGGGATGCCACCAAGATGGCGGAAGGCAAGGCTGCAGGCGTACGCGTCTAGGTACTCAAGCCTTTCCAGCCGCCTGCCCTACTGGACGCCGTAGCCAAACTGGTCAGCGCACAAGCGCATCAGAGGAGGCTTCATGAGCCTTTCCATCCTCACGCCAGGCCCACAGATGCTCGCCGAACTCTCGGGTGAGCTGACCGTCGCGCAAGCGGCGGAAGTCCGTGACGCGCTGGCTCTGGCGCTCACGACCTCGGAGCAGCTCACCCTGGATCTGGGGGGCCTCGAGGAAATCGACGTGGCCGGACTGCAAGTGTTGCTGGCACTGGCCAGCGAACCTCATCCCGTCCATTTCACCAATCCATCCCCTTTTTTGCTGCGCCTTGCCGGGTTGCTGCAGCTTGAGCCCCTGCAGCAACGCTTCTCCACGAACTAGGAGCTGCCATGATCGACAATCCGGCTGCACACCACGCGTTGGTCGAAGAGTCCCGGGAATTGCTCGATGCGATGGATGCCGCACTGCTTGCACTTGAGAAGGGCGGGCGCGACACGGAACACATCAACGCCGTATTCCGCGCAGCGCATACCATCAAAGGCTCGGCAGGACTTTTCGGCCTCGCCCTGATCGTGGATTTCACACACATTGCCGAAAGCGTGCTGGTGCGAGTGCGTAATGGCGAAATTCCGCTGGACCCCGACCTGCTCTCGCTGCTTTTCGATTGCGGCGCCTATCTGCGCGACCTGATCGACGCACTGGCTGAAAGCACCCATCCGACCGACCCCGATGCCGCACAACGCGCAACGCTGATCGCCGGTCTGCACACTTATCTGGGCGGGCCTCCCGCAAGCGTCGCCACGACGAGCGAAACTCCCCGGAACGATGAAGGAGGGGCGCAGCGCTGGAGCATCCATCTGGGCTTCTATGCCGACGCCCTGCGCGACGGCATGGACCCGCTTTCCTTCATCCAGTACCTGGAACGCCTGGGAGATCTCCACGATATCCGCACCGATATCAGCCGTCTCCCGGCGCTGGCTGATCTCGACCCGGAGTCCTGCTACCTGCAATTCGATCTTCTGCTGGAAACTCAGGCCACACGGGAAGAAATCGCTTCGACCTTCGAGTTTGTCGCCGAAGGCAGCGATATCCGCATCGAACCGGCTGCCCTGCAGGCAAGCCCCGTCTTGCCCCCTCCGGGCGAGATCCACCTCGCGGACATCGACCGCCCGCCCGCCACCGAACGCCGCGGCGGTCTCCGCCAGACCATGGTCAAGGTGGAAGCGCGCAAGCTCGATGAACTGATCGATACGGTGGGCGAACTGGTGATCGCAGCCGCCAGCGGACGCATGTTCGTCGGCAAGAAGCAGTTCGATGCCGTGCATGAAGTGATGGGCGAGATTGAAAAACTGGTCGAGCAGATCCGCAACAAATCGCTGAACCTGCGCATGACCCCGATCGGCGATATCTTCCAGCGCTTCCCCCGCATCGTGCGCGACGTCGCCAAGGATCTGGGCAAAAAGATAGAACTGTCCATCAGCGGCGCGGATGCGGAACTCGACAAATCCATGATCGAGAAGCTGGCAGACCCGCTGCTGCATATTGTGCGCAATGCCATCGACCACGGCATCGAGCCGGTCGAGCAACGCCTCGATGCTGGCAAGAGCCCCGAAGGCAGGCTGCGTCTGCATGCCTATCAGGATTCCGGCAGCATCGTGATCGAGGTCAGCGACGATGGTCGCGGCCTCAACCAGGCGCGCATCCGTGCCAAAGCCATCGAAAACGGCCTGATCAATGCGGATGCCATGCTCGACGACCAGGCCACGTTCGCACTGATCTTCCAACCTGGCTTCTCTACTGCTGAGGTGGTAAGCGATCTTTCAGGACGTGGCGTGGGCATGGATGTCGTCCGCCGCAACATCGAGCAGTTGCGTGGCGAGATCGAGATCGAGTCAGTACCCGGTCATGGCACCACCTTCCGCATCCGTCTGCCACTCACGCTGGCCATCATCGATTGTTTCCAGGTCGCTGTGGGCAACGCCAACTTCGCCATCCCCCTGGAACTCGTCGTCGAGTGCATCGAACTCGAAGAGGCGCTGGAGGATTACCGCATCGTCAACCTGCGCGGCGAGCCGCTGCCCTACATCACGCTGGCCGACATCTTCCATATCGCACCTCAGCCTGCGGCCATCCGTTGCATGGTTGTGGTTCAGAGCGGACGCCAGCGCGCCGGCATCCTCGTAGACCGTCTGGTCGGCAAACTGCAGGCCGTGATCAAGCCCCTGGGGTATCTGCTCCAGGGCGTTCGCGGTCTGGGCGGAGCCACCATTCTCGGTGACGGCAAGGTCGCACTGATCCTGGACGTCCCCGCCCTGCTAGACCTGACCACGCGGCAAGAGGCCAATCAAGTACTCGAAGCCGAAATCAGTAATACCGCCACCCACAAGACCAGTATGCAGTCCTGAAATTCGGAGATCGTCATGAAACTCGTGCACAAGATGCTGTTGATGATTGCCGTCGCGCTCGCAGGCATCGCCTTCCTGTCCTGGTTCTCCTCCAGGGAAACCGAACGGGTCTATCAGGTCACCAACTTTGCGAACCTGAACACCGTGCCCAGCATGCTGGTGATGAACGATCTCAACGATCCATATGCCAAGAACCGCGTACTGCTGTGGCGCCTGGCCATCTCCTGGGAGAAAAAGGATCGAGACGACCGCCTGGCCGAACTGGAAAGCAACGAAAAGAAGATCTTTGCGGCCTTCGACGCCTACGACAAACTGGTCAGCGACGAAAAGGACGCCGCGATGCTCAAGGGTCTGCGTGACGGCTATGCCGAATACCAGACGTTCAAACACAAGGTCATCGAGGAAGTGCTCCGAACCAATGCCGACCGCATTGCCAAGACCGAACATCTGGCCGTGCTCATGCGCGAACATGCCACCTACACCCGCAAGTTCAACGATGCCATCCAAGCCATCCTCGACTACAACGCCGGGCTTGGCCAGGCCAAAGCCAAAGAGGCTGAGGAGACACGCCATCGAGCAGCCACCATCACTCTGGCAGCAGCAGCAGCCTGCCTGCTGCTGGTCTTCGGAATCGGCGGCTATGTGCTCGTGAGCGTGCTGCGGCAACTGGGCGGCGAACCCGACTATGTCGCCGAAATCGCCCGTCAGGTAGCCCAGGGAAATCTCACCGTTGAAGTCAAGACACGCCATCCACGCAGCGTGCTGGGCGCCATGCAATCCATGGTCGAACGGCTATCCACGGTCATGATGCAGGTTCGTGCCTCGGCCGATGCGTTGGCCACGGCCTCCGAAGAGTTGGCGTCCTCCTCCACCTCGCTGGCGCAGAATTCCGGCAACCAGGCTGCCAGCGTAGAAGAGACAAGCGCCTCGATGGAAGAGATCTCGGCGACCGTGATGCAGAATGCAGAAAACGCCCGCGTCACCGATGGCATGGCCTCGAAGTCTGCCGACGAAGCACGCCAGGGTGGCACGGCCGTAGCCGATACGGTCAGCGCGATGCGCCAGATCGCCGAGAAAATCGGCGTGGTCAACAGCATCGCCTACAAGACCAACCTGCTCGCCCTGAACGCGGCGATCGAAGCTGGGCGGACCGGGGAACATGGCAAGGGCTTTGCCGTGGTGGCCTCCGAGGTGGGAAAACTCGCAGACCGCAGCCAGGCCGCAGCCGAAGAGATCAGTGCGTTGGCCACCAAGAGTGTGACGCTCGCCGAGCGCGCGGGCACGCTGCTCAACGAGATGGTGCCCTCGATCAGCAAGACTTCGGACCTGGTAAGAGAAATCTCGGCAGCCTCCGGTGAACAGCAGAACGGCGTCTCACAGGTAAACCAGGCCATGAGCGTGCTGGCCCAGGCCACCCAGTCGAACGCCGCCGCATCCGAGCAGCTCAGCGCCACCGCCGAGGAAATGAGTTCCCAGGCTCAGGAACTGCAGCAGGCCGTGAAGTACTTCCGGCTCAGCCATGCGGCCGACACCTCGTACAGTGCCAAGGAGCTTCCGGCCGTCAGTAACAATGTATCGACACGCCAGACTACGCGCAGCAGCGTGGATGAATCCTCCTTCACCAGCTTCTGAGGCGCATCATGACCGCCGTCGAATCCACTTCGCGCCGCTATCTGACCTTCAGCCTGCACAAGGAGATCTTCGCGGTTCCCGTGGCCCCCATCCGCGAAATCATCGAATACCCGGGGGTCACCGAAATCCCGCTGGCACCGGAATTCCTGCGGGGTGTGATCAACCTGCGTGGCTCGGTCGTGCCGCTGATCGACATCGCCGCCCGCTTCGGACGGGGCGCCGCCGAGATCACCTGGCGTACCTGCGTGATCATCTTCGAGACGACGCAGGAAGACAGCCTGGGGCAACTCCTGGGCATCGTGGTGGACACCGTGCATGAAGTGCTCGATGTCCCGGCCGAGCAGATCGAGCCCCGCCCCGAATTCGGCACCCTCATGCGCACCGAATTCGTCGATGGCATGATCAAGCGCAATGGCAAGTTCATCATCGTGCTAGACATCGACAAGGTACTCAATCCGCAGGAACTCAAGCGCCTGATCGAAGCCAGCGAGCAACGCCCCGAGGCCTGCCCCGAAGGCGAAGCCATCACCGAGGTCCAGGACGCCTGATGCTCACGCCATGAATACGCCCTGTGATATCCCGGCTCTTCAACTCAGCGAACGCAGCTTTGGGTTGTTGCGTTCGCTGTTCGAGAAGGAAACCGGGATACACCTGCGCGGAGAAAAGCGTCATCTGGTGATCGGCCGGTTGCAGCGACGCCTGGAGCAGCGCGGCCTGCACGATTTCGAGAGCTATTGCGCCCTGCTTCAACAGCCACACGAAACGCAGGAACGACAGCATTTGATCGATGCGCTGACCACGCACGAAACCTACTTCTTCCGCGAACCGGCCCATTTCCAGCATCTTCGCGAGCAGGCACTGCCAAACCTGGAAACGCGACCGCTGCGAATCTGGAGTGCCGCCAGCTCATCCGGCGAAGAGGCCTACAGCTTGGCCATGACCTTGGCCGACACACTCGGTCCGGATGGCTGGGAGGTTTTCGCCTCGGACGTCTCAGCCTGCTCGGTATGGCAGGCTATCCAGGGGCTCTATCCGCAGCAGCGCCTGGACAACATGCCTAAGGGCTACCTGAAACGCTTCTGCCGGCGTGGTCAGGGCGTTTATACAGGCCAGATGCTGATTCATGCCGATCTGCGCGCCCGCGTGAATTTCTTTCGCCACAACCTGCTGGCGGACGACAACAAACTGGGGGAATTCGCTGTGGTCTTCCTGCGCAACGCACTGATCTATTTCGATGCCACGCGTCGCGGCCAGATCATCGGCAAAGTGGTGCGCCATCTGCGCCCCGGTGGCTATCTTTATCTCGGCCAGTCAGAATCCTTCTCCGAGCCGCTGACCAGCCTGGAATATCTCGGTGGCTCGATCTACCGCCGGCCCTCCTGCCCGGCAATAGCGAGGTCAACATGATCCGTGTGATGATCATCGACGATTCCGCCGTGATGCGTTCGGTCCTGCAGGACATCCTGCAGAAGCACCGGGGCATCGAAGTCATCGGCACAGCTTCCGACCCCATCTTCGCGCAACAGCGCATGGCACATGACTGGCCGGATGTGATCGTGCTCGACGTGGAGATGCCACGCATGGACGGCATCACCTTCCTTCGCAAGATCATGGCAGAACGCCCCACGCCGACGGTGATCTGCTCCTCGCTCACGGAGGCCGGCGCGGAAACCACGCTGCAGGCACTCGAAGCCGGGGCGGTGAGCATCATCACCAAACCCACCACCAAGCTCACGGAGTTTCTGCGCGATTATGAAGATGACTTCATCGCCGCCATCCGGGAAGCTTCCGTGGCCCGCCTGAGCAATCTGCGACCTCATGCGCGTACAAGCTCGACGGGCGCTATCAGCACTCGGCAAGAGGCGCCCTCTTCAGCACGCACCACGTCCCCCGTCCCGGAAAGACTCAGTGCCGATGCCGTGCTGGCGCCAGCCGCAGGGCGCAGCGCCATGACTCGCACCACGGACCAGATCGTGGCCATCGGCACCTCTACCGGAGGCACTCAGGCGCTTGAATTTCTTTTCACTCACCTACCGGCCACCACGCCCGGCATCGTGGTGGTTCAGCACATGCCGCCGATGTATACAAAGAGCTTTGCCAACCGACTCAATCAGCTCTCCAAGGTCAGCATCAAGGAAGCTGAGACGGGCGACCGCATCCTCCCCGGCCACGCACTCATCGCCCCTGGCGGCAAACACATGATGATCCGGCGCAACGGAGCCCAGTACGATGTCGAAGTGGTGGATGGCCCACTGGTCTCGCGCCATCGTCCTTCGGTGGACGTACTGTTCCGCTCTGCGGCCAAGGCCGCCGGCGCCAATGCCTTGGGCATCATCATGACCGGCATGGGAGACGACGGCGCGCGCGGTCTCAAGGAAATGTTTGATGTCGGCGCGCAGACTGTCGCCCAGGACGAAGCCAGTTGCGTCGTGTTCGGCATGCCCAAGGAGGCCATTCGCCACGGTGGCGTGCAGGAAACTCTTGCACTCTCGGACATCCCCGCCCACCTCCTCAAACATGGGGGCAAAGCCTAGGGAAAGCCATGATCAAGTCACTCAATCCGCTTCTTAAACTGCACGGCGCCCTGGTGGTAGACGACAGCAGCGTGCAGCGTGCTCATGCGGTGGAGGTGCTGCACAAGGCAGGCATCACCCGCGTTGTCGAAGCCGAGGATGGCAAGAGCGGGCTGGAAGCCGTCCGCCGCCTGATGCCGCCTCCTGCCCTGCTGGTGGTCGATCTGGAGATGCCACGCATGGATGGCATCGAGATGCTGCAGGCCCTGGCCACCGAAAACTATCGCCCACCTGTGCTCGTGGCGAGCAGCACGCATGCCTCTCTGGTGGCGTCCGTGGAAACCATGTGTCAGGAGCTGGGCCTGCCAATTCTTGGCGCCTTCGAAAAGCCCTTCACCCTGGAAGTCCTGCAGCGGGCACTGCTCCGCTTCGAAAACATCTTCGAAGCCCGGCGAGCACATCGCCGCATCGAAACCCAGATCAGCCTGGAGGAATTGCGCGAAGCACTTACCCGACGGCAGATCCAACCACATTTCCAACCCAAGATCAGCCTGGCGGATGGTGAGGTGTTGAGTCTGGAAGCCCTGGCGCGCTGGCAGAGTGCCAAGCATGGTTTCGTGCCGCCGGCCGCCTTCATTCCTGTAGCCGAAGACAACGGATTGATCAGCGAGCTGACCCTGCAGATGCAGGAAGCCGTACTGGAGCAGATGCAGCGTTGGGCCGCGGAAGGATTCACACCCAGCGTGGCCGTCAACCTCTCCGCGCACTCGCTGGCGGAACGGCACTTCATCGATGAAATCATCCGGCTGACCCTGCAGGCCCAGATTTCACCAGGGAAGCTGATCATCGAAGTCACCGAATCGGCACTGGTCGGCGACATGGGAGCCGCCCTAGGAGCACTGGGGCGCCTGCGTCTGAAGGGTTTCGGTCTGTCGATGGACGACTATGGCACCGGGTTCTCGACTACCCAGCAGCTCTCGCGCCTGCCCCTGACCGAACTGAAGGTAGACCGCTCCTTCGTATCAGGCGCGCCGGACAAGGCCAGCCTGCGCACAATCCTTTCGTCGGTCGTGCGTATGGGGCGCGAACTCGGGCTCACCACCCTGGCCGAAGGTGTGGAGCACGAATCTGAGCTGCGCCTGCTGCAAACGCTGGGCTGCGATCAGGCTCAGGGTTATCTGATTGCCAAGCCGATGCCCGGCTACGAGATACGCCCCTGGCTATCGGAAAACCAGGCGCGTCTGGCAACGCTGGTTGCCCCTCCTGCGTCCTGATTCTGCCGTATCGCAATTCCTGAACCTGAAAACGAACAGGCCGGCAGCTCTGCCGGCCTGTTCGCATATCCGGCTGGTGCAAATCCAGCCCGATTCGCAACGAATTACATCATCGCCTGATAGACCGCCGGAATGAGGGCAACGGCGCCCATGACAACGATACCGAGGTAAGCACCTGCGGCTGACAACGCGGTTTTGACTTGCTTGGACATGATCGGATTCCTCTCTGCTGTGGCTGGCACCGGAAGCGGTGTTTGACGATTTCAGTATCTATCGGGAAAACCCGGATAGCCAACTCAAGTTTTCGATTTTCACATCTACAAAAGTTATTGAATTCATATATTTACAAGACTCATACAGGAATCAGCCGTGCTGATGGCTTAATCCCCTGGACCCGTGCGGGTTTCCATGATTTAATGCGAACCATTCTCGTTTTTTCAGGCAGCAGCCCCCGAATATGGGGAGTCAAGAGACCGATCGCGGCGCCTGACAACAGGTGCCTTCATCATGCGTCTGCTTCGCCTGCTCTGTTCCAGCCTCGTGTTTGCCGCTTCCGTCTCCGCTTCCAATGCCAGCCAGCCCCATAGCGGACAGCTGGAAGCCGGTCAGGAAATCCTCTTGCCACTGGCCGTAAAAACTGGCGATTACATCGAAGCTTCACTGGACACCCCTCAGGCACGTGTGAATCTCGATCTGCTGGCCAGCGACGGCCACGCCGTACGCCGTCTGCTACAGGCGAGCATCGGCAGTGGCGTCTTCCGCTTCATCGCCCAGCCTGGTCAGACCCTACGCCTTGGCGGAACCGTCAGTACCACCCCCTATACCCTACGGATCACCCGCCAGGTTTCCGTGGCTGAACAGAAACTTCCGCCCGAACCACTCGCTAGCCCGGCCCTGCGCGAACTAGCGGCAGATCTGACAAAGGGCGGCAGCACTGATGCCTTCTGGGCGCGCATGGCACATGAAGGTACTCCGCTGATCGAAGCGGCTGGAAACGGGCAATACCGTGTGACCTTCCTCTGGCGTGGCGCCAAACATGGCGTGCGGCTGTTCGGAGGACCGGCCCGCGATCACGACGAGTTGCAACGCCTGGGGCAATCGGACGTCTGGTTCCGTAGCTATACCGTGCCAGCCAATGCCCGTGCCAGCTATCGGCTGGCACCCGACGTACCGGTGTTCGCCGGCAACCCGCGCGAACGCCGCGTGGCTATCCTCGCCACAGCCCAGGCCGATCCGCTCAATCCACGTCGCTGGCCAGGCGATGCTCCGGACCGCTTCACGCAGCAGTCAGTGCTGGAGTTGCCCGAAGCCCCTTTGCAAGCCTGGATCACACCTACGGGCGCAGCATCCGGCAGCCTGCAGTCCTGGTTGCAGGAAAGCCGCATCCTCGGCAATACGCACGACATCGCGCTCTATCGACCTGCCGGATTCGATCCTGGGAATCCAGCCAATCTACTGCTCTTCGTCTTCGATGGCCCCGAGTACCAGAGCCGGGTTCCTACGCCGACGATCCTGGACAATCTCGTCGCCGCGGGCCGCTTGCCCCCACCGTTGCTGTCTTCATCAGCAATGCCAGCGCCGAGGCTCGCAGCGTGGAACTGCCGGACAACCCCGACTTTGCTCGTTTCATGGCAGAGGAACTATTGCCACGTGTGGCACGCGAAACCGGCATGCAGCCCCGGGGCGAACGCACGACGCTGGCCGGCTCCAGTTATGGTGGTCTGGCCTCGGCCAGCATCGCACTGCGTTACCCGCAGCAGTTCGGTAACGTGATCGCGCTTTCAGGCTCTTTCTGGTGGGCGCCACTGGAGGCCGATCAGACCCGTCATTACATCGGCCAGCGCGTACTCACGCTGCCCAAGGCGCCATTGCGTTTCTTCGTCAGCGCCGGACTCTACGAAACAGCCAACGGTACTTCCGGCGGCATTCTGGAAAGCAGCCGACATCTGCGCGATCTGCTCGAAGCCCGTGCTTATCCCGTGCATTTCCGCGAGTACACCGGCGGCCACGATTACCTTGTCTGGCGCGGTGCACTGGCTGATGGCCTGCTCGCATTGTTTGATCTCAAGCCTTCCCAGGTAACAGGTCTTCTCTCCTCCCCCACCTCTTCCCGCTGAAAACCATGACTCCTGCCTCACTGCTCCGCTCATCGCTCCGTATGGTCAGCCAGGTTGCGCTGGTACTGGCCGCCTCCGTCGCTCTGGCCGCCCCTGCTGGCAAGCTGCGTATCGAACACGCCAGTGGTGTCACCGAAGTCACCGCAAACCCGCGCAAGGTCGTGGTGCTCGATCTGGCCGCACTGGATCTGCTCGATACCCTGGGTGCCCCGGTAATCGGCGTACCGAAGTGGAAGATGCCGCCGGAACTGGCGCGCTATGAAGCGGCCAGTGTCACCAAGATGGGTTCCCTGTTCGAACCGGATTACGAAACCATCAACGTCGCCGCACCCGACCTCATCGTGATCGGCTTGCGTCTGCGGGAGAAATACGCAAAACTCGCCCAGATCGCGCCGACAATCGATCTGACTGCCGATCCGCAAGATTTTTACGGCAGCCTGGCACGCAATGCCCGTCTGGTGGGTCAGATCTTCGGCAAGCAGGCCGAGGTCGAGAAACGCCTGAAACAACTACAGACCAGCACCACAGCGCTACGCGCAACAGGCAGCAAGGCCGGACGTGCCCTGATCGTTCTCACCACGGGTGGCAAGATTTCCGCCTACGGCCCGGGCTCCGGCTTTGGCGTGTTGCATGAACAGTTCGGTCTGCAAGCAGCCGACCCGACCCTCAAGCCTGCCACACACGGCCAGGCCGTTTCGTACGAATACCTGCTCAAGGCCAATCCCGACTGGCTGTTCGTGATCGATCGCGATGCCGCCATCGGCGCGGCTCAAGGCAAGAGCGCGCAGCAACTGCTGGACAATCCGCTGGTCGCCCAGACCACAGCCTGGAAGAAGAAACAGGTGGTTTATCTCAACCCCACCCACCAGTACCTCACCAACGGTAGCCTGCGCGCGGAACAAGCCATCGTTGATGAAGTCAGCGCCGCGCTGGCCGGCAAGATCACCACCACTGCTGCCCGCTGAAGATCATGAAGCTCTGGGTGCTGCTGGTACTGGGCGTGCTCGCCACGGCAACGCTGAGCTTGTTCATCGGCGTGGCGGACTTCTCGCTGGCGCCGCTGGGCTGGCCGGACGAAGCCCAGGCACGACTCACCCTGCTGTGGGTGAGCCGTGTGCCACGCAGCCTGGCCCTGGTCTTTGCCGGCGCGGCCACCGCCGTGGCAGGCCTGATCATGCAGATGCTGCTGCGTAACCGCTATATCGAGCCAGCCATGGTCGGCACGGTGGAGGGCGCCTGCCTTGGCATGCTGTTGGCACTGATCGTGGCGCCTGGCATTCCGGTATTCGGCCGCATGCTGATGGCCTTTGTCGGCGCGATTGCGGTCACCGGGCTGTTTCTTGCGATCCTCTCGCGCCTGCCGCTGCGCTCAGTCCTGATCGTGCCGCTCACTGGCATCATCCTCGCTGGCATCGTGGATGCAGCAACCAACTTCATCGCCTTCAACTTCGAACTGCAGCAATCCCTGGCTGCCTGGCGCCTGGGGGATTTCGCGCAGGTGCTCTCGGGCCGCTGGGAACTGCTCTGGTTGGCCTTTGCGCTGACGCTGGTGGCGGCTTTCGTGGCAGACCGCTTCACCATTGCCGGGCTGGGCCGGGATACCGCTACCAGCCTCGGCCTCAACCATCGCCGCGTAATGGCGCTGGGTCTGGTGATCGTTTCAGCGGTTTCGGCCAGCGTGGTCGTTACCGTTGGTGTGATCCCCTTTCTTGGCCTGGTGGTGCCCAATCTCGTGAGCCTCGTCAGTGGCGACAACCTGCGCCGCGCCGTACCGCTCACCGCGCTTGCGGGCGCACTCTTCGCACTCGTCTGCGACGTGCTCGGGCGCTTACTCAACTGGCCTTTCGAAGTTCCCATCGGCGTGATCATCGGTATCGTCGGCAGCGCCACTTTCCTGTGGATCCTGGCGCGCGAGCGCAGAAGACTGGGCTGACACATGAGCCTTTCGCATCGCCGCACTTTGCTTGCGCTCGGCCTGGGTTGCCTGGTCGTGATCACGCTATCCATGACGCTGGGCGCACGTGGCAGCTGGAGTTTCGTGCTGCCCTTCCGCGCCACCAAACTTTTCGTGATCTGCCTCGTGGCGCACGCCGTGGGCGTTTCCACGGTGCTGTTCCAGACACTTTCCGGCAACCGCATCCTCACACCCGCGGTGATGGGTTTCGATGCACTGTTCCTGATGCTGCAGACGGCACTGTTCCTGCTGCTTGGCTCATTCCAGGTAACCTCGTTGCCGGGCTGGGCCATTTTCGTACTGCAGGTGGCCGCCATGGGCAGCTTCGCCGCGCTGCTCTACCGGCGTCTCTTCACCGGCAGCGCGCAGAGCCTGCACATGATGATCCTGGTGGGCATCGTGCTGGGTACCCTGTTCCGCTCGCTGGCGAACTATCTGCAGAGCCTCATCGATCCGAACGAATTCCTGGTGCTGCAAGGCCGCCTGTTCGCCAATTTCAACAATGCGGATCCTTCCGCACTGGGCATTTCCGCACTGGTGATCTCGGCGTCCACGACAGCGGTGATCCTGCGCCTGCCCCGGTTCGACGTCATCGGCCTGGGTCGTGAGCGCGCGATCAACCTCGGCCTGGATTACCGCCGCGAGATGACCTTCGGCCTGGCACTGATCGGTGTGCTGGTCTCGGTGTCGGCCGCGCTGGTCGGCCCGGTGACATTCTTCGGCTTGCTGGTGGCGCACCTCGCCTACCGGCTGCTGCCCACGCACCGCCATGCCGTCGTGCTGCCCGCCGTGTCGATGATTGCCATCATGGCCTTGCTGATCGGGCAATTCGTACTCGAACGCGTGTTCTCGTTCGGCGCCGCGCTATCGATGGTCATCGAATTCGGCGGCGGCATCCTCTTCCTGTTCCTCCTGCTGCGCGGTGCCGCCAGATGATAGAAACCCATGCCCTGACGAAACGCTACGGCCAGACCACGGTGGTGGACGCCGTTTCGCTGGATTTTCCGCCTGGCGGCCTGAGCGCCATCATCGGCCCGAATGGTGCCGGCAAGTCCACCTTGCTGTGCATGCTCGCGCGTCTGCTCGACGCGGATGGTGGTGAGGTCCGCCTGGATGGGCGAGCGCTGGCCGACTGGCCCAATGCCGACCTGGCATGCCGGCTGGCCATCCTGCGCCAAGACAATCACCTTGCCATGCGCCTGAGCGTGCGTGATCTGGTGAGCTTCGGGCGATACCCGCACAGCAAGGGGCGCATCACACCAGCGGACCGTGAGCAGATCGCTGCCGCGCTGGCCTACATGGATCTGGAAGCCATCGCCGACCGCTTCCTTGATGAGCTCTCCGGCGGCCAGCGTCAGCGTGCCTTCATCGCCATGGTGCTGGCGCAGGACACGGATTACATCCTGCTCGACGAGCCACTCAACAATCTCGACCTGCGTCATGCACACGACATGATGCGGCAACTACGGCAACTGGCAGACGAACGCGGCAAAACCGTGCTGGTGGTATTGCATGACATCAACTTCGCTGCGGCCTGGTCGGACCGCATCATTGCCATGAAGAATGGCCGCCTGCTGCATGCCGGCCCCCCCGCCGAAATCATGCGCCCGGAAGTGCTGGAGGAGATCTACGACCTGTCCATGCCGGTACACCAGTTGGGCGCGCATCCGGCAGGTCTGTACTGGCTGCCGGCAGCAGCGCGGGAGTGAACCGTCACAGTGCGGTCATGCTGACGCCCGGGCGTGCAGCCGACTCAGGAGGTGATCGGCGATCCCCGACAACGGCAGGATCGCATCCGCTGCACCAATCTGTGCGGCCTCTCGCGGCATGCCCCAGACCACGCAGCTTTCCTCATCCTGCACTACGGTGTGGACGCCGGCCTGGCGCAGTGCGAGCAACCCGCGCGCGCCATCCTTGCCCATGCCTGTGAGCAGAACGCCGATGGCATTGCTACCGACATACGGCAAGGCTGACATGAACAGTTTGTCCACCGCCGGCCGGTGCAGATTCATGGTCTCGTCGTCGTTCAGCGACAGCATGTATTGCCCTCCTGCCTTTGTCAGCACCATGTGGCGCCCGCCCGGCGCGATATAGGCGTGCCCAGGCAGCGGCCGTTCGCCGTGCTCGCCTTCCTTAACATGTAGGCGGCAGAGGCTGTCCAGACGGCGTGCGAACGAGGCCGTGAAGCCGGGAGGCATGTGCTGCACGATGATGATCGGCGGCATCGCCGGTGGCAAAGGCTTCAGAACCTCCTTGATCGCTTCGGTGCCTCCGGTGGATGCCCCCAGCAATATCAAACGGTCTGCGGCCCCACGGATCTCCAGTGAGGCCGGTTTGGGCACGCTGCGCTGGACGGCGCGCCCCCCTCCTCCGGCCCGCAGACGGCATTGCGCCGCCATCTTCACCTTGGCGATGATCTCCTCGGCGTAGCGCTCGAGCGTTTCCACCACCATGCCAACCGGTTTGGTGACGTAATCCACAGCCCCCAGTTCCAGCGCCCGCAGTGTCACATCCGCACCGGCCTCGGTAAGTGTGGAGATCATGATCACCGGCATCGGACGCAGACGCATCAGGCGGTCGAGGAACTCCAGTCCGTCCATGCGTGGCATCTCGATATCCAGCGTCAATACATCCGGCTCCAACTCCTTGATCTTGTCCCGGGCCACGTAGGGGTCGCTGGCCGTGCCTACCACCCGGATCAGCGGATCCTGGCTCAGGATGTGTGTGAGCAACTGCCGGATCAATGCGGAGTCATCGACTATCAGGACCTTGATCATCCTAGTCTCCTGGCGTCACCCACCACGGGCCGCCTTCCACGCCTGCGTTTCAGAATAGATCCACACCACCACCGACCTTCATCTTCTCCAGCGTTTCCTCGTAGGCCTGTTCGCGCCTGAAGATGGTGTCGTTGTGCAGGCTCTTCAGCGTCTTGACGATCACCCGCCCTTGCGTGGGCATGAAGTACAGTTTGCGTGGCCAGTCGCCCAACAGGTCGCTGGCTCGCATCACAATGTTCTCCCGCGCCAGGTAATCCAGCACGAAGACCGCATTGCGCGTACCGATATCGGACTGGTGGCGCTGGCAGGCAAACATCCGGCCGCCACCGAAAACCTTGGCCTCCAGACGATCCCGACGCGCACCGGCCTTCAAAAGCTGGTTGATCAGAATCTCCATGGCATAGGAACCATAGCGCGCCGATCCTGCCAGGAGATAGGGATCAAGGTCGACGGGCAACATGAAGTGGTTCATGCCGCCCACGCCGGCAGTACGATCATAGATGCATGCGGACACACAGGAGCCGAGCACAGTCACGATGACCAGCTCGCGGCTGGTCACGTAATACTCGCCCGGCATGATCTTTACGGCCTGCTGGTTGAGGCGATGATCGAAGTAGCGGATCGGTTCGCCATCTGCCTCAGCCATACACTCCCCCTCCTCTTCCTGGCCCTTGGCCAAGCGCTGGATCGTCACCTTGGGAGCGGGTCGCCCGCCCCCTTTCTGTGACGAAGGCAGACTCGGCGGAGCCTTGGGCCCGGCAACGGCAAGCGACTCCTTGCCTGGAGCAGCGGATTCGGTTTCATCCGCCCGTAGCTTGAAACGCCGTACTACTTGCAGGAGGCTCGCAGCCTGCCCCGACAGGGATTCCGCCGATGCAGCGGCCTGTTCGACCAGCGCTGCATTCTGTTGCGTGGTTTCGTCCATCTGGTTGACCGCCACGCTGACTTGCTCGATACCGTTGCTCTGCTCGACGGAAGCCGCCGAGATCTCGTTGACCATGTCGGTCAGGCGGCGGATGGAGGCCACCACCTCCTCCATGGTCTTGCCAGCGGAATCCACCAACCGGTTGCCGCTCTCGGCCTTTTCCACCGAGTCGCTGATCAACCCCTTGATCTCCTTCGCAGCGGCAGCGGAGCGCTGCGCCAGATTGCGTACCTCGCCAGCAACGACAGCAAACCCTCGGCCCTGCTCACCCGCACGCGCTGCCTCGACTGCGGCATTCAGCGCCAATATATTGGTCTGGAAGGCAATGCCGTCAATCACACCGATGATATCTACGATCTTGCGCGCACTATCGTTGATCGCACCCATGGTACTTACCACCTCTCCGACTACTTCGCCCGTGCGAGTGGCTACCGACGAAGTGCTCTCGGCCAGCGAATTGGCCTGCCTGGCATTCTGCGCATTCTGTTTCACGGTGGAGGTTAGCTCCTCCATGCTGGAGGCAGTCTCTTCCAGCGAGGCTGCCTGCTCCTCGGTACGCGCGGAAAGATCGGTGTTGCCACTGGCGATCTCGGAAGACGCCATGTGGATTGTTTCGGACGATTCGCGGATCTGGCGCAGCATTCGCTCCAGGCTCTGCACGGTTTCGTTGGTGTAATCCTTCAGCTCGGCAAAGGTGCCCTGATAGTTGGCTTCGATGCGCTCGGTAAGGTCGCCCTTGGCGAGTGCGCGCAACACGCGCGCAATATCCTTGAGGCTGGCGTCGCAGGTCGATACAACCTGATTGATGCCGGAACTCAATGATTGAAGGAACCCTGCCTTGCCCGTGACCTCGCAGCGTTGGCTGAAATCCCCGGCAGCGGCAGCGGCCACGATCCCGTTGACTTCCTTCTCCACGGCAACTTCGGAAGTACGATCGTTCCATTCCACGACGCTGCCCAGACGCGCGCCGCTCTCGTCGATCACCGGATTGGCCGTGAGCGAGAAGATGCGCCCGCCAATCGTCACCTGCGAACGGAAAGTGTTACTGAAGGTGGCGAGTAGCCGGCTCTGGTGATCAGGGTTTTTGTGGAACACGTCGATCTTGGTGCCTAACAGCCGATCGACGTCGAAGTGCGGCAGATCCTTGCGGATATCAGACTGTGCCACCCGCAGCATCTCTATCACGGAAGGGTTGAGATAAATGATGGTGCGCTCGTTGTCCGCGATCATCACGTTGGTATTCACGCTGTCCAGCCCGATCTTGATCCGCAGCGCCCGTTCGGCCCGCTCCCGGGATTCATTGATATCGAATCCCAGCTTTATCTGCATAAGCTTGAGACCATTCAGCAGCTGCCCGATCTCATCCTTGGTGCTCGTACGGATTTCACCACGGAAGTTGCCGGAAGCGATGTCACGGAACCGCGCCACGGCCAGCCGCACGGATCTCAGCGTGTCACGTACGAACAGGGCCGCCATGGCGATGCCGAAAATGAAGATCAGCAAGGTGATAGCCAGAAGTGCGTAAGCCTGTGCGCTCAGCATGCCGACCCGCTCACGCAGCAATTTCTCGATCACCTCGGCCAAGTTGTAATAGAAGCCATAGGCGCTATCGACCGAAGTACTGACCTCCTTGTAGAACAGCTTGTTGTCGTAATCTGCCTTCGGTGCCAACAGAATCCTCTGTTTCACCAGACTGCCTGCGCTTTGCACTCCAGCCTCCAGGCTCCGCACGGCCGGCTCCAGCTGCGCGGCAATTTCGGGGGCATACCGGACCGCAGCCGAGAACTCGGTGCCGATCATCTCCATATGCTGTTCCGCTTTCGCCACATTGAAAGCCAGGTCCAGCTTGGTGTTCTGATCGAAGGTGTTTCTCTGGAGCATCAGGGCACCCAGTCGCCGGGTGTAGGCCATGTGATTGGCCAGCTCGGGAGCGTTGAGAACACCGGCTATGACCAGATGGTAGGTCCCGGTATCCGGATCCAGTACCAGCCCGGAATCGCTGGCCACATCGCTCATCAGACTGCCAACCCTGTTGATCAGCACGGAATGGCGCTCGAAAGACTGATCGACACTGAGCTTGGCATCGTCCGCCAGCAAGGCTTCCACATCCCGCTTCAAGGATTGCCATTTGCTGTCCACCGAAAAACCGCGCAATGCCGCAGTCTGCCCCTCCACGGAGCGCAGCCTGACTTCGAGATCAGCAGCGATCGCCTCCAGACTCTTGGCTGCCTCAGCATCGCCGCCCTTGACTTCAGCGCTGCGCCCACGATGGTTCTGCAATGCCGGCAGCAATCCCAACAGCTCACGGTGATAGACGAGCCCTTCCAGCTCGACCCGAGTACCTCGAATGAATCGCCCCGGGTTTCCTAGACAGCCCCGAGCTTCATGAAATACTGTTTTTCA
>NZ_MDUX01000086.1 GCF_014736495.1 Candidatus Dactylopiibacterium carminicum
ATGCTCACATCCAGTCGCCCGGCAACGTCCGCAACGCTATGTCCGCGATCGGTCACTTGCTTGACCGCTTCAATCTTGAACTCTTCCGTGTATCGCTTGCTACTCATAGACACCTCCACTTGGTTGCCAGCTTAAGGCTTCGAAGTGTCTAGTGAACCGGGGGCGATTCAGGTATTGCTTGACAGCTTTCGGGGCGCTGTCTAAGATGCGGATCTTCGCTGAACGGGGGTATAGCTCAGCTGGGAGAGCGCTTGCATGGCATGCAAGAGGTCAGCGGTTCGATCCCGCTTACCTCCACCAACGCGAAGAATGTTGTTCCGGGTCCCCATCGTCTAGAGGCCTAGGACACCGCCCTTTCACGGCGATAACCGGGGTTCGAATCCCCGTGGGGACGCCAGCCGATGGCTGGAAGATTTTGCGATGAATGCTGAGGCATTCATCCTGGAGTGGTAGTTCAGTTGGTTAGAATACCGGTCTGTCACGCCGGGGGTCGCGGGTTCGAGTCCCGTCCACTCCGCCAACTCAAAAAGTCGCCTGCGGGCGGCTTTTGTTTATCAGGGCAGTAATGCCCGTCCAGGTCCCCATCGTCTAGAGGCCTAGGACACCGCCTTTTCACGGCGATAACCGGGGTTCGAATCCCCGTGGGGACGCCAGCCGATGGCTGGAAGATTTTGCGGTGAATGCTGAGGCATCCATCCTGGAGTGGTAGTTCAGTTGGTTAGAATACCGGCCTGTCACGCCGGGGGTCGCGGGTTCGAGTCCCGTCCACTCCGCCAGCACGCTTAGCCGCCTGTGTCGTTCGCTTGGAGAAGCGATTGAACCAGGCGGTTTTTTGTTTGTGCCTCTTTGTACTACTCCAGCAAGCCCTCATCTGTTCCGTTCATTGGCCAGAACCCATATCTGCGCATCCGCGCTGCGGGAGACATATGGCCAAACCGCAGAAGTACCGCCTAGGGGAACTTTTAGTCCAGGAAGGTCTCGTCACTCCGGCACAGCTGGAAGAGGCCCTGGTTCAGCAAAAGCAGAGTGGTCGTAAGCTCGGGCGTGTGCTGGTCGAGAGCGGTATCGTTACTGAAGCCCGGATCTGTACCGCCATCGCCAATCAATTGGGTATCGCCTATATCGATCTGCGCGAGCGGGAAGTCGATCCTGCCGTTGCCAGCCTGCTGCCTGAAACCGTGGCGCGTCGTTTCCGGGTTCTGGTGCTGGAAGCCTCTGGCAACAAGTATCTGCTGGGCATGGCCGACCCCTCGGATATCTTCGCCTACGACGAGATCGCTCGCATCCTCAAGAAGGATCTGAATCTCGCCGTGTTGTCGGAGAACCAGCTGCTGGCGTCTATAGACCGGTTGTATCGACGCACCGAGGAGATTACCGGGCTGGCGCGCGAGCTGCAGCAGGACCTCGGTAATGCCTACGTGGATTTTGGTGGGTTGGGGCTGGATGCCAGCGGTGAGGATGCGCCGGTGGTCAAGCTGCTGCAGTCCATTTTCGAGGATGCTTTCCAGATCAAGGCTTCCGACATCCATATCGAGCCGCAGGAGCTCAAGCTCCAGATCCGCTTCCGCATCGATGGTGAAATGCATCTGCAGACGGAGGTGGATAGCCGGATCGGGCCGGCGTTGGTCTTGCGCTTGAAGCTCATGAGCGGGCTCGATATCTCTGAAAAACGTCTGCCCCAGGATGGGCGTTTCAATGTGAAAGTGAAACAGGCGAGTGTGGACATTCGCCTGTCGACTATGCCGACGCAGTATGGCGAATCAGTAGTGATGCGCCTCTTGGCGCAGAACGGCGGCCTGCTGGATCTGGAGCGCATCGGTATGCCACCGGAAATGCTCGCGCGCTATCGGCGAATGATTGCGCACAGTTACGGCATGCTCCTGGTGACGGGTCCCACCGGGAGCGGCAAGACCACCACGCTGTACGCCACGCTGTCGGCGCTGAATGCACCGACCACCAAGATCATCACCATTGAGGATCCGGTCGAATATCGGCTGGTTGGTCTGTCCCAGGTACAGGTCAATGACAAGATCGAGCTCAGCTTCGCCCGGGTGCTGCGTTCCACGTTGCGGCACGACCCTGATGTGGTGCTGGTGGGCGAGATGATCGACGAGGAAACCGCACAGATCGGTGTGCGAGCGGCGATGACAGGCCATCTGCTTCTATCCACTCTGCATACAAATGACGCTGCCAGCACCCCTTCGCGTCTTCTCGACATGGGGGTGCCGCACTATCTGTTATCCACTACGTTGCTGGGGGTGATTGCACAGCGTCTGGTGCGCGTGATCTGCGATTCCTGCAAAACGCCCTACGAGCCAAAGCCCATGGAGCGCAACTGGCTGCGTCTGGAGTTGGGGGATCGGGCCGACTCCATTCGATTGTCGCGTGGCCGCGGCTGCACGCATTGCAATCACTCTGGTTATGCCGGGCGCGAAGCGATCTACGAGATGCTGGAGATGAGCGCACCACTAGCGGATGCCCTCAATCGCGGCAGCATGGCCGACTTTGTGCGTCTGGCACGTCAGCAACTTGCGGGGCAGACCATGCGCTCGCACGCCGTGGAGCGTGTTCTTGCCGGGCAGACTACCGTTCAGGAAGCCATGCGCGTATCCACGCAACTCGATGAGTGAGGTCTGCCATGCCAGGTTTTGCGTACAAAGGACGTGACGCACAGGGCGCGGTGAGTCAGGGGACGATAGACGCGCCGGACGCCCCCAGTGCGGCCGACCTTCTGGTCAGCCGCGGCATCCTGCCAGTCGATATCCAACCCGCCGCGGTCCGGCAATCCTTGTTGAACCTGTTCGACGTACGGCGACGAGCAATCAGCGCTGAAGATATCATGTTCTTCAGCCGCCAGATGCATACCCTCATGAAGGCTGGCGTCCCCATCCTGCAGGCATTGGCCGGTTTGCGCGACTCCGCGACTCATCCTGCCTTTGCTGAAATGCTCGGACGCCTGCGTGACAGCCTCGACAGTGGACGCGAACTGTCCATCGCGTTGCGCGAGGTTGAAGTTTTCGGCCCCTTCTATGTGAGCATGGTTCGAGTGGGGGAAATGACCGGGCGGCTCGACAAGATCTTCCTCACCCTCTTCGATCACCTCAATTTCGAAAAGGAGATGCGCGCCAAGATTAAAGCCGCCCTGCGCTATCCGACTTTCGTGGTGATCGCGCTGGCTGCCGCGCTGGTCGTCATCAACTGGATGGTGATTCCGGCTTTTTCGAAGGTGTTCGCCACCTTCAACGCACAATTGCCACTAATGACTCGCATCCTGATCGGGTTCTCCGATTTTTGCGTGAATTACTGGTATCTGATGCTTGGCGGCTTGCTGCTTTGCGTGTTCAGCGCGCGTGCCTGGGTACGCACCAGTGCCGGGCAGCTTGCCTGGGATCGGTGGAAGCTTTCTCTGCCGCTGGTGGGGGAGACCATCCGCAAGGCCACCCTGGCGCGTTTCGCGCGCAGCTTCTCGCTCTCGCTGGCCAGTGGCCTGCCGGTGATGCAGGCTTTCAGCGTGGTCGCCAAGGTAGTGGACAACGCCTATATCGCCGGCAAGCTGGAAGACATGCGGCGGGGGGTTGAGCGAGGTGAAAGCATTTTGCGCACCGCAGCCAGCGCACGGATCTTCACGCCGATCGTGCTGCAGATGATTGCGGTGGGTGAAGAGTCTGACTCCCTCGATGACCTGCTGCTGGAAATTGCAGAGATGTATGAACGAGAGGTGGATTACGAGGTGGATAACCTCTCCGCACGCATCGAGCCGGTACTGGTGGTGGTGCTGGGTGCCATCGTGCTGGTGATGGCACTGGGTATCTTCCTGCCCATCTGGGATCTGAGCTCGGCCATGCTGAGGCCGCATTGACATGAGTGTGCGCAAGGGCCGTTTCGGCTTGCCTGGTTGGGAGATTGGCCTTTGCCTGCTGTTGATGGCGCTGACTGGAGGCGTGCTCTGGTCACGCGCGGAAACCGTACTGGAGCGTGCTGAAAGTGTTGCGGTTGCCACCACCCTGATGCACATCCGCAGTGGCCTGCGACTGGAGCAGATCAGGCGTCTTGTCGCGGGCCAGGATGCGCATGGGCTTGTGGGCAGCAATCCCCTGGTTTTGCTTGAGGCGGTGCCAGAGTTTCAACAGGTGCCGGTATCCGGAAGATGGCATTTTGATGCCCTCTCCGGCGAGCTTCGGTATCGACCCCGTCGTCAGGCCCACCTGCATGTTCAGACTGCTGACGGGGCTGTACTGCTGGCCTGGCGGATTCTGTCGTCGCCACAAGGTGGTGTGGAAATGGTGGTCACGACACCGTATCAATGGTTCTGACCCTTACGCAATGTCGAAGAGGAGATGGGCGATGAAGAAGCAGAGCGGTTTCACCCTGATCGAACTGGTAGTGGTGATGGTGATTCTGGGCATCCTGGCGGCTGTGGCCTTACCGAAATTTGTCGATATGACCAGCCAAGCGCGGGACGCAAAACTCCGGGGAGCGTACGGAGCTGTGCGATCTGGCATGAGTTTGACGCATGCTGCGTCACTGGCTGCTGGGAACGCTGCAAATCCAACCAGCACGCTGGTGGCCGAAGGGAAAACCATCAACATGGTATACGGCTATCCGGCGATAGGGAGCATTGCGGATGCGGCTGGATTGTCGTCATCCGACTACACAATTGGTTCCGCGAGTCCTGTGCTCATTGATGTTCCAGGTGCGACTACGGCAGCCCAGTGTCGAATTACCTATACGCCCGCCAGTTCGGCAAGTATTCCCGCAGATGCGACCATGGCTGTTGGAGGTTGTTGACCCTGATTCAGCCTCCAGATACTTGATCAGGCATTCGCCAGAAATGTTGTGTATGTCCCGCCGGCATGCGGGTACGGCTGATTACCGATATTCTGGCTTCACGCTGCCCGAACTGGTCACAACCCTGGTTCTTCTGGGCTTGCTGGCTGCTGTCGCCATGCCCCGCTTCATGGGGCGTGGCGAATTTGATGCCTTCGGGGCCGCCGAGCAGACCCGGGCGGCGTTGCGTTTCGCACAGAAGTCCGCAGTCGCCAAGCGTCGCCAGGTCTGCGTGACGATTGCCAACAATCAGCTGACCTTGCGTGTCGCGGCGCAATTCGGCGCAGCCTGCAGCCTAGCGATTCAGCATCCGCAGAGCAGTGAAGACTACTCGCTGCAGGTTCCGGCAGGCGTGACCATCACGCCTGCTGACTTCAGCTTCGATCCATTGGGGCGCGCTTCGGCAGCACAAAGTCTCAACGTGGCTGGGGGCTCCAGCAGTCTGCCGATTCTGGTCGAGGCGGAGACCGGCTATGTGCATTGAGCGATCCTGTCAGCAAGGTCTGACCTTCGTTGAACTGGTCGTGTTCATCGTGATCGTTGCTGTCAGCCTGGCGGGTATCTTGAACGTGCTGGATTTCAGCGTCCGCCATGGTGCGGATCCCATGCTCTTCAAACAACAGGTATCGATTGCCGAATCACTGCTCGAAGAGGTCGCCAGCAAGCCCTTCACCTGGTGCGATCCGGATGATCCGGTCGTGACGAGTGCGGGTGGTACGGCTGCCTGCGGCGTCGCGCAGGGGCTTGCACCAACAGCAGGCGAAAGCCGTAACAGCGGTACCAGTCCGTTCGACAACGTAGGCGACTACAGCGGTTTCAGCATGACGGGCATCCAGGCGCCGGACGGTACGGCGATCGACGGACTGGCAGCCTATACCGCAACGGTGGCGATTGCCCAGGCCGGCGCAGCATTCGGGCTGGCCGACGCCAGTGCCGCATTACGCATCGACGTTACGGTCACCACTCCAGGGCAAGCCGCAATCACGCTCACTGGTTACAGGATGCGCTATGCCCAGAATGCACCGTGATTTTTCCGCGCGGGGCTTCACCCTGATAGAGATGGTGGTGGTGGTGACCATCACCGCGTTGTTGGTGCCTATCGTTGCCGTCTTCATTCCCCGTCCCATGCAAGGGCTGGTCGATACCGCCGGACGTGTCGCGCTTGCGGATGCTGCTGATACTGCCGTACGCCGGTTGCAGCGCGATATCCAGCGGGCCTTGCCGAACAGCCTGCGTGCGCAGCAGAGCAGTGGCGTATGGTTCATCGAGTATTTGCCGGTGGAAGCTGCCGGGCGTTATTGCACGGCGACCGACTGCGGCGCATTCCCTCTGGATACAGTCAACGCTCAAACGCAGTTGAGCTATGCGGGGCAAGCCTTGCCGACATTGCCAGCGAACAGTGCGGTCGTGATCTACAACCTCGGTGTAGCGGGCTCTGATGCCTGGGCCGGAGACAATCTTGCAACCTTGGCCAGTGCAAGTACTGGGCAGGTGTCTTTCAGCACGGCAAAGCGGTTTCCTTTTGCGTCACCCGGCAACCGCTTCCATGTGGTGAGTGGGCCGGTGAGCTACGCCTGTGGTAATGGCACGCTGACCCGTATCTGGGGGTATGCGCGCCAGGCGACCCAACCCGTGGCTGTGCCTGCCGGCGCCAGCACGGCACTACTGGCAACGCAGGTCAGCGCCTGCAACGTAAGTCTGGCGAACAATAGCATCGACCAGAATGGTCTTCTGGTGATACGCCTGACGCTTTCGCGCGGGCAGGAAAATGTGAGTCTCAGCCATGCCGTACGAATTCTCAATGTGCCTTGAGTGTCCATGCCGGTCTGTCAAGCCTATGTCGTCATTGCGGCGAACGCCACAATCCAGTGTTTTCAGGCTTCGATGGATCCCGGCTTTCTCCGGGATGACGCCGACAAGGAATGCCCTACGCTCAAGTGAACAGTATTGCCCTGAGCGGGGTTTTGTGCTGCCTGCCGCCATCTTTCTGCTGGTGGTGATGGCCGCCCTGGGGGCTTTCTTTGTTCAGGTTGGCGCTGCCAGCCAGCAGGCGGCGGCCCTGGACATGCAGGGCGCGAGGGCATTGCAGGCAGCGCGTGCAGGCATCGAGCGCGGCTTGTATGCGGTACAGATCGAAAGCGCCTGCGGTGGCGGCACATTGGCAAACATCCCCGGGTTGAATGGTTTCAGGGTCACCTGGGCCTGCAATGCCGTTGCCTTCACTGACGGTGGCACCAACAGAACGATCTGGCAGATCACTTCCACGGCTTGCTATACAGGCGATACCGGGTGCCCGAGCAGTTTGACGGATGAAATTCGGCGCAGTGATTACGTTGAGCGCCAACTGATTGTGGTGACGGAGCGATGAGCACTTGGTCCCGATTCCTGCTGCTACTTGCCTGGTGGATGGTTGCGTTTCCGTCTCAGGCTGCAATTACCGTGCTGAGAGGAACGGCTGACTCTTGTCAGGTGCAGGGTTTGCTGGGGCTTTTTGCTTCATGCGGCTTTACCTTGAATGCGCCTTCCGGTGCGACAGAAGGGGATGTTCTGATCGCACAGATCATCGCCAAGGCCAGTGAGACCATCACCGCGCCGAGTGGCTGGACCCGGATCAGCCCTGCCAGCGGGGTTGGAACCAGCCTGCGACAACATATCTATTATCGCTACATCGCCACAGGCCAAACCGCAGGCAGTGCCACCTGGCAGATCGATGGGCCGTGGCTCGGGCTATTGAATTCAGGCTATGCAACCGGTGTCATGTACGCCGCACGAGGCGCCGAGAATCCGGATTGTGCAAGTGCCACGACCTTCCGTTGTGGCGGTACCGTTACCGGAGGGGTAGGAACCAGCGTTGTGGCGCCCAGTATGTCGCTTCAGTACCCAGCGGGCAGCCTGCGCATGGCTTTCTTCGCCTCGAATTCCGGTACGGCAAGCATTACCCCCGCATTGGAGAATTCAGCGACTGCGGGTGTGTATAACCGGGCGGGTGGTAGTGTGACCGGTGTGGGGCTGCATGGCAGCTATTACCTGCTGGGCTCGGATTCGAATGGCGGGCAGCAATCCGCCAACCTCAACACCAGCAGCTACAACATCGGCAGTACCTTCATCCTGCGTGCGGCACCTGTGCTGACTTGTGTGAGTGACAACTTCAACCGCAGCACGGGCCTTGGCAATGACTGGTCCAGTGTTCGCGTGGCTGGGGATTTCACACCACAGATCGTCAACAATCGCCTGCGCCTGACTGCCGCAGTGACTAACCAGTCGACCGGTGTGAGTTTCCAGCGTGTGTTCCCGTCGGCCGGCAATTATCTTCAACTGGTTTTTCGCTTCTATGGCTATGGCGGCGGGGGGGCGGATGGTGTTGCGCTGATCCTTTCGGATGCCAGCGTCACGCCACAGCCTGGCGGATTTGGGGGCTCTCTGGGTTATGCACCAAAGTCGAACCCTACTGTCGCGGGTTTTGCAGGTGGTTGGCTGGGTATCGGCCTGGATGAATATGGTAATTTTTCAAGCAGCAGTGATAGTGGCCCGTGTGCGCCGGGGGTGACTTGTTCTTCGAATGGTATCGGGCAGTCACTGGGCATCCGTGGCGCGTCGCCGAACTATTATTGGCTCAGAGGAACGGGGACGTTGAGCCCGACGGTCAGCAACTCGTCAGGCCATCTGTATCGTGTCACCATCGATTCGCGCATGGCCGGCAAGGTACTGGTTTCCATCGAGCGTGACACCGGTAGCGGCTATTCGACGCTGGTCAGCACGTTCGACGCGGCCCCCTATACCGGGCAAAGCACGATGCCGGCACAAATGGTGTTCTCTCTCACTGGTTCGACCGGGGAGATAACGAACGTCCACGAAATCGATGACGTGCAGGTCTGTGCAAGCAGCATGAGCACGATGCAGGCCCAGATAGACCATTACCGCTTCAGCACCACCAGTACGCCGCTCACCTGCACCCCCGCACAGATTCTTGTGCAGGCCTGCATGGATGCCAACTGCAGCACTACCTACAGCGGAAATGTCACGGCCACCCTGACACCGAGCGGTTGGGTCGGAGGGGATACCCGGACCTTTGCCGGCAGCGGTGCCACACTGGGGCTGACGTACACCTTGTATCTTTAAGCCTCGGACCGGCTCGGGTAGCCCGAGCGGCCTCTGGGATGTTTGAAGCCCGTGACTGAGCACTGGGCGCCTGAGCCGGA
>NZ_MDUX01000087.1 GCF_014736495.1 Candidatus Dactylopiibacterium carminicum
ATGCTCACATCCAGTCGCCCGGCAACGTCCGCAACGCTATGTCCGCGATCGGTCACTTGCTTGACCGCTTCAATCTTGAACTCTTCCGTGTATCGCTTGCTACTCATAGACACCTCCACTTGGTTGCCAGCTTAAGGCTTCGAAGTGTCTAGTGAACCGGGGGCGATTCAGTGCTGTGGCATCGTGCCACGCATATCGTCTGGCTCAACTTCGGCCGCGCCACGGTGTTTTCCCGCCTGCTCTGGCGCACCCTCAGCCGTTTTCTGATGCGCACGGAGCTATTTAACGGCAATCGAGAATCCCTGCGCATGGCTTTCCTGTCCAGGGAGTCCGTACTCCTTTGGTCGCTCACCACCTTCACCCGGAATCGGATCAGGTATTCCGCCCTTCGCAAGGATCCGAAGTTTGCGCATCTGCAGTGGACGGAGATCACCAGACCGTCGCAAACCGGCGCCGTCATCAGCGCTTTCGAAAGTCGCGACGTCTGACCCGAGATTCAGAGGCTGCGGAATGCAATGCGGTCCGCAGGTGTCACCCGGGTTCAGGCCGGCAACTGGTCAGATGCGCTGGGCGTCGAGTTCGGCGCGCAGGGCTTTGACTTCGCTGGCGAGGTTGTCACGGGCAGTGGTTGCGCCGACCAGTTCCATCTCGATGGCGAGGCGTGCGTCGGATTGGGCTGCGGAAGCGGCGAGGTTCTGTTCCAGCTGGCGGCGCAGCTCGGTGATCTGGGCATCCTTGCCGTCGATGGCGAGCTGGTCCTTGGCCTTGCCGACCAGGGCTTCGGTGGCCACATCGCGTGCGTGGCGCAGCTCCACGGTCAGGCGGTTGATCTGTTCGTCGCGCTCGGCCAGTTTCGCCAGCGCCTGATCACGTACTTGCGTCAGTTGTTCGAGTTGCGCGCGCAGCTCGCTCTGCCCGCCCTCCAGTTGCTCGTTCAGTGCCAGCAACGAGGCCAGATCGCCATCGGCCTGCTCCAGGCCGCTACGCAAACCCGATCTGGCGGATTCCGCCAGTTGCTGCGCCCAGCTCATGAGGGCGGTAGTCACTGCCTCAGGAATCGCCATGCTGGCTTCAGCCGCCGGGGTCTGGCTGGCACGCCAGGCCGCGAGGTGCCGATGCAGGGCCTGCAGGGAAGCTACGCCCAACGCATCGTGCAACGCCCCCACCGTGACGGGCTGACCACCCTCCACCATGCGAACGGCTGCGGCGGCAACTTCCTCATACGTGACTTCTTGAGCTGACATGACGGATTCCAGAAAGCGGGAGTTCGATCTTAGAGCATCCGTCCTGATTCCTGCGCCAGACTTCATTGACGCGACACAAGCCCGCTACAGACACAGTCACAATTCATCATCGCCACTCACTCGCCCATCCTGCTGGCTTATCCGGGCGCCCGGATCTATCAGTTCGACGACTCGGGCATCCACGAGGTCGCCTACGAAGAGACCGAACATTACGCGATCACCCGAGACTTCCTGAACCATCACCAGAGACGGCTGGAGCAGTTGCTCGAAGAGGACGAATGAGCGACACAGGCGCAAACAGCGTCTTGCGCTCCGGATACTCCCACTCCTTCGCCACAGGAATTATCACGCGGCGCGTACCCGCGTGCAGGGCAAGCGGCTATCATGCCGGCCTTCCCCCAAGGGTCCGGCAATGATTGTTTGCCGGAAAACCCACTTACGCGCACAGCGCGTTCCTATCGATGATTTCCGTCAAGAATGTCACGCTGCGTCGCGGCGTCAAGGTCGTGCTCGACCAGGCCTCAGTCACGTTTGCTCCCGGTGAGAAAATCGGCCTGGTAGGCCGCAACGGCGCAGGCAAATCCTCCTTCTTCGGCCTGCTCAACGGCACGCTGCACGAAGACAGCGGCGAGTTCTCCATTCCCACGCAATGGCGCATGGCCCAGGTGGCGCAGGACATGCCCGAAACCAGCCAGAGCGCGACCGATTTCGTGATCGAGGGGGACGTCGCCTTGCTGGCCGCCCAGCAGGAAGTCACCGCTGCCGAGGCGAGCGATGACGGCATGCGCATGGCGCACGCCTACATGGCGCTGCACGATGCCGGCGCCCACGATGCGCCCGCCCGTGCCCAGGCACTGATCCAGGGGCTGGGCTTCACCGCGGCCCAGCTCGATCAGCCGGTCAACAGCTTCTCCGGTGGCTGGCGCATGCGCCTGCTACTCTCGCGCGCGCTGATGTGCCCGTCGGACCTGCTGCTGCTCGATGAGCCCACCAACCACCTGGATCTCGATGCGCTGGTCTGGCTCGAAGCCTGGCTCAAGCGCTATCAGGGGACCATGGTGGTGATCAGCCATGACCGCGAATTCCTCGATGCGGTGACCCAGGTCACGGTGCACGTCGATAATGCCAAGCTCGTGCGTTATGGCGGCAACTACAGCAAGTTCGAAGAGATGCGTGCCGAGCAGATGGCGCTGCAGACGGCTGCGATGGCCAAGCAGGCAGACAAGATCGCGCATTTGCAGAAATTCATCGACCGCTTCAAGGCCAAGGCCAGCAAGGCCAAGCAGGCACAGAGCCGGGTCAAGGCCCTTGAACGCATGGAGAAGGTCGCTCCCGTGCTGGCGGATGCCGAATTCAGCTTTGAATTCAGGGAGCCGCAAAACCTGCCCAACCCGATGCTGTCGATGCTCGACGCCAGCTTTGGCTATCCGCCACCGGAAGATGCAGCCGAGGGCACACCGCCCATCACCATCGTGCAGCACATCAACCGTTCGGTGCTGGCCGGGCAGCGCATCGGCATTCTCGGTGCGAACGGTCAGGGCAAATCCACACTGGTAAAGACCGTGGCGCATGCGCTGGTGCCGACGCATGGCGAGATCAGCGAGGGCAAGGGCCTGAATATCGGCTACTTCGCCCAGCAGGAGCTGGACGTGCTGCGCCCGCACGATACCCCGATGGAGCACATGATCCGGCTCGCGAAAGACACGCCGGCCCATATGCGCGGCCCGGGCCAGAGCGGTACCGAGCAATCACTGCGGACCTATCTCGGCACCTTCAACTTCGGTGGCGACATGGTGCATCAACCGGTCGGCACCATGAGCGGCGGCGAGAAGGCGCGGCTGGTGCTGTGCATGATCGTCTGGCAGCGCCCGAATCTGCTCCTGCTCGATGAGCCGACCAACCACCTGGATCTGGCCACGCGCGATGCGCTGGGCATGGCGCTCAACGAGTTCGAGGGCACGGTGATGCTGGTCAGCCATGACCGTGCCTTGCTGCGTGCGGTGTGCGACGAGTTCTGGCTGGTATCGAAAGGCTCTGTCGAACCTTTCGAAGGCGATCTGGACGACTATCAGCAGTTCCTGCTCGACGAAGCCAGACGTGTTCGGGAGGAAGCCAGCGCCGCCGCCAGAAAGGCACGCTGATTCAGCGCAACGTCATTCCTGTTCACGCAGGAGTCCGGAATCTCAGGATGCGCATGGCGCACCCTGCGAGCGAGGTCTGCTCACACTCAGACACCCCGCAACCGGTGCTCAACCCGCCAGGCGTGGCTCCGCAATCCCCTGCGCCCCGGGGCGGAACATCAGCAGGCGGCCCCCTTCAGGGTCGCCGGCCAGATCCTCGGGGCCACGGCTGAGCGAGGTCACCATCAGGGTGCGCATGTCCTCCCCGCCAAAGGCACACATGGTCGGCTTGAGCATCGGCGTCTTCCACACCTGATCTAGCACGCCCCCAGGCGTGAAGCGCTTGATGCAGCCTTCGTCGAGACAGCAGATCCAGTAACAGCCCTCGGTATCCACTGCCGCACCATCAGGCCGCCGCACCATGTCGCGCATGTCGCGCATGTCGACGAACACACGCCGCGAATGCGCACGGCCTTCGGCGATGTCGTAATCCCAGGCCCAGACCATGCGGACGTTGCGGTGCGTGTCGGAGCTGTAAAAGGTTTTGCCGTCCGGGCTGAAGGCCGAACCATTGGGGATGACGTAGCCCCCTTCCATACATTGCAGGCCATCGGCACGCTTGTAGCAATACCAGTTGCCGGCGGGGCTGGCGAGCGAGATATCCATCACCATGCTGGAAACCCACAGCCGGCCCTGGCGATCGCAGCGGCCATCGTTGAAACGCATGCCGGGCTGTGCATGCGTCACGCTGGCGAGCCGCCGCTGCAGCGCCTGGCCCCCCTCCTCCGGCAGATCCACATCGAAGATGCCGGAAACGCAACTGCAGGTGAGCCCGCCATCGGCACGCAGCACCATGCAGCCCAGATGCTCGTCGACAGACCACTGCCGCAGCACGCCGCTGGCAGGATCGAGCCTGTGGATGCTGCGCGCAGGCAGATCGATCCAGTACCAGCAGCCCTGCTCCGCATGCCAGACAGGCCCTTCGCCGCAGGCATTGCGCAGCGGGATGCCCAGCAGCGCCTCATGCCTGACTTCCAGGACACTCGTCATTGCGCGGCCTCCATCTGCGGCACGGGCTCGACCGGTGTACGCGCAGCCTTGCGACGACGCAGCAATGGCAGGAACAGCGTGAAAAGAGCCACCAATAGCAGCCCGGCCGTGATCGGCCGCGTATAGAGGAAATCGTAGCTGCCATTGGAGAGCGACAGCGCCCGGCGGAAATTTGCCTCGGCCATCGGTCCCATGATCAGTGCCAGCACTACCGGAGATGCCGGATATTCCCACTTCTGCATGAAGTAGCCGACCACACCGGCAGCCAGCATGATGCCGACATCGAACATGCTGTTATTCAGCGCATAGGTGCCGACGATGCACAGCGCCAGGATTACCGGCGTGAGCACTGCCTTGGGCAGTTGCAGGATGCGCCCCATGAAGCGTAGCGACCCAAGCCCCATGACGAGCATGAAGACGTAGCAGATCAACATGCCGGCAAACAAGGTGAACACCATGTCTGCATGTTCGCGGAACAACAGCGGACCAGGCTGAAGCCCTTGCAAGGTGAGTGCCCCCAACATCACTGCGGTGACGGCGTCGCCCGGAATACCCAACGTCAGCATGGGCAACAATGCGCCTCCGGTACAGCCATTGGCGCCGGACTCACAGGCCGCAACGGCAGACAGTTCGCCTTTACCGAAATTCTCGGGTGTCTTGGAAAAGCGCTTGGTCTCGTTGTAAGCGACGAAGGCCGCGATATCCGCACCCGCACCGGGAATCGAGCCGATCAGTACCCCCAGACCAGTGGAACGCAGCACCGTGGCGAGCATGCGCTTGTAAGTGCTCCAGGGAGGAATGATGCGCCCCAATGCGGCAGCCACCGCCTTGCGGACATTTCGATCTTCCATGGCCTTGAAAGCTTCCGCCGTGGCGAACAACCCGATCATTACCGGAATGAAAGGCACGTTGAATAGCTCGGTGAAGCCGGCCGTATAACGCGGGAAGCCCCCCATGGGATCCATGCCTACCGTGGCGATCAACAAGCCCAGGAAGCCGGCAATCAAGCCTTTCACCACGGAAGTACCCGAGATGCTGGCAATGATTGACAGACCAAAAACGGCGAGCGCAAAAGTCTCAGATGCGGAGAACTCCAGCGCGATGCCCGCCAGCAGCGGCGCCATGAAGATCAGCACGATCACGCTGAGCGTGCCACCGATGAAGGAAGAGAAAGTGGCAGTACCCAGCGCAATGCCGGCCATGCCCTTCTTCGTCAGCTCGTAGCCGTCCATAGCCGTCGCAGCGGCAGCGGGCGTGCCCGAAATTTTCAACAGGATGGCGGTGACGGAGCCGCCGTAGATCCCGCCGAAAAAAACCCCGGAGATCATCAACAGGCCGGAAACCGGATCCATGCCAAAGGTAAAGGGCAGCAGGATGGCAACCCCCATGGTGGCCGTCAGCCCCGGCAAGGCACCGATGACGATGCCGAGTGCGACGCCAAGTGCCGCCAGCAGCAAGGCCGTGGGATGAGAGAACAGATTCTGGAAACCCGTGAGAAGCAGGCTGAGTTCGTTCATAACGGCACCCCGTCAGGACAGCAATTGCTCGAACAAACCACCCACCGGCAGCGGTACGTTCAGGCTGAAAGAAAAGAGCGCATACAACAATCCGGTGATGAAGATCGCCACCAGCGGCGTGAAAAGACGATGGCGCCACCCCATCATCCACATCAGTCCAGTCAGGTAGATCACGGAGCTGAGGCCGTAGCCGATCCACTCCATGACAAGGATGCACAGTGCCGTGGCGATCACGCCGATCACCACGCAGACGTAACCCAGGCGATCCACAGGCTTGCCCGCAGGCGGAGCAGGCCGCCGCAGAGCGCCCGTCATCATGATCAAGCTCAGCAAGATCAGTGCGCAGGCATAGATGACAGGAAAGCGGGCGGGCCCCACATCGGTCACCAGATTGGTGGATGGAAAACCTTGTGCGGTCACGATCGCCAGCACCGCCACCATGATCAGGATGCAGCCGACGACAAGATCGGCCATGCGCGGCACGGCACTGCCGGCCGAAGAAGGAGCTTGGGTCATACCGTATCTCCATCGAGCAGGAAGAAAACCTGTGCGTAGCGCCGCCTTCCGGCCGCGCGGGGCGGACGGAAAGGGCGCGAACAGGTCAGGAGAGGAAAGCCGCTTACCTGGCCAGACCGATCTTGGTCATCATGTCCTTGAAGAACAGGTTGTCCTTGTCCATCGCAGCCTTGAAAACGGCGCTGTCGGCGTATGCCCAGGTCAGGTTCATCTTGCTCAGGGTTTCGCGGAATGCCGGATCTTCAGCCGTCTTCTTCGAGGCTTCGCGCAGGACATTGACAACCGCTTGCGGCGTCTTCTTCGGCACTACGATGCCGCGCCAGGTGTAGATCGAAACGTCGACACCCTTTTCCTTCAGCGTGGGTACATCAGGGAAAGCCTTGGCCCGCTCGTCAGCTCCCACGGCAAGGATGCGCAACTTGCCGGCAGCCACATGGGCGATCACCTCGGCCGGGCTCACCGACACGGCTTCGATGTGCTTGCCCAGCAGCGCGGTGACGGCAGGGTTGGCGCCGTCATAGGGGATGTGGTTGAAAGTCAGCCCGGTTTTCTCTTCGATGGCCTCGGCCGCGATGTGCCAGATAGCGCCGGTGCCGGAGTTGCCGATACGCACCTTGCCCGGATTGGCCTTGGCGTAGGCCAGGAATTCATCGATCGTCTTCCAGGGCGCTTCGGCATTCACGGTAATGGCCGTGGGTTCGGCATTCAGGCGGGCAATCGGGATGTAATCGTCCACGGTGAAGCGGGCCACGCCCATGTGCGGCAGCATGGCGATTTCCACCGTGCCCATGCCGATCTTGTAGCCATCGGGGCGGGACGCCATGATCTCGGTGAGCCTCACGGCACCGGCGCCGCCGGTCTTGTTGACCACGCCGATTGCCTGCGGCAGATATTTCTTGGCCGCGTCGGCATAGGCACGAGCAACCAGATCGGTGCCGCCACCCGCGGCGTAAGGAACGATCAGCTCGATTTGTTTGGTGGGATAGTCGGCGGCCTGGGCTACGCCGCCTGCGAGAAGCACGGCCGAAAGGCCCAGCATCAGCTTGGAAAAGGTACGACGAGTCTTCATTGCAACCTCCTTTGGTTGAGCGGTGCCTCGAGGGCAAAGGTCCGGGCGGCTCTGCGTCCGCTGGTGACCGGGGGAAGGAATTCAGTTCATGACGCTCTCCAGGCTGCGACGAAGCGGCGGGCGCGTTCGCCCAGCTCGGCCACCGTCGTGCCCTTGCCATACAGGGCCGAGCCCAGGCCGAAACCGGCAACGCCGGCAGCACGCCACGTGGCCAGTGTTTCGGGGCTGACGCCGCCCACCGGCAGCACGCGCGCCGAGGCCGGCAGCACCGCGCGCAGCGCCTTCACCGTGGCCGGGCCGGCCTGCTCGGCCGGGAACAGCTTGAGTGCCGTGGCGCCGGCCGCGAGTGCGGCGAAAGCCTCGCTGGGCGTGAAGAAACCGGGCAGGCTCACCAGACCGGCAGCCTTGGCGGCGGCGATCAGCACGGGA
This sequence comes from Candidatus Dactylopiibacterium carminicum, assembly GCF_014736495.1. Lineage (GTDB taxonomy): Bacteria > Pseudomonadota > Gammaproteobacteria > Burkholderiales > Rhodocyclaceae > Uliginosibacterium > Uliginosibacterium carminicum. Next base: position 7,946 of record NZ_MDUX01000087.1, read on the forward strand.
TCGGTATGCGGTGTCACCATCAGGTCGGCGCCGATGTCGGCCAGCTGTCGCACCTGGGCCGCGCTCATCACCGTGCTGGCGCCCACCAGCACTTCGGGCGGCAGCACCTGGCGCATGGTGGCAATGCTGGTGAAGGGGTCCGGAGAGTTCAAGGGCACCTCGATCAGCCGGAAACCGGCCTCAAGCAAGGTCTGCGCGGCGGCCTCGGCATCTTCCGGCGGCAAGCCGCGCAGAATGGCGACCAGGGGCAGACTCTGCATGGCGGCCTCGAAACGGGCCAGACGTGCCTCATTCATGATGCGGACTCCTCAAGGCGTGTGTACAGCAGGCCAGCTGCACGCGCGAAATCGAACAACCCGGCTGGCGCGGTATTGCCCAGCACAGCTGCAGGGAATGCGCCAAGCACGGCCAGCGCCTCTTCGTAGCGCTGGCACAGCGCACCATCGCCAATCAGGATCAGGGCCTGCTCCTGCCCTGCGCCGTGCAGCCGGGCCAGGCCGGATACCAGCTCGTTGCCGATCAGCAGGCCGGAGAGGTAATCCTTCAGCGCGGACCCCGGGTAACGCCCGGTGAGGCCCAGCGTACGCACGGCAAACAACTGGTGACTGAGTGCGCCAGGGCCGCCGTCGCGAGCAACATTGATGCCGGCCACGAAGGCTTCCTGCGCCTGCTCCGACGTTGCGACCCCGGTGGAGAAGAGACGGCCGAGAATGCTGTGCTGCGCCAGCACCGCGAACAGCTCGCCGGTCATGTAGGTGGCGAATCCCTGTACGCACCCCTGCCGGATCTGCGCCCATTTCGAATGGCGCTGTTGGAGTTAGCTGTTGAGTCTCCATCGCCCGGCCGCCTCGTTGAGG
>NZ_MDUX01000088.1 GCF_014736495.1 Candidatus Dactylopiibacterium carminicum
ATGCTCACATCCAGTCGCCCGGCAACGTCCGCAACGCTATGTCCGCGATCGGTCACTTGCTTGACCTGACCGCTTCAATCTTGAACTCTTCCGTGTATCGCTTGCTACTCATAGACACCTCCACTTGGTTGCCAGCTTAAGGCTTCGAAGTGTCTAGTGAACCGGGGGCGATTCAATGCGTGGGTTTATGTGGGGCGTAAAAAGCGGGTTTTATTCATTTTTACTTTCAGATGGCAATGGTTTCGATGAGAATAATCAGTTGTTTTTTTTTGAGGAAGACTTATGAGTTTTGTGAGAAAATAGGTTCTGATTTTAATTTAAGAAAAAATTTTTCTGAAAAAGAATATGTCCCTATGTGGACGATGAGTGCCTCTGTTTTTTTGCTTGAATCGATTGGTTTAATGTTTGATGCTGGTGGTCGATTTGATAGGGACTGTCTCTTGTCTGGCGAGATTGTCGGTAGGTCGCTTGTGTTGAATCATTTATTGGATGGCATGCCATTGAGCACAATTAATATAATTGAAGAGCTTGGTGTTAATTTAATACGATGAAATCGTATTCGCCACGCACAAGGTTGTAACCCGGAATCTATGCCTGACGCGTACCACGTATCCCGGATGTAGGGCGGAACTCCTTGGAGATTTCGCCAGCTGCCGGGACGGCAGCTTTTTACCTCCCCCGCAAACGGGGCCAGTGGGCCCGCCGCGGCAAAGGCAGCCTCGACATCAGGCCCGAACCGCATTGATTGGTCAGCGTTACAAGGGGCTTGATGCCACCCTCCGGGTGGCTGGCGGAACCTCCAGGGAGTTCCGCCCTACGAACTACGAACGGCTTTGCGGATCACGAAAACCAAGGCCGCAAGCTTGAATCCGCGCCCGATGTGTTAGCGCGGAAAAGAGAATCGCCTTCCGGCTTCAGCCGCCCACAAACCGCGTCACGAACGCGCCGACGCTGTCGGCCGGCAGCGCCAGCCAGACGCGGTGGCCGTCGCCGGGCGCGACTTCGATGGCGGCGCCTTCGGCGTTCTGCATGGCTGTGATCTCGTAAGTGAGATTGCCTTGCGGCTGCACCAGCTCCAGCCGGTCGCCGACGGCGAAACGGTTCTTCACTGCCACCTCGGCCAGGCCACGCGCGGCGTCGTACCGCAACACATCGCCCACATACAGGCTGCGTGCGGATTCCGAACTGCCGCGTGCGTAGTTCTGGAATTCCGCATCGCCGCCACGGCGGGCAGCTTCCTGATGGCGATCGAAGAAGCCGTCGGTGTAGCCACGATTGGCCAGGCCATCGAGCGAATCGACCAGTGCCGGGTCGAGCGGCGTGCCGGCCAGCGCCGCATCGATGGCGGCACGGTAGGCCTGGGCGGCACGCGCCACGTAGTAGGGGCTCTTGGTGCGGCCTTCGATCTTCAGAGAGTCGACGCCGATCGCCACCAGCCGCTGCACATGCTCGATGGCGCGCAGATCCTTGCTGTTGAGGATGTAGGTGCCGTGCTCGTCTTCCTCGATCACGTTGTAGCTGCCGGCGCGGCGCTCGCGTTCCTCGATCAGGTACACATCGCCGCTGGCGTCGGTCTTGCCCTGTTGCACGTTGAAATCCCAACGGCAGGAATTGGTGCAGCTGCCCTGGTTGGGATCGCGATGGTTGAAATAGCCGGAGAGCAAACAGCGTCCGGAATAGGCGATGCACAGCGCGCCGTGTACGAAGACTTCCAGCTCGGTTTCGGGGCAGGCCTGGCGGATCTCCTCGATCTCGTCGAGTGAGAGTTCGCGCGACAGGATCACGCGACTCACGCCGTTGCGTGCCCAGAATTTCACTGCTGCCGCATTCACCGTATTGGCATGCACCGAGAGATGGATGGCCTGCTCGGGCCATGCCTCGCGCACCATCATCATCAGGCCGGGGTCGGACATGATCAGCGCGTCCGGCTTGAGGGCGATCGCTGGCGCCATGTCGCGCAGATAGGTCCTGAGCTTGGCGCCGTGCGGATAGATGTTGGAGACGAGATAGAACTGGCCGCCTGCCGCATGCACACGGTCGATGCCGGTCTTCAGCACTTCCGGATTGCCGAAATCATTGTTGCGCACGCGCAGGCTGTAGCGCGGCTGGCCAGCATAGATCGCGTCGGCGCCGAAGGCCAGCGCGGTGTCGAGCATGGCCAGCGTGCCGGCCGGAGCGAGGAGTTCAGGGCGGCGGAGGGACATCTTGTAATGGTCAAAACACTGTAGGGGAGCGCGATTATCGCGGAAAAACAGTGCCTTGGCCTTGTCGGGATGACGGCAATTTCCCCGCCCGGCGGGGTTGGGTCAGCCCGAGGTCTTGGGGCGCTCGGCAGTCACCAGCCAGATGCCGGCACAGACCAGGACCAGCGCCACGGCGTTCTTCCAGGCGAATATCGCCTCACCGAGGAAAATGGCCGACAAGGCCACGCCGAACACCGGGATCAGAAAGTTGTAGACCGCCACCTTGCCGACCGGGTGGTATTTCAGCAGCGCGCTCCACAGGCCGAAGGCCAGCGAGGAAAGCACGGCCATGTAGCCCAGCAAAGCCAGGCTGGTGGGCGTGAAGCCTTGCATGCGCCCTCCGGTGATCAGGCCCACGGCGGTCAGTACCAGGCCGCCGAAGCTCATCTGCCAGCCGGTCATGACGATGGCGTTGATGCGCTGGGAGATCATCTTGCCGTAAATGGTGGCCGCCGAAAGGATGAAGGCGGCGAGCACGACCGAGCCTTCGCCAGCCAGCGTGAAGTCGGGCTGCAGCAGCGTCGGCCCGTAGTTGGCGGCGGCCACGCCGAGGAAGCCCACGCTGCAGCCGATCACGCAACGCTGGGAAAGGCGGTCGTTGTGGTACAGGAAATGTGCCAGCAGTACCGAGAAGAAGGTGCCGGTGGCGTTCATGATCGAGCTCTTGGTGCCGGTGGCAAAGGCCAGACCGATGTAGAAGAACACGTACTGGATCGCGGTCTGGGTCAGCCCCAGCATGCCGACGGGCAGCCATTCGCGCTGCGGCAGCTCGATCTTCCAGCCGATCAGTCGGGCAGCCACGAGCAGGATCACACCGGCCGCCGTGAAGCGCAGGCCGGCGAACAGCATCTGTGCCGGCACGTCGCCGCTCGCGATGTGGAACAGGGCATAGCCCTGCTTGATCGCCAGGTAGGCGCTGCCCCACAGCAGGCAGCAGAAGGTGGCCAGCAGCATCACGCTGCCTGGGCGGGCGAAAAAGGAGGTGGTTCGGTCGGTCATGGGAAGCTCAAAAAAAATAGGTGGAGGGCGCGGGCGCCATCTCCACCTTTAAGTCATTCATCGCAGATAGATGAATGCGCAACACTCGGGCTGCATTGTGCAGGGCTGTAAACATTCTATCAATTGCATTAAACAGGCTGGATTGATAAGTTTTATCTTATGAATTTTCGCCACTTCCATTATTTCGTCGTCGTCGCCGAAGAACTGCACGTGGCGCGCGCCGCGGTGAGGCTGGGCATTGCACAGCCCGCCCTGTCACAACAGATCCGCGCGCTGGAGGAGCAGTTGGGCGTGCGTCTGTTCCATCGCGCCAACCGTCGCATCACGCTGACCGAGGCGGGCGAGGCTTTTCTCGTCGAAGCCCGTGCGGCCCTGATGCACGCCGAGCAGGCCGGGCGCGCGGCGCGGCGCGCAGCACGGGGCGAGACGGGGCGCGTGGATATCGGCTACGTCAGCAGTGCACTGGCCGAGCTGCCCTTTCTGAGCGCGCTGGCAGCCTTTCGCGCTACGCACCCGGCGGTGCGTATCGGCATGCACATGCGCCTGGCCGCCGACCACCTCGCCGCGTTACGGACCCAGACTTTCGATCTGGTCATCACGCGTGGCCCGATGCCGGAGCCGCCGGAGGATTACGACAGTCTGGTCCTCTCACGGCAACCCATGATCGTCGCTTTGCCTGATTCGCATCCTCTGGCCACGCGAGCCGGTATCGCGCTGCCCGAACTGGCGGAGAACAATTTCCTGGTGCCCGACGATCCGCCGGGCTGCGGCACCGGCCACGCCATTGCGTTGTTATGCGAGGCGGCACGTTTCACACCGCGCAGCAGCATGGTTGTCAACGAGATGAGCTCGGCCGTTGGCCTGGTGGCCGGTGGCCTCGGCGTAGCCCTGCTGCCGGCTTCGGCCGCGCGATTCGCACTGCCGGGGGTGGTGTTCAGGCCCCTGATCGGTGGGGCTTTCGATTCCGACCTGATCGCGTTCTACCGCCGTCACGAACACAGTGCGGCGGTGCTCGCCTTGCTGGCTGCGTTACGCCGGCATGCCGCCGTTTGATCAGGCCAGCGTGAGCAGCACCGGAGCGTGATCCGAGGGACGTTCCAGCTTGCGCGGCGCCTTGTCCACCCAGCAGGCGGTGAGTGCCGGCGCCAACGCCGTGGAGACCAGCAGATGGTCGATGCGCAGGCCGAAATTGCGCCGGAAGGCCATCATGCGGTAATCCCACCAGGAGTAGCTCTTCTCCGGCTGCTCGAACTGGCGGAAAGCATCCGTGAGACCCAGCTGCAACAGACGCGTGAAGGCTTCGCGCTCGGGCACCGAGACGTGAATTTCGTCTTTCCAGTCCGGATGCGCGTCGCGCGGCTCCGGCGCGATGTTGAAGTCTCCGGCCAGCACCAGTTGCGGATGCCGCGCCAGTTCCTCGTGCAGCCAGCCGGTCAGCGCTTCCAGCCAGGCCATTTTGTAGGCAAATTTCTCCGAGCCCACGGCCTGTCCATTGACGAAATAGGCGCAGATCACGCGCACGCCATCCACGGTGGCGGCGATGATGCGTTTCTGCTCGTCGGCAAAGCCCGGGATGTCGCGCGTCACATCCTCGATCGCGGACTTCGCCAGGATGGCCACGCCGTTGTAGGTCTTTTGCCCGTTACTCACGGCTCGGTAGCCTGCGGCTTCGATTTCGGCCAGCGGAAAGGCCTTGTCTTCGCACTTGAGCTCCTGCAGGCAGACCACATCGGGCGATTCGGTGGCCAGCCAGTCGAGCAGATGCGGCAGGCGGACCTTGAGGGAATTCACGTTCCAGGTGGCGATCTTCATCAATAAATCTCTCTGTGGGTGTCGGGTGAGCGGAATTCTGCGGCCCGTGGCGCTGTCTGTCACGGTCACCGGATCGCGCCGGGCGGGGGCATATGCGCCCGCCCGGGGTTTCCGGGATAATGCCCTGCCATTTCCTGCGGGAACGACATGCTCAAACGCATCCTAACCATCGGTCTCATCAGCGCTTTCGGCCTCTGCATCGTGGGGGCGGCGGCGCTTGCCATCGCGGCTTCCATGGCCTGGCCGCGGCTGCCCTCGCTGGAGGCGCTGACCGAGTACACGCCACGCATTCCGCTGCGCATCTACACCGCGGATGGCGAGCTGATCGGCGAATTCGGCGAGGAGCGCCGCACCTTCGTTTCCATCGACAAGGTGCCGGCCATGCTCAAGCATGCCATTCTGGCTGCCGAGGATGACCGCTTCTACGAACACTCGGGTGTCGACGTGATGGGGCTGGCGCGGGCTTCGCTGCGCATGCTGGCCGGGGGGGCCAAGCAGGGCGGCAGCACGATCACGATGCAGGTGGCGCGCAATTTCTACCTCAGCCGTGAGCAGAAGATCAGCCGCAAGTTCTACGAGATTCTGCTGTCGCTGAAGATCGAACAGCAGCTTTCGAAAGACAAGATCCTCGAGGTCTATATCAACCACATCTTCCTCGGCAACCGCTCCTACGGTTTTGCCGTGGCCGCCGAGACTTACTACGGCCGGCCGCTGGAGCAGCTCAAGCTGGCCGAACTGGCGATGTTGGCAGGGTTGCCCAAGGCGCCGTCGAGCTTCAACCCGGTAGTCAATCCCCTGCGTGCCACCGCGCGTCAGCAATACGTGCTGCGCCGTATGCAGGAGCTGGGCTACATCACCACAGCCCAGTACGACGAGGCCTTGAAGGAGCCGCTGCGTCTGGCCATCGGGCGCAATGCCGTGCAGCGTAACAAACCTACGCTGCATGCCGAATTCGTCGCCGAAATGGCGCGCCAGATCGCCTACGAGCGTTTCAAGGAGCAGACCTACAGCAGCGGTATCCGCGTGATCACCACGCTGCGCAAGGACGATCAACTGGCCGCCTACCAATCCCTGCGGCGTGCTGCCATCGAGTACGAACGCCGCCATGGTTACCGGGGTGCAGAGGGCAAGGTGGATCTGCGCGGTGTCGGCTCCGACGCCGAGGACGCGAAGAGCCTGGAGGAACTGGTCGACGGCTTCCCCGATCTCGATGAGATGCGGGCTGCCATCGTGCTGGAATCCGTGCCGGGGCAGAAGCTGCGCGCCTATCTGCGTGGTGGCGAGGTGATCGAGCTGACCGGGCGCGCGCTGCGCTTCCCCGGGCCGATGATGGCGCGCAACGCACCGGCACAGAAGCGCCTGGAGCCTGGCTCAGTGATCCGTGTGGCCCGCTCGGGCAAGGAATGGCAGGTGGTGCAGCCACCCGAGGTGGAGGGCGCCTTCATCTCGCTGGATCCGCGTACTGGCGAGATCCGTTCGCTGGTGGGCGGTTTTGATTTCGCGCGTAACAAGTTCAACCACGTCACCCAGGCCTGGCGTCAGCCCGGCTCCAGCTTCAAGCCCTTCATCTTTTCCGCTGCCATGGAGAAGGGTTTCACGCCGGGCGCGGTGTTTGACGATGCGCCGCTGCACTACACCGCGGAACAGACCGGTGGCCGCCCCTGGAGCCCGGGCAACTACGACGGGCGATATGAAGGGCCGATGAGTCTGCGCACCGCGCTGGCGAAATCCAAGAACGTCGTCGCCATCCGTCTGCTGGATGCGATCACGCCGGCCTATGCGCAGGATTACGTGGTGAGCCGTTTCGGCTTCGACGCAGACAAGAATCCGCCCTACCTCACGCTGGCGCTGGGTGCGGGCAACGTGACGCCCTGGCAGATGGCCTCCGCCTACTCGGTGTTTGCCAACGGCGGCTACCGCATCCAGCCTTTCGTGGTGAAGGAGATCCAGGACGGCAACGGGCAGGTGATCGCCCGCGTGGAGCCCGCCGTGGCCGGCACCGAGGAAGCCGAGCGCGTGCTCGATCCGCGCAATGTGTTCCTTACCGACCTGATGATGAAGGACGTGGTGCGCCGGGGTACCGCAGGCAAGGCCATGGCACTCAAGCGAGGCGATCTGGCCGGCAAGACCGGCACCACCAACGATTACCTGGATGCCTGGTTCTGCGGCTATTCACCGGCACTGGTCGGTGTGGCCTGGATGGGGTTCGACCAGCCGCGCAAGCTTGGCTCCGGTGAGACTGGTGGTGTTCTCGCACTGCCGATGTGGATCGACTACATGCGCGTGGCGCTCAAGGACGAACCGGAACAGCATCTGGCGATGCCGGCCGGCCTGGTGGAGGTACAGCCGACCTTTGACAAGGAAGGGCCGGACTACATCTACGAAGAGCACCTGCCGCTGCATGACCCGGCGACCGAGGCATCCGCGCCAGGCGCCGAGCAGCCACACGCCGAACCGGACTTCTGGTCGCGCTTCACCAACTGATCTCGTAACCCGCCTGCTGCGAGATCAGCGCCTGCAGGCGCGCGTCGAGCAGCGCGGCGTCGCGGGTGTCACGCCAGCCGTCTTCCTGCGGGCGAAAATGGAAGCCGCCGGCACGGGCCGCCACCCAGATCTCGCCTGCCGCCTCGTGGCGATTGACGATGATCTGGCTGCCGTCCTCGAACGCCAGCTTGAGAATGCCGCCGGCCTGCGGTTCGATGTCGATGTCGACGCCAGCCGCGTCGGCTGCCGCCTCTATCCTTGCTTCCAGCTCATCGAGCTTGGCCTGGGCTGTTGCCAGAAAATCCGCTGATGCCATCTGAGGTCTGCTCCGTTTGTTGAGAAGCTGTTTATGATCTTACTGCGAGACCGTGACCGGGATTCATACGCTGCGCTTCATCCCGCAGCCGACCTCTCGCGACAGATCCCGCACAGCTTCCAAGATCCCCGCTTCCGCCGAGACCCAAATTCACCATGAAACGCCCGATCGTCCTTGTCCTGTTCCTGAGCCTTGTCCTGACTGCCTGTGGTATCAAGGGGCCGCTGGAGCATCCGCGCCCGCCGCAGAAGCAGTCTCAGTCCTCGACTCAAACGAACGAGCGCTGAGCCTGTTGCCAAGGCTCCGAACGAGGCGGCTAGGGCTGCGGTCCGCCGAGCAGGTCGCGCCCCAGCGCCTCGACTTCGACGCGCCGTTCGCTGCCATCCTGGGCACGTAGTACCAGTGTCAGCGGGATGCGCTGACCGCCCTTGACTGGCTGATGCAGCCCCACCAGCGCCAGATGCTCACTGACCGGCGTGAACTGCATGCGCTTGCGCGCAGGGATGGCGATCTCGGTCACCGTTTGCGGGCGCAGCGGGCCGCCGTCGAGTGCGAAGCGCATCACACGCAATTCCACGCGCTCGGCCAGCGGTGTCTGTGCGGCCACCAGCGTGAGGGCGTCATCGCTGAATATTTCGAAGTGCGCGGTCGTGGCCGTAGCGGTGGGCAGGGTGCCTTTCACCCAGGGCTTGCTGATCGAGATGTCTGCCGCCCACAGGCCGAATGGCAACAGGGCGAAAAGGCAGCACAGCAGACGGCGCATGTCGGACTCCGGAAGGGATGATGCGCCGATTCTAGATTCTATGTACAAGTACAAGGAAATTTTATGTCTGGGTGCGAGGTTGT
>NZ_MDUX01000089.1 GCF_014736495.1 Candidatus Dactylopiibacterium carminicum
CGCCTTCTTGCATCTCGCATGCGCCTATATCTGGCTACTGTGAACACGCCCTAGCACGCAACGAGCCTCCTGGCAGGTTTCCGCCAGTTCTTCTCCGCTCAATACCGGCACCAGGGACTCCAACCCGTCCATGCCTGTGCTAGAGAAAGCGCGTTTCACGCGAATGAAGCGGAAGAACAGATTTTCGAGGCCCTCCCTGTGCAAAGGGGAAAGCCGGGCCTGTTCATCCAGTAACTGGCTGAACAGGCCCGGAATTGCCCCGATGCGCTCACGGATATGCCGGATTTCTTCAACCTCCGCCCGCGACACGCCCCGCATTTCCATCAGGGGCTCTCTCGCTCCAAGCAGCCGGGTAGCCCGGCTCACCAGCGCCGGGGAGAACTCTCGCGGCATGATCCTCAAGGCAACGCTGAGCCGGCTCAGCGGGTAGTCGTGCCCTAGCATGCCAGCCAGCGTATCGGCCATACCGAGGATTGCCCCACTGCGTGACAGCCCTTCGCCACTGACACCGCGAGGATAGCCAGAGCCATCCAGGCGCTCGTGGTGCTGAAGGATCGCTGTCTGCACATCCGCACTCAAGCCGCCAAGCTCCCGCGCGATTGCTGCGCCGATGATCGGGTGTGAAGCCAGCGCGCGCCATTCCTCCTGCCCCAGCACTTCCTCGCGTGTGAAGATCGCCGGATCAATGTAGCACTCACCGATGTCGTGCAGCAGGCTAGCCTGGGCCAGGCCGATCAGCGAACGGGAGTCATGGGTGGAGCCATCGGCCTTGGCCAGACTCAGTGCGATCAGGCAGGCCTTCACCTGATGCGTGCGTCGCTCGGGGCGGCGGTGCTCGGCCACGGCAAACAAAGTGGCTGCTTGCGGAGTCAGCCGCACCCGGGCAAGCGTTTTTAGGGAGCGCTCGGAGCCATGGCTATCGTCTGCCAAACGCCTCAGGATCGGGGACGCCTCCAGCAGGGCTTCGGCCTCGCGCCTCAGCTGGGCACTATCGAAAGCATCGCGGCAGGCAAGACTCGTCTCGATGGGGCGTCGCAGCTTGTGCTGGATCACGCGGTCATAGAGGCTGCTGTCGACGCGTGCGCCCTTTGCCAGCAGCTTTATACCGTTCTGCGCATAGACATCTTCAGTGACTTCGATTTCGCGTGTCGCCGAGAGCTCAACCAGCGACTCGACGAAATGCGGATTGGCCTGCTCGGGCAGGCTCGGTGCCGCGGACGACATGTATCGGATTTTCCCTCGGGGACAACTGTGCGCATTGCCACATGCAAGGCATGCGAACCCCGGCCCGAGTCTACGGCGGGAGAAGCGGATCATTGAAGACGACTGCTGCGACTGCAGGACTTTTTACACAGAATCGCCCGAATCATCTGCAGGCTCGGGGGCATCGCAGGCGATGACCTTCTTTCCGGACATCCGTCGTCGGTACGCTCACGGTGCCCGGATATGAAAGAATGCGGGCCTTGCCTCTCCTTTCTTCGAAATATCAGCAATGGCCCAGACGCAGTACGACGAATCCTCGTTCCGAGTCCTTAAGGGACTGGAGCCGGTGCGCGAGCGCCCCGGCATGTACACCCGCACCGACTCGCCCTGCCACATCATCCAGGAAGTCATCGACAACGCCGCCGACGAAGCCTTGGCAGGCTTTGCGCGCAGCATTCAGGTACGCGTGGCACGCGATGGCGCGATCACCGTGGCAGATGATGGCCGCGGTATTCCGGTAGGCCCTCATCCGGTGGAAAAGAAACCCGTGGTGGTACTGGCCTATACCGTACTGCACGCAGGCGGAAAGTTCGACAAGAAATCCGGCAACAGCGCCTACGCTTTCTCCGGTGGCTTGCACGGGGTAGGGGTAGCGGTCACCACGGCACTGTCCACGCGTGTGGAAGTGGAGATTCGCAGGGAAGGCAAGCTGCATCGCATCGCCTTTACGGATGGCGGACGCCAGATCGGCGAACTGGAAGAGCTTGGTTCTTGTGGCCGGCAGACCGGCACGCGCGTAACCGTGTGGCCGGATGGCCGTTATTTCGATTCGCCTCGTGTCCCGATGAATGAACTGGAGCGCCTGCTGCGCTCCAAGGCCGTGCTGCTGCCAGGCGTGCAGGTAAGCCTGGAGATTGAGCAGGCAGATGGTGGTTTCAAGCGGCAGGAGTGGCGCTATCAGGATGGCCTCCCGGGTTACCTGCGCGAAATGATGGCGGGGATCGAAATGCTGGTGCCGGTGTTCGCCACAGAGAAATACGCGGGCGAAGACGAGGATTTCGCGCCAGGTGAAGGGGCCGCCTGGGCGCTGGGCTGGTTTGATGGCCAGCAGATCGGTGAAAGCTATGTAAACCTGATCCCCACGGTTGCAGGCGGTACGCATGAAGCAGGCATGCGCGCGGCCGTCTTCGAAGCGGTGAAGAGCTTCATCGAGCATCACAGTCTGCTGCCCAAGGGCGTCAAGCTTCAGCAGGAGGATGTCTGCGGGCGCATGAGTTTCGTACTCTCGGCACGGCTGCTCGATCCCCAGTTCCAGGGGCAGGTGAAGGAAAAACTCAATTCCCGCGAAGCGGTGAAGCTGGTCTCCACCATGCTGCAACATCCCTTCGAGGCCTGGATCAACCAGAACGTAGAACACGGCAAGGCTATCGCCGAGCTGGCCATCAAGCAGGCGCAGTCCCGTCTCAAGGATGCGCAGAAAGTCGAAAAGAAAAAGAGCAGCGGTGTGGCAGTGCTCCCCGGGAAACTGGCCGACTGCGAAAGCAGCCATATCACCGAGAACGAGCTCTATCTGGTGGAGGGCGATTCGGCCGGTGGCTCGGCCAAGCTCGCGCGAAACCGTGAAACCCAGGCCATCCTGCCGCTGCGCGGCAAGGTACAGAACGCCTGGGAAATCGATCCTGGCCGACTTTTCGCCAATACTGAAATCCACGATATTTCCGTGGCCATCGGTGTCGATCCTCACGTAGCCGATGCCGCTGACGCCGTGCTGGCCAATCTGCGATATGGCAAGATCGTGATCATGGCCGATGCCGACGTGGATGGCTCGCACATCCAGACCCTGCTGCTGACGCTGTTCCTGCGCCATTTCCCGAAACTCGTGGCGGCGGGCCATGTGTATGTCGCGCTACCACCGCTGTACCGTATCGATGTGCCGGCGCAAGGCAAAAAACGCCCGGCACGGCGTTTCTACGCGCTGGATGATGCGGAGCTGCAATCCATCCGCGAGCGCCTGAGCAAGGAAAGCTTTCGCGAGGATCAGCTGGAGATTGGCCGCTTCAAGGGCCTGGGAGAGATGCAACCTGCGCAGCTCAAGGAAACAACCATGGATCCGGCAACCCGGCGGGTGCTGCCGGTCAGTCTGGGGAATACGCCGTCACCGGATACGCTGGGCCTGTTCAACCTGCTCATGGGCAAGGGTGAAGCCTCCAGCCGACGCGCCTGGATGGAGCTGAAGGGTAATCTGGTCGAAGCGGATCTCTGATACGGCATCGCCTTCAACCGTTTGGAGCGTTGGGTCGCCGTGTTCTACGCTTGACTGCGAGGCGGGAAACCGTATGCAGCCTGGTCAGGGCCTCAGACAACAGAAGCCGGTGCGTTTTCCATCATGTCCTCCAGGCGGCGGCTGGCGCCCAGTGCGGTCTGCGCCGCATTCAGGCGCGTGCGATCGGCTTCCAGCAAACCCAGCATCTGGAAAGCGAATGCCTGGGACAGCTTGCGCAAGGAGGTCGGCACCACGCTGGGTTGGGGATGCTGCAACAGCTGTTTGGAACAGGAGAGGGCAAACACAGGCGCCAGCACACGCCCCTGCAACTCCGCCGGCACCGTTTCCAGAAGCCTTTGTGCTGCACCGAACTGCCAGGGATTGCTGGGCCACTGCGTGGGCAGGGCCAACGCGTTGGGCAGACGTTTGAGATCCTCGCAGACGACGCGCAGATCTTCCTGAGAATCCCGGAAAGGCAGCAACACCAGATCGGAGAGCCGATACATCTCCATATCCGTAGCAAGACGATTGGCACCTCCATCGACCACCCCGACCCAGCCTTCACGCGAGCGCAAGGTGGTCAGGATACGCTGGCGCGCCTGGGCATCACGGCCGTCGGCCGAAACATAGGGCAGGGCGCCATGCGGGGGCGGCAGACGCCCGGGATCGGTCAGCACACAGACAGCCTTCCGCCCCATAAGCCCCAGGCCGAAACACAACAGGTGGGCGAGCGTGGTCTTGCCTGTGCCGCCCTTGCTGCCGATAAGACTGATGATTGCTGACATGATGTACTCCTTGCTGCGTGTTGCGAGATCCAGCCCGTGGGGCTTTTACTGTCATCGGCCAAAGACATGCGGGGCTTGAGCCCGGGGATTGCTTCGCCGTATTCGATTCGTAGAAGAATGCCATCGTGTGGGCAAGTGGAAGCTGCAAGCAATGTCTTTGAATGCCCGTAATTCCTGGCGCTTGTCGGGTACATGACTGCGCGATGCATGCAGGTGCATTCCGATCAAACCCCGCACGGCAGGACGCGGCAGAATGACGCGTTCCGGCATACCCTCATCGATCGTTCCGTCATCCATCATGCTGCATGCGCTTGAACTTGCCGCCTTCGAATCCTGGCCTTCGCTGGAGCAGGAAACCCATGCCGGCTGGCTGCTGCGCTTCGCCAAGGGTTACACGAAGCGGGCCAACTCGGCGAATGCACTGCACAATGCCAGTGCTTTGTCAGAGGATATCGAGGAAATGGAGCGCAGATTCCGGGCCCGCGATCTTCCGCCGACCTTTCGCCTAACTTCCGATCCGGCCTCTCAGGCTGCTGACGAACAATTGGTCCTGCGCGGCTACCGGCTGCTGGACCCTTCATACGTCATGTGTCTGCCACTGACGGCCCCCCGATCCGAGATCGACATTGTGTTGCTTGACGATCTCGACGCCTGGCTTGCCGCATTTCGGGATATCTCCGGCAAGACTGGAGCCGGGCAGGGCATACATCGTCAGATCCTGCAGCACATCACGCATCCCCGCTCCTTGGCTGTCTGCTGCGAAGCCGGGCTGCCGGTGAGCTGCGGGTTGGGCGTCCTGGTTGACGGCCATCTGGGCCTTTTCGATCTGGCCACACGCCTCGGTTACCAGCGGCGCGGACTAGCCACGCGCCTCTGCCAGGGATTGATGCACTGGGGGCGGGATGCGGGGGCCACGACGGCCTATCTGCAAGTGTTCGCCAGCAATATCGCTGCCATCAGGCTATATGAACGCCTTGGCTTCAGACAGCTGTATCACTACTGGTATCGCATCAAAGCGTAGGCACCTTCCGGGGATTACTGCGGTTGTCGGGCCAGCCAGCCCTCCATAAACTCCACGAAGCTACGAACCCGGGCCGAAAGGTGCTTGCGGCTTGGATACATGGCATAGATTGGAAGTGGTGGCCCGGGCCATTCCTCCAGGATCGTCTGCAGTCGGCCCTCGGCCACGAGCGGGCCGAGAATGAAATCCGGTGCCCGCGTAATGCCCAGCCCCGCTGCTGCCAGCTCGGCCAGCACTGTGCCGTTATTGGCCCCGATGCTGGCGTCGAAACTGATCTCCTGTACGGTTTCATTGCCACGCTGGAATCGCCACTGATTAGGCTCCTGCGCATAGGCATAGGCAAAGCAGGCGTGGGAGGAAAGCTCCCGGGGTGTCTGCGGTGTGCCATGGCGTGCAAGATAGTCCGAGCTGGCGCACGTCAGCAGCGCCACATTTCCGATACGGCGGGCCACAAGATTCTGGTGTGCTGCGCGACCGATACGGATTGCCAGATCCAGGCCTTCCTCGACCAGATCCAGCGGTCGATCCGCCAGTTGGACATCGAACTTCATCGCCGGGTGGCGACGTGCGAACTCGCCCAATGCGGGTGCCAGATGCGATGCACCGAAACTCACTGGCGCAGTGATGCGCAGCGTGCCGCGAGGGCTGGCTGTCGCATTGCCGACCATTTCTTCCGCTTCTTCCAGATCGGCCAGCAGCAACAGGCAGCGTTCGTAATAAGCACGCCCGTTTTCGGTCAGGCTAATGCGTCGTGTGCTGCGATTCAGGAGGCGAGCGTCCAGCAGCGCTTCTAGCTGCGCAAGCTGCCGAGAAACGGCAGAGGTGGACATCTCCAGGTGCTTCGCCGCCGCAACGAGGCTGCCGAGTTCCACGACCTTACAGAACACATTCATGGCCGCAAATCGATCCATACGAATTCCTTTTTTGTCTGGAATGGGCTGCCGCAATTGTTGCACAAATGGCAACATTTAATCACGGAAAGGCATATTTATCCCAAATGAAACATTCAGCAGAATGTCCCCATCGACTTCATAAAACCCTTTCAGGAAGGAATCCGATCATGCAAGACACACACTCATCTGCGCTGGCTGCCTTGGTGCTGCGCCTGACACTCGGGATAGCACTGCTGGCTCATGCTGCCTTGAAGATTTTTGTTTTTACCGTTCCCGGCACTGTCGGATTCTTCGCCTCGCTTGGCTTGCCGGCCATTGCGGCCTACCTCACGATATTCGGCGAGATTTTCGGGGGCCTGGGGCTGCTGGCGGGATTCCGCACCCGCCTCGTTGCACTGCTGACACTGCCGATCCTGCTTGGCGCCACCTGGGCACACTCGGGCAACGGCTGGATGTTCAACGCGCCCAATGGTGGGTGGGAATATCCTGCCTTCATGGTTGCAAATGCCATCGCGTTGGCGCTCCTGGGCGCCGGCGCCTGGTCCTGGGACAACTGGTACGCCAAGCGCGCAGCCTGAGCCCAACAATGACTCACTCGTAAAATCAGCATCACGATCTCGAAGGAGAATGAAATGAGTGCCATGCCCGTTCTGTTCATTTCACACGGCTCCCCCATGCATGCGGTGCAGGAGCATCCGGCAGCACTCGCCTGGGTTTCGGCAGTCAGCCAGCTGACACGCCCGAAGGCTGTGCTGATGGTTTCCGCTCATTGGGAAAGCGGACCGCCGTTGATCGGTGGCGCAGAGCAGCCGGAAACGATTCATGACTTCGGTGGCTTCCCCGATGAGTTGTATCGCATCCGCTATCCAGCGCCGGGAGCTCCGGATCTGGCCGCACGCATACAGAATCTGCTGCGCGATGCCGGACTGGAAGCCGGTATCGATGGTTGCCGGGGATTGGATCACGGGGCCTGGGTGCCTTTGCTGAAAATGTATCCTCAGGCTGACGTCCCGGTGCTGCAGCTTTCCGTGCAGCCCGGACTGGACGCCAGGCATCACCTCAAACTGGGGGCAGCCTTGAGCCACTTACGCAAGGAAGGCGTGCTGATTGTCGGCTCCGGCCACATGACACACAACCTGCGCGACTGGTTTCATGGCGCCAGGATCGATGCGGGCCCCTATGCGCGGGAATTCCGGGATTGGGTAGCCAAGCATCTGCTGGCGAAGGACATTGATGCACTGTCGGCCTGGGAGGAGCAGGCGCCGCACGCAAGGCGGGCACACCCCACACCAGAGCACTTCCTGCCGCTGTTCGTGGCCTTGGGGGCGGCCAAGGACGATCTGGCACCAGAATGCCTGCACAGCAGCTTCGAGTATGGCGTGCTGGCCATGGATGCTTGGCGGCTTGCCAGTGCCTGATAGCTACGGCGTGGGTCAACCGTTGAGAAGAACAAAGATCCCTGCCAGCGCCACACCCAGCAAAAGCAGCAACAGGATGCGCAGATGTCGGTGCTGCCCGGGAACAGCAGGCGCCGCCATCATCGACACCTCCTGCCCAGCTGGTAGCGATATCTCGGGCTTTGCCGCCTGATAGATCAGCAGTGAGCGGCGCGGGCGCACCAACTGCTGATCTTCCTTCTCTGGAAGAGATTCCGGTGCAACCGGAAGTGGAGAAGGCTGCGGCTCAGGCTGCGGGAATTGGGAACGCTCAACACCGGGGGCTGTTGCCCAAGAGAGAGCCTCACGCTGCTCGGGAAAGATCTGGCGTGGTGGTTCCGGTTGCAACTCCGGCTCGGCAGGGGCAGGCAAGG
Source organism: Candidatus Dactylopiibacterium carminicum (assembly GCF_014736495.1). GTDB lineage: Bacteria > Pseudomonadota > Gammaproteobacteria > Burkholderiales > Rhodocyclaceae > Uliginosibacterium > Uliginosibacterium carminicum. The sequence goes on from NZ_MDUX01000089.1 coordinate 7,976, forward strand.
GGTCGTCTCGCAGACAGCGCGCAACGATATCGGCGGAGGCGATCTCCGTTTTTTCCATGGATTGAGTCTGGAAGCCGCCTGGGATGGGAGGCAGTCCAGGAAAGTCGTCTGTTTCCCCAACGCTTTCGACACCCAGGGGATTCTCGGGCGGCTGAATGACGACGGCCTCCATCGCAGGCATTGGCTGCATGTGCACGATCATGCCGATGCGGCCCAGCTCGCGGATATAGCGCTCGCTTAACTCTTGCCCGATGCCTTTCTTGAGGACGGCCGCTCGCCCAGAAAACAGCTGCTGGATTTGCTCTGGCGAGGCCTTGAGTCGTCGTGCTGCCATGGCCCTGAATCGCCCCCGGTTCACTAGACACTTCGAAGCCTTAAGCTGGCAACCAAGTGGAGGTGTCTATGAGTAGCAAGCGATACACGGAAGAGTTCAAGATTGAAGCGGTCAAGCAAGTGACCGATCGCGGACATAGCGTTGCGGACGTTGCCGGGCGACTGGATGTGAGCAT
>NZ_MDUX01000090.1 GCF_014736495.1 Candidatus Dactylopiibacterium carminicum
TGAAAAACAGTATTTCATGAAGCTCGGGGCTGTCTAGGAAACCCGGGGCGATTCACATCGTCAATATTAAATGAGCTTTGCAAGGAAAGGCGTGAAATGCCGCTCTGCAAAAATGAGTCGGCATTTTCCTTAATTATGCTTGGGTTTTTCAAGTGCCCGACAGGGCTGGTTTTGATCTGGGTTACATATTTTTCATCTTTATTTTTGCCGAAATCGGAATATTTGATTTAATTCTGGCTGGATTCGTCAAAATCGAGAATATCCTCAAAACGTGCCAGGGCACCATCTTCCTTTAGGACGGTTTTGAGCCAGATATGCAAAGGCATTTCTCCCCAGCGTGCGGCCTTTTCCGCAAGGTAGGCGACTGGACTGTGAGGCTCTGTGCGACGGAAGAATGCAGCTACTTCTCTCAGTTGCCTCAACGCCTGGGTGCGATTTGTGGGTGCACCCAATTGATTTGAAAATGAAGGTGCGGGTTCTATCCCGCTGATGGCAGGATCTCCGGGTTGATGCGTGGGCACCTCGGAAGCCCCTGCGTTGACTCCATTTTCATTTGCAAGCCTGGATAGCTCGGCGGCGTAGCCTTCCAGTTCGTCGATCAGGGGAGAAAACGACGGGCCATCGAGGCCCAGATGCCTGTCAACGGCCGCTGCCAGAAGTCGCAGTGCTGCGATGCATTGCCTGCTGCCCTCCAGTTGCTGCAGATAGAAACTCGAAGGGGTGCGAAGCTGCGCTTCTCTGATTTGTTGAAGGCTGATCCTGTCTGTCTGTGTTTCCGCCGCTTCGGAATTTCGTTCCAGTTGTGATTGCAGCGCACGTGCGCCTTCGAGATCGAGCAGCGTGTGGCGGAGCCCCTTGTGATCGTTGACGGGAAACTCGCGAATCAATTGCTGGCTGCGCCCCAGTAGCCATGCAATGTTGCCGATCCGTTGTTCAGGGTCGCCGTCTTCCATGTCTGGGTACAACTGTTCCCAGAATTCATCTGTGAGCACGGCCATCACTTCGAATCCGATCTTCAGCCCCTCGATTCCATGCAGTTTTGCCAGCGCCTCAGTCAGCCAGGATGCGAGACGGAGATCTTTGGTGCGATGGAGTAGCAGGTCTTGACAGACTTTTGTCACCTGTTTCCAGTCCGCCTCCTTGAGTGAAGTTATCCATTCACCTTGTTCGAGATCAGGATCATCCTGCCTGCGGGCTTTTTGAATCAGATCGAATTCGCTGGAGAAGGACATGTCTTCGCCACATGGATTTCCCCCGGGAATCATGGTTCTGATGCTATTCGGATCAATGTTTATTTGATTCATGACGATTGGCTTTGTTTTCTGCAGCCGGTAATGTTATCTGAATTGGCTTTTGGTTTATTTGTTGAATAAACCGCTTGTCCGTCCGACGAAAGGTGGCCGAAGAGGTCGGGGTTGTTTTTCTAGGTGAAATAGGGCGAATCCCCCATTGTGGGGCTGCCATGCGAAGAGGATTCTTGTTGCTCTGCGTCATACGGTCGTGATGCATAGACACACGCTGTCAAGCGCACCGGAAATCGGCCGTTAATACCCGTACATGCAATAAGTGGCCGGAAGTCTTGACTGACCGGCCCCAAAGCCAGGAGGAGACTCGATGACGATCGCGCGCAAGATCGCACTTATGGTTGCGTTGGCACTGGTCACCAGTGCCGTGGTTTCGGCGGTATCCCTGTTCGGATTGCAGCAGGTGAACGGAGGCGTCACTGCCATTGCTGAAAAAACCTTGCCAGCAGTCTTGGCTACCGGTGACATGCGGGCCCGATACCTTGAGCTGCATGCCGCAGCCTATGACCGAATCAGCATTGCGGATCCAGATCAGGCGAAGGTCGCAGACGAAAAGATGCAGGCGCTGGTCGACTCAATCGTCCAGCAGATCATCTTCTATGCCGAGCACACGACAGACGAGGCGGAGAAGAAAGTGCTCGATGATGCGAGGCTGGCCATCTCTGCTTACGTGGGGCGCATGACTCAGGTCCGCAATCTTGCCGCCATGGGTGAGCGGGAGATGGCAATGGGCGTGATGCAGACACAGGTCGGGCCCATTCACCGGCAGTTGGCTGAGGCCTTTGATGGGCTGTTGAAGGTCCGCACGGCCGAGGCCGGCGCGGTCGGGAAGATGGCCGAGCGGACCTATTCATCCACGCTGGGGTTGAGCATCCTGGCTGCACTCATTGGACTTGTGCTCATAGGCTGTGCCGGTTTTTTCATCGGCCGTTCGGTTGTCCGGCCTTTGAGCCAGATGCAGCAGGCCATCACGCATGCTGTCGAGAGTCTGGATTTCACCGACAACCTGAAGGTCGCCTCAAAGGACGAAGTCGGACAGACCCTCAACGCCTACAACCGATTGCTGCAACGATTGCGCGCCAGTTTCTCTGAGGTTCAGCAAGCCTCGGCACGCATGCTGTCCGCTGCGGAGCAAGCCGATGGCAGTGCTCGCGGGATTGCTGCGAATTCGCGCCAGCAAAGCGATGCGGCGACAGGGATGGCTTCCGCCGTGGAGCAACTGACTGTCAGCATCTCCGTCGTGGCGCATCAGGCTGAGTAGGCCTCGCAGCATACGCATGGTGCGCGTGAGCGTGCTGATCACGGTGCGGAGGTGATCCTGGAGACCGTCGGGCGGATCCAGGCCATCTCGGATACCGTCGAGGCGGCCTCCGCACGTATCGAAACCTTGCGGGGCGACAGCGAAAGCATTTCTGCCGCTGCGGGCATCATCAAGGAGATTGCGGAACAGACCAATCTGCTTGCTCTTAATGCCGCGATCGAGGCCGCCCGTGCGGGAGAGCAGGGAAGAGGGTTTGCCGTCGTGGCTGACGAGGTCCGCAAACTTGCCGAGCGGACGGCCAAATCCACGCAGGAGATATCCGTATTGCTAGCGCGTATGCAGGAAAGCGCCCATGCCGCGGTTGATACGATGGAAAGTGCGGTGCGGGAGGTCGCATCCGGTGTGGAGCATGCGAAGCAGGCAGGAGAATCCATCCATGCCATCAGGGATGGTGCCGGGGCTGTTGTTGGAATGGTGTCGGAGATTACCGATGCCGTTCGCGAACAGAGCGCTGCAAGCACGACGATCGCACAACAGATCGAGCAGATCGCTCAGATGACCGAACGGAATTCCGCTGCGGCCAGCGCGTCTGCCCAGGCAGTAGACCAGATATCCAGCATGAGTCGTGATATCGCGCGGGCATTGGCGGAATACAAGGTCTGATTCACAACAGGAACCAGTAATATCCATGCCCCGCCAGGGTCAGCCTGGTGGGGTTTTTTCTGGCCGACGCTTTTACCGGGGCTTTCGGCTATCCCGATCGCCTACGCTGAGCGAGGACTCGTGAAGGGAATACTGGTTGCCGGCACGGTCTGCAAAATAGTGTTGCAGTGTCAGGGCGACAGAACGAAAGGCGATATCGTCCCAAGGAATCTCAGGCTCGGTGAACAGGCGTGTCTCAAGGGTTTCTTCACCGGGAGAAAAGTCCACATCTAGCAAACGTGCGCGATAGATCAGATGAACCTGATTGATTTGTGGAATGCTGATCAAGGTGTACGGCCCCTCGAGCGCTATGTGCGCGCAGGCTTCTTCGGTGGTTTCCCGAAGGGCCGCCTGTGCGGTGCTTTCGTCGTTCTCCATGAAGCCGGCCGGCAGGGTCCATTTACCGTAGGCTGGTTCTATTGCTCGGCGACACAAGAGTACGCGGTCCTGCCATATGGGGAGACTTCCGACTACGAGTCTGGGGTTGTCGTAATGGATGTAGCCACAGCTGGCGCACACGTGACGAAGACGGTTGTCGCCCGGCGGTAACTCCTGGCGCATCGGTGCAGCGCAGTTGGGGCAGTAATTCATGATTATGAGGCGCCGCGTCTCAAGAGGGCGGGAGCAATGTTGTGTCTGAGGGGATTATGCCCGCGTGCCCGCGCGTCCATGGCGCGTGCGAGTAAAAGTGGTGGCCGGTGACGGGAGGAGCGCGCCCCTTGAGGCGCAATGAATGATCAATCGACTTGAGATACACGACACCTGGAATGGCCTGGTAACTGGCTGGAAACAGGTCTGGCAGGATTGTGCCGACCTGGAGCGCTGGGCTGCGTTCATGCTGCAGTGTGATCGCCTGCTCGCATTGGCGCGTGCCCAGTCCTTGGGTGAACTGGAGCAGGCACTGCAGCCCTTGGTGGATTTGCTGGGCGATCTGCGCGTGCCGGGGCAGGCTGAGGTAGCCGAGGTTGACCGTCTGTTGCCTGGGGTGTTTTCCGTCGTGCGAGAGGTTTGCAGTCCTGGTAGCCGCCGATCGATGAAGGGCTATGCGCCGGAAGATGATGGTCTTCCTCTGGTGGTGATGCTGACGCCCGATGCTACTGCGGTTCGAGAATTGTTGCTCCAGATGGAGCATTACGGCTATGCCTTCAAGGTGTTTGCGGAGTACAGGGCTGGCTTGTTGGCGGCAGTGGCCGAGCGGGCTGTGGCACTTGTCGTGGATATCGGCGAGAACGGCCAGAGGCTGCCTGCGGCATTGGCGGATGAAATCGCACGGAGAGGATTGAAGTGGTTTGTGATGTCCGCGCGAGGGGATTTTCAGCTGCGCTTGCAATCCGTGCGTTGGGGCGCGCAGGGGTATTTTACTGAGCCGGTCAATATCAATGCGCTGGCCGAGGCTATTGATCCGCTGGTGTACGCAGGTCGGGATGATCCTTTTCGGGTGCTCATCCTGGATGATTCGGTCACGGTGCTTGCATCCATTCGGCGCGCTTTGGAGCAGGTCCCTAATGTGACCGTACGCGCGATTCGTCAGCCGGAAGTCATTCTCGAAACCTTGCTGGATTTTTCTCCGGATGTCCTGTTGCTGGATTTTCATATGGAAGGATGCAACGGCCTTGAGGTGGCCAAGATCATCCGGCAGAACGGTGCTTTCGAATCCATCCCCATCGTCTATCTGACTAGTGAAACCAGCGAGTCCGTGCAAGTGGAGGCCATGCGTCATGGTGGTGATGACTTCCTGACTAAACCTATCAGTCATGCACAACTGGTCAGCAGCGTGATCAGCAAGGCGGAGCGTTATCGCGGGCTGCGGAAACTGATGGTGGAAGACAGCCTTACTGGCCTCTTCAACCACGTGAAGACCAAGGCATTACTGCAGCAGGCTTTGCTGCAGGGGGAGCGCCAACAATCTTCGATCTGCTATGCAATCCTCGATATCGATCATTTCAAACGGGTGAACGACACCTATGGGCATTCCGTCGGAGACCGTGTGCTTAAGACGCTGGCGCGCTATCTCAAGCAACGTGTGCGTCGTGCGGATGTCGTGGGGCGCTACGGTGGGGAAGAATTCGTCGTGGTGTTCGTGGATGCCTCGTTACAGCAGGCACTAGATCGCCTGAACAGCATCCGTGAAGGATTTGCACGCATCTACCACGCCTACGATGAAGGAATCTTCTCCGTAACCTTCAGTGCCGGCCTTGCACATTTTCCTGCCTGCCAGACCATGATGGAGTTGATGCTGTCGGCAGACAATGCTTTGTATGCAGCCAAGCGTGGAGGGCGCAACCGCGTTGTACCGGTGAGTCTGTCTGCGCCACGCTGATTGGGTGACGATCAGCTTTGCAGAAGGCGTTAAGTTCGTCACGCCATTGCCGTTGACTGATGCGTTTCAGGCGCTATCCACTCTTCTCGTATCCAGATCATGGTTCTTCCTATTGAGACCTCCCGCTTTGAGCAACTGAAAGCCTCAGGAGATCTTCCTTCGCCCAAGGGCACTGCGCTTGCAGTGATGCGCATGACGCTGCTGGAAGATGTCTCGATGGCAGAACTGGCGCAACTGATCCGTACGGATCCGGCTTTTGTTGGGCGATTGATCAAGGCGGCCAACGGCATTATCGGCTACGGGAGACGCCCCATTGTGTCGGTCCAGGATGCGTTGACCGTGCTCGGGCTGCCAGCTGTACGCAACATGGCGCTGGGGTTCTCTCTGCTCGGTAATTATCAGACAGGCGCTTGCGATGGCTTTGACTACGGCGCTTACTGGTCTTCCTCTTTGTTGATCGCGGTGGCAACACAGGCGGTGACGCTGAGAACCCGGGTAGCTGCTCCCGACGAAACCTACTGCCTAGGCTTGCTGACCCGGGTAGGGGAGCTCGCAATGGCGACCCTGTATCCCCACGATTATTCTCTGCTGCTGTGCGAAGCGGGTGGCGATCTGCGGGCACTGCTGGAGCTGGAGGCGCGCAGCTTTGCGATGACCCATGCGGAGCTGGGGGCAGCCATGCTGGCAGACTGGGGCTTACCGAAGCTTTTCTGCGATGTCACGTTCTGCGTGGCTCGAGGCGAAGAGAATCCGCATGCGGAGGGCTCCCGTGAAGCGGTGCTTGCAGTCACGCTCCAATTGGCCAGAAGCATCAGCGATCTTTGTCTGGCCGATGTTGATGCACGGCCGGCATTTGCACGCCAGGTGCAATTGGTCGGCTCCCGTCTTTCGTTCGATGCCGAAGAGTGCGCTTCCTTGACGGATGCCGTGACTCGGGAATGGCACGAATGGGGGGCGCTGTTGAATGTGCACACAGGCCAGCTACCTCCTTTTTCGGAAATGATCCAGCCGACCCCTCTTGCCGTGACGCCGATGGAAGAGCAGATGTCCGAGGCCGGCGGTATCCGCTTGCTGATGGTTGGTTCCGATCAGACTCATGCTGATCATGTGCGCGAAGTATTGGCGGGAGCTTGCCGCATGATCGTGGTGCCGGATTCCGACTACGCGAAAGCCACCGAGCTGGCCTTGGAATTGTTGCCGGAGCTGGTGATGTTGCCTTGGCAGGCGGATGCGGCTGGTTTTGTGCAAACCTTGCGGAAAACGCGTGTAGGCAAAACGATGTTCGTTTTGGCCTACGCCGAGTCGCTGGATGAAGGAATGATGGCTGTTGCATTCGATGCCGGGGTGGATGATGTGCTGGCATGGCCGCTCAATCCCCGGGTCCTCTACGCGAAACTCCGGACTGGTCATCGTTTGGGGTTCTTGCAGCAGGAGATTCGGCGTGATCGTGAAGAGATCAGGCATTTTGCTGCTGAGCTGGTTGTAAGTCACCGCCGTTTGCAGGAGGCGTCGTCTAGCGACGCTTTGACCGGATTGCCGAACCGGTTGGCTTTCGTCGAGAGTCTGTCCCGGGAGTGGGAATTCGCACATCAGGCAAAGCATCCATTGTCCGCCATCCTGATCGATATTGATCGGTTTCATGTCTTCAATAAAACCTATGGCAGTAAAGCTGGGGATTCGGTCCTGCGCCAGCTTGCTTCAATCGTACACGCAGCATTGCGCAGTCAGGACTTCCTGGCACGTACTGGCGAGGACGAGTTGTCCGTGTTGTGCCCGGGTACCACCCTGGAAGCGGCCGTGGCATGTGCGCAAAGAGTCCGTTCTGCGATCGCCGGAGCTCGTTTTGCTGCTGGAGGTCTGAATCTGGCCTTGAGTGCCAGTATCGGTGTGGCATGCCGATCAAAGGTCGTCACGGACGTGGATAGTCTGATAAAGCTTGTTGAGCTCGGCGTGTCACGGTCCAGGCTGGAAGGGGGAGGGCGTGTGTGTGCCATCCAGTTGCGTCCTGATGGCATACAGGCATCAGCGTAATTTTTTGCTTTTCTCCCTTAAGTTTTTTGAAACTCTGTCGTAAGCGCCTTCAAGAGAGTAGGTTTTGGCTCACCATTCGAACTGTCTGTCTGCTATAAATCCTGGCGTGTAGGAGAGATTTTTACGCGCCCGTTTCTGTTTTTGTGACGTGCTTTTCCGATGCTGCCTGATTGGCTGTTGTCGCCTTGTCGTCGATAATCGAGCTGTAGAGTCCGAAGCAACAGGGCTCGTTTCGGGGTCAATGCCAAGGAAAAGCTCATAAGAACAGGCATGGGAAATGAAATCAGGGAGATGAATCTTTCCTACCTGATGCTGGCACAGCAGATGCTGCAGTCCGATCGAGTCGGTGCGATGCTCAAGCTTGGTGTTGGAGAGGATGTGGCTGAGCTGATCGAGAATCTGACGCCTGCTCAAATCCTCAGAATGGCCTCTTGTGACATGCTTCTCTGCCGCTTCCGGTTCGATGACAATCTGTTGGTTGGCCTGTTGTCCAATCATGGAGCCGACAGCATGGTTTCACGCCTGCATGCCACGATTTTGGCTGCTGGCAAGCCGGTAGAGCATCTGGCTTAATGCTCGGGGGTTGAGATGCGGATGAAGAGCTTGCTTGAATCGCCCCGGGTTTCCTAGACAGCCCCGAGCTTCATGAAATACTGTTTTTCA
>NZ_MDUX01000091.1 GCF_014736495.1 Candidatus Dactylopiibacterium carminicum
TGAAAAACAGTATTTCATGAAGCTCGGGGCTGTCTAGGAAACCCGGGGCGATTCAAGGCGCTGATTTGCGTGACGCAGACGGTTGGAACCGTGTCCTTCAGTTGGCGAACACTGTACGTCCAGATGAACTGGCGTCACTCGACGTACATGAAGTTTTGAGGCGTTTGTTCGCTGAGGAGGCTGTCAGAGTGTACAGCTCTCGCGATGTAAGGCATGACTTCCCGCCTGATCGTGAAAAGATTGCCGATATCTTACGGAGTCTGGGGGAGGCAGAGGTTCGTCGCCTATTGGACGAGCACGGCGAAGTGAGCATTGAGGATGAATTGTCGAATCATCGATATCGTTTCTCGGCCGATGAGGCATTGGCGCTATTTGCTCCCCCTACCCTGCATTGAGCTTCTTCTGCGGCCGCTGCGTGAATCATTTGAATTCACGCAGCTCCGGCGGGGTTTCGTCCCTATCGCCGTGTGGATGGTGCTCGTAAGCCTTTACATAGACTTGGTTTGATTGTTTGATCAGGCGTTGGGGAGAGCTCGCATTACGAACCTGAGTCTCCTCTACAAAACGTACCAAGGAACGCTTGAGGCGTGAGACGAGAGAATTGTCTAGACGGATTCCTTGAGATTCAAGCAGGGATTCGATGCCTGCGAGATGGTGATGTGCAAGGTCATAACACAGCCGAATACCGCAAGGGTGATCGGAGGCTTCTGCTTTCAGGTGAGGTATGTCCTGCAGCATCCGCAGTGCCGTCTGCCTTTGCCCTAATGGTAAGGCTGCCAGACGCAGGTCGTGATGTTGCACCGAATCGGCTAATGCATCGCCATGCTGATGATTGCGGCCGGCTAGCTTGTAAGCGGTTTCCCTGCGCATCATGGCTCGTCACCTCCGTTCGAGACAGCCTTGTGCTTGAGTCGGCACAAGGCTGTCTGGTGCTGGGCTGTCAGGGAGTTTTAATCGGCGTCGAGGCCGCTGCCGATGGTTCCTGACCTTCACTTTCGGGCTTCCGGGTTGCCACAGGCAGCCCTTTGAGCAGATTCATGGCTTGCTCGAATTGCAGATCACCCTTGCCGGCCGGCTCAAAGCGCTCGATCTCCGCGCTATTGTTTCCATTACGGTTTCGACCATTGTTCTGGCGTGCTGCATTTTCCGCAGGCGCGGACTGCTCCGCTGGATTATTCAGATGTCTGAGCAAATCCGCCTCACGGAAAAGAGGTTCGGACGAACCATTGGAGGTTTCATCAACCACATAATCCGGATCGATACCCTTGGCCTGGATCGAGCGGCCATTCGGAGTGAAGTATTTCGCGATCGTGAGCTTGACCGCACTTTCACCACTCACGATGGGGAAGATCGATTGCACTGAACCTTTACCAAAACTCCGAATGCCGAGAATCTTGGCTCGATTGTAGTCTTGCAGGGCGCCTGCCACGATCTCCGATGCAGATGCAGAACCTCCATTGACCAGCACAACCATAGGGACATTCTTTATGCCCTTGGGAAGGTTGCGCAATACATCGCCCTGCCCGCGGCCATACTCTTCGGGGATCGCGTGATACTTGCGTCGCGCATCTGCAATACGGCCCTCCGAGTACACAACCAGGCTCTTGGCGGGCAGGAATGCTGCAGATACGCCAACAGCGGCATCAATCAGGCCGCCCGGGTTGTTGCGCAGATCCAGCACCAGCCCCTTGAGTTCGCCGCCCTTATAGAGATCATCGATATGGCGTGCCAGATCAGCGGTGGTCTGCTCCTGGAATTGCGCAACGCGCAGGTAGCCATAACCGGGCTCCACAACCTTGGAACGCACGCTACGCACCTTGATCACTTCGCGCGTCAGCTTGACTTTAATCGGATTGCTTTCGCCTTTACGCAGAATGGTGACAAGAATGTCCGTCTTGGGCTGACCGCGCATCAGCTTTACGGCGTCGTTCAGGCTCAGACCACGCACAGGTTTGTCATCGAGCTTGAAGATCAGATCACCAGCCTTTACCCCGGCACGAAAGGCGGGAGTGTCTTCTATCGGACTGACCACCTTGACCAACCCGTCTTCCATCGTGACTTCTATCCCAAGGCCACCGAACTCGCCTTTGATCGAAATCTGCATGTCACGGAAAGCCTCTTGATCGAGATAGGCCGAATGCGGATCCAAACCGGCGACCATGCCGCTGATCGCATCGTTGATCAGTTTTTTGTCGTCCACAGGTTCGACGTAATGCTGCTTGATGCTGTTGAAGACATCGGACAGATTACGCGTCTCATCTACCGGCAGGCTGCTGACCGCAGTCTCACGGCTCGCACTGGTGGCGACGGTCAGGCTGATCAATACACCGGCACATACGCCGCTGAGAACCAAGCCTGCCTGTTTGAGTCTGCTCATTGTTGCTCCGTTGGGGGTTATTTCGCAGTCAGCCAGCGGGACGGATCCTGCGGTTGTCCGCGATGTCGTATTTCAAAGTATAAACCTGATTCATCCTGCCCACCGCTGCTGCCGGCGCTGGCGATGACCTCGCCGGCACTCACCTCATCGCCTGCAAGTTTGAAGATGGCCTCGTTGTTTCCGTATACGCTGAGGTAATCGTCACCATGATCGATGATCACCAGATTGCCAAAGCCTCGTAACCAGTCGGAGAAGGCGACACGGCCCGCTGCCACGGCATGTATTTCTGCATTACGTGTAGCCTTCAAAAAGATCCCGCGCCACTGCGTGAGGCCTTCTTCCCGCGGAGACCCAAACCGATGTGTCAGCGATCCCTTGACGGGCCAGGGCAAGTTGCCACGTTGGGCAGCAAAGACACCTCCTCCCTGTACTGCACGGTTGGCTGGCTCCACCCCGGTGACAGGCGGCGTGGGACGAGGAGTGCTGCGGGCGATACGTTCGAGCCCCCGCAGCAACTTCTCGATACGAGTCTCATCGTTTTTCAGGCGCTCTATCTGTCTGCGCTGATCACGCAACTGAGTCGATATCTGGTGTAGGACCTCACTTTGTCGCTGGCGTTCGCGTTGCAGGCTGCGTTGGGTTTCGCGTTGACTCGCCTCCAGTGATTTCAGTTCAGCATGCTTGGTTTCTGCTTGCGCGAGGACATTGTCCAGCGCTACACGTGCTGCTCGAGCTTCATCAATGGCAGCAGCCCGTTGCTTGGCGATCTGTTCGATGTAATGCGCGTCACGTGCAATCTGGTTCGGATCGTCCCCGCTGAGTAGTCGCCGGGTGCCCGCCTGCCCACCTTCTACATAGAGGCGGTAGATGGCATCCCCAAGCTGTTTGCGCAACCGGGCAATTCGTGTTTCCAGCGCTTGCTGTTCGCTCTGGAGGCGTGCAATTTCACCTTCAATACGGGTGCGCTGCTGAGTCAGTTCTCGCAGCCTGGCCTGCGCGAAGGAGATGGCCTTGTCGGCAACGGCCAATCCGTCGCTGGCCTCTTCCTGATGCTCTTCGCCATGAGCGATTTCCTTCTGAACGCTGCGGATGTGATCACGCAACGTCTTCAGTTCTTGCTGTCGCGCTTCTGCCGGCGTGGCTGCAAACGCCGGAATGGAAATCAGGCAGGCTCCGCTCAGAGCCAGAATAGCGAGGCCTGCCTGAAAACTCACTTGGCTTTGCCCTGATTTGCCACGGCGTTCATCGCGGCCTCGATCACGGACGGATCGGCCAGGTAGTAGCTCTTGATCGGCTTCAGATCGGCATCCAGTTCATACACCAGCGGTTGAGCCGTGGGGATGTTGAGTTTGAGGATGGCTTCTTCGCTCATGTTGTCGAGATACTTGACCAATGCGCGCAGGCTGTTGCCGTGCGCGGCGATGATCACGCGCTTGCCACTCTTGACTACCGGAGCGATCACGTCGGTCCAGTAAGGAACGAAACGGGCCACGGTATCCTTCAGGCATTCGGTACGGGGAAATTCGCCCGGCTTCATGTCCGCATACCGGGGAGCCTTGTCTTCCATGCGGGGGTCGTCCAGCTCCAGCGCGGGCGGGGGCACATCGTAGGAACGACGCCAAACCAGCACTTGCTCCTCACCGAACTTGGCTGCGGTTTCTGACTTGTTCAATCCTTGCAAGGCTCCGTAATGGCGTTCGTTCAGACGCCAGTTGTGCTCCACCGGGATCCACAGTTGATCGAGCTCCTCGAGCACTCCGTTCAAGGTCTTGTTGGCGCGCTTGAGCATCGACGTGTAGGCGATATCGAAGGCGAATCCCTTTTCCTTTAGCAGCTTACCTGCGATCTGGGCTTCTTCGACACCGCGCGGCGTGAGATCCACGTCGGTCCAGCCCGTGAAGCGGTTTTCCAGATTCCAGGTGGATTCACCGTGGCGCATCAATACGATCTTGTACATGAAAGCAACCTTTGAGGGGACAGAGAGAAAAGGGACACGCTACGCACGTCAAGCGCGCGTTGCAGCAAAGATGGTATTGTATCGAATCCCCTCGCCGGGGATGCGCCTGCAAGGCGCCTTTCGGCGGTGTTTTTGATCCGGTTCAGGAGTCTGAACCGCCCAGTCGAAGTGCAATCATGGATTTCTTCCTGCAGAACATCTTTCTCATTACGTTGGCTATCGTCAGCGGTCTTGCCCTACTCCTTCCCATCCTGCGGGGTTCTGGCGCCAATTCGGTCACGCCGTCCCAGGCCGTGATGCTGATTAATCGGCAGAATGCGGTATTGCTCGATGTGCGTGAGCAGGCTGAGCGCGATGCGCAACATGTTGCGGACTCCCGCCATATCCCGGCTGGTGAACTGCCCAAGCGCATCGAAGAGCTTTCCCGCCTGCGCAGCCGCCCTGTCATCGTGCTGTGCGACAACGGCTCTCGCTCACAACGGGCCATGGGCGTATTGCACAAGGCCGGTTTTGAGCAGGTGTTCAAACTCTCCGGTGGCATCCGCGCCTGGAAGGATGCCGGACAACCTCTGAGCAGCGCCAAAACGGGGGCTGCTGCATGAGTCAGCAGGTTCTCATGTATACGTCGGCCGTATGTCCCTACTGTATACGTGCTGAGCAGTTGTTGCGCCGTAAGGGGGTCGAGGAGATCGAAAAGCTGCGTGTCGATCTCGATCCCTCGATCCCGCACTGCGTGAGCGCATGATGAGCCTGACCGGGCGTCGCACGGTGCCACAGATCTTCATCGGTACGACCCATGTTGGAGGGTGTGACGATGTTTATGCCCTGGAGCAACAAGGCAAGCTGGATTCTCTGCTCGCCGGGAATCCCTGATCGGAATGCGCCTCGCCACGCTGCCGGGCGGCGGAGCCTGCTCATCAGAGGCGATCCCGGAGCCTCATAAAACTACACAATCACAAACGGACAAATACACCATGGATCAAGCACAACAAGCCGTCTTCAAGATCGAGAAGCTCTACGTCAAGGATTTGTCGCTGGAGGTGCCGAACGCTCCGGCCATCTACCTTGATGCGACGACGCCTGAAGTAAACGTGGATATCGCCACACAGGCCGGTATCGTGGGCGACGGTTTCTACGAAGTCACTCTCTCGGTTACTGTAACGGCCAAGATTGCAGAAGACGAAAAGGTCCTGTTCCTGGTCGAAGTGGCCCAAAGCGGCGTTTTCCAGATCCGCAACGTGCCTCAGGAAGAACTTGAGCCCATTCTGCTCATCGGCTGCGCAAACATCCTGTTCCCGTATGTTCGTGAAGCCGTATCAGATGCCGTGACCCGCGCAGGCTTCCAGCCGGTGCTGCTCTCGCCTGTCAACTTCGAGGCCATGTATGAGGCACGCCAGCAACAACTGGCCGCCGAACAGCCCAAGATTGAAGTCCCCATCCAGTAACTTCTGTATAGGTGGCTGGCCCGTGATCAAGCGTATCTGCTTCCTGCTTTCCCTGTTGGCAGCGCCGCTGGCAGCGCAGGCCTTTGACTACAAAAACGTCACCGAGCACGCGATTGTCTACGATGCCGGCTCCACTAAGGCCACGTCGCTGTTCATTCTGCGGCGTGGCACCCCGGTTGAAGTCATCGTTTCGATCAATCGCTGGGTCAAGGTTCGCGAAGCCTCGGGCGGACTGGGTTGGGTTGAGAGTTCCCAGCTCGGTGATGCTCGCCAGGTGATCGTTACGGAAGCGCGGGCCAGCTTGCGAGAAAGTCCGGACGAAAACGCCCCGGAAGTGCTTGTGGTAGGTCGTGACGTATTGCTTGAAGTCCTGGAAAGCCCGGCAGGCTCCTGGCTGAAGGTTCGCCACCAGGATGGCCAGGCCGGCTTCATTTCCATTCGCTCCATCTGGGGAATCTGAACTTGTCCCGACTTGTCGTCATGGGCGCGGGCGCCTGGGGTACCGCGCTCGCCAATTCCTATGCCAGTAGTGGTCATCAGGTCACGTTATGGAGCATCGAGGCTGACCATGTGGCACAGATGCAGGCCGAGCGACGCAATCAACGCTATCTGCCCGATATCGCGTTCCATTCTGATCTGATCATCAGTGCGGATTTTGAATTGTCTTGCCAGACGGCCGATCTTGCACTGATCGTGACTCCCGTCGCGGGCCTGCGGCCGACATTGGCAAGACTGGCGCAGACCTGCCCTGCTCTGCCTGTCTTCTGGGCCTGCAAGGGTTTCGAAGCTGGAACAGGCAAGCTGCCGCATGAGGTCGCCGAGGAGTTCCTTGCGCCTTCGGTCGGGCGTGGTGTGCTGACCGGGCCGAGCTTTGCCCAAGAGGTCGCCGTTGGCCTTCCTTGCGCGATCACGCTCGCAGCAACCGAACTGACCTTTGCCCGTGCATGGGTAGCGCAATTGATGCACCCCCGCCTTCGTCTCTACGCCAACGATGACGTGGTTGGCGCAGAAATCGGGGGTGCCGTAAAGAACGTACTCGCGATTGCTGCCGGTATCTCCGACGGCTTGGGGTTCGGGCTCAACGCACGTGCTGCGCTGGTTACTCGTGGCCTGGCGGAGATCGCCCGCCTCAGCGAAGCACTGGGCGGACGCCGCGAAACGCTGATGGGGCTGGCTGGCATGGGCGATCTTATCCTGACTTGTACCGGCGACCTGTCCCGCAATCGCCGTGTGGGTCTGGCGCTTGCCGAGGGGAAAAGCCTGGAGCAGATCCTGATGGATCTGGGTCACGTCGCCGAAGGCGTGCTGACCACCGCGACCGTGGTGGAGCGCGCCAGCGCACTGGGCGTCGACATGCCCATCACGCGGGCAGTACATGAAGTGATCCAGGGACGGCTTGCGCCACGCGATGCCATTGAACAGCTGATGACCCGCGAGGCGCGTACCGAAGCCTGATGGTCGCGGCACGAAGATGGGCAGCCTGCTCACCCGGAGCAGGCGTTTCATCGTGTTACTTCAATGTGGTCATGGCTACGTGATCCATATCCGGGAAGGTCTGGTTTTCTCCGGCCATCTCCCAGATGAAGGTGTAGGACTGGGTACCCACACCCGTGTGGATGGACCATGACGGAGAGATCACGGCCTGCTCGTTGCGGATCACGAGATGGCGGGTTTCGGTCGGCTCTCCATGCATGTGGAAGACCACGGCATCCGGGCTCATGTTGAAGTACAGATAGACCTCCATGCGCCGCTCGTGCGTATGGCAAGGCATGGTATTCCACATGCTGCCCTCCTCTAGCTTGGTCAGGCCCATGATCAGCTGGCAGGAGTCTACGACTCCCGGCACGATATATTTGTTCATCGTGCGCCGGTTCGAGGTCTTGGCGTCTCCCATAGTCTGCGGGCTGGCCATCTCGCGGGTGACCTTCTTATGCGGATAGCTCGCATGCGCCGGCGTGCTGTTGTAGTAGAACTTGGCCGGGTTGCCTGCATCCGTGCTCGAGAATCCCAACTCCTTGGCGCCCTTGCTAATGTAGAGAGCCTCTTCGTGCCCCACGTCGTAGGTCACGCCATCAACCACGATGCTGCCGTCTCCACCGATGTTGATCACGCCCATCTCGCGGCGCTCGAGGAAATAGGCCGTGCCGAAGGTCTTGCCTAGATCCGGCAGGCTGATCGGCGCGCCAAGCGGCACAATGCCCCCGAATACGATGCGGTCCACGTGACTGTAAGTCATGGTGATCTGGTTGGCGACGAAGATGCTTTTGAATCGCCCCGGGTTTCCTAGACAGCCCCGAGCTTCATGAAATACTGTTTTTCA
>NZ_MDUX01000092.1 GCF_014736495.1 Candidatus Dactylopiibacterium carminicum
GGGTGATCTTCATGCACCAGGGCCGGGTGCATGAGATGGGGGCGCCCGAGGCGTTGTTCGGCAACCCGCAGACCCCGGAACTCAAACAGTTCCTCTCTCTGAGCATCGGTGGCTGGGGGCGCTCTGGCAGGGCTGCCCCGAAGCACCCCCAGCGCAATGCAGGGGAGTACGCTACAACTTACGCATCGAGTTTTGCACAGGGACAAAGATTCCCGATGAGCCCGGCACGAGCCCCGAGTGCTTGCGCCGTATCACATGACAAGAAGGCAGTTCCGATCCCAACGAGGTTTTCCATGGACGACAACCTGCGCGCCGCCGCGCTGGAATATCACGCTCAGCCGAGGCCGGGCAAACTTGCAATCCAGGCCACCAAGGTTTTGAGCAATCAGCGCGATCTTTCGCTCGCCTACTCGCCCGGCGTCGCCGCCGCCTGCGATGCCATCGTGGCAGACCCGGCTACCGCCAGCCTCTACACCGCGCGCGCCAACCTCATCGGCGTGGTCACCAACGGCACCGCCGTGCTGGGGCTGGGCCCCATCGGGCCACTGGCAGCCAAGCCCGTGATGGAGGGCAAGGCAGTGCTGTTCAAGAAGTTTGCCGGCATCGATGTATTCGATATCGAACTGGCCGAGCGCGATCCGGACCGGCTGGTGGACATCATCGCTGCGCTGGAGCCCACGTTCGGTGGCATCAATCTTGAAGACATCAAGGCGCCAGAGTGTTTCTACATCGAGCGCAGGTTGCGCGAGCGCATGCGTATCCCGGTATTCCATGATGATCAGCACGGCACGGCCATCGTGGTCGGTGCGGCCATCCTCAACGGATTGCATCTGGTGGGAAAGCCGTTGGACAAGGTGAAACTGGTGACTTCCGGCGCCGGTGCCGCCGCGCTGGCCTGCCTCGGGCTGCTGGAAAAACTGGGCATCCCGCTGGAAAACATCTGGGTGACGGACATTCATGGCGTGGTCTACGAAGGCCGCACCGAGGACATGGACCCGCTCAAGGCCCGTTACGCCAAGCCGACCCAGGCGCGCGCGCTGGGCGAGATCATCAAGGATGCAGACGTGTTTCTGGGGCTTTCGGCGGCTGGCGTGCTCAAGCCCGAGCTGTTGGCACACATGGCGCCCGATCCGCTGATCCTGGCGCTGGCCAATCCGGTGCCCGAAATCCTGCCGGCGCTGGCACGTGAAGTACGGCCGGATGCGGTGATTGCCACCGGCCGCTCGGATCACCCCAATCAGGTCAACAACGTACTGTGCTTCCCCTTCATCTTCCGCGGCGCGCTGGATGTGGGGGCCACCACCATCAACGATGAAATGCAGCTGGCTGCCGTGCAGGCGCTCGCCGCGTTGGCGCGCGAAGAGCAGTCGGACGTGGTCGCCTCGGCCTATGGCGAGCAACCGGTCTGTTTCGGGCGTGAATACCTGATCCCGCGCCCCTTCGATCCGCGTCTGATCGTGCGTATCGCACCAGCGGTGGCCAAGGCGGCGATGGATTCCGGCGTGGCCACGCGGCCGATCGCCGACTGGGAGGCCTACCGCCAGCAGCTCAACAACTTCATCTGGCATTCCGGCCTGCTCATGAAGCCGGTGTTCGCCGCCGCTCGAACGGCGCCGCGCCGCATCATCTTTGCGGAAGGCGAATCCGAGCGCGTGCTGCGCGCGGTGCAGACCGCCGTGGATGAGGGAATCGCCCAGCCGGTGTTGATCGGCCGTCCGGAGGTGATCGCGTTGTACATCGAGCGGTTTGGTTTGCGTCTGCGCCCGGGCGTCGATTTCGAACTGGTCAACCAGGATTCCGACCCGCGTTACAAGGAGCTGTGGCAACGCTATCACCAGATCATGGAGCGGCGTGGCGTGACGGCCGAGCGCGCCAGGCGCGAGGTGCTGCGCCAGAGCACGCTGATCGGCGCCCTGATGCTGGAGTTCGGCTGGGCCGACGGCATGATCTGCGGCACCACCGGCCAGCATGCGGAGCACCTGCAGTTCATCGACAACGTGCTTGGCCGGCGTACCGGCGTGAGCCACTGCTATGCCATGAATCTGCTGGTACTGCCGGGCCGTACCGTGGCGCTGTGCGACACCTACGTGAATTACGACCCCACGGCCGAGCAGCTCTATGAGATGACCTGTCTGGCCGCCGAGGAATTGCAACGCTTCGGCATCACACCGCACGTGGCCCTGCTGTCACATTCGAGTTTCGGCAGCGACGAAACGCCCACCGCGGCGAAGATGCGCCAGGCGCTGGCACTGCTGCACGCACGCCGGCCGGACATCGCCGCCGAGGGCGAGATGCATGGCGATGCCGCGCTGGACGCCACCCTGCGTGCGCAGATCTTCCCTAACACGCGCATGCAGAAACCGGCGAACCTGCTGGTTTTCCCTACGCTGGATGCCGCCAACATCGCTTTCAATCTGCTCAAGACTGCCTGTGGCGACGGCATGACCATCGGCCCGATCCTGCTGGGCACTGCCCGCCCGGTGCATATCCTGACGCCCACCGCGACGGTGCGTCGCATCGTGAACATGACCGCGCTGACGGTGGCGGAGGCGAATCACAACGCGCGTTGAGCGGCAGGCGGAATCCGTTCGCATTTCGATACCCTGGATCTTGCCCCGGACTTGTTCCGGGGGCGGGCGGATTCTGGTTTGGTCACTGCCGCTGTCACAACCCCATCCGTGCCGAGGTATCGAAGCATGAACGGGCGTCCTTTCGTGTGTACGGGCCGTTAAAACCAGTTCGCCGCGTACAGCACGACGACATAGCGCAGGAATTTGCCGCAGGCCAGCAGCAGGAACGGCCAGAAACGTACGCGCAGCATGCCGGCGATGAAGGTCAGCGGATCGCCGATGACGGGCAGCCAGGCGAACAGCAGGCAGCCCAGCCCCCAGCGCTGGAAACGCACCTCGGCGCGCGCGAGCTGTGCCGCGCTGAAAGGGAACCAGCGTCGTGCGTGCCAGTGCAGCAGATAGCGCCCGAGCACCCAGTTGACCACCGAGCCCAGCGTGTTGCCCGTGCCGGCGACCAGCAGCAGGCTCCAGGTCGGGTGTTGCCCATCCAGCTGCAAGGCCGCCAGCAGTGCTTCGGATGAGGTGGGCAGCAGCGTGGCGGCCAGCAGCGAGGCGAGGAACAGCCCCGGCAGCGAAAGCCAGTCGCTCACGCCGAGGGCGTCAATGCCGCGTAGTCGGGTTTTCCGGGCGCCAGCATGGGCAGGCTGGCGCGATGCTCGATGCGTGCGGGCAGGGCATGCTCCGGCCAGCCAAGTCTTGCAGCGGCTGTGTGCAGGGCTTCCGTGTCCAAGGCTGGCGCGGTGGTCAGCAGCAGGATCTCGCCGGGTGGCGTCTCCAGCGCGGCATGATCGGCATCGGGTGCCGCAGCGGTGGCGATCAGCTCGATCAGACCGAGCGAAACGGATGCTTCGGCGTGGGTGAGCAGGCGCTTGGCGCGGCCCAGCACGTGGAGGAATCCATCATCGTCGAAGCTGACCACGTCACCGGTATCCAGCCAGCCAGGGCCGAAGCAGGATTGCGGTGCCGCCGGCACGCCGGGGTGGGTGGTGCGCAGGTAACCGCTGAGCATGTTGGGGCCGGCCACGTGCAGCACGCCGGCGTTGGCCGGCAGGCCCAGCAGGGGTTGCAGCCGATGCTGGATGCCCGGCAGCAAGGGGCCGGCACTGCCCCAGCGGCTGGCCATCGGATTGTTCAGCGCGATGGCACAGGCGGCTTCAGTGGCACCATAGCCTTCGAAGATGCGTGCGCCGAATTTCTCGAACCACAGCTCGCGCACTTCGGGCGTCACCTTCTCCCCGCCAGCGATCACGCAGCGCAGGCGCGAGAAGTCGTAGGGGTGTGCGTGGCGGCCGTAGTTGGCGAGGAAGCTGTTGTTGCCGCAGAGGATGGTGGCCGAGCTGTTGTAGGCCAGTTCGGGGACGACACGGTGATGCTGCGGTGAGGGGTAGAGGAACAGTTTGGCGCCGGAGAGCAGCGGGATCAGCGCGCCGGCGGTGAGGCCGAAGCTGTGATGCAGCGGCAGGGCGTTGAGCACCACGTCGTTGCTGCTGATGTCCAGCACCGCGCGTATCTGCGCGACGTTGGCGAGCAGTGCGCGGTGCGACAGCAGTACGCCTTTGGGATTCTCTTCCGAGCCGGCAGTGAACATCACCAGTGCCGGGTCGTCGGCATGGCTGCGCGGGCAAGCGCACAGCGGGCTGAAACGCGCACGCAGCAGCCACCAGACGCGATCGCCGAGGCTGATGGCGTCGCGCAGGTCTTCCAGCCACAGTACCTCCAGTCCGTCGAGTGCGCGCAGGCTCCCTTCGAGCTTGAAGCGGGCGATGAATTCGCGCGAACTGATCACGCGACGGATGCCGGCAGCCGTGCAGGCTGCGCGCAGACTGGTGTTGCCAGCCGTGTAGGGCAGCAGTGCGGGAATGCGGCGCCAGGCCGAGAGGCCGAACAGCAGGGCCAGCGGTGCGCCGACGTTGGGCAGCAGCAGGCCGATGGTTTCATCCGGCGCCGTGCGTTGCGCGATCTTGCGGCCCAGCACCCAGGCTGAGCGCAGGATGTCGTTGTAGGAGTAATCGGTGTGTTCCACGTCGCCAAGCAGGCGCCAGCCGCGTCCGCGTCGGCGCGCGGCTTCGACGAGCGCTTCGGGCAGGGTTTGTTCGCGGCGGCCGGCGAACATCAGATCCGTCATCACGCGGCGCATGGCCTGGCCAGCGAGGTAGTGCTGTTCGCCGTGTGGCGCGCTGGGCGGGGTGATGCGCGTGGGCGGCAGCACGAACAGGCGGATGCGGGGCAACCAGGTGCGGGGAGCCTGGCTGCCGAGCAGCGAGAAGCGGCTGCGCGCGGCGCCGTCGATGCGCACCGGCAGGATGGTGGCTCCGGATTTGGCCGCGATGAAGCCGGGGCCGTCGTAGGTCTTCATCAGGTTGCCGGTGGTGGTGACGCGGCCCTCGGGGAAGATCAGCACCGGGCGGCCGCTTTCGATCAGGCGGATCACGCCCTTCATCTCCATCGGATTGTTGGGATCGATGGCGAGGTAATCGACCAGACGGCGCGAGAAGAGGCGGAACAGACGGTGGCAGGTGGCGGTGGTGTAGATCAACCACCACGGGCTTCTGGGGCAGGAACAGGCCTAGCAGCAATTCATCGAGGAATGACTCGTGGTTGGCGACGATCAGCAGCCGTTCGGCCTGGATATGGGCGCTGCCGTGCACGCGGAATGCCAGGCGGAACAGGGGGCGCAACAGGGCGCGGAGGATCCAGCGGAGCATCGGGTTGTTCGCTTTCGGGGCGGACGGCTCAGGCCGCTTCCGCCCATTGTTTGAGGGTGACGTAGTCTGTCTTGCCGGTGCCCAGCAGTGGCAGGGCCTCGACCGTGATGATCCGGCGCGGCACGGCGATTTCCGGGCTGCCGGATTCGCGTGCGGCGGCGA
Organism: Candidatus Dactylopiibacterium carminicum; assembly: GCF_014736495.1. Lineage (GTDB taxonomy): Bacteria > Pseudomonadota > Gammaproteobacteria > Burkholderiales > Rhodocyclaceae > Uliginosibacterium > Uliginosibacterium carminicum. Next base: position 5,438 of record NZ_MDUX01000092.1, read on the forward strand.
TCAGCCGATCGCGGGTGAGAGTCGCGTCCGTGGTGTACAGCAGGATGTTTTCGCCGCGCGAGGCGTCCGGCTGGCTGGAGGCTGCGTGCATGGCGTCCGGCGAAGCGACGATGGCCAGGCGCTCGACCACTTCGAGCGAGATCATTTCGCCAGCCACCTTGGCGAAACGCTTGAGACGGCCAACGATGTGCACGAAACCGTCGTCGTCGATTTCGACGATGTCACCCGTGTTGTACCAGCCCGGCCCTAGTTCGGAGGCTGGCGGCTCCAGCACGCCGGGGTTGTCGACGCGCAGGTAGCCACTCATCACGTTGGGGCCGTTTACACATGCAGCGCGCCACCGGTTTCCACACCGGGCACCGGCACCAGTTTCGCCTGGATGCCGGGCAGTAACTGACCGACGGAGCCCGAGCGGTAGGCCATGCGCGAATTCACCGCGAGCACCGGTGCGCATTCGGTGGCTCCGTAGCCTTCGAGGATGCGGATGCCGAACTTCTCGAACCACAGGCTACGTACCGTGGAGGTGAGTTTTTCAGCGCCGGCCACCACGTAGCGCAGGCGGTAGAAGTCGTAAGGGTGGGCGTGCTTGGCGTAGTTGGCGAGGAAGGTGGAGGTTCCCAGCAGGATGGTGCAGCCGCGGTCGTAGGCCAGTTCCGGGATCACGCGGTAATGCAGCGGCGAGGTGTACAGGAACACGCGCGCGCCGGAGATGGCGGGCAACAGACCGCCGATGGTCAGGCCGAAGGAGTGGAACAGCGGCAGCGCGTTGAGAACCTTGTCCTCCGCCGAGAAATCCACTACGGCGCGTGCCTGCTAAATGTTGGCGAGAATCGCGCGGTGCGACAGCACCACCCCCTTGGGCTTGCCCTCGGAGCCGGAGGTGAACATCACGGCAGCGGGCTCTTCGGCGTCGCCGCGCGGTACCACCCATTGCGGGAAATGCATGGCCCAGAGGACCAGCCAGAGCTTGTCCTTCAGCGTCATCTCGCCGCGCAGGTCTTCCAGATAAAGGATCTCGCAGTGTTTGGAGAGCAACTCGATGCGGTCTTCCAGCTTGCCTTGTTCGATAAAGGCGCGCGAGGTGACGATGCGTTTTATCTGTGCGGCCTGGCAGGAGGCCAGCATGCCTTCGGCGCCCGCGGTGTAGTTGAGCATCGCCGGTACGCGGCGGAACGCCGACAGGCCGAAGATCAGGCCGACCGTGGGCGCAAGATTGGGCATCAGCACGCCGACACGCTCCTCGTCGGCGCATTTGCGCGATACCAGCCTGCCCAGGGCCAGCGTCATCTTGAGCAGATCGCGATAGGTGTATTCGATCTGCTTGATGTCCTCGACCAGCGCCCAGGAACGGCCGTGGATGGAGATCGCGCTGAGCAGTGCTTCGAACAGCGTCTGGCGCGGCCGGCTGGCGAAGATCATCTCCTGCATCAGGCGACGCATGCGTTCCCCGGCGATGCGGCGGCGCGCACGGGCGGTTGGCACCTGCGGCATCTCCAGACGCGTGACCGGCTGTATACAGATAGTGATGCGCGGAAACAGCTGGCGCGGCTGGTGGCCGGAGAGGCGCGAGAAGTAGGTGCGCGCGGCTCCGTCGATGCGCACCGGCAGGATGGTGGCGCGGGTGCGCGCCGCGACGAAGGCCGGGCCGTCGTAGGTCTTCATCAGGCTGCCGGTGGTGGTGATGCGGCCTTCGGGGAAGATCACCACCGGGCGGCCGGATTCCACCAGACGGATGATGGTCTTCATCGCCATCGGGCTGGTAGGGTCGACCGCCAGATGATCCACCAGATTCAGTACGGCTCGGAACAGCGGACTGCGGACAACGCCGGTATGCACCACGAATACAGAGTCATGCGGCAGGGTGATGCCGAGCAGCAGCCCGTCGAGCAGTGATTCGTGGTTGGCGATGATGAGCAGGCGTTCGGCGCGTACGTCCGGATCGCCCCGGACTTCAAGGCGGAAGAACAGGCGTGCGAGTAAGCGCAGGGCAAGCACGCCCAGACGTCTGGCCAGCTTCATAGGATTTGTCGGGCTCCGAATGTCGCAAAATCCACCGGATTATGTGGGTAAAGATGACTGAAGCCCGGACTTTAGCGCAAAGCAGGGGGGAAAGCGTTGTGCAGTGCGGAAACCAAGGGTTTGTCAGGATGCCGCGGTGAGCTGTATTTACATGGGTGGAATGCAAATATTCGTGTCCCTAATTTAAGGTACGTTCAAACCCGTCCGCCCGTACTCATACGTATGGCTCGATGTTTGCTACTTAATTTGGGAGCCATCGGTCAGTTAGCTATGTGATGGGCGAAAAGGCTGCAGCATGATTTGGCGCAACAAAAAGCTTTGATGTTGTTGCGCACAATCAAAGCTTTTTTTGTGAATTTCCTAGGGCGTGTTCACAGTAGCCAGATATAGGCGCATGCGAGATGCAAGAAGGCGC
>NZ_MDUX01000001.1 GCF_014736495.1 Candidatus Dactylopiibacterium carminicum
AAGCCGCGCATGCCAGTCGCGCAGCGTGGCGGGTTGAATCAGGCGGCCGGTGGGGTTGTTCGGGTTGGTGAGCAGCAGCACGTCACAACGCGCCACCGCTGCCTCGGCGTCGGCGTAGTCGATGACTTCGACCTGGTGCCCGGCGGCCAGCCAGGCTTTCCGGTGTTCCGCGTAGCAGGGTGACAGGATGCCTACCTTGAGACCGCCGCAACGCGGCACACGAAGCTCCCCTCTCCCCTCGGGGGAGAGGGGCAGGGGGAGAGGGCTTTCTCCGTGAACAAGAAGTGCACGTCCCTCGGTCGAGCGACCGAACAGCCACGGCAGCATCTGGATCGCAGCCTGGCTGCCGGCCAGCGGCAACAGCCGGCGCCCACCGGCATGGGCCAGGGCTGCCATTGTCAGGCCGTCGTCGTCTTCCGGCAGGCGACGCCAGACTTCGGCCGGCAGCGGCGGCACCGGCCAGCCCAGCGGGTTGATGCCGGTGGAGAGGTCCAGCCAGTGGCGTAGCGGGATGCCGAATTCATGTGCGGTGGTGCGCAGCCGGCCGCCTTGCTGCAGGGGCAGGCCCGTGCAGTGAGGATCAAAAGGCGTGGACACAGGCCTCTCCCAGTGCGATGAGCAACAGCCATAGCCACAGGCTGCGCGAGATCAGCGCCAGTGCGCGCGGGATGTCGGCGCCGTGAGGCGGCGCGCCTTCGCCCAGTGGCGGGCGTGCTTCGGTCACGCTTTCGTAAATCGCGGCACCGCCCAGTTGCAGACCCAGACTGCCGGCGCCGGCGGCCATCACTGGCCCGGCGTTGGGGCTGGACCACGCGGGTGCCTGTCGCCGCCAGCAGGCCAGTGCCGCGCGGGTGCGGCCAAGCAGGGCGTAGCTCAGGGCGGTGAGGCGCGCGGGGATGAAATTGAGCAGATCGTCGAGGCGCGCTGCGATCTTGCCGAAGGATTCGAAGCGCGCGTTGCGGTAGCCCCACATGGCGTCCAGCGTGTTGGCGAGCCGGAACAGGATCACGCCCGGCGCGCCGGCCACGGCACACCAGAACAGCGCGCCGAAGATGGCGTCGTTGCCGTTCTCCAACAGGGATTCGACGGTGGCGCGTGCCACCTGTTCCTCGTTCATGGCGGCCGTCTCGCGGCTGACGAGATAGCTGGTGCGCTGGCGAGCCTCGATCAAATCACCGGCCTAAAGTGCCCGAGTGACCTGTGCGCCATGCTCGCCGAGCGCGCGGGCGCCCAGCGCGAAATAGAGCGCGATGGCATCGATGATCCAGCCCTGCGGCAAGCGGGCGGCCCAGAGTGCGAGCAGGCTTGGCGGCAGGACGAGCAGCGTCCAGCCCAGCAGGCCGCGCGAAATGCGTGCGCGGCTACGATTGAGGCGTCGTTCCAGCCAGTCTGCGCAGCGCCCGAAACCCACCAGTGGATGCCAGCGCGGCAGTTCGCCGAACAGGCGGTCGAGCAGCACGCCGAGGAACAGGGCCAGGGTGATCGTCATGCGCGGAACAGGGCCGCCACGGCGGCAGGGTTGGATGGGAAGTAGAAATGGATGTAGCTGGCCGTGCTGCGGCCAACACGGTAGACCGCCTCTGTGGTGGCGCCGCCATTGGGATTGGTGCCATGGGCAATGGGCACGAGTGGCGTATCGGCACGCGAATAGTGGAAGCTGTGGCCCCTCAAGCTGCCCTCGGGCAGGGCGGCCTCTTGCAGGCCGAGCGCGGCGAGCTTGCCCTGCATCAGCGCGCCGCCTTCGAGCAGGCCGAAACCGGCGTGCATGGCGCCATCGGCCGTGACCAGCGTTTCGAACAGGCTCATCATGCCGTCGCATTCCGCGAGCAGTGGTTTGCCGGCGCTGGCATGGGCGAGCAGGGCGAGCTGCATGCCTTCGTTGGCGGCGATTCTGGCGGCATGCAGTTCCGGATAGCCGCCGGGCAGCCACACCGCGTCGCAGGCGGGCAGGGTGGCGTCGTGCAGCGGCGAGAAGAAGGCGAGTTCGGCACCGAGCGCGCGCAGAGTGTCGAGATTGGCCGGGTAGATGAAGCAGAAGGCCTCGTCGCGGGCGATGGCGATGCGTTGGCCCTGCAAGGCGGAGAGCCGTGGGTCTGGCTTCAGCCCGACATCCGGGCGTTCATATCGGGCTGAAGCCCGACCTACGGCCTGCGCCACATCGCCGGGGCCTTCCCAGTCCAGGAGCTGCGAGGCGTCGAAGTGCAGCGCAGTGGCGGCTTTGTCCAGCCTGCTTTCCAGATCGGCCAGTTCGGCGGCGGGGAGCAGACCCAGGTGGCGTTCGGGCAGCGTGATCGCGGCTTCGCGCGGCAGCCAGCCCAACCCGGGGATCTGCGGCGGCAGGGATTCGAAGAGCATTGCGGCGTGGCGCTCGCTGGCTACCCGGTTGGCGATCACGCCGGCGAATTCGAGGTCGGGCTGGAAACTGGCGAGGCCATGGGCCAAGGCGCCGAAGGTCTGGGCCATGGCGCTGCCGTCGATGACGGCGACGATGGGCAGCCTGAAGGCGCGGGTGAGGTCGGCGCTTGAGGGCTTGCCATCGAACAGGCCCATCACGCCTTCGACGAGGATCAGATTCGCCTCCCGGGCGGCCTCGGCGAGTAGCGCCTGGCAATGCGCCAGTCCGCCCATGAAAAGGTCGAGCTGATGACAGGACTCCCCGCTGGCGACCTCGTGAATCATCGGATCGAAGAAATCAGGGCCGGTCTTGAATACCCGGACCCGCTCGCCCCGCGCGCGCGCCTGACGGGCCAGCGCTGCGGTGACGGTGGTCTTGCCTTGACCCGAGGCCGGCGCGGTGACGAGGAAGGCGCGACAGCTCATGCCTTGCCTACCATTCGATGCCCGGCATGGCTTTGACGCCTGCGTGATAGGCGTGCCGGGTGAGGTCCATGGTGGTTACCGTATCGGCGATCTCGATCAGCCCCTCGGGTGCGGCGCGGCCCGTGATGATCACGTGCTGCATTTCGGGGCGGCTCATGAGTTCGCGGCTGACTTTCTCCAGCGGCAGCCAGCCGTATTTGAGGGTGTAGGTGAATTCGTCGAGGATGAGCAGGTCGATGGCGGGATCGCGCAGATAGCCGACGGCTTGTTCCCAGGCGGTGCGGGCGGTGGCACGGTCCTGGGCGTCGTTCTGCGTGTCCCAGGTGAAGCCGTCGCCCATGACGTGCCATTTCACGCGCGGATGATCGCGGAAGAAGGCTTCCTCGCCGGTATCCGAACGGCTTTTGATGAACTGGATCACCGCGCAGTTCATGCCATGGCCCAGCGCGCGCGCGAGCACACCGAAGGCCGCGCTGCTCTTGCCCTTGCCATTGCCGGTGTTGATCAGCAGCAGGCCGCGTTCTTCATCGGCGGCGGCGATGTGGGCGTCGATGATGGCTTTCTTGCGCGCCATGCGCGCCTGGTGGCGGGCTTCGCGATCAGCGTCTTGCATGGTCATTGCCTCCATGGAGGAGCATCGCCGTGGTCGGGCAATGCCCTTTGTGGGTCAGGCTCCAGGCCGGTCGCGGCCTGAAGCCATGCGCCATTTATCTTACGGTTTGGCCTGATAACGCAGGGTCATGAAGGCCCCGAAACCCTCCTGATGGTAGCTGTTGGGGGTCTGGTAGCGTTTGTCGAACAGGTTGGCGATGCGTGTCTGCAAGCGCCATTCCGGGTTGATCGCATACTCGGCGCGCAGATCCGCCGTGGCATAGCCCCCCAGCTTGATGGAGTTGGCCGCGTTGTCATAGCGCTTGCCGACTGCGTTCAGCGTGGTGCCCAGCCCCCATCTGCCGAACTGGTGATCCACGTCGATACGCCCGCTCTGACGGGCGCGGCGTGCCAGCAGCTTGCCGTCGTTGGCGCCTTCGGAGCGGTTCTTGGGGTCCAGGAATGTGGCGTTCGCGGCGATTGTCGTGTCGCCCAGTTTTTGAGACGCCGAGAGTTCAAGGCCGGTAATGCGCGCCTGTGCGACGTTGGTGGGAATGGTGTTGTTTGTATTGGCTGGATCGGTCTGCCATTCGATCAGGTTGCTGACCTGGGTCCTGAACAGACTGGCATCCCAGGAAAAATCGCCGAGTTTGCCGCCTGCACCGGCCTCCGTCGTCCGCGAGGTTTCGGGTTTGATGTCCGGGTTGCCGACGTAGCAGTACGTAGTGCCGACATTATCCGTATAGCACGAGGGTGGGTAATAGAGATCGTTGAAGGTCGGCGCCTTGAAGGCCGTGCCATAGCTGGTGTGCAGGCGCAATGCGGGCGAGAGGGTGAAGCCCACGGCCGCGCTGCCGGTATTGTGGTTGCCGAAGGCTTCGTTCCTGTCGTGGCGGCCGGACAGCTGGATGTCAGCGCGACCGGCTTCGCCCAGATATTCGAGGAAGACCGCGCGATTGGTGCGTTTCGCACGCGCGTAGGCGTTGTTGCTCAGCACCTCGTCGTATTGCCAGTCGAGGCCTGTGACGAACTGGTGGCCTGCTGCGAGCGTGAAGTCGTTCTGCCAGCTGGCCTGGTTGCGACGCGTGTCGATGCGCGAATAGAAACGCTCTTCCTTCAGGCTTGTCGTGGCATCGAGGTTCTGGGCAAGGCGCAGCGAACTGGCGAAGCGCTCGTTCACGTCATAACGCAGATTGCCGGTGAAGAGTTCCTGCGTGATATCGCTGACGTTCGGTGTGCCATCGTATTTGTTGCGTGCTTCAAGGTGACGGGCCTGAACGTCATAGGAGAGCGATGTACCGAGGCGCCCGCCGCCGCGTACGTTCACGTCGCTGCGTGTGTAGCCATCGCGGTCCGGCTCGTTGGCGGTGTCGCTGACATTGATGCCGCGTGTGGAACTGCTCGACACCCCGGCGTTGAACCACAGGTCCGCCGTTCCGACCCCGCCATCGACCGCAGCTTCGAAGCTCTGGCGGCTGCCTGCGCCCAGGCTCAGGGATGCCGGTTGCGGTCCTTTGCGTGTGAAGATCTGGATCACTCCACCGATGGCATCGGAGCCGTACAGGCTGGAGCGGGGGCCACGCACGATTTCGATGCGTTCGATCTGTGCGATCGGCAGGTCCTGCAGGCCGTAGGTGCCTGTTGTGGCCGAGCCGACACGAACGCCGTCGATGAGTACCAGCGTATGGTTGCTGTTGGTGCCGCGCAGGAACAGGGAAGTGCTCTTGCCGGGGCCGCCATTGTTGGAAAACTGTACGCCGGGCAGTCCGCGCAGGAGGTCGGGAACCGATGTGGCCTGCTGGCGTTCGATGTCCTTGCGCGTGATCACGGTAACCGCAGCAAGGGTTTCATCGGCGGTACGCGCGACACGGTTGGCCGTGACGACGATGGTTTCCAGCTCGGTTTCGGCGGCAGAAGCCGCTGCATGGGCAAAAACCAGCAGCAGAGCTGCCGGCAGGGTCTTTAGAGGGATTGGATTCAAGACAAGCTCCTTCCGTGCCGCCCGCACGGTTGATGACAGGGGCGGGATGCCGGGCAGGAAATGGGGGAAGCGCGTCGGCGACCCGTACATCGCCCTCCGCAATGCACCTCGAGATGCTTCGGGCCGGTCTCCGGACTCGCACGCGAGGGTTCCCCTCCTGAGCGATGCCTTCCCATGCGACTGCACAGTGGCTCGTATCGCCCATTGACGTGCTTACCGTTGCGGGGGCAGTGCTGGCATTGCAGTGAGGCTGCGCACCGGCTTCCCGTTTAATCCGGGCACGTGGGCACCCGGACACCAGAAGCAGGCGCGGATGGTAGCGTAGGACGGACGGTGGCGTCGATTGCTTCGTCCCGCCTTGACCTGTTTCCGTAGCGGGCACTACCATCCTGCGCCATGGACGCCGAGATCACCAGCCTCGAAGAACGCCTCACCAGCCTGCTTGCCGAATATCGTGGCCTGCATATGGAAAACCGTGAACTGACCACGCGGGTCGCAACTCTGCAGGCCGACAACAGCCGCCTTGAGGAAAAGCTCGACGCGGTCAGTGTGAGGGTCGAAAACCTGCTCAAGCGCCTGCCGCCGGAGGATAGCCAGTGAGTGAGACGCTGCAGCTGCAGATCATGGGGCGTGAATATCAGGTCTCCATCAAGCCGGAAGAGAAGGAAACCCTGCTGGCTGCTGTGGAGATGGTGAATGCGAAGCTGCAGTCGCTGACGGGCAAGACCTCATCCGGCAGTGAATCCACTGCCGTGATGTGTGCTCTGATGATCGCGCATGAAGCCGTGCTGATGGAACGCACGGCGGGCTTGGACATGCCGGCCTATCGTCGTAGAATCGCCCGCATGGTCGAACAGATCGACGAAGCTTCAGCCAGACAGGAGAAGCTTTTTTAGGAATTCTTGGTAGTCAGGACAAATCCTCACAGCTTTTCCTGGAGGCCTGACCCATAAACCAGACAAAGGCTGCAGCAACAAAGCGGTCCGACTGTTTTCCCCTGCGGTGTTCGTTAGGGCCAAATACTCCTTGAACCAATGTCTACGCGACATGGTTGTTGGCCCACCCCCCCGCTGTTGTGAGCGCCCTTTTTCGGGCGCACCTGATGCGGCCGGGCGACGACCCCCTGAACTCCGGTTCAGGATGACGGCCTGACGACACTGGCGGGGAATCCTCAAGCAAAGCGCGGAGTCTATGACTCCGCGCTTTTTTCTCGTCTGGCGATATGACGATGAATGTAAGGGAAAACCCTTATGTGTTTGATTGGGAAAGTAAATTCCGGCGGCGCATAAAAAATTTTTAAGCAAAAAAATAAAATTGATCGGGACATAAGACCCTGTGATGTGTAAGAATTCTTCTCACCACGGAGTTGGCCTCCGCGACCGCAAAGCGCCAAGGCACACCATGGGGATCTGGAAAAGACAGGCGTAACTCAGCGATACGCCAACAATAGTGGAGCGCGCCATTGGCAGCAGCTCCCGGGGCAACCGGGCCCTTGATGCAAGGGTCCGGTTTGCCGAAAACGCTGAGCAGGATTTAAGGCCCTGATGCTTACCGGGGTGCGCCAGTAAGGCGCAAGAAGGGGGAGGGAAGTCCGATTGCGGATTTCCTCATTTCTGGACGGGAAACCACAGCGTGGTTTCCCGTTTTTTTATCAAATCTCTCCCGATTGGGTTTTCCCTCTTTTCGAAAACCCTGATAACGCAATCCTCTTTTCTTGCTTAGCCTGAACTCAGGGCCTGATTCCGAGCACTCGACCAGTGTCGATGGCGAGATGATCGAAGGCAGGTTCTAGCAAGGCCGATCCGGCATTGTCCGCAAAGGAGGTGAGTCATGAGAATTTTGGATCTGGAGAGACCTGGGCTGGAGCACCATGTGTTCCACGCGGATATGGAACTGGAACGCGAAGGCATGGAGGCTGAACTGGTGCCTCAGCGCGAATATGCCTCTCGCCTGGAGGACGATTTGCTAGGGCTGGATGCAAGGACTTTCCAGGCCGAAGTGACCTTCATGATGAAAGGCGGGTTGATGTAGGCCGGTGATGCCCGTATGCAACGGGGCTCGCGCAGGCGAGCCCTTTTTGTCTTCGGGGCGGGTTGAGGCCGCAATGCTCCCTGTGGGAGTGCGTGGCAGCGCTCTTCTTCAGAGCGTGCAGCAGGTCAGCTCGAAGCGGACATCCGTTTCCGCAGGGCGCGGACGAGAGATGGTGTCCGGGAAGACGAAACGGATGTTGAAAGCATAGCGATTGGCGCTGATCTCCGGGATCACCTTGTCATCCCGTTGAACACGCACGCGGACCAGCTGCGCGTTGCGCCCACTCATCATCATCTGGTAACTGCCCTGGCGTGCGAGTTGATACTCGGGGCGCCCGCTCTCGCGCAACAGGCGAAGAATGATTGCAAGTCCGTCTCGCAGCGGGAACATCGGTGATGTCCAGGTCTGGAGATCGTGTCGGCGTTGGGCCGAGTCGTGATTCAGCCAGTAGTGGTAGGAGGGCAGATCGAATTCGCAGGAGCCTCCCGGAATACCTGCACGGGAGCGTATTGCCATCAGCCACTCCGAATCGCGCAGATATTGTCCTACGCGTCCAGCCATGGCCAGCAGCGCGCTGCTGGCCTGCTCGATCTCATACAGCGCACCAGCCAGTGCTTCTTCGGAGATATGCGGATTGTCGCGAAAACCGAGCAGGATTTGACGCTGGCGTTCGAGTTCCTGAACAAGGTCTACCTTCAGGTCTGCACGACCAGCGACTTCAAGGATTTCGAAAATCGCATGAATGGCTGCGTTGTGCTCGTAGGCTCCATCGGCGAGCGTGAAATGCACGACCTTGTCGAACAGGTCTTCCAGCCGCAGCAGGGTACGGATGCGTTCGCTGAGAGGATATTCGTAGGTGATCACGCGGGCCACTATCGGTCTTGTCCGCCGGAGTGTCCGGCTTTAGTCACGGCATCATAACATCCGCGTTTCTGTTGAGTGAATTCAAGGACATAGAACTCGTGCATGCGCTGCACCGAATGCTTGAGATCTTCCAGGCTGCCTGTGTTTTCAATGACTTCGCTTGCAGCAGCCAGCCGCTGCGGGCGGCTGGCCTGTGCAGAGATGATGCGTTCAACCTCTGCCGGACTCAGATTGCTGCGTGCCACGACGCGTTCGAGCTGTAAATCCGGCGGGCAATCGATGACCAGGATGCGGTTGCAGCGTTGCATGAAATGGCGGGACTCGACCAGCAGCGGAACCTCCAGTATCGCGTATGGAGAGCAGGCTTGCCGCAACTCCAGTTCTGCACGGGCCCGGATCATCGGATGCAGAATGGCCTCCAGTTGTTTCCTGGCTTCCGGGTCGGAGAAGACCAGATGGCGCATTGCAGCGCGATCGAGTGCGCCGTCCGCCTCTTGCATGTGCATACCGAAGGTCTGGCGGATGGCAGACATGGCCTCTCCACCAACTCCGGTGAGCTGACGGGAGACGGCATCGGTATCGACCACCGTGATTCCCAATGCTTTGAAATGCTGCGAGGCGGAGCTCTTGCCACTGCCGATCCCGCCGGTCAGACCGACCACGGGCAGGCGTTCAGGCTGCATGGCAGCTGTCGCTACGGCGGGCATGGGAATGCGTGGAGATGAAGTCGCTGACCATGGCATCCAGGATCTGGTCAGGACCTTTGAGTTCGACGCGTGCGTTGTTGCCCGTGTTATCGCGTACGGTCAGGCGGACGTTGATGACATTGCGCTTGCGCAACTGGTCAAACAGGCGACGAGCAGCTTCCTCGCTACGGAACAGGCCAAGTGAAATGGCGAACTGGTTGGGGCCGGGGTCGCGGATGATGATGAGATCAGTGAGGCCTGCGCGCGTCAGGATCTCTGCACGCCGGGTCGCACCTTCCTTGCCGCCGGAAGGAGGAATGTGCACCCAGTAAGAGGGCGCGGAGATGCCGCTGACGCGAGCACTGATGCTCATTTCCAGACGTTGTGCATACTCTTGGGCCTGTCCCTCGAGTTGCTGCGCTTCATCCTGGGTCAGACCGCTGACGATACTGCACAGTAGGCCGGCTACAGGGGCGCTTGCAGCGGCCCTGGGGGATGACGCGGGTACAGCAGGTGTCGTGACCAGACGGATCTGTTCGGGGGCCAGCTGTCGCCCGAGGCGTGCGCTTTCGCCCGGTTCATCCCAGGGCATGCGTCGCCCCAACAGATTCAGGGCGACGAACAGTGCCGCGATCACGTTGAATATCAGCAACAGGAGGAAGGGAACGCGCAAGGCCTTCATGGGCACGATTATCCAGCGCAGCGAGCAGGCTTCTAAGCCAGGTGGTCAGCAGGGCAGTTCACTGGTTGCGACCTGCAGCAGCCCGTCGAGAATCAGGGTAGGTTGATGGGAGGCCTGTGTTCCACAAAGCGGCAGCAGCGCTGGCGCATGCCCTCCTGTCAGCAGGATTGGTGCAGCCCCAGAAAGTTGTTGATGCTGTGCATTGATGGCGCCCAGCTGCGCAAGCAGGCAGCCGGTGGCGATGGCATCCGCGGTGTTGATTGCGGGCAGTCGGAACTCTCCGCCTGTTTCGGGCAGTGAGGCGGTGCTCTGCGCAAGAGATTCGCGCATCAACCCCAGCCCGGGGAGAATGCAACCTCCAAGGTGTTGCCCATCCGCGCGTACGAGATCCACGGTGGTTGCCGTGCCAGCACAGACCACCAGACAATCGCTGCGCGTTCGGTGCCAGGCCGCAATTACGGCTGCCCAGCGATCTGCCCCCAGGCGAGCGGGGTCCGGATACGCGCAGCGTACACCGCAGCGTTCGGCAGAGGCCTTCAGCCATTCAATGGGGGCCGCCAGAGGCGTGAGCTCAGTTTGCAGTGCTTCTGCCACGGCTGAGCCTGCGACATTGGAGGCTACGATCCGGGTGACCGACAGGTTGGGTGGCAGCATCAGCTGTGGCCGGTCCGTGCTGCAACTGTCGTGGCCAAGCCAGTGCTGGCTGTCGTGCCAGGCGTATTTGATCCGGCTGTTGCCAGCATCGATGAGCAGATACATGATTCAAGGCTCCAGCGGAATCAGGCTGATGTCGCCTGCCGTGATGTGCCGTGACGAGCCGTCCGGCAAGTGCAGCGTCAAGGCGCCTTCGGAGTCGACATTGCCGCATTCTGCTTGCCATTCGGTATTTTCCTGGGATATCAGAACCTGCTGCCCGCGCAAGGCATTGTGACTATTCCAGATATCTTGCGTTGCATCGAAGCCTTGCAGACCGAATGTTTCAAGTGTGACGTGCAAGGTCTTTAGCAGATGCGCTAGCACTGTCTCGCGCGGCGGTACCGGCCCGGTTTCGTCCAGGCTGGCGGGAGTGCGGCCAATTTCTGTCTGCCAGCCTGGCGAGGATCGAAGGTTCAGGCCGATACCGATGACCAGCCCAGGATTGCTGCGCTCCGGGAGCGCTTCGATGAGTACGCCGCCCAGCTTACGTCCCTTGAGCCAGATGTCGTTGGGCCATTTCAGGCCAGTCCCTTCAATGCCCAGCGTTTCCAGTGCGCTTACGATGCCAACGCCGACGGCGAGGCTGAGTCCGGTGGCGGAGCGCCCGCGCGGTAGACGCCAGAGGAGCGAAAATGTAAGGCTGCTGCCAGGCGCGGAAACCCAGCGACGTCCCCGACGCCCCCGTCCGGCCAGTTGCTCGTCACAGACTAATACACTGCCCGCAGCTCGAGGGGACGCCAGCAACTGCGCATTGGTGGAGTCACATTGCTGGCGATGTTCGACATCGAAGCGCGGAGCGAAACTCCCCAAGGTTTCGCGCAGGAGCAGATAGTCGAAAGGGGGAACTGCTGGGGCGGGCATGAGACGCTGGCTTGCGAAAAGCCGAGAGTCTAGCCCGGATGCGCCCAGTTTGCCTGCCTTCTGCGGAGCGGGCTCCGTCAGGGCTCAGTCTTCACCGCGCCCAGCATCTATCCCCAGCTCCTGGATCTTCCGGGTGATGGTGTTGCGCCCGATGCCGAGGATCTGTGCAGCCTCCACACGGCGTCCGCCCGTACTTGCCAGCGCGCGCAGGATCAGGTGCTTTTCGAATTCGCGTGAGAGGCGGTCGAACACCTCGCCGGGGGCTTGGGCGATCAACCGGTCTGCTTCCGCATCCAGGGCACTGAGCCAGTCGCTGTTGCCTGCGCCGGTATTTTGGCCTTGGTTGGGTGCATCGCGCAGTTCGGCTGGCAGATCCGCAACGTCCACGGTCTGGCCTGGGGCCATCACGGTCAGCCAGTGGCAAAGGTTTTCCAGCTGGCGGACATTGCCGGGGAAATCAAAGGATTGCAGATGCTTGAGCGCAGCTTCGGTGAGGCGCTTGGTTTCAACGCCAAGCTCTTGGCTGCTGTGTGACAGGAAGTGCTTGGCAAGCAGCGGAACGTCTTCGCGGCGTTCGCGTAGCGGCGGCAGGCGCAGACGGATCACGTTGAGGCGGTGGAAGAGGTCCTCGCGAAAAAGGCCGTCACGGACGCGTTGCTCAAGATTTTGGTGGGTGGCGGCGATGACGCGGACGTTGGCCTTCACTGGCGTATGGCCGCCGACGCGATAGAAATGCCCGTCCGAGAGTACGCGCAGCAGACGGGTCTGCAGTTCGGCCGGCATGTCGCCGATTTCGTCGAGGAACAGGGTGCCGCCTTCAGCCTGCTCGAAGCGCCCCCGGCGTTGTGCTGCCGCACCGGTGAAGGCGCCGCGCTCATGACCGAAGAGTTCCGATTCGAGCAGGTCACGCGGGATGGCGGCGGTATTGATGGCGATAAAGGGGCCTTCGCGACGCGGGCTGTGGCGATGCAGCGCACGGGCCACCAGTTCCTTGCCTGTGCCGGATTCTCCATTGATCATCACCGTGGCAATGGATTGCGACAGGCGACCGATGGCGCGGAATACTTCCTGCATTGCAGCCGCGTGGCCGAGAATTTCAGGCACGGAAGTGGACTCTTCGTCTGCACCATCATGGGGCGCGCTTTCCTTGAGTGCCCGCTTGAGCAGGTTCAGCGCCTGGTCGACGTCGAAAGGCTTGGGCAGATACTCGAAAGCGCCCCCCTGGAATGCTGAGACCGCACTGTCCAGATCGGAATAGGCCGTCATGATGATGACGGGCAGGCTGGGGTGCTTGGCCTTGACGCGCTGTAGCAGCACCAGCCCGGATTCGCCGGGCATGTGGATATCCGAGATCAGGACTTGGGGAGGGGCGCCATTGGCGTCAAGCACGGCAACGGCTTCTGTGGCCGATGAAAAGCTGCGGTGGGCGATGTTTTCACGGGCGAGCGCCTTTTCCAGGACCCAGCGGATGGAGCGATCATCGTCGACGATCCAGACAGCATTCATAGCGTTGTTTCCGTGTTGTGTTCGTCATGTCGGGGCGACACGCTCATGCCTGGGTGATGGGCAGGAGGATCGTGAAGCAGGTGCGGCCCGGCTCGCTTTCCAGTTCGATGGTGCCCTGGTGTTGTTCGACGAAGCTCTGGGCAATCGACAGGCCGAGACCGCTTCCGCCTTCACGCCCGGATATCAGAGGGTAGAAGATCTTGTCGCGGATGTCCTCGGGGATACCGGGGCCGTTGTCGAGGACTTGCAATTCCAGTGCCAGTTTGTGGCGGCGCTTGGCCAGGGTGACCTGTCGGGCAGCACGGGTGCGCAGTACGATGTCTCCCGCGCCATCCAGCGCCTGCGCAGCGTTGCGCGCGATATTGAGTACGGCCTGGATGAGCTGCTCGCGATCGGCGGTCAACTGGGGAAGACTGATGTCATAGTCTCTGCGGATGCCGATCTTGGGGAATTCGGCCTGGATCAGACGCAGCACGCGTTCGAGCACGTCATGCACGTTGACTATGCTCGGGTGCATCATCCGGTGCGAGTTGAGCAGCCGGTTCATCAGATCTTGCAGGCGATCCGCCTCGGCGATGATCACTTGGGTGTATTCGCGCCACTGCGGATCGTCCAGTTCGCGCTCAAGCAATTGAGCCGAGCCGCGGATGCCGCCGAGCGGATTCTTGATCTCGTGAGCCAGACTGCGGACCAGTTCGCGGTTCGCCTGCTGCTGCTCGGCCAGCCGTTCTTCACGTGCCACCTTGAGCTGGGCATCCAGCGGGCGGAATTCCAGCAGCAGACGGGCCGGAGGGAGATCGACCGGCGTGGCCGTGCAGTCCAGATGCAGCGCCTGGATGCCAGGGCGTTTGACCGCGAGATTCTGGCCGGAATAGCTCCAGTTGTTGGCCAGGGCATTGTCCAGTGCGGCCCAGAGGCCTGGCAGATCGCCCAGTAGTGCCGAGAGATGCTGGCCCAGGCATTGTCGCGCACTGGCGGCGAACAGGTGCTCGGCTGAAGGGTTGACGTAGCAGACCGAGCGGTCCGCGCTGACCATCACCACGGCGGATGAAAGCAACTCTAGTCCGGCTGTGGAGCTGGACAGGGGCGTGGCTTGCGGAGACTGAAGGGCTGGGCTCATGGAGGAAGACCACAAGCAAGAAGCAGGCCGTTATCTGAGCTTGCTGATTTCCCGGTTGATGGCTTCGATGTTGCGTTCGTGCAGCTCAACCTTGTCCTTGTAGGTCTTGATGCGATCCAGGTAGCGCTGATAGTTGCGCTCGTCCCCAAGGCGCACGCTTTCCTGTTCGGTCAGCTCCTTGCGTGCGGTCTCAAGCTGTTTGCTTTCGCTGTCGAGTTCCGTTTCCAGGATACGGAGGCGATCGTCATCGCGTCGTTTCTGGGTGCTCTGGTCGACCCGCGGGAAGTTGGCTGGCGTTGGCGTGCTGCTGGAGCGTATGGGAGATACCGTGGAGACCGGCTGTTCGCGGGTCATCAGGGTGCACTGCTTGCGTCGCTCCTGCGCGGGACGATCATTGGTATAGGTGGTGTGGCCTTGGTCATCGACGCATTTGTAGATGTCTGCGTGAGCAATGCCCGGGGCAAGGAGGCCGGCGCACGCCAACAGCAGCGATGCGTGAAGGAAGCGGGGCATGGTGTGGATCCTGAAGGCTTCAAGCGTGGGGCAGTTTAGGCTCGAAGCATCAAAACACAAAACGTTCGCCGATCGGCGTGGTGTGGGCCCAAAAAAAGGATGGGCCCTTGCGGGCCCATCCTGATCGCCGAAGTCCGCGGAGCGGATTACAGCGAGTAGTACATGTCGAATTCGACCGGGTGCGTGGTCATGCGGGTACGGTTCACTTCGCTCATCTTCAGATCGATGTAAGCGTCGATGAAGTCGTTGCTGAACACGCCGCCACGGGTCAGGAATTCGCGATCCTTGTCCAGGTGAGCCAGGGCTTCTTCAAGCGAGGCACACACGGTCGGGATCTTTGCGTCTTCTTCCGGCGGCAAGTCGTACAGGTTCTTGTCGGCAGCTTCGCCCGGGTGGATCTTGTTCTGCACGCCGTCCAGGCCGGCCATCAGCAGTGCGGAGAAGGCCAGATAGGGGTTGGCCAGGGGATCCGGGAAGCGGGTTTCGATGCGGCGGGCCTTGTCGCTGGAAACGTGCGGGATGCGGATCGAGGCGGAGCGGTTGCGAGCCGAGTAGGCCAGCTTCACCGGAGCTTCGAAGTGCGGAACCAGACGCTTGTAGGAGTTGGTGCCCGGGTTGGTGATGGCGTTCAGCGCCTTTGCGTGCTTGATGATGCCGCCGATGTAGTACAGCGCGAACTCGGACAGGCCTGCGTAGCCGTTGCCGGCGAACAGGTTCTTGCCATCCTTCCAGACGGATTGGTGCACATGCATGCCGGAGCCGTTGTCACCAACGATGGGCTTGGGCATGAAGGTGGCGGTCTTGCCGTACTGGTGTGCAACGTTGTGCACCACATACTTCAGGGTCTGGGTCCAGTCGGCGCGTTGCACCAGGGTGCTGAACTTGGTGCCGATTTCGTTCTGACCGGCGGTGGCCACTTCGTGGTGGAACACTTCGACGGGGATGCCCAGCTCTTCGAGGATCAGCACCATGGAGGCGCGGATGTCTTGGTGGCTGTCAACCGGGGGAACCGGGAAGTAACCGCCCTTGACGGTCGGGCGGTGACCGATGTTGTTGCCGTCCTGATCTTCGGCAGTAGCCCATGCGCCTTCGTCGGACTTGATCTTGACGAAGCAGCCGGAGATGTCGGCGGACCAGCTCACGCCGTCGAAGATGAAGAATTCGGGTTCCGGGCCAAAGAAGGCGGTGTCGCCCAGGCCGGAGGACTTCAGATAGGCTTCGGCGCGCTTGGCGATGGAGCGCGGGTCGCGGTCGTAACCCTTGCCGTCGGACGGCTCGATGACGTCACAGGTGATGAAGACGGTGGTTTCGTCGAAGAAAGGATCAACCTTGGCGGTGCTGGCGTCCGGAGCGAGCAGCATGTCGGAGGCCTGGATACCCTTCCAGCCTGCGATGGAGGAGCCGTCAAAGGCGTGACCACGCTCGAACCACTCTTCGTCGACCACGTGCGAGGGCACGGTCACGTGCTGTTCCTTGCCACGGGTATCGGTGAAGCGCAGGTCCACGAACTTCGCGTCGCTTTCCTTGATCAGCTTGATTACGTCTTGAGGGGTCATGACACTCTCACTCCTGGTAGGTTTATCCGAGATGGTGGAACGGTTGACGGGCCTGAGCGTGGCCAATCACGAACGCCGGATTTGTAGCAGAATCCGTGCCATGTTTTTGCGCGCAGTCTCCCCCTGCCCGAGATGGATTGGCGCGCCGGGAGGCGCGGCGGGAGGCCGCAAGATTGTGCCACAAGCACATTGTCTGCATGTGGCAGCGTAGGCTGCACCATTTTTGTGCCCCGCATTGGTGCTTTTGACTCTTTTGTGGTGCGAACAGAGGCATTCGACCACACTCTGGTTGTGGTCTTTTCCGTTCTCAGTTCCTCGTGGGCGCGGCATGGCGAGGCCGCGCCATGAAAAAAAAGTTCTCTTTTAGGCTGCCAGCTTACGTCGTATTGCCGTTGCATTGCCTGCGGTTTACCGGGGTGACTGCTGCGGCCGCACGGAACAGGCCCTAAACTTCAGGGGTCGATATCCCGAAAGAAGAGTCACAAAATCATGGAATCCGTATCCCTGAGCGATCTGCTTGGCCTTGCTGCCGCACGGGCGGAAAAGATGGATCTGACCTACGCTGGCGCCCTGACTCCAAAGGAGGCTGCCGCCGTGCTGAAGCTTGCGCCCTCGGCGCGCCTGGTGGATATCCGTACGCGCGCCGAACTGGATTGGGTCGGGCGTATTCCAGGGTCTGTCGAGATCGAATGGAACAGCTATCCGGGCAGCATTCCCAATCCTCATTTCCTGACCCAGCTGAAGCGGGAAATCGATCCGGAAGCCTTGTTGCTGTTCATCTGTCGCTCAGGGGCGCGTTCGCACAATGCCGCGATGGCCGCCGCCGCTGCCGGGCTGGGCAACAGCTATAACGTGCTGGAGGGCTTCGAAGGCGACAAGGATGCCAGTGGTCAGCGCGGCAAGGTGGGGGGCTGGCGACATGCCGGATTGCCCTGGTCCCAGTCCTGAGTCTGCCGAGCGTACGACCGGGTAGAATCCGCCCTTCCGGCCATGTCGAGCCGGCGCATTCCTTTCACGAGCTGGACCAGCATGCAGACTTCCCCGATCGCCTTCGACCCTTTCAACGCCCTCAAGGATGCCGAGGCGCATGAGCGCATCCGCGCCGCCAAGGAAAAGCTGGGCAAGCGTGTCGTGCTGCTGGTGCACCACTATCAGCGTGCCGATGTCTACCAGCATCGCGATCTCACCGGCGACTCGTTGAAGCTTTCGCGCCTGGCTGGCGAGACCGATGCCGAATTCATCGTGTTCTGCGGTGTGCATTTCATGGCCGAGGTGGCAGACATCCTCTCCAAGCCGGAGCAGATATCCATCCTGCCCGATCTGGCTGCGGGCTGTTCGATGGCCGATATGGCCAACCTGGCCAAGGTCGAGCGCTGCTGGCGCGAACTGCGCGAAGTGCTGGGCACACCGGATGAGCTTGTGACGCCGGTTACCTACATTAACTCTGCAGCAGACCTGAAGGCTTTCTGCGGTGAGCATGGCGGCATCGTGTGCACCTCCAGCAATGCGCCGAAGATCCTGGAGTGGAGTTTCGCCCAGCGCGAGAAGATCCTGTTCTTTCCCGATCAGCATCTGGGGCGCTGGAGTGGGTACAAGATGGGCATTCCGCTGGAAGACATGGTGGTGTGGGACCCCGACCAGCCCTACGGCGGACTCACGCCGGAACTGATCCGCAAGGCCAGGATGCTGCTGTGGAAGGGGCATTGCTCTGTGCACCAGATGTTCCAGCCCGCGCACATCAGCCAGTGGCGTCAGGAGCATCCGGAAGGCATCGTGATCTCGCACCCCGAGTCGGCCTTCGAGGTCTGCCTGAACTCCGATTATGTGGGCTCCACCGAATACATCCTCAAAGTCGTCAAGGAAGCCGCTCCGGGCACCCAGTGGTTGGTCGGCACCGAGCTGAACCTCGTCAGCCGCCTCGCAGAGAAAGTGAAGCACGAGGGCAAGCTGGTGCAGTTCATGTCGCCGATGGTATGCATGTGTTCGACCATGCAGCGCATCGACCCGCAACATCTGGCCTGGACGCTGGAGAATCTCGTCGCAGGGAATGTCGTCAACCGCATCACGGTGCCAGCCCATGAAGCCGGGATGGCCCGTCTGTCACTGGAGCGCATGCTGGCAGTATCCTGACGCCGCATGCGGGGATCATGGCAAACAGCCTGCGTATCTGCAGTTACAACATTCACAAGGGTTTCTCGCAGCTCAATCGTCGCATGATGATCCACGAGCTGCGCGAATGCCTGCGCCAGCTCGACCCCGACATCACGCTGCTGCAGGAGGTGCAGGGTCTGCATCTGCATCACGCGCAGCGCCATAGCGACTGGCCGGACTCTCCGCAGCATGAGTTTCTCGCCGGCGAGCGGCTGCATGCGGCCTATGGCGTCAATGCCGCCTACGACCATGGGCACCATGGCAACGCCGTGTTGTCGCGTTATCCGATCCAGCGCGCGCGCAATCAGGATGTCAGCCAGTCCCGGCTGGAGCAGCGGGGCATTCTGCATTGCGAACTGGCCATGGCGGGCGGACGAGAGGTGCATTGCCTGTGCGTGCATCTCTCCCTGACGGAGGCTCAGCGCCGCCGCCAATTGGTGATGCTGGCCGACTACGTCCAGACCCATGTGCCGGCCCGCGCGCCATTGGTGATTGCCGGCGATTTCAATGACTGGCGTACACGTGCCAATGACTGGCTGGCCCGTCAGCTCGGTCTCGTCGAAGCGTTCTCCGCGCTGCATGGGCAAAGTGCGCGCAGTTTCCCGAGTTCGCTACCAGTGCTGCGCCTCGACCGCATTTATGTTCGTGGCATGCGTCCGATTTCCGCGCGCGTGCTGTGGGGGCGCCCCTGGGCCAGCATTTCCGATCATGCGCCGCTACTTACGGAATTACGGCTGACATGAGCGGGCCGCGTCCGGGCAACCAGATCCAGCTGCTTCACAGCGGCGGCGAGTATTTCCCGGCCTTGCTGGCGGCCATTGCGGGCGCGCGGGAGGAAATCCTGCTTGAAACCTACATCTTCAAGCCGGATGCGGTTGGCCGGGAGGTGGCGGCTGCGCTTAGTGCCGCCGTGCTGCGCGGAGTACGAGTGCGCCTGATAGTGGATGGCTTCGGCGGGCGTGATTTCGTGCAGGAACTGATGGACGATCTGGCCGCGGACGGAGTCGAGGTGATGATCTTCCGGCGTGAACTCAAGCCCTTGCTGGCCCGTCGTTACCGACTGCGCCGCCTGCATCGCAAGCTGGCCGTGGTGGATGCGCGCATCGCCTTCGTGGGTGGCATCAATATCATCGATGATTTCGAACCCGTCGGGCCCCGCCATCCGCGCTTCGACTTTGCCGTGCGTATCGAAGGGCCAGTCGTGACGGATGTTCACCGGGCCATGGCGAGACTGTGGCGTCTGGTGCTGTGGGCCAGTCTCAAGCGGCGCTTTGTCCCCCTGCGCTGGGCGTTACCAGAGGGCGTGCGTAGCGGCAGCATGCGGGCCCGGCTGGTACTGCGCGACAACCTGCGCCATCGGCGCGACATCGAGGAAGCCTACCTCGATGCGATCGAACACGCGCAGACCCGGATCCTGCTGGCCAATGCCTATTTCTTTCCGGGGCGTGTCTTCCGTCAGGCTCTGATGGCGGCTGCCGGTCGTGGCGTGCAAGTGACGCTGTTGTTGCAGGGGCGCGTGGAATACTGGCTGTTGCACCATGCTTGCCGTGCGCTGTATCCGCCGTTGCTGACTGCAGGCGTACGCATCGTCGAGTACCGTAAAAGTTTCCTGCATGCCAAAGTTGCCGTGGTGGATACGGGCTGGGCCACGGTAGGCTCCAGCAATATCGACCCGTTCAGTCTGCTGCTGGCACGGGAAGCCAACGTGGTTATCCTGGACGAGACGTTTGCGACCGGCCTGGCCGCGGCGCTGCAGGCCGCCTGTACGGATGGTGGCGTGGAAGTGTCGTTGGCCGATTGGCAGCGCCAGCGCTGGTGGCACCGTGCCACGGCCTGGCTGGCCTACGGCATCCTGCGCCTGCTGCTGGGGGTCGCCGGTTACGCCAGCAGGCTCAAGTAGCGCCTTGCCGCAGGTCGACGCGATCTGGGACAATGCGGGCTTGCGCTCGTTGCGCCATCCCCTCACGCCCGCAAGGGCCGAACCATGAAAACACCCGAAGACAGCTGTCTGTCACCCATCCGCGACATCATTGAGGATATCCGTGCCGGCCGTATGGTCATCCTCATCGACGATGAGGACCGCGAGAACGAAGGTGACGTCGTCATCGCCGCGCAGCACATCACGCCTGAAGCCATCAATTTCATGGCCAGGCACGCACGTGGGCTGATCTGTCTCACCCTGACCGAGGATCGTTGCCGTCAGCTGGGCCTGAATCCCATGGCGCGCGACAACCGCAGCCAGTTCACCACCGCCTTCACGGTCTCCATCGAGGCTGCCGAAGGTGTCACCACCGGCATTTCCGCCGCCGATCGCGCACGCACCGTGCAGGCCGCCGTGGCACGCAACGCCACCCCGGCCGACATCGTGCAGCCCGGGCACATCTTTCCCATCCAGGCCCGTTCGGGCGGAGTGCTGGTACGGGCCGGCCATACCGAGGCCGGTTGTGATCTCGCCGGGCTGGCGGGGCTGGAGCCGGCCGCCGTGATCTGCGAGGTCATGAACGAGGATGGCAGCATGTCCCGCCTGCCGGACCTCATCCCCTTCGCGCAGCAGCATGGGCTGAAGATCGGCGCGATCCGTGATCTGATCCACTACCGCGCCGCAGTCGAGACGCTGATCGAGCGCGTGGCAGACAAAGCGGTGCAGACCGCACACGGCGAATTCCAGCTGGCGGCCTTTACCGACCGGACCTCCGGCGAGCTCCACCTGGCGATGTATCTTGGCGAGATCAAGCCCGAGGTCGAAACGCTCGTGCGGGTGCATGAGCCGGTGTCTGTGCTGGACTTTCTCGACCCGGACAGCAGCCGCCACAGCTTCAGCATCGATCAGTCGCTCTCGCGGATCGCGAAGAATGGTCATGGTGTGCTGATCCTGCTGCGTCGCCCGGAAAGCAGTAACGAGATGCTGTCCGCGCTGGGGGTGCGCAAGGACCCGTTGCCGCCTGCAGCAAAATGGGATCCGCGCCTGTTCGGCATCGGCGCGCAGATCCTGCGCGATCTGGGCGTCGGCAAGATGCGCGTCATGGCACCGGCCCGGCGCATCCCCAGCATGACTGGTTTCGGCCTGGAGGTAACTGGGCATGAAAAACCTGGCACCGCCTGATACGGCTTCGCCCTCAAACCTATGACAGCGCTGGATCGCTTTGCCGTGCGACAGCACTGTCTGCAGCGTCCCGCCTTGTTCTACGCTTGAAGGCAAAACCGTATGAACCCAAGAATCTTTCCATATTTCTGACAGGAACCTCATGTCCCGATTCGAAAACATCATCGAGATCCATCAGGATCTGCGCGGCAAGGATCTGCGCATCGCCATCGTCGTCGGCCGCTTCAATGCCGTCGTTGGCGAAGGTCTGCTTGGCGCAAGCATCGCCGAGCTGCTCAAGCGTGAAGTCGCTCCCGAGAACATCCTCGTCGCCAAGGTGCCGGGGGCGTTGGAAATGCCGTTGACGCTGCGCACGCTGGCCGAAAGTGGCCGCTACGATGCCTTGATCGCACTGGGGGCCGTGATCCGTGGTGACACTTATCATTTCGAGGTGGTCTCCAACGAAATGGCGTCCGGCATCACGCGTGTGCAACTGGATACCGGTGTGCCTATCGCCAATGGCGTTTTGACCACCAATACCGATGAACAGGCCGAAGTGCGCATGGGCGTGAAAGGGCGCGAATGCGCCGAGTGCGCCATCGAAATGGCCAACCTGCTGAGGACCCTCCGCGCATGAGCGAAGCCAAGAAGAGTGCCCGCCGCCTGGCACGCGAAGTCGCGTTGCAAGGCTTGTACGAATGGCGCATGAGCGGCAACTCGCTGCCCATGATCGAGGACCACCTGGCGCAGGAATGCGAGGCCTGGGGGCGTGCGGATCGACCATTGGCACTGGTGCTGCTGCGTGGCGCCAGTGGCAATGCCGATACGCTGGAGGCTGCGCTGTCCGGTTGTCTGGACCGGCCGGCCGAGGAACTCTCCCCGGTCGAGCGCGCGATCCTGCTGCTGGGCGCCTATGAACTCACGCATCGTATCGAAACGCCCTACCGAGTCGTGATCAACGAGGCCATCGAACTGGCCAAGGATTTTGGCGGTACCGATGGGCATCGCTACATCAATGGCGTGCTCGACAAGTTTGCACCGCAGGTGCGTGCCGCCGAGGTGGAGCACGCTGCAAAGCAACGCAAGACGCGCGACTGATCCCGCGATGGCCGGCGAATTCGATCTGATCCGGCGTTATTTCAACTACCCCACCAGCCACACCGAGCTGGGCGTGGGGGACGATGGCGCGCTGTGCGTGCCGCGTCCAGGGATGCAGCTTGTGGTGTCGACCGACATGCTGGTGGCCGGCACGCATTTCCTGCCCGAAGCCGATCCGGGCCTGCTGGGCTGGAAGGCTGCCGCCGTGAACGTATCGGACATGGCGGCGATGGGTGCTGAGCCGCGCTGGATCACGCTGGCGATCTCGTTGCCGGCTGTCGATGAGTCCTGGGTCGCGGCGTTCGCACGCGGTTTTCGCGATTGCTGCGAGGCTTATGGTGTTGACTGGATCGGTGGCGACACCACGCGTGGGCCATTGAATCTCGCGCCTACCGTTTTCGGCGAAGTGCCTGCAGGCCGTGCCATCCGCCGCGATGGTGCACGCCATGGCGACGATGTCTGGATATCCGGCTGGCCCGGCATGGCCGCTCTGGGCCTCGCGCAGGTGCTGGGCGAGCTGCAACTGGTGGGCGCTTGGGGCGAGAGCTGTCTGGAGCGCCTGCACCGGCCCATGCCGCGTGTGGCATTGGGATGTGCTCTACGTGGCACGGCAAGCGCGATGCTGGATGTCTCCGATGGGCTACTGGGCGATCTGGCACACATCCTGGAGCGTTCGGCTGTCGGTGCCGTGCTCGACGAACCGGCGCTACCGCTCGAATGTCTGCTGGCCGCCTGCCGCCGTACGGAGCGCGCCACGGCCGCACTCCTCAGCGGTGGCGATGACTACGAACTGCTGTTTACCGCGCCACGGGAACGGCGTGGTCAGGTGGAGGCCATCGGGCGCCACTGCGAGCTGCCCTTGCATCGCATCGGCCGCATCCTCGACAAACCTGGCCTCTGGTTGCAGCGCGGCGACGGTGTCTGCGAAGCGCTGCCTGGCCGTGGCTACGAACATTTCCGCAACTGATGCGTCCGACTGTCTCTCTGCTCTTCTCCCATCCGGCCCATTTCATCTCGCTTGGCTTTGGCTCAGGGCTGGCACCCAAGGCGCCGGGCACCGTGGGCAGTTTCGTGGCCTGGGGCATCTGGGCCCTGGTCTTCGCCTGGCTGCCTTGGCCCTCAGAATGGGCGCTGACGGCTTTCCTCGTGCTGGCATTCCTGCTGGGGTCTGTGTGCATCGCACGGACTGGAGCCGCCTTGGGCGAGGTGGATCATGGCGGTATCGTATGGGATGAGTTTGTCGCCGTCTGGCTGGTGCTGGCCTGCCTGCCTGCCACCTTCGTCTGGCAACTGGCTGGCGTGCTGGTGTTCCGCGTCTTCGATATCGCCAAACCCTGGCCCATCCGGCAGGCGGACGCTCGTTTCAAGAATGGTCTCGGCGTGATGTTCGACGACGTGCTGGCCGCCGGTTATACCTTGCTCATCCTGCTGCCCTTGCGGAACTGGTTGGCATGAGCCCGCAAGGATTGCTGGATTTCCTGCTGACGCTGGATGGCCTGAAGGCCGTGGAGCGGCGCAGCTATCCCTCCGGGATGTCGCGGCCGGAGAACAGTGCCGAACACAGTTGGCACTGCGCGTTGGCGGCGTTGCTGCTTGAGGGTGAGTGTGCGTTCGTCGTGGATGCACGTCATGCCGCACTGCTCATGCTGATGCACGATGTGCCGGAGATCGCCTGTGGTGACACCTTCGTCTACGCCAGCGAACGAGCCGACGCTGAAGTCCGCGAGCGTGTCGCCCTGGAGGGGCTGTTGGCACCGTTGGCGAATGCCGATGCGCAGCGCCTGCGGGCGCTGTGGGAAGAATTCACCGCCAGCCAGACCCCGGAAGCGCGCTATGCGAATGCGCTCGATCGCCTGTTGCCGGTTCTGCACAATCTGAGCCATCGGGGCCGCTCCTGGCGCGAGAATGGCGTGCAGCTGTCGCAGGTGCTTGGGCGCCTTGAACTCGTGGCGGAAGTTTTCCCCACGATCTGGTCGATACTGCGATCCAGCGTCGAACAATGTTTCCAGGAGCTGCAACATGACACCTGACCTTATTTCCCTGGCTACCCGTGTCGGTGAGGCATTGATGAGCCGCCACTGGCAGTTGGGAACGGCGGAGTCCTGTACCGGCGGTCTGGTCAGTGCCCTGGTGACGGAGGTTGCCGGTTCCAGCGCCTGGTTCGACCGGGGAATCGTGAGCTATTCCAATGAAGCCAAGGTGGAGCTGCTTGGCGTTTCGCCACTGACGCTGCATGCGCACGGCGCCGTCAGCGAACAGACGGTACGCGAGATGTTGTCTGGCGTTCTTGCCCGTTCATCCGCACAGGTGGCCGTGGCGGTCTCTGGCATTGCCGGGCCGGGCGGTGGCACGGCGGAGAAACCCGTGGGCACGGTGTGTTTCGGCTGGCAGCGGCGTGGCGTGGAAGCCGTATGCGAAACCCTGCTGTTGCCGGGTTCGCGTGCCGAGGTGAGGCGTGCGGCTGCGCAGATTGCCCTGGCGGGGGTGTTGCGCCATGCGTTGGACTAACCAAGCGCGGTATCCAGCACCATCATCAGACCGAAACCTGCCATGAGGCCCAGCGTGGCATAGGTCTGATGACCATTGCGGTGGGTTTCGGGGATCACTTCGTGTGAAACCACGAAGATCATCGCACCGGCCGCCAGTCCCAGCCCGATCGGATAGGCCAGCGCAAAGCCTGAAGCCAGGCCTACGCCGAGTAGGGCGCCGAGCGGCTCCATCAGACCCGAGCCCATTGCCATCAGGATTGCGTTGCGTGTATTCATGCCGGCTGCACGCAAGGCCATCACCACGGCCAGTCCTTCCGGGATGTCCTGGATCGCGATGGCGGAAGACAGCGGCAAGCCCACACTCAAATCTCCCTGCGAGAAGCTCACCCCCATTGCCATACCCTCGGGAAGGTTGTGCAGGGTGATGGCCATCACGAACAGCCAGACGCGATTGATGCGTTCGCTGCCCGGGCCGCAGGGGCCGACATTCTCGTGCTCGTGCGGCGTGAATTGATCCATGCCCAGCATCAGCGCCACGCCCAGTGCGAGCCCACCGAGCACCACCAGTGCCCCCAGAACGCCTGACCCGGTGATGCCTTCTGCTGCTTCGATGCCAGGCAGGATCAGCGAGAAAGAGCTGGCCGCCAGCATCATGCCGGCGGCAAAACCGAGCATGCTGTCTTCGGCGCGGGCACTCAGCTTCTGCAGGAACAGGCCGCCCAGAGCGCCCAGTGCCGTGGCGGCAAAGCCAGCCAGGCCGGCAAGCAGGCCTTCGCGCAGGCCACGCGCGGCCGTACCGTCTGCGATGGCAAGCAGGCTGTGAGCCAGCAGCCAGAGGATGACCAACAATGCCGCGATCAGCCCTGCCGCACTCCAGGGGTGCTGGCGGGCCTGCGCCAGCCACGCCTGGCGCCAGGGCAAGGTAGCGGTGGCGGACGCCGGCTGATTCATGAGGCGCTACTCAGGCTTCCACCTTGCGGGCGCGGCTGCGTTTCGCGGGCGCAGCTTCTTGGGCATCGCCGTCAGCAGTTTTAGCGGCAGCCGCTTTCGGAGCCTTGGGGGCACGAGGCTCGAATTCGAAACCGACCTTGCCTGCCTTGGCATCCCAGACCAGCATCGCCGAGAACTTGCGGTGCGTGCGGGAAGCCACGAAGCCGCGCAGCAGATCGGTCTTGCCGCTGGCCAGAAGCTTCTGCATCTGCTCCGATTCGATGGCCTGCTGCAGGATCACCTTGCCTGAGCGGAAATCGCAGGATTTCTCCGGGCCGACCGCCTTTTCGCAGACATAGGTGCTGCCATGATCGAAGACGCCGTTGCCGCATTTCGGACAGGCCCCCAGGCTTTGCTGACCGGAGAAGTCCGGAGCTTCGGCGGCTTCGCCTTCGCGTGGCTGGCCGAAGTCGAATTCCGGCAGCTTGTCGTCATTGAGCCGGATTTCGGCGTTGAACGCCCGGCCCATCTTGTTGCGGAAGCCGATCAGGGGGCCAACGCGTCCGGTGGTGAGCAGGGTTTCGATCTCATGCGGTTCGAATTGTCGGCCGGCCACGATCTTCCACAGCGAATAGTCACAGTCCGAGCACTGGAACTTCTTGTAGGTCTCGCGGATCAGGCCGCCGCATTTCGGGCAGGGCGCCTGGAGGATGCCGAAATCGCCCGGAATGGTGTCCGAGTCGTAGGTCTTGGCGCGTTCAACGATTTCGCGCGTCATCGCCTCGATATGCTTCATGAACTCGGCACGCGAGAGCTCGCCCTTTTCCATCTGTGCGAGCTTGTATTCCCACTCGCCCGTGAGTTCGGCAGACGACAGTTCGCTGATTCCCAGTCCCTTGAGCAGCGTGATCAGCGAGAAGGCTTTGGCTGTAGGGATCAGCTCGCGGCCTTCACGCAGCATATAGGTTTCGGCGATCAGGTTTTCGATGATCTGCGCGCGCGTGGCCGGCGTGCCGAGGCCGCGCCCGGCCATTGCCGCGCGCAGCTCTTCGTCGTCGACCAGCTTGCCGGCGCCTTCCATGGCTGAGAGCAGCGTGGCTTCGTTGAAGCGTGCCGGCGGCTTGGTCTGCAGTGCTTTGAGGATCAGCTCTTCAGTCTGCGCGCCTTCACCGGCCTGCACCGGTACCAGCGAGCCCGCTGCCTCGCCTTCGCTCCCTTCCAGCGCGGCTTCCTTGCCGTAGATGGTCAGCCAGCCGGCGTTGATCAGGACCTTGCCTTCCGTCTTGAAGGCTTCGCCCTCGACGCGGGTGATGCGCGTGGTGACCTGGTATTCCGCGACGGGGAAGAACACCGCGAGGAAGCGCCGGGTGACCAGGTCGTAGATCTTGTATTCCGCTTCCGACAGGCTCTTCGGTACGGTGCCAGTGGGCACGATGGCAAAGTGGTCGGAAATCTTCGCGTTGTTGAAGATGCGCTTGTTGGGTTTGACCCAGCCGCGCTTGAGGATCTGGGCCGAGAAACCGGCGTACTCATCGGGCAAGGCGCCGAGGATGCCGGATACGGTGAGCAGGTAATCCTCCGGCAGGGCTCGCGAATCGGTCCGCGGATAGGTCAGCACCTTGTGCTTTTCATACAGCGCCTGCGCCAGTTGCAGGGTGGTGCGTGCCGAAAAGCCGAAACGGCCGTTGGCTTCGCGCTGCAGCGAAGTGAGGTCGAACAGCAGCGGCGAGAGCTGGGTGGAAGGTTTGGACTCTTCCTCGACCTTGCCGGGCTTGCCGGCACATTTGGCGAGGATGGCTTCGGCACGGGCTTTGTCCCAGATGCGGGGCGCTGCGGCGTGCTCGTCGTCTTCCGGCTTGCGGAAGGCCTCGTCAAACCAACGGCCGGCGTATTCCCCGGCAGATACGCCGAAGCGGGCTTCAACTTCCCAGTAATCACGGCTCTTGAACTTGCGGATGCGTTCTTCGCGCTCGACCACCAGGGCCAGCGTCGGCGTCTGCACGCGACCGACGGTGGTGAGATGGAAACCGCCGCTCTTGGAGTTGAAGGCCGTCATCGCACGGGTGCCGTTGATGCCGATCAGCCAATCGCTCTCGGCGCGGCACATCGCGGCCTCACGCAGGCCGCTCATGTCGTTGGCGCTGCGCAAGCGGAGGAAACCGTCACGGATGGCTTGCGGTGTCATGCTTTGCAGCCACAAGCGCTGAATGGGCTTGCTGGTGCCAGCGTGCTGGGCCACATAGGTGAAGATCAATTCGCCTTCGCGTCCCGCGTCGCAGGCGTTGATCAGGCCGGTCACGTCCTTGCGCTTGATGAGCCGAGTGAGCAGGCGCAGGCGTTCCGCGCTCTTCTCGATCGGGTTGAGCTTGAAGTGGGGAGGGATCGTGGGCAGGTGGGCAAAGCTCCATTTGCCGCGCTTGACCTCGAATTCGTCCGGGACCGCCAGCTCCAGCAGGTGGCCAACCGCCGAGGAGAGCACGTAGTCGTCGCTCTCGAAATAGTCGCCCTGGCGGGTAAAGCCGCCCAGCGCGCGGGCAATGTCCTGCGCGACGGAGGGTTTTTCGGCAATGATCAGTTGTTTGCTCATCAGGAAAGTAGAACAAGAATAGCGCGGCGCCAAACATGGCATGGCCGCGAAGGGTTTCGCTGCTGGATGATAGAAGCCGTGCTTCCAGGGCGGCAAGCTCGCCCGGGCAGGACTTCAGTGCAGGGTGATGCTCTCCCTGTCGTAGGCGTCTTCTTCCTCGCATTCGTCGCTGAGCAACTCTTCGAGGATCAGGGAATCCACACTGGCGCGTTCCTGCCACAGCACCATCAGCACGATCACTTTGAGACTGGAAAGATCCACTTCAGTTTCGGGCATTGCCATCGCACGTTCGATCACCAGTTCGCGGCGGCGTTGGTCCAGCACGCCGGTGTGCTCCAGAAAGCAAAGGAATCCGCGGCTCGCGAGGTCCAGGCGCGAGGCTTCATGTTCACTGAGGATGCGCATGGATTGCTTGTCTGCGCGTTGTTCGACGCCCTCTGCACGTGCTGCGAGACGCAGACCGCGCAGCCAGTCGATGGCTTCGGCGATATCCTCCGACGCAAATCCGGCTGCGGACAGCTTGCGCGTGAGCTGTTCGGGTTCTTCAGGGCAGGCATCCGCGTAACCGTAGGTTTCGAACAGATACACCAGGATGTCGATCATGCTTGTTCCGTTGCCGTATTCCTTGCGGAGCGCGGTCTTCAGTTGATTCGTTGAAAGCGGCCACCCGGCAGACTGGCAATGCGCCCGTCGAGTTCCAGCACGGTCAGCATGGCGAAGAGCGCATCGGGCGTCAAGCCTGTGCGGACCTGCAATGCATCGAGGTTGACGGGGTCGTGGCCCATGGCATCCAGCACGCCGTTGTAGCCAGCCGGTGGTGACGGGGCGGGGGGCGTCGGTACGACGGTAGACTGCCAGTGAAGCTCTTCCAGTACATCCGCAGCGCTTTCGACCAGTTTGGCTCCCTGTTTGATGAGGCGATGACAGCCCCGGGACAGAGGAGAGTGAATGGAGCCGGGGATGGCGAAGACCTCGCGCCCCTGCTCAGCCGCCAGCCGTGCCGTGATCAGGGAGCCACTGTCGACTGCTGCTTCGACGACGAGTACGCCACGTGCCAGCCCTGAGATGAGGCGATTGCGGCGCGGGAAATTGTGTGTCGTGGGGGGCGTATCCAGCGGAAATTCGCTGAGGATCAGGCCTTTGCCGGCAAGTTCGCGCGCCAGCTCTGCATTGCGGGGCGGATAGATGCGATTTGCTCCGGTGCCGATGACTGCGATGCTACTGGCCTTGCCGCGTAGCGCTCCCTGGTGGGCGGCCCCATCAATGCCAAGCGCGAGACCGCTAATGACGGTCAGTCCTGCGTTGGCGAAGGTTTCGGCAAAGGCTTCCGCATTTGCGAGCCCCTGTGGCGTTGCGTTGCGTGCACCGACAATGGCCAGTGCGGGCGCTTCCAGCAACTCAAGACGCCCCTTGAGATAGATCAGGCTGGGAGGGTCAGCTGTTTGCAGCAGATTTTTTGGGTAGGTGGCATCAGCCAGTGTGAGGATGGTGTTGCCGGGTTCGGCGGCCCAGGCTAATGCCTGCTCGATGGCCGCCTGATTGTCATGGTCGAGTAGCGTTCGGGCGAGGCGGTCACCGATCACTTTTGCCAAAGCAAACTGCCCGGCGGCGAAGATCCGCTCGGGCAGTCCGAAGTTGGCCAGCAGGGCACACTGTCGTTCCGGGCCGATTCCCGGAACCAGACACAAGCGCAGCCAGTGGCGGAGGTCGTCCCCTGGCGTCAAGGCTGTCAGGGAGCCGCCGCCTTGTCGCCCGTACGGACCGGGCCGTTGGCTTCCATCACCAGCGCGTAGGAGACGCGGTTGAACGTGCGGAAGACATAGGCCAGACCCAGCGGCGTATCAGGCAGGGCGATTTCCTGGGCACGCCCGTCACCGCGGTAGATCGTGGTGCCGCCAGCACGGCTGAGTGCCAGTACGTGGCCTGGCTCCAGGCCGATATTGTGTCCACCGGCCAGCACGATCACCGAATTGCGCCCGCCCACGCCAACGCCCCCATAGATGGAAGCGACCGCAGTCTGTAGCCCTTTGGCCGGCGAGTGGGGCGGCGCTGCCAGCAGTTCTGACTTGGCGGCAGGCATCATGCGGTCCCCCGAGATGATTTCCTGCTTGGCTGCAATCACTTTCAGTTCGGCAGCCTTGCCGTCGCGCTCGGGCTGACTGACCTGTGCCGTGGCAACGAACTGTGCCTCGTACCCCAGAACCTGCTGGCCGACCGGATCCACGATGGGCTTGCCGCGGCGATAGATGTCCCAGGCCGGGGATTCGGGCAACAGATTCTGGCCGTAGATAATATCGCCGGTGCCAGCCAGCACGCGTTCTTCCTGGATGGCAATCACGGTCGGCTGACCAGGCAGATCCTCGTCTTCGGTGACCAGCGGTTCGACCAGGAAGGAGCGGATGGCGTCCAGCGGCACGCTGGTGATCGGGGAATTGGCCGGCGTGGAATACACTTGCGGCGACAATTTGATCGTATTGTTCGGGCCGAGGTTGCGCCCCAGCGACAAGGTCGGGCCATTGCGATCCAACACCACGATCTGGCCGGGATAGATCAAGTGCGGGTTGCGGATCTGTTCCTGATTCATGCGCCAGACTTCCGGCCAGCGCCAAGGCTGTTTGAGGAACATGCCGGAGATGCCCCAGAGGGTATCTCCGCGTTTGACGACGTAGGTATCCGGCGCGTTGTCCGCCAGTTGCGCCGGGGTGGATTCATCGGCTGCAATGGAGGAAGCTGCCACTGCGGCGCAGAAAAGCCCGACAAGAGTTCGTTTGAGCATTGTGAGCCCCATGCGTGGTTGTATCGCGGCCCGGTTGCGCCCGTCTGAAAGCCCGGTAGACTCCACTTCCGGGATGGACTGCACATCCGTCGACCTGTCGCGGCGCAAGCCAGGCGCCGACCCTGCAGACATTCAAGTTTTGCGTTAGATTCTGCACGTAGCATACTCATACAGCAAGGGTTTTCCTGACAAATGGCACTCCTGCCAATCCTTCATTATCCAGACTCCAGACTGCATACCGTGGCCAAATCGGTGGCTGTTGTGGACGACCGTATCCGCCAGTTGATCGATGACATGGCGGAGACCATGTATGCCGCCCCGGGCATCGGCCTGGCGGCCACTCAGGTCAATATCCATGAGCGCGTCATCGTCATTGACGTCAGTGAGGACAAGAGCGGTCTGCTGGCCCTGATCAATCCCGAAATCCTCGCACGCGACGGCGAGCAGGTTTGCGAGGAAGGCTGCCTCTCTGTTCCTGGGGTTTATGACAAGGTCACGCGTGCCGAACATGTGAAGGTGCGCGCACTCGATCGCGACGGGAAATCCTTCCAATTCGATGCCACTGGTCTGCTGGCGGTCTGCGTGCAGCACGAGATCGACCATCTGGATGGCAAGGTGTTCGTCGAATACCTCTCGCCTCTGAAGCAGAACCGCATCAAGACCAAGCTCGCCAAGAAGGCGCGCATCACGGCCTAACCCGGAAGTCGGAGGCGGGAGGTCGCTCCCGGCCTTCGGCATGCCACTCACCACTTCCGACTCCCCATGAAAGTAGCCTTCGCCGGAACTCCCGAATTTGCTGCAGTGGCTCTGCGCGCCATTCTGGCGGCAGGGTTTGATGTACCGCTCGTTCTGACGCAGCCGGATCGTCCTGCCGGGCGTGGCATGCAGTTGCAGCCCTCCGCCGTGAAACAGGTGGCTTTGGCAAATGGCATTGCGGTCGACCAGCCGGATCGTCTGCGTACCTCAGAACAACAGGCGGTTCTGGCTGACTGTGCGCCGGATGTGCTGGTTGTGGCTGCCTATGGCCTGATCCTGGCGCAGGCTGTGCTGGACCTGCCTCGCTTTGGCTGCCTCAATATTCACGGATCGTTATTGCCGCGTTGGCGTGGGGCCGCGCCGATCCACCGCGCCATCGAGGCGGGCGACGAAGAGACGGGCATCACGCTGATGCAGATGGAGGCGGGCCTGGATACCGGGCCCATGCTCTTGAAGCGGGCACTTCCCATTCTGCCGATCGACACGACTGGCACACTCCAGGACAAGCTTGCCGTGCTGGGCGGCGAGATGATCGTCGAAGCACTGCATGCGCTGGAAAATGGCCCGCTTCCGGCAACCATTCAGCCAGAGCAAGGCGTTACCTATGCCCACAAGATCGACAAGGCCGAGAGCCAACTCGATTTCCGACAGCCGGCTGCAGTCCTGGCCCGAAAGCTTCGTGCATTTGATCCTTTCCCCGGAGGCGCGGCCACTATTGGCGGTACGACATTGAAGCTGTGGGCAGGAAAGGTCGGGCAAGGTGAAGGAGACGCTGGCACGGTGCTGGCCGCGGATGCTTCGGGCGTATTGGTGGCCTGCGGTGATGCGGCCTTGCGGCTGACCGTGTTGCAGAAGCCTGGCAGCAAGCGTTTGCCTGTCGGTGAATTCCTGCGCGGTTTTCCGCTTTCCCCCGGCTTGTGCTTTGATTTGCCAGGAGATTGAATCTTTGGGCAAGACCCCCATCTAAAGATCGCGTGCATGAGCACGGGACGATAACGAAAGGCAGGAATTACCAATGTTCAACTGGCTCAAGACTTCGATACTCATGGCGGGCATCGTGGCCTTGTTCGGCGCGGTCGGTGGAATGATCGGCGGCCAGCAGGGCATGATCCTCGCACTGGTTTTTGGCGGTGCGATGAACGTGTTCTCGTACTGGTTCTCCGACAAGATGGTGCTGCGCATGTACAACGCGCGCGAAGTCGATGCGGCCAGTTCGCCCTATCTGTACAACATGGTGCGTGAGCTTGCCGCCCGGGCGCAGATGCCGATGCCGCGTGTCTACATCATTGATGAAGCCCAACCCAATGCCTTCGCCACCGGCCGTAATCCCGAGAATGCCGCTGTGGCCGCCACCAGTGGCATCCTGCGCATGCTCTCCGAGCGTGAGCTGCGCGGCGTGATGGCACACGAGCTGGCGCACGTGAAGCATCGCGACATCCTGATCTCCACCATATCTGCGACCATGGCCGGCGCGATCTCGGCATTGGCGAACTTCGCGATGTTCTTTGGCGGACGTGATTCCGAAGGGCGGTCCAATCCGATTGCCACGATCGCAGTGGCGATCCTCGCGCCGCTGGCGGCGATGCTGATCCAGATGGCTATTTCGCGTGCGCGCGAGTTCGAGGCCGACCGCGGCGGGGCGGAAATTTCCGGTGACCCCGATGCACTCGCGGATGCGCTGCAGAAGATCGATCATTACGCGCGTGGCATCCCGATGGCGGCCGCCGAAGCGCACCCGGAAACCGGCCAGATGATGATCATGAATCCCTTGTCCGGTCGTGGCGTGGCTGGATTGTTCGCCACCCACCCGGCGACCGAGGAGCGTATCCGGCGTTTGCGTGCGATGCGTCGCCGCTGATGCCCGCAATCGTGTAATCCAGAGCCCGCGCTTGCCGCGGGCTTTTTTGTCGCCGGGCCGTCCCAAGACAAAAAGTGCCCCCTTGGGGGGCCGCGACCCCGCGTAGCGGGGAGAGCGTGGGGGCCTTTGTGTCGCCGGGCCGTCTCAAGCCCCCTCGGGGCAGCACTGCTGCATCAGCCGTTTGTGCGAGGGCTTGGAGTGCCCGGACTGCCTATCGGCCGCTGTCGACCCAGCGCAAGATGCGCGTTGCAATCTGGTGCAAGGGCAGGATCTCGCGTACGCCGCCGCGCTGGATGGCCATCTTGGGCATACCGAAGACGACACAGCTTTCTTCCGCTTCGGCGATCGTCACGGCACCTGTGTCGAACATCTCCTTCATGCCCAGCGCTCCGTCGTCACCCATGCCGGTCATGATTACGCCAATGGCATTGGTGCCGGCCACTTTTGCCACGGAGCTGAAAAGGCAATCGACCGAGGGCTTATGGTGGTTGATTATCGGCCCGTCGATCACCTCCACCGCGTAGCCATCCCCCTGCGGCTTCAGGCGCATCTGCCGGCCGGCTGCTGCCAGCAGTGCCAGGCCGGGCTCCACACGCTGGCCATTTTCGGCCTCGCGTACCTCCAGTCGCAGGTCTTCATTGAGGCGCTCGGCGAATCTGCGCGAAAAGCCGGGCGGCATGTGCTGCACCATGACGATTCCTGGCAGATCGGTGCCCAAGGAACTCAGCACAACCTCCAGCGCTTGTGTGCCGCCAGTGGAAGCGCCCAGGGCAATCAGACGTCGGCTGCCGAGTATTCGATGGCGGAGCCCCATCGGGGCTGGCGGGGGGATCTATACGGGCGTGCGGTTCGCCAGCTCGCTCAGTCGACGCATGTTGGCCTGGGCGGCTGCGCGTACGGCTGCGACGATACTGTCGCTTTCGTTCTCGAAGAATGCCGCGACGCCTGCCCTGGGTTTGGAAATCAGGCTCACGGCACCGGCTGTCAGTGCCTCCACGCCCGTCTGGGCGCCGTTGCCCACCAGCGAGGAGCAGATCACTATCGGAGTGGGGCGCTCGGCCATGATCTTGCGCAGGAAGCTCAAACCGTCCATGCGCGGCATCTGGATGTCCAGCACGATCACGTCGGGCCATTCACGACGCATCTTTTCCATCGTGTGAAGCGGATCGATGGCGGTATCCAGGACGCGGATGCCCGGCTGGCGCTCGAGCAGGCTGCGTGCAGCTTCGCGCACCAGGATCGAATCATCGACGATCAGAACCTTGATCGGTGCGCTCATGGGCACGCCACCGGGAACGTGAGCTTGAACAGACATCCCTTGCCGGTTCTGCTGCTGAGCTGGATATCACCGCCCAGGGCTCGTATCCGTTCACGTACCAAATCCAGGCCCACGCCGCGGCCCGAATAGGCGCCGGGGCCTGCTGCGGTGGAGAAGCCGGGGCTGAAGACGAGCTGCAGCAGATCTTCTTCGCTTCCCGCCTGTCCGGTGGGATAGCCCAATGCTAGAGCGCGGTCCAGCAGGTGGTGTCGGTCGATGCCGGTACCATCATCCCGCACGCTCACCTGAAACGAGTCTTGGCGTCGCAGGAGGGTGATGCTTATGGTGCCCGTCGTTGGCTTGCCCAGTGCCTGCCGCACGGCTGGCGGCTCGATGCCGTGATCGACGGCATTGCGCAGGAGATGCAGCAGCATCTCGTCCAGCGCTTCTGCCAGTACATTGTCGAGAAAGATGTCTGCGCCAGTCACCAGCAATTCGGTTTGCTTGCCTAATGCATAACTGGCGTCCCGCACGATGCGGTGCAGCCTGTGAAGGTGTTCGCTGTAACGTGTTTCCTGCAAGGCACGGGCCTGTTCCTGAAGCACGTCGGCCATTGCGCGCAGTTGGGCGAGATCGGGAACTGCCTCTGCCAGACCGGTGCGCAGCGCCGTGAGGGTCTGTTGCAAGGATTCGATGCGGGAACGAGGCAGGTGTAGCAGTTCGAAATTGCGGCTACGTATCTGGCGGGCCTGTGCCTGGCGGGCCAGTGCGGCTTCGACGACATCCGCGTTGATGTAGCCTTCTGCCACCAGCAGTCCGCCCAGCGGTACCGTCGCCCCTGCGCGTTGCCGGCGCAGGCTGGCTGCCAGTTCGGCTGGCGTAATCGCGCCCACGCGAACCAGCATCTCGCCGGTCTGCAGGTCGTCGTCAGGCAAGGATTCGAGGCGCTCGCGGTAGCGTCCGGTGAGTTGTGCTGGTGGCAGTATGCTCAGTTCGCAGACCTCACTGGCGAAGGCAAAGGCGTCTTCCAGTGCCTGCTTGTCCGCCTTGCTATCGAGAAGGATCTCGAAGCCCAGATAACAGGATTCCGGGTCGAAATCTTCTTCAGGCAGCCGTTCGGTGCAGGTCCGCAACGTGCATATGCGGCCAAGCGTCTCCAGGTGGTGCAGGAAATTGAGCGGATCAAGCCCTCGGCGTAACGCATCGCTGCCAAAGCTCACGCGTATCTGCCAGCATTGCCCGGCGCCTGTGGCGGGGAGTGGCGCCGGATCGGGCGGCACGTCGAGATAGGGGACCAGCAGACCGATCAGTTGAGTCCGGTCGGCATTGGCAAAGATCGGGCTGCCTGTGTCCGGCTGGTGCGCCTGGTTGACGAGAAAGCGCAGATGGTCGCAACAGGCCAGCAGTGCGGATACCAGCCCGCCGTCCACTCGCAATTCGCCATTGCGCAGGCGGGTGAGGACGCTTTCCATCACGTGGACAAGCCATTCGATTTCGATCTGTCTTGCCACTGTGGCATTGCCCTTGAGGCTGTGGGCTGCGCGGAAGATCGCGTCCAGTGTTTCGCGTGTCTGCGGCTGATGTTCCAGTTCGAGCAGTCTGGCTTCCAGACTGTCCAGCAGCAGCTTGCTTTCCGCCACGAAGAGGGGCAACCATTCAAGCTGGGCGGATTCGCCAGGGTTCATGGCGTATTGCCGTCTTCATGGTCGGGCTGGAATATCGGGCCTTCCAGCCGATAGAACGACACCAGTTCCCGGACAACCAGACTCGGCGCGTGAAGATCAAGGCGCGCATCCGTACGTTGTGCCGTAAGGGAGAGTTGCAGCAGCAACTGCACGCCGGCGGTGTCGATGCGTGTGATGCCGGAGAGATCCAGTTACAGGGCTTCGCCACGGCGTACAGCATCGAGCAGTGCGGGAGCCACGCGGCCGACATGATGGATGGTGAGCTCCTCCACGAATGGAGGCGTGGGCGCAGGCATGCGGATTCCTTGTGCGGAGAACGCTGCAACTTCTTGACAGACTTTTGCATATCGGCCGCAGCCGCCGGAACTTGCGCACCGCTTGTCATTTTTACCCCAAAGGACGAAGTTTTCTGACTGGATGAGGTTCATGAATCAGTCTTCTCTGTCGATGGAAACCTGCTTTCTCGGCCAGCATCTGCCCGGCTGGCAACTGCGCCTGAACGGGCGCTGCCTCGCACGGGGCTGCAGCGCGTATCAGGCTTGGGAGGTCTGGGAGAGCGACCGTCTTGGTCGTTTGTATGCACTGGATGGACGTGCGATGGCCAGTGAGGCGGATGCCTTTCTGTGCCACGAACCGTTGGTCCATATGCCGGGGCTGGCGCATGCGGGGCCGCGGCGGGCGCTGGTGCTGGGCGGTGGGGATGGTGCTTCGGCCCGCGAACTGCTCCGGTATCCGGGGATGGAGGAGGTGGTGATCGCCGAACTGGATGCTGCCGTGATCGACTTGACCCGCGAGTATCTGCCGTCGCTGCATCAGGGGGCGCTGGACGATCCGCGTGTCAGCGTGAAGCTTGGCGATGCGGCTGTCACGCTGGAGCAGCTGGCTGTGGCAGATGAGCGCTTTGATCTGCTGGTGTATGACCTGACCGATCCTGATACCTCGGCGGCATCGCTGTTCCGCCGTGAGGCGTTCGCCGCCGGCAAAGCGTTGCTGAGGGCCGATGGCGCGCTCTGCATGCAACTGGGATTGCCGCTGGGGCAGCCGGCGCAGATACGGGCGCTGCTGGCCAGCCTGCGCGAGGTATTCACCCTCGTCACGCCCTTTTTCACGCCGGTGCCGCTGTACGGCGGTTTGTGGGCAATGGCCTGTGCCGCCGATCACGTGGCACCGGGGGGCATGCCCACTGATTTGCTGGCCGCGCGGATTGCTGCCTTGAATGGCCCGCCCTTGCAGGCGCTCGATGCCGCGAGTTATCCCGCCTTGCTGGCTTTGCCACCCTGGCTGGCCGGGCTTACCAACGGCTGAACTCCCGGCCTGGGCGCGCGGCTGACAAGCCATACACCCAGAAACACCAGCATCACGCCGCTCCATTGCAGCGGTGCGAAGTGTTCGTCGAGCACGCCCATGCTCATCATGATCGTCAGCAGCGGGCCGAAACTGCCGACCACTGCGGCGCGGCCGGCGCCGATGCGCCGCATGGCCGCTGCCAGCGCGTAGATCGGCAGCACGGTCGACAGCAGCGCCATCAGCACGCTCCACCCATGGACGGCGAGCGGCTGTGCTGCAAGGCCGGAAATTGGTCGGGTCAGTGCGAAATGCAGCAGCATGGCGAGGGCGGATACGCTCAGTGCCAGTTCGGTGAAGCGCATCGCGCCGACGCGCGTGATCACGGCCGGGCTCCAGGTGAGGTAGAGCGCATAGCACACTGTGCTGGCCACGATCAGCAGTACGCCGGCAAGGTCGGCTTGCATGGCCTGGAACTCTGGCAGCATCACCAGGGCGATACCGGCATAGGTCAGCGGCAGCGCCTGCCAGATGCGCCGGGAGATCGCGGTGCGTGTGAGCAGGGCCGAGAACAGGACTGTGAGCGTGGGGTAGAGATACAGGATCATGCGCTCCAGGCTGGCGCTGACGGTCTGCAAGCCGAGGAAGTCGAACAGGCTGGAGAGGTAGTAGCCCAGCAGACCGAGCAGGATCAGCCATCCCCGGTCGCGCCAGGTCAGCGGCGCACCACGCTCTCCGCCGCGCAGCAGCCAGACGATGCCGAGTATGGGCAGGGTATAGCCAAGGCGCAGGGTGAGCAGGCTGATGGCGTCTACACCGTGGCGGTAGGCGAGCTTGACAAAGATGGCCTTGGCTGCGAAGCCGGTCGCCGCAAGGATGGCGAGCGTGATACCGAGACGGAACTGGGCGGGGGATTCTTGCATCGGGTTTCTCCGGTGGCATGTGGGAACCGGAGTGCTGTGACGGGTCACCACGGTTTCCCGCGGTGGCGCGAACGCTACCGCAGTTGAAGCTGCGGCAGCCAGGAAAAGGCGGCGTGGGATATGTGCTGGACGATGTTGCGGCGCGACATGGCGCAACGATACCTTTGCTACGCCCACCGGACAAGGCGCAAGGCTGCGAAGGTCCGGCCAGGCTGCCTTGCCCTGAGCGCAGATATCTGCAGCTCAGTCCCGGATGCGGATGGTGAAGCGCCGGGTGTCGGCGAAATGCCGGGCGCGCACGCGGATCTCCAGCAACAGGCCGCCTTGCCCATCGGGTGCGGTGAATCGGAAGCGGACGTGGCGATTGTTGTCGTCCACCTCACTGGTGAGGTCGCTGATGCTGTTGCCGCTGATCTGGTTCAGATCCCAGCGCAGGTCGCCACCCGATATCTCGCCGAAGTAGCCAGCGGTGGCTTCGACGGTGATGGTTTCGCCACGATTGCGTTCGGAAGGCGCATCCAGCGTGTTGATCCATACCGAGGTGTACAACCCCAGCGGATCGCCACCTCCGCAAGCCACGAGCAGAGGGAGCAGGCTGGCCAGCAC
The DNA here is from genome assembly GCF_014736495.1 of Candidatus Dactylopiibacterium carminicum. Lineage (GTDB taxonomy): Bacteria > Pseudomonadota > Gammaproteobacteria > Burkholderiales > Rhodocyclaceae > Uliginosibacterium > Uliginosibacterium carminicum. The sequence continues at coordinate 39,391 of NZ_MDUX01000001.1, forward strand.
AAGCAGGCGCAGGCTGCTCCGGCGGGAAGCTGTGTTGCAGTCGGCTCGGGGGGCGTGCGTCTGCATCTGGAATCCTCGTTTTGCCTTGGCGGGGCTGCAGGTGTCAGGGCCTGCAGACAGTCAGGTGTTCCTGGGCTTGCGTCGGTCGCGCAGGAAAACGCCCTTGTCTTCGCGCGACTCCAGATCAAAGAGATCTGCAGCGCGGAACAGGTCGACCAGCTTCTTGTAACCGTAGTTGCGTGAATCGAAGGATGCCTGGTTGGCGATCTGGCTGCCCACACGGCCCAGTGGAGACCAGCCATCGTCCCCTTCGGCGGCCTGCACGGCATTGCGCAGCAAGGTTACGAGCTTCGTATCGCCCTTGAGTTCCTTGGCACTCCATTTCTTCACGCTGGCGCTGGGCAGATGGCCGTTCTCACCCTGTGGTGCGGCTTCCTCACAGTCAAGGTAGAGGAACTTCGAGCAGGCGTTGACGAAGGGGGCGGGCGTCTTGCGTTCGCCAAACCCTACCACCAGCTTGCCATCGGCCTGGAGACGGGTGGCCAGCGGAGTGAAGTCGGAGTCCGAGGAGACCAGTGCGAATACGTCCACGCGCCGGGAATACAAGGCGTCCATGGCATCAATGGCGAGTGCCATGTCGGTGGCGTTCTTGCCCTTGGTGAGATCGAACTGCTGGATCGGCTGGATCGCATATTCATGCAGGATGCGCTCCCATGAGGTGAGGCGTTCGCCCTTCCAGTTGCCGTAGGCACGGCGGATGCTGACGGTGCCGAAACCTGCCAGTTCGTTGAGGATCACGTCGATGTGCGAGGCCGGGGCATTGTCGGCGTCGATGAAGAGGGCGACGAAGCGGTCTGCGCTGGCGGCCATGGCGTGCTCCAGAGATGGTGGTCGGAGCGCATCATCTTACGCGCGACCAGCGGATCTCTCGCGAGTGATCCGCCGTACGACAGGGCTGCGCTTTGTACCGGGCGGTTCCCGAGAGGCTGGCTCGGGAACCGTGCCACCACGTCAGTGGCGGGTAGGCGGGGTTTTCCTGCTCGAAAGGCCCAGTTTGTGTTGCAGCCAGTCGAAGGACAGGAACAGCGAGGGCGTGATGTAGAGCGTGATCAGTTGCGAGAAGATCAGCTCGCCGACGATCGCCACCCCCATGGGCTGGCGCAGCTCGGCGCCGGCTCCGATGCCCAGCGCGATGGGCAGCGCACCCATGATGGCCGCCAGCGTGGTCATCATGATCGGGCGGAAGCGCAGGCGGCTGGAGGTCAGGATGGCGTCCTTCGGCGAAGCGTGTTCGCTGCGCTGGGTCTCCAGCGCGAAGTCGATCATCATGATCGCGTTCTTCTTCACGATGCCGATCAGCAGCAGGATGCCGACCATGGCGATGAAGGTGAGCTCCAGCCCGGCGAGGCGCAGCGAGAGCAGGGCACCTACGGCTGCCGAGGGGATCCCGGCGAGAATGGTGACCGGGTGGATCCAGCTTTCATAGAGCACACCCAGCACCACGTAGATCACGGCGATGGCGATGAGGATCAGCCACAGCTGGCTGGTCTGCGAGTCCTGATAGACCGCTGCGTCGCCCCCGAAGCTGCCGAACACGTTGGATGGCATGGCCAGGTCTTCCTTGATCTTCAGCACCTCGCCGATGGCTTGTGACAGCGTGACACCCGGCGCGAGGTTGAACGATAGCGTCACGGACGCGATCTGGCCCTGGTGATTGACCGTGCTGTTGACCGCGCGGCGCTCGATGCGGGCGAAGGCGGTGACCGGGATGAGCTGGCCGCCCTTGGCTCGGACGCGCACGAAATCCAGCGCGCTTTCATCGCCCCGGTACTTTTCGTCCCACTGCATCAGAACCGGGAAGTTGTCCTGTGGTGCGTAGATGGAGGTGACCTGCCGCTCGCTGAACGAAGCATTCAGCACGGTACGCAGGCTCTGCATGTCTACCCCCAGGGCCAGGGCCTGATCACGGTCGATGATCAGTTTGGCCTGTACTGCGCCCCGTTCGGCATCGGTATTGATGTCCTTGAGCAGGTCGGATTCACGCAGGCGGCGCTGCATGCGGTCGGCCTGGGTGGCGACGAGGTCGTAGTCCACCGATTGCAGGGTGTACTGGTAGCGCGCGTTGGAGCTGCGGCCGCCCAGACGCAGGTTCTGGATCGCCGAGAACGAGATGCGACCGCCGACGATACTGCTGGTCTCCCTGCGCAGCTCTTCCAGCACTTCCTTCATCGGCGCCCGCTCGGCCTTGGGTTTGAGCGTGATGAAGATGAACCCGCTGCTGCCGCTGCTGTTCATGTTGGAGACCACATCCTGAACCGCCGGATGGGTGCGGATCTTCTGGTCGTATTTCGTGACCAGATCGCGCGTGGCCTGCCAGGACATGTCCTGCGCCGGCGTGACGGGCGCGCGCACCTGCGAGATGTCCTCATCCGGGAAGAATCCCTTAGGCATGATGACATACAGCCACACCGTGCCTGCGCAGGTCGCCAGCGCCACCAGCAGCATCAGCCAGCGCCGTTCGATGGTCCAGGCCAGACTGCGGCTGTAGGCACGCAGCACCCGGTCGAACAGGCTTTCGAACGCACGGCTCCAGAGCGGTGCCTTGCGTTCTTCATGGTGATGGCGCACGAAGCGCGCTGCGAGCATCGGGATGATGGTCAGCGCCGCCAGGGCAGAAACCGAGATCGCCAGGGTCACCACGATGGCGAATTCGTGGAAGAGCAGGCCGATCGTACCGGGCATGAAGAAGATCGGGATGAATACGGCGATCAGCGAAACCGTGATCGAGATCACCGTGAAGCCGACTTCCCGGACGCCTTTGATCGCCGCCGGGAAGGGCTTCTCGCCGTTCTCGATGTGGCGCACGATGTTTTCCAGAACGACGATGGCATCGTCCACGACCAGGCCGATGGCAATCGTCAGCCCCATCAGCGAGATGTTGTCCAGACTGTAGCCGAACCACAGCATCAGGCCGAAGGTGCCCAGCAGCGAAGCGGGCAACGAAACCGACGGGATCAGCGTGGCCGACAGGCGGCGCAGGAATAGCAGGATCACCAGCATCACCAGCCCGATGGTGAGGAGCATGGTGAGGCTCACGTCGTGGATCGATTCGCGGATCGACAAGGAGCGGTCGTTGAGGATCTGGATGTCGACCGATGCCGGCAGCTGGGCCTTCAGCCGGGGAATGGCCGCCCGCACGGCATCAACCACGGCGACCGTGTTCGCACTGGGCTGGCGCAGCACCTGCAGGTTGATCGCGCGCTTGCCATTGACCCAGCTCGCACTCTTCATGTTCTCGACGCTGTCCGCGACGGTGGCGACATCGGACAGGCGTACTGGCTGACCATTCCGGGTGGCCACGATCATGCGGACGAAATCAGCCGCATTCATCAACTGGTCGTTGGCCGAGATCACGAGCGTTTGCCGCTCGCCGTCGTAGGCGCCCAGAGGGGTGTTGGAGTTGGAGGCCGCCAGTGCGTTGGAGAGCTCGCCGATGGAAAGATCGCGCGAAGCGAGCTTGACCGGGTCTACCGTGATGCGGACCGCGTAGCGCTTCTGCCCGTTGATGGTGACCTGGGCCACACCGTCGAGCGTGGACAGCGTGGGCGAGATCAGGTTGTCGGCGTAATCGTTGAGCTGATCCAGCGAGATCGAGGGGGAGTCGATGGTGATGAACAGGACCGGGTCATCGGCCGGGTTGACCTTGCGGTAACTCGGCGGGTTGGTCATGTCTTTGGGCAACTGGCGCTGGGTACGCATGATCGCTGCCTGTACGTCGACGGCAGCGGCATCGATGTCGCGCGAAGGGATGAATTCCAGCGTGATCGACGTGCTGCCCAGCTGGCTCGTCGAGGTCATCATCTTCAGGCCGGAGATCGTCGAGAACTGACGCTCCAGGATCGTCGCCACCGAAGACGCCATAGTCTCAGGGCTGGCGCCGGGCAGACTGGCACTGACCTGGATGATCGGCTGGTTGAAGGAAGGCAGTGCCGCAATCGGCAGATTGAACCAGGCGGCAATGCCGCCAATCATGATCGCCAGCCAGAGAAGCGTTGTCGCGACTGGCCGGTGGATGCTCTGCTCGGAAAGTCTCATTGTGCCCCCGCCGCCTTGGAGGCCTGGCGCTCGCGCCAGCGGGCGATCATCTGGCGTTTCTCTTCATCATTGGCGGCTTCCCAGCGTGCTGGATCGCGTGGTTTGAACCCGTCCGGAATCTCTACGGGCCCTGAGGGTGCAGCGCTGCTGCCTTGCGCTGCATCGCTCCTGTTTTCGCGGATGTGGGCGCCCGGACGAAGATTCTGCGTGCCTTCAAGCACGACCTTGACGCCTGCCGGCAGTCCCCGGATCACCGCTTTCTGGTCGACGATGCGCAGCACTTCCACTCGGCGCTGTTCGACGGTCTGGTCATCCTTCACGGCATAGACGAAGCGATAGTCCGGGCCATTGACGACGGCTTGCGTGGGCAGGACCACGACATCCTTGAGTTCCCCGGCCTCGACGAGGACATTGACGAACTGGCCCGGCCAGACCAGGCGGTCATGATTGTCCAGGCTGCCCTTGACGAGCAGCGTACCGGAGGTGCGATCGACGTTGCTGTCGACGAAATTCACCGACCCCTTCAAGGTGGCCTGTGCGATGGTCTGTGCGGTGAGCGGGACCGTTCCCTTGCGCAGTGCATCGAGCAGCGGTGGCATGTCGCTTTCACTGATGGAGAAGCTGACTCCGATCGGATCCATGCGGGTCAGGCGGACCAGTGCGGTTGCGGTGGAGGTGGAGGTCACCAGGCTGCCAGGGCGGACGTTGATGACGCCAGCGCGGCCATCGAAGGGGGCCGTGATACGTGTGTAGGAGCGGCTGACCTTGGCCTGCTCCAGCGCCGCCTTGGCCTGGCGCAGGTTGGCGTGTGCGGTGTCGAGGCGGTTGCGCGAAGTATCCAGTGCGGACGGGGCGATGTACTGCTTCTCGTAAAGCTCCTGCGAGCGGGCCAGGTCGCGCTCCGCGATCGTCACGCCGGCTTCCGCGCTGGCGACGGCAGCTTCCGCCTTGCCCACGTTGGCATCGTCATCGCGGGCATCGAGCGTGAACATCAGCTGCCCGGCCTTCAGCTCATTCCCCTCGCGAAAGTGTATGGCCGTGATCATGCCGTTCTTCTGGGGACGGATATCCACTTCATCGAGGGCCAGAGTGTTTCCCTGGGCCTCGATGCGCAGCGGGACATCCTCCGTACGGCTGACCGTCGTGGCAACCAGCTGGGCGCGCGGGCCGCTGCTGCCTTGCTGTGCGTTGGGTGATGCTCCCTGCGCATTGTTTCCTGCCGGCGCTTCGCCTTTCTGGCAGGCCGCCAGCAGGACGCAGGACAAGGCAAACGCGATGAAGGATGAGCGCGGCATGAAATACGTTCGTCCCGGCGTTGCCGCCGTGGCGCCTGATTAACGGTGCATGGGTGGCGCGATGTTCGCTGAAGAGAGGGGCAGCAGCCAAGCGTCTTAACGCTCCTTGACACTGCGTTTCAGGTGTCCGTTGCCGGGATTGTGTTGTGGTGTATATTTATACAGCTTTCGTGTCTGTCTGAAATCCCGCAACGCTTTATTCGGGGGCTTGCGGCGGACCGGATAGGCAAGCTCTGTGCCATAATCAATTCAATCTTTCGGAGAACCAGTTCATGGACGAGAACAAGGCCAAGGCGCTTGCCGCCGCGCTGTCGCAAATCGAGAAGCAGTTCGGCAAGGGCTCCATCATGCGCATGGGCGATGGCAAGCTGGAAGAGAACATCCAGTCCGTCTCCACCGGTTCGCTGGGGCTGGACATCGCGCTGGGCATCGGTGGGCTGCCGCGTGGCCGTGTGGTCGAGATCTACGGGCCGGAATCCTCCGGCAAGACCACGCTGACGCTCCAGGTGATCGCCGAAATGCAGAAAATCGGCGGCACGGCTGCCTTCATCGATGCCGAACATGCGCTGGACGTGCAGTACGCAGCCAAGCTGGGCGTCAAGGTCGAGGATCTGCTGATTTCGCAGCCCGACACCGGTGAGCAGGCACTGGAGATCGCCGACATGCTGGTGCGCTCCGGTGGCGTGGACATCCTGGTCATCGACTCGGTCGCCGCGTTGACCCCCAAGGCCGAAATCGAGGGCGAGATGGGCGACCAATTGCCCGGCCTACAGGCCCGTCTGATGAGTCAGGCCTTGCGCAAGCTCACGGCCAACATCAAGCGCACCAATACGCTGGTCATCTTCATCAACCAGATCCGCATGAAGATCGGCGTGATGTTCGGCAATCCCGAAACCACGACCGGCGGTAATGCGTTGAAGTTCTATGCCTCCGTACGCCTCGACATCCGTCGCACCGGCACGATCAAGAAGGGGGACGAGGTGGTGGGCTCCGAAACCAAGGTCAAGATTGTTAAAAACAAGGTCTCTCCTCCGTTCAAGGAAGCCCACTTCGACATTCTCTACGGGGAAGGCATTTCGCGCGAAGGTGAAGTGATCGACATGGGCGTCGATCACAAGATCGTCGACAAGAGCGGCGCCTGGTATGCCTACAACGGTGAAAAGATCGGTCAGGGCAAGGACAATGCACGTGAATTCCTGCGTGCCAATCCGGCATTGGCGGTGGAAATCGAGAATCGCGTGCGTGAGGCGGTCGGTGTGGTGCCGGTTGCTGTCGTCGCTACGGGTGAGGCTTGAGCGACGACCGGCTGGCGCCACTGCGGGCGCGTGCGCTGCGCCTGCTCGCCACGCGTGAGCATTCCCTGCAGGAACTGCGGCGCAAGTTGCTGGACAAGGATGCCGATGCGGAAGATGTGGATGCAGTATTGGCACGCCTTCAGGAAACCGGCCTGCAGTCTGACGCCCGGTTTGCCGAGAGTTTCGTGCGCAACCGTGCATCGCGCATGGGGGTTGCACGGATACGGCGCGAATTGGGAGAGCGCGGCGTAGCAGGCGAAGAGGCTGCCGAGGCGCTCGGGGATGCGCTGAAAGAGGATGAGTTGGCCCGCGCCAGGGCAGTGTGGGGCCGGAAGTTCGGCGAGCCGCCGCGGGATCGACAGGATTGGGCGCGCCAGGCACGCTTTCTGCAGTCGCGTGGGTTCGCGACGGAAGTGATCAGGAAACTTTTGAAAGAACCGTTCGATGAGTCTGCTCAGGGTCAGTAATCTGCAGAAGCGCTACAAGTCGCGCACCGTGGTGCACGATGTCTCCTTCGAGGTCGGTAGCGGCGAGGTCGTCGGTTTGCTGGGCCCGAATGGTGCAGGCAAGACCACCTGTTTCTACATGATCGTCGGCCTGGTGCGCGCGGATGGCGGCAGCATCCATCTGGACGGCACCGACCTCACCCATTGGCCCATCCATCGTCGAGCCCATCAGGGTCTGTCCTATCTGCCGCAGGAAAATTCCGTGTTCCGCAAGCTCACGGTGTCGGAGAACATCCTGGCTGTACTGGAGCTGCAGAAGCTCGGCAAGACGGAACAGGCAAAACGGCTGGACGAATTGCTGGACGAACTGAACATCTCGCACCTGCGGGATGCGACGGCGCAATCCCTTTCTGGTGGGGAGCGCCGCCGCGTGGAAATCGCCCGCGCACTGGCGACCCGCCCGCGCCTGATCCTTCTGGATGAGCCTTTTGCTGGGGTCGATCCGATTGCGGTCATCGATATTCAGAAGATCATTTCCTACCTGAAGGCCCGTGATATCGGTGTGTTGATCACCGACCACAACGTGCGGGAAACCCTGGGCATCTGTGATCACGCCTGCATCATCAACTCGGGAGAGGTGCTGGCTGGCGGCAAACCTGACGAAATCGTGCAGAATGACCAGGTGAGACAGGTGTATCTCGGCGAACACTTCCGCATGTAAGCAAGAACAGAAGAGCTGCAGACCGGTCCGGCGAATGAAACCATCCTTACAACTCCGCATCTCCCAGCACCTGGCGCTGACGCCGCAGCTGCAGCAATCCATCCGGCTGCTGCAGCTGTCCACGCTTGAACTGAACCAGGAGATCGAACGCATCCTGCTCGAGAATCCGATGCTCGAGCGCGAAGGGGGTGAGGATGACGACGGCGCTGTTGCGCCTGTGGCTGAGGCGCCTGTGGCATTGGCGGAAGAATTCAGTGGCGAATCTTTGCCGCGTGGTGACGAGGAGCACGAGGCGCCGGGCGTCACCGAGATGCCGGACAACATCAGCGATGCCTACGAGTCGGTGTCGGACGATGACATCGGCGAAGCTGCCGAATGGCGCAACGAAGGCAGCAGCGGTTCGCGCAACAACGATGATGAAGATGCGGACTTCCAGGAGTTCCAAGCCGCCACGACTTCGCTGCGTGAGCACCTGCTGAGCCAGATCGCACTGATGCCGCTCACCGACCGGGATCGGGCTCTGGTGCAACTGGTTGTCGAAGCGCTGGATGACGATGGCTGGCTCAACCAGGCGCTCGACGAACTATTGCCGCTGATTCCTGCTGAATGGGATGTGGAGCTGGAAGAGCTGGAAATCGCGCTGCATCACGTGCAGAACCTTGATCCCGTGGGGATCGGTGCACGTAACCTGCAGGAATGCCTGCTGCTGCAGCTGCGTGGTCTGCCTGAGGGCGAAGTTCGTCAATTGGCGATGGGGATTGTCGATGGCAATCTGGAGTTGCTGGCCGCACGGGATTTCGCGAGGCTGAAACGGCGCCTTGGTTGCAATGACGATGCGCTGCGTGCTGCGCAGGAGCTGGTCTGTAGCCTCAATCCGCGTCCGGCGGCGCAGTTCGCGGATACCGACACGCGTTATGTGATCCCGGATGTGGTGGTGCGCAAGGTGCGCGGTGCCTGGAGCGCCAGCCTCAACCCGGAGGCGATGCCGCGCCTCAGGATCCATCGCGTATACGCCGATATATTGCAGAACAACCGTGGCGTGAGCAGCTCGCTCTCGTCGCAGCTTCAGGAGGCCCGCTGGCTGATCAAGAACGTGCAGCAGCGCTTCGACACCATCCTGCGCGTATCGCAGGCTATCGTCGATCGTCAGCGCCAGTTCTTCGATCATGGCGAGGTGGCCATGCGTCCGCTTACCCTGCGCGAGATCGCCGAGGAGCTGGAGCTGCATGAATCCACAGTGTCGCGGGTCACCACACAGAAATACATGGCAACGGCAAGGGGGGTGTTTGAACTCAAGTACTTCTTCGGCAGTCATGTGTCTACCGATACCGGTGGCGCATGTTCGGCCACGGCGATTCGGGCGCTGATTCGCCAGCTGGTCGCGGCCGAGGACAGCAAGAAGCCGCTGTCCGATGCCAGAATTGCCGAACTTCTGGGCCAGCAGGGTATCGTGGTGGCAAGGCGGACGATCGCGAAGTACCGCGAGTCCCTCAATATCCCGCCGGTCAGTCAGCGCAAGTCGATCTAGCAGTAGTCAACTGAAGAGAGAGGAGTGCCTTATGAATATCACCATCACCGGACATCACCTGGACGTAACTCCCGCGTTGCGTGAATACGTGACGTCCAAGCTCGATCGGGTCATCCGCCATTTCGATCATGTGACGGCGACCCATGTCACCCTCTCGGTGCAGAAGCTGAAACAGAAGGCCGACGTGACCGTGCATGTGCGCGGTAAGGACATCCATGTCGAGAGCGAAGCGGATGATCTGTATGCCGCAATCGATGCGCTGGCCGACAAACTCGACCGCCAGGTCGTCAAGCACAAGGAAAAGGCGGCAGATCACGGCTATGACTCCGTGAAGCGTGCTGTCGGCGCGGAATGAAAGGCCGCGTGAGGTCAATCTGAAGAGTGGGTTTACCTCTGTCTGGCCGGGCATATAATGCGCCTGCCTGAGTTCAGGCATTGATCAACCCGTAACGGCGGGCTCCCTTCGGAGACCCGCCGTGAGCTTGTCTGCGACCCCCTGGCCGATTCCCGGCAGGCTGCCCGATCCTGCGATCCGGGCCAGGCCGAGGCAAAGTGACTTGAGAGAGAGCATGAATCCTGTCGCCCAGATCCTCGCGCCCGAACGCATCCTTGTTGACTTGGAAGTCAGCAGTCGTGAGGACCTGTTCGCAGCCATCGGCGATTTGTTTGCCCGCCAGCATTCTCTAGGCGCGGGAAAGATCGCGGAAGCCTTGCTTACACGCGAGCGCCTCGGTTCCACCGGACTGGGCATGGGGATCGCGATTCCTCATCAGCGCATCAAGGGGCTCAAGACGCCTTTAGGCGCTTTTGTCCGCACCGCTGCACCGATTGAGTTCGCTGCGCTGGATGGTCAGCCCGTGCGCCTTTTTTTCATCATGCTGGCACCTGAGCAAGCCACCGAAGGTCATTTGTGCCTGTTGGCGGAGCTGGCACAGATGTTCAGTGACAAGGTGCTGCGCGAGGCGCTATATGTGGCGCCGGATGCGGCTGCCGTGTTCGCGTTGTTCGACGACTGGAGCCTACATGCGGCGGGCGAGCGTAGCGCAGCTGTTTGAGGCCAACCGCGGGGCGCTGCAGCTGCGCCATGTGGCCGGGCGTCTCGACACGTTCCTGAGCGCGGCAGACAGCAAGGTCTGGCCAGCCGACATGGTCGGCCACCTGAACATGATCCACCCTTCCCGCCTGCAGATCATGGGCGAGGCAGAGTTTGCCTGGGCGCGCCAGCAGACGCGCGAGCGGCTGGACATGTACATGCTGGGGATGATCACCTCTCCACCGCCGGGCATCATCGTGGCCGATGACTGCGAAGTGCCTGAGATCGTGCGTCGTGCCTGCGATGAAGCGGGCGTGCCGGTGATGGCTTCGCCACTGGAGTCCGCAAGGGTGATCGAAGTCCTGCGCGGTTATCTGTCGCGCAAGATGGCTGAGCGGGTCTCCCTGCACGGCGTGTTCATGGATGTACTCGGTGTCGGCGTGCTGATCACCGGCGATTCTGGTGCGGGGAAGTCCGAGCTGGCGCTGGAATTGATCTCCCGGGGGCATGGCCTGGTGGCGGATGACGTGGTCGAGATTTCGCGCGTGGCCGCCAATGTTCTGGAAGGGCGTTGTCCGGAGATGCTCAAGGACTTTTTGGAGGTTCGGGGGCTGGGCATCCTCAATATTCGCACCATCTTTGGCGAGACGGCCTGCCGCAGGAAGATGCGCCTGAAGCTGATCGCCCATCTGCAACGACGTTCTTTCGCCCAGGATGAGCCCTTGCGTCTGCCCTATGATGGCGAGGACGCGCAGGACGTGCTGGGTGTTCCAGTGCGTCGCGTGGTGTTACCGGTGGCTGCCGGGCGAAATCTGTCCGTGTTGCTGGAGGCTGCCGTGCGCAACACCATCCTGCAACTTCGGGGAATCGATTCCACGCAGGAGTTCGTGGTGCGACAGCGGGCGCTGCTGGATCAGGACGATCCCTACGAGTCCTGACATCAGGGCCTTCATCGCGCCTCTGCCCGGGTGTCGCTGCTTCCCTTTTCTCTGATCTGACGCAAGGTTTCAGGACTGCCATGTCCTCTGTCGCGATTAGTGCTTTCTAATGAGAATAGATCGCGTTAAGATTTGTTTGTATTGAGTGGTTTCCTGCGTGGTCTTCATGAAACGATGCGTGTTGCTGCCGCCTTCTGAGGCGATTTTGGGCGTTTCCTGCCCGTGCCTGTGTGAAGGCCGGCCTGTCAGCCTTGCCCGCAGGATCGGGAGGTGACATGTACTTCACAGCATCGACGCCCCTGAGTTTTTCGCAGCGCACATTCAGTCTTCTGGCCGTGGGCGGCCTTCACCTGCTGGCTGCGCTGGGGCTGATGGCGCTGGTACAGCCGGTGGTGCAGCATCTGGCAAAGCCTTTGCGTATCGATTTGGTGGCAGCTGCCCCTGCGCCTGCCGGACCGCCAGAGCCCGTGGTGGAGGCTCCGAAGCCTCTGCCGATGAAGCGCCAGGAGCCAGTGAAGCCTGTTCGCGAGATCAAACCTGTTCCACCTGTGCCGGTGACGCCACCTGTCATCCAGGCGCCCCCTGAACCGGCTGCCGTAGCTCCGGCGGCCTATACCGCACCGCCCCCGCCGATCGACCCTGCTCCCGCCGTAGTTCCTGAAGGAGGCAGTGGCAAGGTCGCACCGGTTGCTGCGGGAGGCAAGGGGGGCGGTGGTGACGGAGGCGCAGGAGAGGCCGAGCAGGGGGCGCGTCACGACGCCGACTATCTGCATAACCCTAAGCCGCAGTATCCGCGCGCATCCCGGTCGCTGGGTGAAGAAGGCACGGTGTGGTTGCGGGTACAAGTCAGCGAGGCCGGGCGCGCATTGCAAGTGCTAGTCGACACCAGTTCCGGCTTTTCCCGCCTGGACCGCGCGGCACGCGAAGCCGTTGCAAACTGGTGTTTTGAACCGGCGCGTCGCGGTCCCCAGGCGGTCACTACCTGGGTCCGCATTCCGATTGCCTTTGCGCTTGATCGTTGAGCGCCACCACAGATTTATCCCCCTGCTACAGAAATCAGATCGATCATGGAAACTCAAACCCTGGGCTTCGCCCACTTCATCTCTCAGGCCGATGGCTTGGGCAAGACGCTGTTCGTGGTGTTGTTGGCGATGTCGCTGGCTTCCTGGTATTTCATTGCGACCAAGGCCGTGAGCAATCTTCGGCGGCGGCGCAATTCGGCGCGTTTCGTCGAGATGTTCTGGAATGCCAGTTCCATCGAGGAAGTACGCAACGAGATCAGTACACACGGGGCAGACGAGCCCTTTTCGCACCTGACCAGTCATGCAATCTTCGCGCGTGATCATCATCAGCGTATCGGAGGCGGCAAGCTGGGCGAAGCCGGCTCTCTGGGAGAGTTTCTGACCCGTGGCATGCGCAAGGTGATCGATGAGGAGACTGCACGGCTGGAGAATGGACTGACTCTCCTGGCCACTGTTGGCTCCACAGCACCTTTCGTCGGTCTGCTCGGAACGGTTTGGGGCGTATATGGCGCGCTGGTTTCCATTGGCATGAGTGGTGCCGGTACGCTGGACAAGGTGGCCGGGCCTGTCGGTGAGGCCCTGATCATGACTGGCCTGGGGCTTGCCGTGGCGTTGCCCGCCGTGGTCGCCTACAACGTCTTCACACGGCACAACCGGCTCACGCTGTCGGGGCTGGATGCCTTTGCCCATGATCTCTTCGCTTATCTGACCACTGGCGCCATGAACCAGAACGGGCGTGTCGTGTCCCTTAATCAAGGGGTTGCGTGATGGCTTTCGGCGGATTCAACAAGGAAGGCGGCGGCGCGCCCATGGCGGAGATCAACATGGTGCCGTTGATCGACGTGATGCTGGTGCTGTTGGTGATCTTCATCCTGACCGCCCCCTTGCTGACGCATGCAGTGAAAGTGGAGTTGCCAAGGACATCCAGCCAGGAGTTGCTGGCGCCACCGGAGCGCATCGAGATTGCACTGACGCCGACCTCTGAATTCTTCTGGGACGGTGAGCGGGTGGATGAAGCCGCACTGGAGACGCGGTTCAAGGCCGCTGGGGAGCGCGTAGCGGATGCTGCCAACGCCCCCGAGATTCATCTGCGTGCCGACAAGACGACGCCTTACGAGGGCGTGGCCAAGGTGATGGCGGCGGCTGCGCGTGCCGGTCTGACCAAGATCGCCTTTGTCAGCCAGCCGGATTAGCTGATCAGGCAGCGTTTTCGTGCGCGTAGCAGCGTAAGAAAGCCCAGATGGCGCTTCACCTTGTTCTATGCACAAATAAAAAAGAACCGCCCGGATGATTGTGGGCGGTTCTTTTGCTTTCCAGCCAGGTTAGCGATGGCCTAGATCGAAGAACACGACTTCTGCGCCGACCTCTGTCGGCGAGTAGCCGAAACCAATGCGGCCACGCTTGGGCAGATCTGTTTCTCCACGTCGCAGAACCACTTCGTGCCCTTCATCGTCGACCATGTAAGTTCCGTTGGTGCTGGTATCGATCAGGATAAAGTGGTTCTGACGCCACTCGATACGGGCGTGATGCCGGGAAGCACGGCGATCGGCGATGACCAGATCGTTGCCTTCCTCACGCCCAGCGAGGACGACGGGTTGGCGATCGGAAACGCTGAGGTTGTTCTTGTTGTGACGCAGCATCAATGAACCGCGCATGCCTACAGGGCGTGCGACAGTCTCCGCATCCGATCGGGCTGCAGGCGCAGGTGAGGTTGACGCCGCTGGCGCCGTTGCAGGCTCCCCAGCCTTTGCCATGGTGCCCGCCAGCGTAGCGCCGGTACGGAATACATACAGAGGTTGCGGATAGAGGTCAGGGGGCGCGTCCAGGTCTGCCGTGCCAAGTTGTTCGCGGATATTGGGCGGAAACCCCTCGGCGGCTTCCTCGCTGACAAGAATCTGACCGCTGGGGCAGACCCTGGCCAGACTTTGTGCGACATCGTCTGCTGGATCCTCGGTGGTACGTGCATGCACCGCGATATTGATCGCCAGAGCTACGCCGGAAACCGGGGGAAGCTGGCGGACCCGGTCGCGCATGTCGAATGCGGCAAGCGCTGCATTTTCTCCGCGCGGGAAATGGGCGATCAACTGGCGTCCTTCTGCCTTGATGTGTTTGCCCAGGTAGGCCTCGATCGCACGCTCGGCGCGGTTGCGGCAACGTTCCACGGCGCGTTGTGTTTCCACCGAGCCGAGCTTGCCATGCAATGGCTGGTCACCGGAAACCTCGGCGACGAGGATGTAGGTGTCAGTCACGGGCGAGCTCCTCATGAAGCTGGGGGGCGTGGTCACTGGCGTTGCGGAGGTCATTGACGGGCATCGTCCAGGCGATGGGAGCCACTGCCGGGATACGGGCTTCCGGCACAGGATCATCGAACAGGGTTTCAGGAGGCAAGTCGCCAGTGTGCTGTGAGAGCGTCTTGAAGTCGAACAGGCTGCCATCGGCCAGGTGACTGGGCACTACGTTCTGAAGGGCAGTGGCAATGGATTCGATACGCCCCGGGAACTGACGCTCCCAATCCGCCAGCAATGCCTTCGTCTGCTTGCGCTGTGCCTGTTCCTGGGAGCCGCACAGATTGCAGGGGATGATGGGGTATTCCATGGCACGCGCGAACCTGGCTACATCAGCTTCGGCGCAGTAAGCTAACGGACGGATAACGGTATGCCGACCGTCATCGGAACGCAGCTTGGGCGGCATGGCTTTGAGCTTGCCACCGAAGAACATGTTGAGAAACAGGGTTTCGATCAGATCCTCGCGGTGGTGGCCCAGCGCGATCTTGGTTGCGCCCAGTTCGCTGGCCGTGCGGTAAA
Organism: Candidatus Dactylopiibacterium carminicum; assembly: GCF_014736495.1. Lineage (GTDB taxonomy): Bacteria > Pseudomonadota > Gammaproteobacteria > Burkholderiales > Rhodocyclaceae > Uliginosibacterium > Uliginosibacterium carminicum. Next base: position 54,568 of record NZ_MDUX01000001.1, read on the forward strand.
TGATGCCGCGGCGCAGGCGGGAGCACAGGGAGCAGGTGGTCTTACCTTCAGGGATCTTCTCCTTGACGATCGAATAGGTATCTTCGGTGACGATCCTGTATTCGACTCCGATGGATTCGAAGTAGGTCGGCAGGACGTCGGCCGGAAAACCTGGCTGACGCTGATCGAGATTCATGGCAATGACGCGGAAGTCCACCGGCGCGCGTTCGCGCAGGCTCGTCAGCAGACTGAGCAGCGCAAAGGAATCCTTGCCGCCGGAGCAGCAGACCATCACCACATCGCCTTCTTCGATCATGTTGAAGTCGGCGATCGCCTGGCCCACTCCCCGCAGCAGTCGCTTCCTGAGGCGCTGCACCGTGCTCGAAAGCGCTACATCTGTATTTATTTTGTTACTACTGGTCTCCACTACCCGGCCCCCGCAATTGTCACAATCTCTAATTATATCGACGGCTCTTCTTTGGAGCCGAGCTTATGCGCTATTGCAGAAATTGTGCCAGTCTTGCGGGCGGAAGGGCCGCCGGGCGGCGGGCGATAGCGGCTAGGCGTCGCCTTGGCGGCGTCCGACCTGAATGCCCAGTTGTTTGAGCTTGCGGTACAGATGGGTACGCTCAAGGCCGGTCTTTTCAGCCAGGCGCGTGATGTTGCCGTCTTCGAGCTGCAGGTGATGCTCGAAATACATGCGTTCGAAGCTCTCACGTGCCTCCCGTAAGGGGAGATCGAGGGGCAATGCCAACGCGGCATTCGCGTTGCGGGAGACGAAACGCACGACTTCATCTGCACTGATTTCCTCGTTGAGCGCGCCCAATGCGAGTGAACGAATGGCCGCCTTGAGCTCGCCAAAACCACCTCCCCAGGGCGTGTTGCGCAGCGCATGGAGCGCAGCCGACCCTAATCGTCGCGAGGGTGTTTCGCCACTTTCGCTGAAATGAATCAGCAGTCGACTGACAATTTCCGGCACTTCGTCCTTGAGCTCCAGCAGGGACGGGGAAACCAGACTAATGTCGAACAGCCGTGCGATCAGGCCAGGCTCCCAGCCTTCGGTCAGTAGTTGCTCGGGGGTGGAGGTGGTGGCCATCAGCAGGTGGAGGTCGTATCGCTCCAGCCTTTCCAGGGCAAACGCCAGGTTCTTCTGTTGAGCGCGCCCCAGTCGTTGCAACTCCTCGACGAAGAGCAGACCGCCCTTGGCATCTTCGAGCGTGCCCAGATCCAGCGGCTGATGCAGATTGCCCAGATCCAGCCAGGGCGTGCCGGAAGCATGCAAGCTACGGGCACACAACTCGGCCAGCGAGCCGGGACCAGTGCGCAGCAGGATCTGGCGACATTTCTGTGCCATCTGTTCCAGACGTTTGCGCAGATCGCGCAACGCAGCCGAACGGAAGGCCGACAAGGACAGTGGGTGCTGGCGAGGTTTGTTGGTCTGGCGTTGCAGGCCGCGCTTGACCGTCGCCAACAGCTTTTGCAGGGCGATGGGCTTTTCCAGGAAATCCAGCGCGCCGAAGCGGACCGCTTCGATGGCCGTGTCGATGGAGCCATGCCCCGACATCATGATCACCGGCGCATCCAGAGGTCCACCTGCCGCCCATTCCTTGAGCAGACTGATGCCGTCGGTGTCGGGCATCCAGATATCGAGCAGGATGAGGTCGGGCTGGAAATTTTGCCGTGCCTCGCGTGCGCTGGCGGCATTTTCGGCCTGCGCGACATCGTAACCCTCGTCGCGCAGGATCTCCTGCAGCAATTCGCGGATGCCGACTTCGTCATCTACAACCAGGATCTTTGCCATGACTACAAGCCTACCAGAGTGTTGTGACTACGCAACAGCCAAGGCTCATACCTTGGCCAGGCGCAGCCGCACACGAATCTCGGCTCCACCGCTGGGCCGGTTGGCCAGCAGGATCTCGCCTCGATGTTCTTCCACGATCTTGCGCACGATGGCCAAGCCGAGCCCGGAGCCTCTGGGTTTCGTGGTGACATAGGGCTCCAGCGCGCGGGCAAGGATCGCCGGTGGAAAGCCCGCGCCGTTGTCGCGTACCAGCATTTCCACGCGTCGGCCATCCACGCGCGTAACCAACTGGATTTCGGCGGCGGCTTTATCCGCCACGGCGTCCTGCGCATTCTGCAGCAGGTTATGGATGACTTGCCGGATCTGGCTGGCGTCGGCCTGAACGAGTGGGAGATCTGCGGCAAGGTTCAGGCTGATCGGCACGGCCGCGCCGTCGTAGAGCACCAGCACTTCGCGCAACAATGCATCGAGATCCAGGGGGGCCAGTGTCGGCGCAGGCAGGCGAGCGTAGTCACGGAAGCCATTGACCAGCTGCTTCATGGCTTCCACCTGGTTGACGATGGTGGCCGTGGCGCGTTCGAGCATTGTGCGGCCAGCCTCGTCCAGACGATCCCCGAGCTTGAGCTGCAGGCGTTCGGCAGACAGCTGGATCGGTGTCAGCGGATTCTTGATTTCGTGCGCGAGTCGCCGTGCGACCTCTGCCCAGGCTGCGTTGCGCTGGGCACTGATGAGTTCCGAGATGTCGTCGAACACCACCACGAAGCCGCCGCCCGAGGTTTCGGGCAGTTGCGAGCCATGCAGCAGCAGGGTCTGCATGCGTCCGTCCGCATGCTCGATGTCGATCTGCTGATGCCAGTCATCTTCGTGCTCGACGAAGCCTTTGATTACGGTGTCGCGAAACAGGTGGTGTACTTCCCAGGCTGCCAGCGGCAGATTTTCGAAGCCGACGAGCTCATCCTGCAGGATGGTGACCGCTCCCCGGTTGGCTGCCCGTAGCTCTCCTTCGGGGGAGAATGCGAGAACTCCGGCAGAGAGGTTCGCCAGCACACTCTCAAGATAGGCGCGGGAGGCGTCGACGGCGGCCCTGCTTTTGTCTGCCTGTGCGCGAGCATCCTGGAGCTGGCGCGTCATCCGGTTGAAGGATTGGGTCAGGATGCCCAGTTCATCGCGCGCCGGCAGCGCCTGGCGTGGCGAGTAGTCGCCAGCCGCCACGGCCTGAGTGCCTTCGGCGAGGATGGAGAGCGGTGCGGACAACGAACGGGCGAACATGAAGGCCACGGCCATCGCCGCGGACATGGCCAGAAGCAGCGCCAGCGTGAGGGTGATCAGATAGATACGTTTGAGCCCTTGACGGGATTGCAGCAGCTCCTGGTAGTCCTGGTGCAGATCCTGTACGCGTTCTGCGCTTTGCGCCAGCAGATCCGGTACGGCTGAGCGTACTTGCAACAGTAGGGGGTCGGCCTGCAGCAGACGGCTGCTGATGGGCACCACCACGCGCATGATCAGGCGGTCTTCCTGTGCTTCCACGGCACGATAGCCGCGTCCCTGGCGCGCCTGACGGAGTTGCTGGGAGGGCAGGACATCCGGCGCCAGGGTTCTGTCCGTGCTTCCGGTGGATACGATCACGCGGCCGCTGGTGGAAATGACGCTGACCTCGTCGGCATCCAGCTGTTCACGTACGCGGATCAGCGCCGGCAGGCTTGGCGTGCCATGGTCGCCCAACTCCAGCGCGATGCCACGGCTGCGTTCTCCCAGCTGGTCGACCAGTGCATCGAGTGCGCTGCGGCCCAGATTCAGGCCGGATTCCAGCGCGGAGTCCACGCGTACGTTGTACCAGGACTCGATCGAATGTACGGCGAACTGCACCGAGATCAGGTAGATCAGCGACCCGGGCAGGATGGCCAGCAGCAGGAACATGCCCATCAGCTTGAGCTTGAGGCGGGAGCCGAACTGGCGCAGCTTGTATTCCCGCCACAGCCCCCGCAGCTGGATGCCTACGAGCACGGCCAGCGCGAGTGCCAGCGCAAAGTTCAACCCCAGCAGCAGCGGATAATGACGGGCGAACAGGGAAGTGTTCGCGCCGGCCGATGCGAGCAGGAAGAGCAGGATTGCGCCCAGCGCGAGGACAATGACGAGCAGGCGCTTCATTCGTGGCCAGTGTCGTCGATGCGGACCTGCCAGCTGACCCAGCCTGTGGAAAGGTCCAGTTCGCTGTCACCGAAAGCGGCGACCTGGAACGGTTTGGGAAGCTGGGTGATGTCCAGCCGGAAGCGCAGCGAAGCCTTGTAATCGCGCCGTTCGCGCAGATTTCGCCCGTCCGCCACTTCCCAGTTGCGGACGGTAAGCATGGCGCGCAGCGCATCGTCGAATTCCGCGAAACTGCGATGGATGCTGCCGACGGCGAGACGGTATTGGCGTGTCAGGGCGTGATAGGAAAGCCGCAGATCCAGATTGCGCGAGATGACCGTTTCATCTAGCCAGTACCAGCGCGGGCGGGTGAGCACGAATTCCAGCCGGAAGGGTACCGACAGACCACTGTCGACCAATTCCTGCAGGCGGGCGCCAGGTGTCATGGTGACGGCGGCGTTGAGGACGACGGAATCATCCACCTGCACCAGTTCGTGCGAACGGAAGCGTGTGTCATTGGCTTGCGCAGGGCGCGAAGCCAGCATCAGTGTGGCCGACAGGACTAGAATGGCGAGCAGACTGTGCCAGATCGCGCGGATCGGCTCAGGCGACTTTCTCCAGCAGGGCGAAGTAGAAGCCGTCATGTTCTGCGGTGGGTAGCCATTGTTGTTCGAAACTGCCATCAGCCAGGCGGACTCGCCGGCAATCGCGGAGCCCTGCAGCGAAGCGCGCCATCTGACGGGCATTTTCTTCAGGGAAGAGCGAACATGTCAGATAAAGCATTTTTCCGCCGGGCGCCAGCACTTGCCAGAGCGCAGCCAGAATTTCGGCTTGCTGCGTTGCAAAACCGGCAACATCCTCTTCCCGACGCAGCCACTTGATGTCGGGATGGCGACGCGCGACACCCGACGCCGAACAGGGTACGTCGGCCAGGATGCGGTCGAAAGGGCGTCCATCCCACCAGGCTTCCAGATCGCGACAGTCGGCGGTGCGCAGTTCGGCGGTGAGCCCCAGACGGGCAAGATTCTCTTCCACGCGCCGAGCGCGGGCCTCCACCAGCTCCAGTGCCACCAGCGAGATGTCGGTGGTTTCCAGGAGATGGGCTGTCTTGCCACCAGGCGCTGCGCAGGCGTCGAGTACCCGCTGGCCGCGGGAGAGGTCGAGCAACTGCGGGGCCTGCTGCGCGCCCCAGTCCTGCACCGAGACCAGGCCTTCGCTGAACCCGGGCAGGCGACCGACCGGACAGGGCTGCTCCAGCAGCAGGGCGTGTTCTCCCAGCGCACGCCAGCGCAGGCCGGCTGCTTCGAGCTGGGCACTATAGGCCGCGAGCGTGGTCCGGCGCCGGTTGAGGCGCAGCGCCATGGGCGGATGGGTGTTGTTGGCGGTCAGCACGGTTTCCCAATCGTTGGGATGGGCGCGTTTGACCAGAAGCTGCCACCACAGGGGGTGGCGGTAGCGCGCCTGTGGATCTCCGTCTGCCCGCGCGAGCAGTTCGGGCCACTGGCGTAGCGCATTGCGCAGCACGCCATTGACGAGTCCCTTCAGGCGGCCGCGGGCAATCCGGGCTGCCGCTTCGACGGCCTGATCGACGATGGTGTGCGCCTGCTCCAGGCGAGCCTCTAGGCGATGCAGTGCCAGCAGCAGCAAGGCTTCGATACGGGCTTCATCGAGCGGGCGATCGATCAGGCCGGCAAGCAGATGGCGGCCCCGGCCGAAATCGCGCAGGCAGCCGTAGAGCAGATCCTGTACTGCGCCGCGCGTGCCCGCAGGCAACGCCGGCCAGGCGCGCCAGAGCCCTTGCAGGCCGTCGTTCAGCGCGTGACCACGGGAAACGGCGGCGAGTGCGTCGCTGGCCACGAGAAAGGCCAGGGCGAGTGAGTCTTCGGGCAGGTCAGGCAGTGGGCGTGGATTGCGTGGTCGGTTCATATGTGTGTCAGTGTCCCAGGCCGAATTCGGCCAGCAGTTCGGCCGTTTCGAACAGGGGAAGGCCTACGATACCCGAGTAGGAGCCATGGATTTCGCGGACGAAGGCGCCTGCACGGCCCTGGATGGCATACGCGCCTGCCTTGTCGAAAGGTTCGCCGCTGGCGATGTAATGGTCGATGTCCATGTCGCTGAGCGTGCGGAAAGTCACGGTGCTGATCGACAGACGATGCGCCATGCGCTCCCGGTCCGCCACCGCCACCGCGGTCAAGACGCGGTGACTGCGTCCGCTCAGCCGACGCAGGATCGCGCGGGCGTGATCGGCATCCTCGGGCTTGCCGATGATCTCGCCATCAAGATCCAGCGTTGTGTCGGCGGAGAGTACCGGCTGGTAATGCAGACTCCGCCAGCGCAGGCGCGCCAGGCCACCCTCGGCCTTGGCCAGGGCCACCCGCTGGACATAGGTTGCGGCATCTTCGCCGGGAAGTACTTCTTCGCTCACATCGAGGTCGTCCCGGGGGGGCGCCCGGAATATCAGGGTTTCGAATTCGATGCCGATCTGGGTCAGGAGCTCCCGCCTTCGCGGGCTGCGCGAAGCAAGATAGACGCGCGGAGGCAGGACAGTGGATGCCATGGCTCACTCTCGGTGATAAGGATGGTTGTGGCTGAGCGACCAGGCACGATACAGCGCTTCAGCCAGCAGCGGACGCACCATTGCGTGTGGCAGCGTCAGGCTGGAGAGGCGGATACGCTCGTGTGCTTCGGCCTTCAGGGTCGGATCAAGACCATCCGGGCCGCCGATCAGGAACACCACATCGTCGCCTTCGCCCTGCCATTTTTCCAGACGCTGGGCGAGCTGGCGGGTACTCAGATCGTCGCCACGCTCATCCAGCACCACCAGCCGGCGGCGTGCAGACAGAGCGGCACGCAGACGTTCAGCCTCGGCCGTCATCAGCGCGGCAGGCGGCTTGCCGGAGGTTCGCGGCTCGGCTTTCACTTCGTGCAATTCCAGCGGACATTCGCGCGGCAGGCGTCGGGCAAATTCCTGCCAGCCGATCGTCACCCAGTCAGGCATGCGGGTGCCGACGGCCAGGACTAGCAGTCTCATCGTCCCCGGACGGCCGCTTCACCCGAGACGCGGCGATGTGCGGCCGGGGTGGCAGACCAGAGCTCTTCCAGGTTGTAGTAGGCACGAACGGCAGGTTGCATGATGTGCACCACGGCATCACCGAGGTCGACCAGCACCCATTCGCCGGTTTCCTCGCCTTCGATGCTGAGGACTTCGCCACCGGCAGCCTTGACCTTTTCCTGCACGTTGCCGGCAAGCGCCCGGGTCTGGCGGTTCGAGTTTGCGCTGGCGATGATCACGAGGTCGAACAGGGATGTGAGCTTGCGCACATCGATGATCTCGATGTCGCTGGCCTTGATGTCTTCCAGTGCGTCGACGACGGTTTGCTGCAGCGTGTGGATATCCATTCGGTACGTATAGGGGGATGAAACGGGAGGGTCTGACTATAGACCACAAGCTTCGCGGGGCGCAAAAACCTCGTGTGTCACGGGTTCATTCCCAGTTGCCGAAGATGTCTTCGGCGCAGCAATAGAAGCCTGTGAAGAAGATCGGCACAGCCAGCATGACCACCGGAGCGAGCAGCAGCGAACCCAGCGTGGGAAACAGCTGGCCAAGCTGCAGTGCAACGGTGATCGGCAGGATCATCATGCACAGGCTGAAGCTCAGCATATACACGACGAATGCGCCCAGATTGCGCAGACAGGCAACAAAGCTGAAGAACATGGACTTGAACAATGCTTGCCGGCGCAGTGCAATCAAGGGGGCCGCAAACCAGCTGGCCATCTCCATGGGCAGGCTGATCACCAGCAGCCAGACCATGAATTGGCTGGTGCCTTCCGGCATGCGGACCACGACGCCGGGTTCATCTCCCAGACTGCCGGTGTCCACCTGTGCCATCGAAAGATCGAGCCCCGCCAGTTGCATGGCGAGCATCGCCGCGATCATGCCGTAGGCCATTCGCAGGGCACCCAGTGCGAGCAAGGCAGGCAGACGAGGGCCAAACGCGCCGAACAACAGGGCTGGCGGTGCGGGCCTGCCGGCGCGAACCGCCATGCAGAGCAGGAACATGCCAACCCCCAGCGCGGGCAGCAGCAGCGGGAACGCGATCTGGCCAAACAGGGGGAAGGTCAGCAGCAGGAGCAGTCCGAGCGTCATGAAGGTCGCCGCGCCCGTCAGGGCCAACGGTGATTGGCGCCACAGGCGCACGCCGGCGACCAGCCAGGTCCAGCCACGCAGCGCGGGCAGCTTTTGCGCCTGCATCACGGATTCTCCAGTGCGGGCAGTGCCGGCACGACGAAAAGATCTTCTGTGGCGGCATGCACTGTGCCGGCCACCAGTGGAATGTAGACCAGGAAGCCCAGGCCCAGTGGAGCCAGTGCCAGGATCAGCAAAACGTAAAGCAGCAGCCCGAGGATCACGATGGCGGGCAGATTGCGTAAGCCTGCGGTCAGTGCCAGGCGCATGGCGTCGAAGGTGCTAAGGTCATGGCGCATGATCAGCGCGGGTGCGAGCAGCAAGGCCTGCATCATCAGACCCCACAGGAACAGCAAGGCCAGCAGCAGGATGCCGAAATCAGCCAGATGGGTGAGCATGCGCTCCAGCAGTTGCTGCAGACCGCCGCCCACCGCCATGCCGAACAGGCTGACCAGCAGACTGCCACTGATGGCGAGATAGGTCAGCAGATGGATCAAGACCAGCGGCACGGCGTAAAACAGACCTGCCAGCGCGAGCTTGCCGGGGTGGCGACGGATGCCGGCGAACATGTCTTCCACGCGCGGCGCCTCGCCAGCCTGCTGGCGCATCGCAGCATGCAGCATGCCGCCCAGCAGCAGTGCCAGCAGCAGGGGCGGGAACACCGGGCCGAGCAGGGGAATGGGGACCAGCAAAGTGCTCAACGCCAGCAGCGAGAAGGCCAGCAGTGCAGTCAGCAGCCATTCCACGGGATGCCCGGTAAAGAGTCTCCAGCCGGATTGCAGCCAGAAGAGGCTGCGCAGAGGCAAGACCTTGCGGACGGTCGGGAGGCCGCGAAGATGCATGGCGGATGAAACTGCTGGGGTGGGCATGTTGGATGGCGGTGAACGGCACGATTCCTGGCGCGCAAGGCTAGCACAGAATGCCACTCACACCGCCCGTGCGCGTTAGTTGGCATTGCGGGAAATGACCAGCGCTTATAATCCGCGCTTCTGGACAGCCCTGCTTGCGCGCCGGCCGCGCGGGCGATCTCACGCGATGCCGACACTGCTTCGTCACATGATTTCCGCCGTTGCCCTGGGGGCGGCCTGTGCGGCCCAGGCTGGTGGCTCGGGGGAAAACAGCTACTTCGCCGAGCTGCCCACGGTGCTGACTGTGTCCCGCCTGCCACAGGCGCAGAACGAAGCGCCGGGGGCTGTCACTGTCATTGATCGGGCCCTGATCCGTGCCTTGGGGTATCAGGATCTGGCGCGCGTATTGCGTCTGGTGCCCGGCATGCAGGTCGGGCAGGAGCGCGGCAACAGCCAATGGGTCAGTTATCACGGGTTGAGCAGTACCTATCCGTCAGAGATGCAGGTGCTTATAGATGGGCGTTCGGTGTATTCCCCGTCGACCTTTGGCGGGGTGGACTGGAGTGCCCTGCCGTTGAGTATTGACGAGATCGATCGTATCGAAGTGGTTCGCGGCAGCAATGCCGTGACCTATGGTGCCAATGCTTTTCTCGGTGTGATCAACATCATCACCCGGCACAGCGCCGAGGCCCCGGGGGAGCAGGGCGCGGTGACGGCCGGTTCGCGCGGTATCGGTGGTGTGAGCGCTGGACTGTCGCGGGCGGAAGAGGGGCTTGGCTGGCGGCTCAATGCAGATATTCGTCGCGATGAAGGGTTCGCCGGACTGCACGACGACCATCGCAATGCAACGCTATCCATGCGCAGCGACTATCAGCTCGACGTCCATGACGAACTGAGTCTGCGCGTGGCGGCCAGTGGCGGTCGCAAGCAGCTGGGCTATACCGACTCACCATTTGGTGCGAACGATGCACGCGAGGCGCGTTATCGCAATTACATCTTGCACGGGGAGTGGCGCCATGCCCGCGCCGAAGGGGGAGAGTGGGCGCTGCGCTATTACCGCAATCAGGATGAGGTGGATGAGGCCTGGGACGCAACCCTGCCTCCTTATTCGCCGCTGTTTCCCGCCGGGGCTTCGGTGCCACTGAATCGCAACCGGAGCGCAGTGCGCGATCATCTGGAGTTCGAGCAGCGCTGGCAGCCTGGCGGTGTGAGCCAGGCAGTCTGGGGGGCGGAGTTACGTCGTGACCGTGTGGACGCGCCCTTCCTTTATGCGCAGGGGGCGCCGGGTGATCAGGATCTCTACCGGCTGTTTGCCAACCATGAATGGAAGTTCGCACCGGGCTGGCAGACCACCACGGGTGCTGCTCTGGAGCAGTACCGGGGCGAACCCCTGCGCCTAGCGCCACGTGCATTTCTGAATTGGTTGCCCGCCGATGCGCATGCCTGGCGCATCGGTTATGCGCGTGCCTGGCTACAGAAGCCCGTGTTCGAGCAGCAGGGGGACGTGCGAGCCTACGAGCCGGATAGCGGTGTGCTCATTTCCCATCCTTACGTTGCGAACGGAGATGTCCGCCAGGCACGCATTGACAGCATGGAAGTAGGATACCTCGGGCGTTCGCAAGTGCTGGACAGTCGCCTGGACGTGCGGCTGTTTCATGAGCGGATCCGTGACTACATCTATCGTCAGGCGACCGCATCCGATCGGTCTCCGCTGCTGGCGACCGAATTGCCGCCTTCACATTACGTGAACCATGACCGGCCTGTGACGCTGACCGGCGTGGAATACCAGCTGCGGTTGCAGCCCTGGTCGAGCGGGCAGTGGTTGTTGAGCCACACCCTGATCCGGGCGCGCTCTGGCAGTGACGCCATTGATGATCGTGTGGCGCCCTACACCGCGAGTTTTACCTGGATGCAAGCCTACCCGCGGGGCTGGTCCAGCACGATGAGCGTGTTGCGCATGGGTCCGCTGGCTGGCGGGGACGGCTTCTCGCCACTGGCGGCCTATGTTGCCAAACCGTATACCACCGTGGATTTGCGTCTGGCCTGGGGTGGGAGGGTGGAGCAGAGATCGGTGCAGATCTCGCTGAACGCGATCAATCTGGGCGAGCGACACCAGGAAATCGCGGATCGTGCCCAGGAATCCCGCGGCACGTGCTGTCCGGCCAACCGGGTGTCGCCGATGGTCTGGCTGGGGGTCGAGCTTGGGCTGTAACGCGTCACGCAGGCTTGTCGCCTGAGCTTAGCGCAGGGGCTCGTCCGCTGCCCATCCCGTGCTAGCGCTAGCCGGTGGCCTCGTCGTCCTTGAGCGCGCTTTCCAGCACCATCGAAACCTGCTCCGAGATTTCCGGCAACAGGGTTGCGCGCATATGGGCCGCAGTCTGCACGCGCAGGCGTTCAGCCAGGCCGGCCAGCTCTCCCGCGATCAATTGCGGCATTTCGCGCGACAACCAGGCATTGACGCTCTGCGCGATCTGCGCATCCAGCTCGATCAGGCGTTCGCTGATGTGCATCGCCGCGGTTTGCATGGCCTCTTTGCGGGCTTCCTGAAGTGCCGGCCAGTGATTGATCTCCGCTTCCTCGCGCCCTTGCGCGAGTGCGGCCTGCACGGCCCGCTGCTGCTGCAGGCGGGCCTCCTGCAGCACGTCCGCACGGACGCGCGCGCTGACCTCCTGGATCGCGTGCTCGCGCTCGGCCGCCATTTCATCGCGTACGCGCGCCATGGCCTCGTTCACCGCCTGTACCACGTCTGCCGCATCTTCCTTCGGTGCGGAAGCCTCGTGACTGGCCGGTTGGGGGGCTTCCTCCAGATCCAGCGACAGGCTGAAGGCTTCCTGCAGGCGCTGCGGGACCGGTTGGAATGAAGATGCATCGACAGCATCGTCGAGATCGATCTCGATGGCGTCGGTCAGCTCCGGCAGATCTTCGTCGAGAACGTCTGTCAGCAGGGGGAGCTCCTCCGCGTCCAGACCGACGCCGTCAGGGCGGTTGCGTCTGATCAGGGCATCGGCCTTGCTCAGCAATTGCCGGTCGATATGTGGATCTTCGCGGGGCGGTTTCATGAAGCACTCCTACCCAGATCATGGGCCGTGACGGGGAGATCGAGCGCCTTGTACTGCCGCCAGCGTTGTCGCGCCATGGCACGGTCGGCTTCTGCCTGGCCGACGATCTCGATGAGCATGCCGAAGCTTGAGAATTCCGGCGGCAGGTCGGGGGCCAGATTCAACAGGGCATCACTGCAGGCGAGGTCCGTCAGCGACCGGGTGATCAGTACCGGCGTTCGGGCGGCCAGTGGCGAGTTGGCACGGACGTGCGGTACGAAACTGCCGGGCTGGAAGGTCCAGAGCTGCTCGTCGTAGGCGCGCGCGGTGGTGTCATCCGGCGCGAAGACCACCAGGCGGTGGCCCTGCGCCACCGCCTTGCTCGTGATCACGCAGGCCGCACGCAGGCGGTCCGGCGCGTTGTGATAGAACTTGACCTCGGTCACTGCCCCGCCTGCCGGATCAGGAACTCGGCCAGCAGCGGCACCGGCCGGCCGGTCGCTCCCTTGTCCGCACCACTCTTCCAGGCCGTACCGGCGATATCCAGGTGAGCCCATCTGTAGGCCTTGGCGAAGCGCGACAGGAAGCAGGCGGCGGTTATGCTGCCTGCCGGACGGCCACCGATGTTGGCGAGGTCGGCGAAGTTGCTTTTGAGCTGTTCCTGGTATTCGTCGAACAGCGGCAGTTGCCAGGCGCGGTCGCCGGCAGCGCGCCCTGCCGTGAGCAGTTCGGCGGCCAGCGCGTCGTCGTTGGCGAGCAGACCACTGGTGTGGTGGCCCAGTGCAATGATGCATGCGCCGGTCAGCGTGGCGATGTCGATCACGCAGGCGGGTTTGTAGCGTTCGGCGTAGGTCAGGGCATCGCACAGGATCAGACGGCCTTCGGCGTCCGTGTTGAGGATTTCGATGGTCTGGCCGGAGAGCGAGGTGACCACGTCGCCAGGCTTCACCGCGGTGCCGCTGGGTAGATTCTCGGTGGCAGGGATGAGGCCGACGAGGTTGATGGGCAGCCCCAACTTGGCGACGGTGCGGAAGATCCCCAGCACGGAGGCTGCGCCGCACATGTCGAACTTCATCTCGTCCATGGCTTCGCCGGGTTTGAGCGAGATGCCGCCGGAGTCGAAGGTCACGCCCTTGCCGACTAGCACGATGGGCGCGGCCTTGGCCTTGCCGCCCTTGTACTCGAGCGTGATGAAGCGCGGCTCTTCCTGCGTGCCTTGTGCCACGGCGAGGAAGCTGCCCATGCCCAGTTCCTCGATCCCCTGGCGGTCATACACCTTGAGCTTGAGCTTGTACTCGTGCGCCAGGCTCTTGGCGGTATCTGCCAGTGTGGCGGGCGTGCAGTAATTGGCGGGCAGGTTGCCCAGATCGCGCGTGAGCGCCTGGCCGGCCGCAATCGCTACGCCCTGTTCCAGCGCTGTGCGTAGCTCGGCCGCCGGCTTTGCGTCGAACAGGAAGTTCAGTTCGACGGGGGAGCGGGGCTTGTTCTCGACCTTTCCCCGGATTGCATCAAAGCGGTAGGTCGCATCGACCAGACTCTGCGCGGCCAGACGCAGGCCTGTGGCCGCGTCCGTGAGGGCTGCGGGCAGCGCACCGCAGCAGATCGAGGCAGATGTCACCTTGTTGCCGGCGATCCATTTGCCGATGGCGGCCAAACTGCTGCGCAGGAGCTGCGGCTGCAGCGCCTCGGCAGCACCGAGGCTCACCACGAGTACGCGCTCTGCCGGAACGCCGGGCAGGGCAGGGATGGAGAGCAGGCTGCCAGTCTTGTCATCCAGATCGCGCTTGACGAGTTTTTCGAGCAGACCGCCGCTGGCCGTGTCGACGGCAGTGAATTGTGCGCTAGCCGGTTGTCCGACCAGATGCAGCAAGACGAGGCAGGGGGTACGCAGCTTCTCGGGGGCGGAGGCTTTTATGCTAAATTCCATGGCTTCTTCCAGGTCGAAAACACAGGTGGCGGCATGCGCCGACGGAGCGGTGATTATCCTCGTTGCGTTGCGTTGTCGTCAAAGCAGGCTCCCGCTCCATGATCTTCAAACGCGCAGCGCTGCGCGAATTCACGGCTACAGCGGTGGCAGTGTTCGTGGCGCTCTTTTTCATTCTGGTTACCGTGATCCTGGTGCGTCTGCTCTCGCAGGCCGCCGGCGGGCGCCTGCCGCCCGATGCCGTACTGGCGCTGATCGGGTTCTCTACCCTCAATCATCTGCCGGTGGTCCTGGCGCTGTCTTCATTCATTGCGGTGCTGCTGACGCTGTCGCGCAGCTATCGTGACTCCGAGATGGTGGTGTGGTTCTCCTCGGGGCTCTCCTTGCTGGCCTGGATCCGGCCGGTGCTGCAATTCATGTTGCCGCTGGTTGCGCTGGTGGCCGCCCTGTCTCTGTTCCTGTCGCCCTGGGCGCAGGGCAAGGCGCAGGAGTACCGCAAGCGTCTGGAGGGGCGCGACGAGGTTTCACGGGTGGCACCGGGCTCTTTCCGTGAGTCTTCGGGAGGCCGGCGGGTTTTCTTTGTCGAATCTGTCGATCCTGCCCAAGGGCGAGTGCACAAGGTGTTCATCCATTCCGTCGCGCCTGACAAGCAGGATGTGACCGTGGCCAGTGAAGGCTTCATGGAAACGAAGCCGAACGGAGACCGTTTCGTCACCCTTGCGGATGGTCGCCGTTATGAGGGAACTCCAGGCACGGCCAGCTATCGGGTGATGGAGTTCGAGCGTTATTCCGTACGGATCGAGCCCAGGGAGGTCGGCGCAGCCGAATCCACGCCGAAGACGCAGAGTACGGCCAGCTTGCTGCTCATGCCTGGTGCGGCCAGTAGCGGCGAGTTGGTGTGGCGTCTCGGGTTGCCGCTGGCGACCCTGATCCTGGCCTTGCTGGCCATTCCCCTGGCGTTCGTGAATCCGCGCGGCGGGCGTACCAACAATCTGGTATTCGCGATCCTGGCCTTCTCGATCTATTTCAACTTCCTTGGCATCTCGCAGAGCTGGGTTTCCAAGGGACGCCTGGGCGTCTGGAGCGGCGGGCTCGGTATCCATCTGGTGATGCTGTTGCTGCTTCTGGTGCTTTTCCTCTGGCGCATGCGCCCTCACCTGCGATTCAACCGATGAAGATTGCCCGCGCGTATCTGCGCCGCGAGATCCTGGCGGCCGTGGCGATGGTGTTGCTGGCCTTCCTGTGCCTGTTCGCCTTCTTTGATTTCCTGGCCGAGCTTGAGGATCTCGGGCGCGGTGACTACCGCCTGAAGCACTCCCTGATCTTCGTGCTGTTGTCCATTCCCAGTCGGGCTTACGAAGTCATGCCCATCGCCGTGCTGATCGGCTCGCTGTATGCGCTGACGCAGTTTGCACGCAACTCCGAGCTAACCGTGCTGCGCGCCGCCGGGGTGTCGACCATGGGGCTGATGCTGACGCTGATGCAGATCGGTGTGATCTTTGTGGCGAGCACTTACGTGCTTGGCGAGTATGTGGCGCCGCCACTCGAGCGTGTGGCGCAGAAATGGCGCCTGCGCAGCCTGAATTCCACCGTACGCAACGATCTGAGCAGCGGGGTGTGGCTGCGTGACGGACGTCTGTTCGTGAATGTGCAGCGGGTGAGTGCGGACAGCGGCCTGGAAGGTGTGAAGATCTTCGACTTCGATACCGACTACAAGCTCACCAGCATCAATGTGGCAGAGCGGGGCGAGTACTCGCCGCAGCAGGGCTGGCTGTTGAGCGGAGTCACGCAGACGCGCTTTCTCGGTGATCGCACTGAACTGCTGCAGATGCCGGAGTTGCGCTGGGCCTCCGAGCTCACGCCGGAGATGATCAGCGTGGTGATGGTCAATCCGGAGCGCATGTCGATTGCCCGGCTCTATGAGTACACCCGGTTCCTGGCGGCAAACGCGCAGCGCAGCGGCCGTTACGAAGTGGCGTTGTGGAAGAAGCTGGCCTACCCGTTCGTGTCGTTGGTGATGATGGGCTTGGCCCTGCCGTTTGCGCTGGGCAACCAGCGCTCGGTGAACGTTGGCGCACGGGTGCTGACCGGCGTGATGCTGGGCATCGGCTTCTATCTGCTCAATGCACTGTTCTCGAATCTTGGCGTGATTAACAACTGGCCGGCCCTGATGAGTGCGATCACGCCAAGCGTTTTCTTCCTGTTGCTGGCTGTCGCGCTGATGTGGATGGTGGATCGGCGCTAGCGGCGCTCACGATCATGTTTGGCAGCTGTTGATGGTCTTGCCGCGAAGCCTTGATCGGGGTTCGCGCGCTTGCTTTCGTCTGCCCGCCGCTGGTTTTACTCCGCCAGCGACAGACTTTGAACGGACGCTCAGTCGGCTTCCTGGCGCGCGCGGGTTGAAGACGATGCGTGTGCCGGCCAGGCGGTCGTGCGGGAATTGGCGGTCGCGGTCGATGAATGCCGTCCATATCAGGCCCAGGCCGCTACCCAGCAGCAGCATGGCAGGCCAGGCGAGGGCGTAGCGGAGCAAGCATTGCGCCAGTGTGGGTGGTTTGCCTTCCTGGGTGACTAGCTGCAGTTGCCAGGTCTGCATTGCCAGGGTCTGACCATTGCGTCGCCAGAGCCACACGAAATAGATCCCGAACAGTACGAACAGATGTAGCCACAGCACCCAGCCGGGGAGCGCCAGGTTTGCGAGCATGCCGAATATGACCTGTGGCAGCAGGAAGCCGGCAGCAAAGATGCCGAGCAGCAGCAGGCTTTCGTAAAGAAGGCAGGCCAGACGCCGGCGCAGGCTGGCGAGTTCGACCACGGAACGAGTGCTCATGGCAGCGGCAATACCGGCAGGCCGAAGCGGGATTGCGAGTCGACCGGAACGGTCTGCCCGGGCAGGCGCGGGCGTTGGCCGGCTGCGGGATTGATTGCGCGCAATGCCGCAATCCGTGGCAGCTTGCCGCGCAGGCGGCTGCGTTCTTCGGCCGGGAGTGCAGAGTACTCCTGCCATTTGGCATTCAGATCCAGGTCTGCCGGCAACTCCAGGCGTTGCTGCAGTTGCAGGAATTGCTCGCGCGCCATGTCACGTTGCAGCGGGGAGAGCATTACCCATTCGCGCATGCGATCCTGGATGCGTGCCTGGGCTACGTCGTTCATCTTCGGATAGCGGCGTGCAATGCCCAGCCAGCGCTGGCGGCGATCGGCGGAAAGATTGTTCCACTCCTTGGACAAAGGGGCGAGGGCCGTACGCTGTTGCGCGTTCAGCTCGCTCCAGTCCGGCTGATGGCCGGATGCGCCCGTGCGCGCCTGCGCGGCGGCGTGGGCTGCCAGGAAACAGAGGATCAGTACTGTGAGGACTCTGCCAGCCATGCGCGGAAGCCGCTGTCCAGGTAGGCGTCAAGCGGCAGCTCGTCGGTGAGCAGGGCCGTGTCGATGGCTTCCAGGTCGGAGGCCGGTTGTTGCGGTGCGAGCCACAGATTGCTGACAGCCAATGCAGCGACCAGCCCCAGCGCAAACAGGACGGGACGCGCCTGGTCTGCACACCAGACCAGCACGTGCCGCCCAGCGCTGACGGTCGCCAATTCGGCGCCGAGCGCGGCGTGCCGCGCCAGGGCGGTTTGGCGGGCGGCAAAAAGGCGTTCAGTGGTGTCGCCCGACAGCGTGGCGTTGCCTGTGTTCAGGTGATGACGCACGAGCTGGCCGAGCGCTTGTTCGTTCGTTTCGGGCATGTTCATAGCTGTATCCCCTTGGCGCGCAACGCTGCTGCAAGAGCGTGGGTTGCGCGTGAGCAATGTGTCTTCACGCTGCCTTCCGAGCAGCCCATGGCGGCTGCCGTTTCGGCAATATCGAGTTCCTCCCAGTAACGCATCAGGAAGGCTTCCCGTTGACGCGCGGGCAGACGTGCGATTTCCTCCTCAATTACCCGCATGATCTGTGCCTGCTCGAGCCGTTCATGCGGGCTGCCGGGGAGAAGCCCCGTGTCCTCCACTGCCAGACTATCGAGCGGATCGGCGTCTTCGCCGTCCTCATTATGACCGAAGGCCGACAGCACCGTGGTCCATAGACTCCGTACCTTGGCCCTGCGCATCTGGTCACGGATGGCGTTCTGCAGGATGCGCTGGAACAGCATCGGCAGCTCCTCTGCAGGCCGATGGCTGTATTTCTCTGCCAGGCGCAGCATGGAGTCCTGCACGACGTCCAGCGCCGTTTCCTCGTTGCGCAGCGCGAACAGGGCCTGGCGGAAGACACGCCGCTCCACGCCGGCGAGAAAGTCGGAGAGTTCGATGCGGGAAGCCAGAGTTTGCCTTGTCTGCCGGTGATCTGTAAACGCGCCACCTTGACCTGAAAAGGGTGGGCAGGTAAGTTTACAGGTTCTTTTTTGGGTGGCTGGGTGCTTGGAATGGTCTTGACCGGTGCGGAAATTGTAGTGAGGTGCCTGCAGGAAGAAAAGGTCGACTATGTGTTCGGCTATCCTGGCGGTGCCGTACTCTTCCTGTATGACGAGCTGTTCAAGCAGGACAAGGTCCGTCACGTCCTGGTGCGTCATGAGCAGGCTGCCGTGCATGCGGCGGATGGCTATGCGCGTTCGACCGAGAAGGTTGGCGTGGCGCTCGTGACCTCCGGTCCGGGGGCGACCAATGCCGTGACCGGCATCGCAACGGCCTACATGGATTCGATCCCGCTGGTGGTGATCAGCGGACAGGTGCCCACGGCGGCCATCGGCCTCGATGCGTTCCAGGAAGTCGATACAGTGGGAATCACGCGTCCGTGTGTGAAGCACAACTTCCTCGTCAAGGACGTGCGTGATATCGCCAGCACGCTCAAGAAGGCCTTCCATATCGCGAGCACTGGCCGTCCGGGGCCCGTGTTGGTCGACATCCCCAAGGACGTGACCGCGCAGCGCTGCGAGTTCGAGTATCCGGCCTCGGTGAGCATGCGCTCCTACAATCCAGTGGTGAAGGGGCACAGCGGGCAGATCCGCAAGGCCGTGCAGCAGCTGCTCGAAGCACGTCGCCCGATGATTTACGCGGGTGGTGGCGTAATCCTCTCCAACGCTTCGGAAAAGTTGACCCGCCTGGCGCGTCTGCTGAACTATCCGGTGACCCAGACCCTGATGGGCCTGGGCGCCACGCCGTCCTCCGATCCGCAGTTTGTCGGCATGCTGGGCATGCATGGCACCTATGAAGCCAACATGGGCATGCACTATTGCGATGTGCTGCTGGCCATCGGGGCGCGTTTCGATGACCGGGTGATTGGCAATACTGCGCACTTCGCTCAGGAACAGCGCAAGATCATCCATGTAGACATCGATCCGTCATCCATCTCCAAGCGCGTCAAGGTCGACGTGCCGGTGGTGGGGGATGTGGGCGAAGTGATCGACGAGATGATCGCCTGCCTGGAGCAGATGCAGGCACGTCCCGACGCCGGGCATCTGGATGCCTGGTGGCGCCAGATCGGCGAGTGGCGCAGCCGGGATAGCCTGGGCTATCGGAATTCCGACGAGATCATCAAGCCACAGTTCGTGGTCCAGAAGCTTTGGGAAGTGACTGCCGGCGATGCTTTCGTGGCGACTGACGTCGGTCAGCACCAGATGTGGGCCGCGCAGTATTACAAGTTCGACAAGGCTCGCCGCTGGGTCACCTCAGGCGGCCTGGGGACCATGGGGTTCGGGCTTCCTGCCGCGATGGGGGTGCAATTGGCCAATCCGGGCGCGCCGGTGGCCTGTATCACCGGTGAAGGCTCGATCCAGATGTGTATCCAGGAGCTTTCCACCTGTAAGCAATACCGCCTGCCGATCAAGATCCTGGCGCTCAACAATCGTTATCTGGGCATGGTGCGTCAGTGGCAGGAACTGTTCCACGGCAACCGTTATTCCGAGTCCTACATGGATTCGCTGCCGGACTTTCCCAAGCTGGCCGAGGCTTATGGTCACGTCGGCCTGCGTGTCACCCGTCCGGGGGATGTCGAGGGGGCCATCCGTGAAGCCTTTGCGCGCAAGAACGATCTGGTGTTCCTGGACTTTCAGGTCGATCCGACCGAGAACGTCTATCCCATGATCCAGGGTGGCAAGGGTCTGAATGAAATGATCCTGGCTTCCGAAGACCTCTGATCCGCGACCGAGAATCCGATGCGACACGTCCTCTCCCTTTTGCTCGAAAACGAAGCCGGCGCGCTCTCGCGCGTTTCCGGGCTGTTCTCTTCCCGTGGCTACAACATCGAATCCCTGACGGTGGCTCCGACCGAGGATGCCTCGATGTCACGCATGACCATCGTGACCTCCGGATCGGATGACGTCATCGAGCAGATCACCAAGCAGCTCAACAAGCTCATCGACGTGGTCAAGGTCGTCGATGTCTCCGAGGCGCCGCACATCGAGCGCGAACTGCTGCTGGTTAAGGTTCGTGCGGTGGGGGCTGCGCGTGAGGAGATGAAGCGCATGTCCGACATCTTCCGGGGGCATATCGTCGATGTTTCCGAGACGAGCTACGTCATCGAGCTCACCGGCAATCAGGACAAGCTGGATTCCTTCCTTGCCGCGCTGGATGCCGATCTGGTGCTGGAAACGGTCCGTTCAGGCGTATGCGGCATCGGCCGCGGTGAGCGGGTACTCAAGGTTTAGTGACAAGTGAGATGTGATACGTGGCCCTGCCATTTATCACGTATCACGTATCACGTATCACCTATCACATGGAGAAAACAATGAAGGTTTATTACGACAAGGACGCCGACCTCTCCCTCATCAAGGGCAAGCAGGTCACCATCGTTGGTTACGGTTCGCAGGGCCATGCCCATGCGCAGAACCTGCGTGACTCCGGCGTCAATGTGACTGTCGGTCTGCGCAAGGGCGGTGCATCCTGGGCCAAGGCTGAAGCCGCTGGTCTGAAGGTCGCCGAGATCGCCGATGCCGTGAAGGGCGCGGATGTGGTCATGATCCTGCTGCCGGATGAAAACATCCCCGTCGTCTATAAGCACGATGTCGAGCCGAACCTGAAGCCGGGCTCTGCGCTGGCCTTTGCCCACGGCTTCAACGTGCACTACAACCAGGTCGTGCCGCGTGCCGATGTGGACGTGATCATGATTGCCCCGAAGGGCCCGGGCCACACCGTGCGCTCCGAATTCCTCAAGGGCGGTGGCGTGCCGTCGCTGATCGCCGTGTATCAGGACAACAGCGGTCGCGCCAAGGACATCGCGCTTTCCTACGCAGCAGCCAATGGCGGCACCAAGGGTGGCGTGATCGAGACCGATTTCCGTGAAGAAACCGAAACCGACCTCTTCGGCGAGCAGGCTGTGCTCTGTGGTGGCGCCGTGGAACTGGTGAAGGCTGGTTTCGAAACTCTGGTGGAAGCTGGCTATGCACCCGAGATGGCCTACTTCGAATGTCTGCACGAACTGAAGCTGATCGTTGACCTCATGTACGAAGGCGGCATCGCCAACATGAACTACTCGATCTCCAACAACGCCGAATACGGCGAGTACGTGACCGGCCCCGAAGTCATCAACGCGCAGTCCAAGGACGCCATGCGTGCCGCGCTCAAGCGCATCCAGACCGGCGAATACGCCAAGATGTTCATCCTCGAAGGCCGCACCAACTATCCTTCGATGACGGCCCGCCGTCGCCTGACCGCAGCCCATCCGATCGAGCAGGTCGGCTCCCAGCTGCGTGCGATGATGCCTTGGATCGCCAAGAACAAGCTGGTCGATCAAAGCAAGAACTAAGCTATCCGAATGGTGAGGGGGTTGGCCGGGACGTGTCTGTTCCGGCCAACCCTCTTGTCTTTTCGCAGCTATGATGTCTGCGGTCTGGGCCGTCGGCCCGTGGAGAGTTGAAACATGAGTGAGCAGCTTCCCGAAGCAGTGTCCGGCGAGGACGAATCGGTCCACCGTTCGCGGGCGATCTACATCCTGCCTAACCTGTTTACCAGCGCAGCGCTGTTCTGCGGCTTCTATGCCATCGTGCAGGCCATGAACGACCGTTTCGATCTGGCGGCCGTGGCCATTTTCATTGCCATGGTGCTGGATGGCCTGGATGGCCGTGTGGCGCGGCTCACCAACACGCAGAGCGCGTTCGGTGCCGAATATGATTCCTTGTCCGACATGGTTGCCTTTGGCGTGGCGCCTGCGCTGGTGATCTACGAGTGGTCGATGAAGGATCTGGGCAAGCTGGGCTGGATGGCCGCTTTCCTGTATTGCGTCTGTGCCGCCCTGCGCCTGGCGCGTTTCAACACCAATATCGCGGTGGTCGACAAGCGTTACTTCCAGGGCCTGCCGAGCCCGGCTGCCGCTGCGCTGGTCACGGGCTTCATCTGGATCATGATCGACAACGGCGAAACCGGGCTCGATCATCTGCTGGGTATTCCGGTGCCTTATCTCGCCTGGTTCTTTGCGGTGTTTGCGGGCCTGTCGATGGTCAGCAACGTATTGTTCTGGAGCGGCAAGAGCATCAACTTGCGGCGTGCCGTGCCGTTTTCCGTTGCCTTGGCCTTCATCGCCGTGTTGCTGGCGGTGCACTACGATCCGCCCGTCATGCTGTTCTTGCTGTTCGTGACCTATGCCATGTCCGGCTACGTCATGAGCCTGTGGCGTGTGCTGCGCCGTTATCGCGCCCAGCGAGGCGCGCGTCCTTCCTGATTCCCGCGGAGTCCTTGCCATGTCCGACCATCTTGTCATTTTCGACACCACCCTGCGCGACGGGGAGCAGAGTCCGGGCGCAGCGATGACCCGCGATGAGAAGATCCGCATCGCGCGTCAGCTGGAAAAGATGCGCGTCGATGTGATCGAGGCCGGTTTTGCCGCAGCATCGAACGGTGATTTCGAATCCGTGCGTGCAGTAGCCGAAGCCGTCAGGGAATCCACGGTCTGTTCATTGGCCCGCGCCAACGAGAAAGACATTGCCCGTGCGGGGGAGGCCATCCAGCCTGCCGCTGCGGGGCGTATCCATACGTTCATCGCCACCAGCCCGATCCACATGGAGAAGAAGCTGCGCATGACGCCCGATCAGGTCGTCGAGCAGGCGGTGAAAGCCATTGGCTGGGCGCGCCAATACACCGATGATGTCGAGTTCTCGGCCGAGGATGCCGGGCGCAGCGAACTGGATTTTCTCTGCTGTGTGTTCGAGCAGGTCATCAAGGCGGGCGCGAAAACCATCAACGTGCCGGACACCGTGGGCTACAACCTGCCTGAACAGTTCGCTGGCCTGGTCCGCAGTCTGCTCGAGCGCGTACCGAATGCCGACAAGGTGGTGTGGTCGGTGCACTGCCATAACGATCTCGGCCTGGCTGTGGCCAACTCGCTGGCCGCCGTGCGCGCGGGCGCGCGGCAGGTCGAATGCACGGTCAACGGGCTCGGTGAGCGTGCCGGCAATGCCTCCATGGAAGAGGTTGTGATGGCGGTGCGTACACGCGGCGATGTCTTCCCCGTGACTACGCGCATCGATACCACGCAGATCGTGCCGGCATCTAAGCTGGTGTCGCAGATCACCGGTTATCCGGTGCAGCCGAACAAGGCCATCGTCGGTGCGAACGCTTTCGCGCACGAGTCTGGTATCCATCAGGATGGCGTGCTTAAGCACCGTGAAACCTACGAGATCATGCGTGCCGAGGATGTGGGCTGGACCACCAACCGTCTCACTCTGGGCAAGCTTTCCGGCCGCAATGCGCTGCGCTCGCGTCTGCAGGAGCTGGGCTTCGTGATCGAGTCCGAAGAGCAGCTCAATGCCGCCTTTGCCCGCTTCAAGGAGCTGGCGGACAAGAAGCAAGAAATTTTCGACGAGGATTTGCAGGCGCTGATGTCTGACGAGGTCGTCACCCCCGAGCAAGAGCGCATCAAGCTCATCTCGCTGCGCGTGTGTTCGGAGACCGGCGAAACACCGCAGGCCGCGATCGCGCTCTCCATCGACGGACGTGAGAGCAAGGTCGAGGCGCATGGTTCGGGCCCCGTGGACAGTACGTTCAAGGCGATCGAATCCGTCATGCAGAGCGGCGCCTCCCTGCTGCTCTACTCGGTGAATGCCATCACCGGCGGTACGGATGCGCAGGGCGAGGTGACCGTGCGTCTGGCGCGTGGCGATCGCGTGGTGAATGGCCAAGGCTCCGATACCGACATCATCGTCGCTTCGGCCAAGGCCTACATCAATGCGCTGAACCGCCTCGACACCCGGGCCAAACGCGTCGATCCGCAGGGCAGCACGGTCTGATCAGGGCTTTGGCGTGCCCGCACTGAGGCGCGCGTGGGCTGCACAGGCCACGAACAATGCCAGTGCCACCAGGGTTTCCACGCCACCGGCGAGTGCCGACAGGCCGGTGTCCGTACTTGCACGGATCACTCCGAACGTGAAGTACAGCCAGACCGCCAGACTCAACCATTGGCTGGTGTAGCGCCGTCCATGCAATACGCCGCGCAATGCTGCCAGCAACGGCAGTACGCGCAGCACCAGCCAGGAGCCGCCCGGCCGCAGCGGGGCCAGCCAGAGTTCCATGGCCACCACCAGGCCGATCAGTAACAGCAGGCAGACGAGTGTGGCCTTTTGGGCCGAACGGGCAGCAGGAGACATGTGCGAAGTAGCGAGGGCGTAGTGGATGCCCCGGCGGGGCAGAGTTCGCGCATTATACGAGCCCCGTCTGTGGCACTTTCCGTCATGCAATTGATCCGTCGCCTGACCCAGCTGAGACCTCCGGCCGACTCTCCCCTGTACCAGCTGTCGCTGCTGGTGCTGTACAAGTTCCGTAGCGTGCGCGTGATGCAGACCGCCGGGGCCTTGACCTACACCACACTGCTGTCACTGGTGCCGATGATCACCGTGGTGCTGGCGGTGATGCGGCAGTTCTCTCCCTTCATGAAACTTGGCGAGGGGCTGCGGGGATTCCTGCTCGCGAATCTGCTGCCCGAGCGTGCCGGCAAGGTAGTGGCAACCTATGCCCTGCAGTTCTCCGAGAAAGCCTCCAGTCTAACTGTCGTCGGAGCAGGCTTCCTGTTGCTGACCGCTGTAATGCTTCTCTCCACCATCGACCGCACCATCAACAGCATCTGGGCCGTGCGCAAGCCCCGCGCCTGGTACGTGCGGTTCCCCGTGTATTGGGTTGCGCTGACGCTGGGGCCGGTACTTTTCGCCGCCGGCGTGGCAGCCACCAGCGAGGTGGTGAGCGTTTCCATGGGGGTGGTCCAGCAGGATGGCTGGTTGCGCAGCATGATCGATCGTCTGGCCACTGCGGCATTGCTCTCTGCGCTGTGCGCCTACATGTTCCACGTCATCCCGAATCGGCGTCTGGTGCTCTGGCATGGTGTGATCGGGGGGCTGGTGGCCGGCTTTGGCGTGATGCTGGTGCAACGCATGTTCGGCTTCTACATCAGTCGCCTGCCTAATTTCACGCTGATCTACGGCACCTTCTCTGTGCTGCCCATCTTTCTCATCTGGGTATATTTGACCTGGCTGACGATTCTGCTGGGAGCAACCGTCGCCGCAGTATTGCCCGAATTCCGCGCGCGGCATGAGCGTCTCCCGGACACGCCCGCCGGGCAATTGCTGGCGGCGCTCTATCTCGCGCAGGCCTTGATTGCCGCGCAGCAGGCCGGGCGGGCGGTCAGCCGTTCCCGTCTGGCGCAGGCCTGCCGTCGAAGTCCGGAGCAAACCGAGGCCATGCTGCTGGCCATGCAGCAGGCCGGCTGGGTGCTGCGCAGCGAGAACGAAGCCTGGGCCCTGAGCATCCCCGGAGACCGGTTGCAACTGGGGGCGCTGCATGATTGTCTGGTGCTGCAGCTTCAGGCTGGCGGCGAACACGCAGCCGGGCTGAACGCCGCGGATCAGTTGCTGCTGCAACAGGCCCGCGAACAGATGCAGGCGGGGGCGCCACAGGCAGTGTCCGGTCTGTTCTACAAGGGATAAGGATCGACCTCGAACTGGAATATTTCCACGTTCGAGGTCTGCAGATCCAGGCTGAGCAGGCGGCACTGGGCGATGTACACGCGGTCGACATCTGAAACCAGCGTGAACCGGCGCGACACGTAGGTGCCTGCCGGGGCCATGACGGCTTGATGCTGGCGCAGTGCAGGTAATACCGGCAGCACCAGTGCCATGGACATGCGTGACTCTCGGCTGCCACCACGGAATCCGACCAGTACGGGGATCGGCGAGCGGGATACGACCTGCAGCCCGACTTCCATCTGGTTCGCCAGCTCACTGCGCAGCCAGCGCACCACGCAAAGATTCCAGGCATCCGCCGGGTTGCGTCGCAGGGCGACTGCCATGCCTGCCGCCAGCCCATCGGTATGCCCTTGAAGATGCATGATCGCGAAGCCGCCGGGGCTTTCGTTGAGCACGGTCCAGTGCGAGACCAGTGTCGGATCATGTGCTACGCCGTTGCGCAGCACGTTCCAGATCGTGCTCAGTCCGACGCAGGCTTCAACCTTGTAGTCCTGACGACGACGTGGCAATTCGCGCCGTGGCGGCAAGGACCAGTGCTGGCGCAGACGGTCCAGTAGTGCGACAGGGCGCACACCGGGGAATTCCGGCGTGCGGGCAAGCTCACCACTCTCGTGACCATCCTCGTGGCGCGCGAGCAGCTCTCCAGCGTGCCGGGCCAGGCCCGTGGTGGAAAAGAACAGCAGGCTGCGACCTTCCGGCGCTTCGCGTCGCACGCAGGCCTGCGGCTCTGCATTACCCTGGGGGTCCAGCCAGTACCAGCTGCTGTCCATCACCGTCGGACGGATTTCCTGCACATGTAGCTGCGCACAGATGCGGGTCAGATAGTCGGCAGACCATTCCAGCTCTGCCGGTGTCAAGCTCAGCGGCTCCAGCGCGACCATGCCGAGCAGGCGCTTGTAGGCGAGCAAGGCAGTCTCGGAGGGGCTCGCGGCCGGCTCCAGCGAGCCGTTGTCCACGCGCGACAATGCGTACAGCCGATAGGCGGTGCGCCATATGTCGGGGTCCGGCTCCATGCCAGCCTGGCTCATGGTCAGAAAATGTTCGCCAAGCATGCGCAGTGCGCGCGCTGAAGTCGCTTCGTTGAAACGTTTTTGTGGCGTCCCTGCACGGGAATCCGCGTCGGTGAGTACCCGCTCGAACCCTGACGCCACGCGCCGCAAACCGTCCCCCAGGAGGCGGGCGCGGGCCAGAACTGCATCCGGCAGCGGGTGGGTGAGTTCGCGGGCCGCGTGTCGGTGCGCGATGCCCAGCGCGAGAGCCCGGCCGTAGAAGAGCTCCATGCAGCTATGGAATTGCCCGGCGCTGACCGTCGGGCTGTGCAGTGCATCCAGTTGTGTCAGCAGCGTACCGGTCTCATCGCTCAGGTCCGATGCGGGCGCGTTGGCCAACCATTCCAGGATGGCACGGGTCGGGTCGGACTGGGAGGTGGGCTGGCTGGGCATGACTGACCACCGGTGGAGCGACGGAAGAAGCGCATTCTAGCCGGTATCAACCTGATGTGTAGTTTGCGGAGACCGGCGTTCTGGACATGATCCATGGCTGATCGATCAACGGAGATCGTTGACAATATGGAATTCTTCTTCTAGAATGCGGCTCTTCAGTTCCGACGGGTCGTTAGCTCAGTTGGTAGAGCAGCGGACTTTTAATCCGTTGGTCGCAGGTTCGAATCCTGCACGGCCTACCAAGCGGATGAATTGAAGAATTGACCAGTTTCGGGGGTATAGCTCAGTTGGTAGAGCAGTTGACTCTTAATCAATTGGTCGTAGGTTCGAATCCTACTGCCCCCACCAGATAGTGAAAAGCCCAGTCTTCCGACTGGGCTTTTTGCTTTTCTTCACTCGGGCGTTGCGTGCCTTACATCCGTGCATGGTTCGCCATGCGCGTTGGTGCGAACGCTGGCGTGATCATGTCTAATCAGGACCTGACCTTTGGGTCAGGGGCTGCCTTGTTCAAGAGGGGCATGACCTAGACCACTTTCAACAGCTCCCGAGTGAGGCTCCCCGGACAGCGCATGAGACTGCCAAGGTTTTCGATATCGTTGCGTGCAAGACTGGCGCTGCTTTTCGGGCTCATCTCCCTGGCTATCGGCTTGCCGACGTACCTGTACATCAGCGGTGTACATCGTTCTCAGCTGATTTCTGATCGGCAGGCCTCGCTGGATGCGTTGGCCAGCGCAGCGGCGACCGTTCTGGCGGAAAATCTGGTCGAACGACGCCGGGAGGTCGAACTGCTGACGCAGACACCATTGTTCCGTCAGGCGCCGTTTTCTTCGTCAGAATTCCGACGTAGCCTGGAGCGTCTCAGGCTTTCATATCCCCACTATTCCTGGATCGGTCTGACCGATGTTGAGGGCGAGGTCAAGGTTGCGACCTCCAATCATCTGGTTGGCGTTGCGGTGCAGAGCCGCCCCTGGTTCGTGCATGGGAAGGAGCGGGTTTTCGTCGGCGATGTGCATGAGGCGGTACTGCTGGCGAAACTGTTGCCTCCCGAGAACAGGGATCAGCCGGTACGCTTCATCGATTTCGCTTCGCCCGTTCTGGATGACGAAGGGAATCTTCGGGGGGTTCTGGGTGCGCATGCTTATTGGCGCTGGGCGGGTAGCGTGTTGAGCGTGGTCATCCCTCCTGATGCGGCCAAGTCCGCCCTGGAGGTTTTCATCGTCAACCAGGATGGTCGCGTCATCTACCCGGAGGGAGGTGTGGCGCGCTCCGTCTCTTCGATGCCTGCCGGGCGGGCGCGTGCGACACCGGTCGTCCGGCATGAATGGAATGATGGCGTGGAGTACCTGACCGCGGCGGCTCCGGTCGCGGAGCCTGTCAGCCATGGCGGCTTGGGCTGGAAGGTCTATATTCGTCAGCCAAGAGAGGTTGTTCTTGCAGACGTCAAGCGGTTGCAGCACACGATCCTCTCCGCGACGAGCATCGCCGCCGTGCTGTTGCTCTTGCTTGGTTGGATCGGAGCCGAGAGCATCAGCCGTCCGGTACGCCAACTGATTGTGTTTGCTCGCCGCATCGAAAGAGGGGACGAGAACGCGAGCTTTGCCACCAAGGGCGGCATCACGGAATTGCGACAATTGGCCAGGGCCTTGAGCAGCATGGCGGCTACCCTGCTGGCGAGAAGAAAGGCGCTGGAGGCTAGCAACCGGGATCTGGAACTCAAGGTGGCTGAACGCACCGAAAAACTGCAGCAACTCAATCAGACGCTGGAGAGGCTGGCGCATACCGATGCCCTGACGGGATTGCCCAACCGGTTGCAGGCCAATGAACGCCTGCGTCAGGAGTTCCAGCGCTTCAAGAGGACCGGCGCTGCCTATGTGCTGTTGATGCTGGATATCGATTTCTTCAAGAGAATCAACGACAGCCATGGCCATGCGGTTGGCGACCAGGTTCTGAAACACGTGGCCACGCTGCTTCATCAATCCCTGCGACAGACAGATTTCGTGGCGCGCGTGGGGGGCGAAGAATTTCTGATCATCCTGCTTTCCCCGGACATGGAGGCCGCACTGCATGTCGCGGAAAAAATCCGGTTCAAGGTCAATGCGTCACCGGTGGCGCCTGTCGGGTAGGTGTCGTTGAGCATTGGAGTGCATGCGGTCAGCCCTGAAGACGAGAGCGAAGATGATGCGGTGCGTGGCGCCGATGCCGCTTTGTACAAGGCAAAGGGGGCTGGGCGAAACCAGGTATGGCCTACGGTGTGATATGCATGACATCCTTCGGGGCGGCTTGCGTCAATGGATGGGGAGCCCCGGGTTCCTTGTCGCGGCCCGCCAGGAGGATTCCATGTCGTTACCAATCCTTACCTGGCGGCGAGGACGCTTAACGCCTTGGTGCGCGACAATCCTTGGGTAACGAACACAGAGAGACTCGATGATGCGAAAGACAGGCTGGTTGCGGCCGCGCAATCTGGTACTGACCGTTGTGGGCGTGCTTGTGCTGGCGGCGATTGCCGTCTGGCGTCTGACGCCACCACCACCGCCACAGATGCTGACGACGCCGGTCACCCGGGCCGATCTCGAAGATGCAGTGCTCGCCACGGGTAGCGTAGAGGCCTACAAGCTGGTCAGTGTCGGTGCGCAGGTCTCCGGCCAGGTCAAATCCCTCAAGGTCCAGCTGGGCGATCAGGTGAAGGCAGGCCAATTGATTGCCGAGATCGATTCGTTGAGCCAGCAGAATTCCCTGCGCGACGCCGAGGCGGCGCTCAAGAGCACGCAGGCCCAATTGCTGGTCAAGAAGGCGACCTTGAAACAGGCTGAACTGGCCTATGAGCGGGCGGGGGATCTGCTGGCCCAGGATGCAGGCTCGCGCGAGAGTTTCGAGACTGCTGAAGCCACGCTCGATGCCACCCGTGCCGAAATCGTTGCGCTGGAGGCGCAGATCGACCAGGGGCGTATCAGTGTGGACACTGCCCGCCTGAATCTGGGTTATACGCGCATCGTCGCGCCCATGGACGGCACTGTCGTCGCCGTGGTGACGGAAGAAGGGCAAACGGTCAATGCGAACCAGAGTACGCCGACCATCATCAAGCTCGCGCGTATGGACATGGTGACCATCAAGGCGGAAATCTCCGAGGCCGACGTCACCCGGGCGGCGCCGGGGCAACGTGTCTATTTCACCATCCTTGGTGAGCCGGACCATCGCTACGAAACCACGCTGCGTGCCATCGAGCCCGCACCCGAATCCATCTCCACCGACAGCAGCACGACCACCACCACGACCACCAGTACCACCAGTACGGCGATCTATTACAACGGTCTGCTCGACGTGCCGAACCCCGATGGCAAGCTGCGTATCTCCATGACCACCCAGGTACGCATCGTGCTGGCAGACGCCAAGAATGCGCTGAGCATTCCGGCAACGGCGCTGGGCGAACGGGGCCCGCAAGGCAACTATCTGGTGCAAGTGCTGGGCTCCGAGGGGCGCCCCGAGCCGCGCCGCGTCCGTATCGGGCTGAACAATGCCGTGACGGCGCAGGTACTCGAAGGGTTGGCCGAAGGCGAGCGCGTGGTGTTGGGTGAGGCGGCACAAGGCAGCAGCGGCAGTTCCTCGCGCCGGCCGATGGGCCCGCCGCCGATGTAAAGCGGGGCAGACCATGAGCATTCCGCTTCTTCAATTGCGCGACCTGTGTCGCGACTATCCGGCTGGTGAAGACCGTCTGCGTGTGCTGGATCACGTGAATCTGGACATCCATGCGGGCGAGATGGTCGCCATCGTCGGCGCTTCCGGGTCTGGCAAATCCACGCTGATGAACATCCTCGGTTGCCTGGATCGGCCCAGCGAAGGCAGCTATCGCGTCGGTGGTCGTGAAACCGGCGCACTCGAGCCGGACGAGCTGGCGCAATTGCGCCGCGAGCATTTCGGTTTCATCTTCCAGCGCTACCATCTGCTGGCGGATCTTGATGCCCAGGGCAACGTGGAAATCCCCGCGATCTACGCCGGGCGGGATCACCGCGAGCGTCATGCGCGTGCGCGCCAGTTGCTGGAGCGCCTGGGTTTGAGCGACCGGCTGCATCACAAACCCGGCCAGCTTTCCGGGGGGCAGCAGCAGCGCGTGTCGATCGCGCGTGCCTTGATGAATGGCGGGCAAGTGATTCTTGCCGATGAACCCACCGGTGCGCTCGACAGCCATAGCGGGCAGGAAGTGATGGCCGTTCTCAAGGCCCTGCATGCCGAAGGCCACACCATCATCCTCGTCACCCATGACATGGAAGTGGCCCGCCACGCCCAACGCATCATCGAGATCCGTGACGGGCTCATCATTGCCGACCGCGGGCAGGTGCCGGCGCGGGAAATTGCGGGGAAGTCCGTGGCACAGGCGCCGACACGCTCGTGGCTGGCACTGCGCGATCGTCTGGGCGAGGCGCTGCGCATGGCATTGGTGGCGATGGTTGCGCACCGCATGCGGACCTTCCTGACCATGCTCGGCATCATCATCGGCATCGCCTCGGTGGTTTCCGTGGTTGCGCTGGGGCAGGGCACACGGGCGCGCATCCTCAAGGACATCAGCGCGATGGGCACCAATACCATCGACATCTATCCGGGCGCAGGCTTCGGTGACATGCGTTCGGGCGGCGTGCGTACGCTGGTCTCGGCCGACGCCGAGGCGCTGGCGGGGCAGAGCTGGGTCGACAGCGTCACGCCCAGCGTATCCAGCTCCAAGACGTTGCGCTATCGCAACGTGTCGGTCACCGGCAACGTCAATGGCGTCGGGGCGCAGTATTTCCGGGTACGCGGGCTGGAGTTCGCGGAGGGCCACAGCTTCGACGCCGACAGCGAACAGCGCCTGGCGCAGGAAGTGGTGATCGATCAGAACACCCGCGAAAAACTGTTCGGCAAGCAGGCGGGGGTGATCGGCGAGGTGATCCTGCTGGGTACCCTGCCGGCGCGCGTGATCGGTGTCACCAAGAAGCGCGACAGCGGCTTCGGCAACAACGACAGTCTCAACGTCTGGCTGCCCTACACCACGGTACAAAGCCGCATCCTCGGGCAGTACTACCTGGGCAGCATCACCGTGCGCGTGCGTGACGATGTTTCCAGTGCCGCCGCTGAGCAGGGGATCAACAAGCTGATGCAGCTGCGCCATGCGGGGCGGCAGGATTTCTTCCTGTTCAACTCCGATACCATCCGCCAGACCATCGAGAAGACCACTGCCGCGATGGCCATGCTGATCTCTGCCATTGCCGTGATCTCGTTGGTGGTGGGGGGCATCGGCGTGATGAACATCATGCTGGTGTCCGTCACCGAGCGTACCCGGGAGATCGGTGTGCGCATGGCCGTCGGTGCGCGGCAGGGTGACATCATGCAGCAGTTCCTGATCGAAGCCGTGCTGGTCTGCCTGGCTGGCGGCGTGTTGGGTGTGCTCACCGCACGCGCCATCGGCTTCATCGTGACCGAGCTCTACCCGGATTTTCAGATGATTTATTCCACCAGTGCCATCCTGGCCGCCTTCGCCTGCTCCACCCTGATCGGGTTGGTCTTCGGCTTCATGCCCGCACGCAATGCGGCACGCCTGGATCCGGTCGACGCCCTGGCTCGGGAGTGACTCATGCGCAACCATCACCTTTCCGTTTTCGCCGGCTGCTTGTTGTTATCCGCCTGTGCCAGTCTCGTGCGCACCGAATACACGCCACCGGTCATGGATCTGCCCGCCAATTGGCAGAATGCCGACGTGGCCATCGCGGGGCATGTGGAGGATGCCTGGTGGCAGGCCTTCCAGGATCCACGGCTGGACGATTACGTGGCGCTGGCGCTGGCGCGCAATACCGATCTGGCCTCTGCAGCGGTCAGCTTGCGCCGCGCACGTCTGAACGCCGGACTGGCTGACGACGCGCTGCGCCCGCAGCCAGGCGCCAGCGCCGGGCAGTCCGTGAGCCGGAATCTGGACGGCGGCGGCATCAGCCGCAGCTACTCGGCCACCGTTACGCTGAGTTGGGAGGCCGACTTCTGGGGCAAGCTGGCGAGCGCCCGCGATGCCGCCGAGTGGGAGGCCCGCGCCAGTGCCGAGGATCTGGAGAACACCCGCCTGACCCTGATCGGCGATACCGCACGCGCCTACTGGCAACTGGGCTATCTCAACCAGCGCGTGGTGCTCAGCGCGCAAAGCGTTGGCTACCTGGAAACCACGCGGGATCTGGCGCAGCGCCGCCATGCCGCCGGCGCGGTCAGCCGCCTGGATCTGCTACAGGCCGAGCAAAGCCTGGCTACCCAGCTCGCCAGCCACGCCCAGTTGCTGCAGCAGCGCGAAGAGGCGCGTACCAGTTTCCGTCTGTTGTTTTCCGGCGCCCTGCCTGCGGCGCTGGAGGAACCGCAAGTCTTGCCCGAATCCGATTTGCCGACGTTGCCGGCCGAACTGCCGGCCTCCTTGTTGCAACGCCGTCCGGATCTGCGCGCGGCAGAGCTGCGCCTGCGCGGCACGCTGGCGAGTGGCGACGAGACGCGCCTGTCCTATTATCCGGGGTTCAGCCTCACCGGCAGCCTGGGCAGCAGCAGCGACCGCCTGCGCGATGTGCTTTCCAATCCGGTGGGCGCGCTGGCCGGCGAACTCACGCTGCCTTTCCTGCGCGTGCGCGAGATGCAGTTGAAGACCGATGTGGCCCGGGCGGACTACGAGCTGGCCGAGCTGGCATTCCGCAAGAGCCTGTATGCCGCGCTGGGCGACGTGGAGAATGCGCTTTCCGCGCGCAGCCAGTACGTGCTGAGTCATCGGCTGCTGGCCCGTTCGCTGGTGCTGGCGCGCGAAGTCGAGCGCATCAGCGAGCTGCGCTATCGTGCCGGTGCGATCGAGATGCAGGACTGGCTGGATGCACAGGAGAAGCGGCGTAGCGCCGAGGTGTCGCTGGCCGAAAATCGTTTCAACCTGCTCGATGCGCAGCTCACGCTGAATCTGGCTTTGGGTGGTGCGGCCCGCTGACAGTCTCGCGACGTCAATCGCGTGTCGGCACCGCACTGGCGAGATAGAGCTCGCGCAACAGTGTGTCGAGCAGTGCCTCGGCCTGTGCTGCGCGAGGGTGGTTCACAAGGAAAACAAAAGTCTGCCAGCGCCCCTGGATGTCGAGCAGAAAGCCCGCGGCGCTGCGTACGCCGTCGAGCGTGCCGGTTTTGATGTAGGCGCGGCCCGCCAGTGGGGAGTCGACGAGGCGGCGGCGCAAGGTGCCGTCGCGCCCCAGTACGGGCTGGGCGGCAAGGAATTCCGGCATGCGCGGGCCCAGCCACGCCGCACGCAACAGCGCGCCAAGCTGTTGTGCGGTAGTGCGTTCGTCGCGCGACAGGCCAGAGCCGTTGTCCACCACCCATTGCGCAGGATCCAGCCCCTGGCTGGGCATCCACGCCCGCAACCAGGCTCTGCTGTGTTCGACGCTCCAGGCGACGCCGTCGGGCGCCCCCAGACTTAGGAAAACCTGGCGGGCGACGACATTGTTGGACCATTTGTCCATGTCGCGCAGCACGTCGCTCAGCGGCGGGGACGCCCAGGTCGAGAATGCGGCGGCATCGGGCGACTGCTCTCCACGAACCAGCCTGCCGCGCCATCGTCCGCCCAGCTCGGACCACTGTGTGCGAATCGCGGTTTCGGCCCAGGCAAGGTTGTCACCCGCGCGCAGGTTGAAGATCCGCTCGCCACAACTGCCCGGCATGCGACCGTCCAGCGTCACACGCAGGCCGGTGCCTTCTGGCGCGATGTCGGCCCGCAAGGCGTTGCGCCAGTCGGGGCAAGCCCCTGCCATGCTCTGGAGTCGGTTGATGAGGCGTAGCGGGGTCGCGGGCTGCAGCGCGGTCGCACGTACGCCCTGGCCCGGGATCCCGGGTTCCAGCCGCAGGCTCAGGGCGCCGAAATTCACCAGGAAAGGGGCAGGATCCGCGTTGTAGGCTCGATGCGGGCTGTCGTCGAAGGGCAATGGTGTGGCTGGCTGCGGCGCGAACAGGCGTTCATCGAGCACGATGTCGCCACGGATTTCACGCAGCCCGCGTGTGCGCCAGTCGCGCAGCCACTGACCGAGCCGGTCCCAGGTGAGGAATGGGTCGCCACCGGCGCGGATGCCAAGGTCCCCGAGCAGGATGCCATCCTCGCGCAAGGCGCCACGCAAATAGGCGGTCGTCTGCCAGTTGTAGCTGGAGCCCAGATGCTCCAGTGCAGCCTGCGTGGTCAATAGTTTCATCACCGAGGCCGGGTTCATGGGCAGGCTGGCGTTGTGCTGCAGGGTGGCCTGGCTACTGCCTGCGGGGGCGACCCACAGAGCGATGCTGCCAGGCGGCAGGCCAGCTTCCCGAGCAGGCCGAGCCAGAGATTCAGGCAGCGCGGCGTGGCCGGCGCCAGACACGCCGGCGAGCAACGCCAGCAGCATGGGGCGGAGGATTTTCATCGGCGCATTGTAGGCGTGGCGGCCACACAAATTTTGTGCGGCATTGCACAAGCGTGGCAGGATGCCCGTCTTCCTTTCCCCTATGCGAGGCTTCTTCATGCTGACCTTGTTCCATGCGCCAGGCACTTGCTCACTGGCTTCCTTGATCACGCTGGAGCACGTCGGCGCGGCATTCACGCTCCGCAAGCTCGACTTCTCGCGCAACGAACAGCGCAGCCCCGAGTATCTGGCGCTCAATCCCAACGGCCGCGTGCCTGCCTTGCAGACCCCGCGCGGCGTGCTCACAGAAACGCCGGCGATCCTGCTTTATCTTGCGCAGACGCATCCGGCCGCCAGCCTGGCGCCACTGGATAATTCGTTTGCATTGGCGCACGCCCATCGCTTCCGCGGCAGCCGCTGGGCGGACGATCCCGCAGCCATCGAGGCCATGAAACAGAAGGTGCCGCAGAGCGTGGGGGCCTGCTTCGCGCTGGTCGAGGGATTGCTGCCGGTGGATGGCTGGATCTTTGGCGCGCAGCCCGGCGTGAGCGATTTTTACTTGTTCACCGTGGCGCAATGGCTGGAAGGGGATGGCCTGGATCCCACGGCCTATCCGAAGGTGATTGCCCATCGGGAACGTGTGCGGGCCTTGCCTGCCGTGCAGAAGGCTCTGGCGGCCTGAATGTCAGCCGATCATCGCCTCGAACGCCAGTGCGCCCTGGCTGACCGGGCGGCGTGGTAGCCGCAAGCGGAACAGTTCGCGGCTGATTTCGCCGCTGCGCAGCGGGATGTTGGTGACACGCCCCAGCGCGATGGCGTCTGCGGCGGCAGCCTCCGGCACCATGGCCACGCCCAGGCCTGCGGCGGCCATCTGCACCAGGATCTCGTTGCCGCCAGCTTCCAGCGTGCGTGCCGGCTGAATACCCAGGCGCGCGAGTTCATGCTCGACCACGCCTCGGCTGCCCGAGCCGGGTTCGCGCAGCAGCCACAGTTGGCCGGCGAGCTCACCGGCCTCAAGTGCCCGGCCTGCGGGCAACGCATCAGGCGCGGCGATCACCAGCATGCGTTCGCGTCGCCAGGGGCGCACTTCCACGCGTTCATCCTCGATGCCGCCTTCGACCAGTGCAACATCCACGTCGCAATCGATGAGCCACTGGGCAACCTGGCGCGTGTTGCCCGAGAGCAGGCGGACGCGGATGCCGGGATAGCGTTTGGCGAAATCGGCAATCAAACCTGGCAACCAGTAGGCTGCGATAGTGGTGCTGGCGCCGATGGTGAGGTTGCCGCGTTCAAGCTCGGAATAGGCTTGTACCGCTTCCACCGCGGCACGCTCCATGGCGAAGATGCCGCGTGCGTACTTGTAGAGCATCTGCCCGGCTTCCGAGGGGCGGAAGCTGCGGCCACCGCGTTCCAGCAGCACCACCTGGAGCTGATCCTCCAGCTCACGCACTGCCTTGGATACCGCAGGCTGGCTCACACCCTGCACCTCGGCGGCACGCGAGAAGCTTTTCTGTTCGACGACGGCGGCGAAAATGCGGAGCAGATGCAGGTTCATGATGGCGTTTCAAGGATTCCTGTCACCGAACCTAGCCGCTTCGACCACCGATGGCAAGGCCGGGTGCCGCGGCACACGGGCTGCGGATACAATCGCCTCCTTGCTCCTTCCTTCCCGGAATCCCTATGTCAGTCCTAATCTGCGGCTCCATGGCCTACGACACCATCATGGTGTTCAATTCCCAGTTCAAGAAATTCATCCTGCCCGAGCAGATCCATATCCTGAACGTTTCCTTCCTGGTGCCCGAGATGCGCCGGAATTTTGGCGGCTGCGCGGGCAACATCGCCTATTCGCTGAAGCTGCTGGGAGGCGAGCCGCTGATCATGGCGACAGTCGGGGATGATGCCGATGCCTATCTGCGGCGCCTGGAATCCTTGCAGATCAGCGCGCGGCATGTGCGGCGCGTGCCCGAGACGTTTACTGCGCAGGCCTTCATCACCACCGATCTGGACGATAACCAGATCACGGCATTCCACCCGGGCGCGATGAGTCAGTCGCACCTGAATCATGTGCGCGATGCCCAGGGCGTGCAGCTGGGCATCGTTTCGCCGGACGGGCGCGAGGGCATGCTCCAGCATGCGCGTGGCTTCGCCGAGGCCGGCATCCCCTTCGTGTTCGACCCGGGGCAGGGGCTGCCTCTGTTTTCGGGCGAGGATCTGCTGGGTCTGCTGGATCTGGCAACCTGGTGTACGCTCAATGACTATGAGGCCCGCCTGGTCTGCGACAAGACAGGCCTGCCGATCGAGGCGCTGGCGGAACGAGTGGACGGTCTGATTGTCACACTCGGCGCGGAGGGGTCACGGATCCATGCCGGTGGTCGTTGCGTGGATGTCAGCGCAGTGCCGGCGCAGAACGTTGTAGACCCCACGGGCTGTGGCGATGCGTATCGTGGCGGCCTGCTCTACGGATTGAGTCAAGGCTGGTCACTGGAGCGGGCTGCACGGTTGGCCTCCACGATGGGGGCGTTGAAGATCGCGCATCGAGGCGGCCAGGACTATACGGCCTCGCGCGAGGATATCGCGGCAATCCATGCTGCGGCCTATGGCGAGCGGCCCTGGTGAAACGGAGTTCCATGATGAAGAAAAAGCTCGTAGCGCTGGCCCTGGTGGCCGGGGCCCTCTCCTTGACTGGCTGCGTGCGCAGTCTGGCGGGTGACACCTATTCACGCGAGGAGGCGCAACGCCCGATCTCCTTCCGTGAAGGCACCTTGCTGGAGGTGCGCAAAGTCCGCCTGCAGGGCACCAACAGCGGTGTCGGCACCGCGTCGGGGGCTGTCATCGGCGGCGTGGCCGGCAGCGGTGTGGGTGCCGGACGCGGTGCGGTGGTCGGCGCTGTGGTCGGTGCCGTCGTCGGCGGCCTGGCCGGAGCAGTCTCCGAAGAAGGCCTGACACGCGAGGAGGCCTGGGAGCTCACTGTCCGCATGAGTGGTGGCGAGTCGATCGTGATGGTACAGGAGATCGGCAAGGAAAACTTTGTCGTCGGCGAGCGCGTGCGCGTGCTGCAGAGCCAGGGCAAGACGCGTGTATCGCCGGCATCGGCACAGACGCCGTCGGACAACAGAGCGTCCTTCTGAACCGTCTGCGATGAAGAAAGGCCCGCATCTGTTGCCAGGTGCGGGCCTTTTGCTTAGAACCTGTTCATAGTCTTACTGCGAGGCCGTGATCGGGGCTCATGCGCTGCTCGGCTGCCCACGGCTGGCTTTGCACAGCCAGCCGGCTACGGCGGCGCGCAGCATGCTGCGCGAAACCCCGCCTGCGCCCTCATGTATCCACATACACTCCGGTTCCTGCGCTGCTCTTCGCACCGCTGACGGCCTCTCGCTACAGACTTTGAACAGGTTCTTACTGCAGCCGGAAACTGTATTCGTAGTTGCGCGTGCCGCCATTGACCAGCACGTTGTCGATACGCACGGTGTAGGTCACGTTGTCCTGCAGGCTGTCGAGTTTCCACTGGAGACTGTTGGCCAGGCCGTAGCCGCTGTAGTCGTGTGAGACGTCCGATGCGCTCAGACTGTTGCCCGAAGCGTCGCTGACCGCGATCGTGGCGTTGGCAAAACTGACGTGGTCGCTGCCATTGGCCCAGCGATCCGTCTTGCTTGCGATGGCGGAGAAGGAGAGATACCAGTTCTTGGCGAAATCGCTGACGGGATAGTCGCCATGAGGGTAGGCGACGAAATCCGGCGCCATGCTGCTGACACTCGTACGTTCCCCGCCGATGGTGCGCAAGGTGGAGGCCATGTAGCTGGTGCTGCCGCTGACATCGTCTACGCGGCCGAAGGCGGTGGCCCCCATGAACGGGAACAGGACCCATCGGCGATGTCCCAGCGAAGAGACGTTCTCGTCGATCAGGTAGGCCCGGATGGCTTCCGTGCTGGCCTGCGATAGCGTGCTGCTGCCCCAGGCGCTGCTGTAGTAGAGGTTGCTGGTGCCGGCCAGCCGGGAGGCTTCACTGGTGTAGCAGTTGCCGTTACCGCTTGGCGTGTGGGTCAGGCTCCGGTTGGCCACCATGTACATCGCGGCCTGGGCGGCTGCCGAATCATCACTACTGTCGTAACTGACGCTTGGCAGACCATGCCGGTCGCGGATTCCGTTGAGGCGGGCGAGCACCGCCGTGCGTTCGCTGTCGTTGAGCGCACCGACACTGCAACCGGCCACGCTCGGCAACGTGGCGTATACGCTGGCACTGCTGACGCTGGATGCCCGTTGGCTGCTGCTGGACGAGGATTGACTGCCTGCACTCGTGGATGAACGCGCACTGCTGGAGTGTGAGGCGGTAGCGCTCGAGGTACTCGAAGCGCCTGCCGGCGCCGCCGTTTCGGCGATGTCGCCGCCGCCACCGCCACAGGCAGCGAGGCTCAGCAGCAGACTGGTGAGCAGCAGGGGAAGATGCGGGAGGAATGGCCGTTGCGGCATGACAGACCTTGGAGCAGAGTCGGGTGCTCCAAGGTACTGCGGTGCAAGGGATCACAGCCTGCCGCGAGTCGGCCCTGGCTTGCCGTGCTTCATACCAGTGGTGCGATCAGGCGCTCGAAGATCAGCAGGGCGAAGAACACCAGTGCGATGGCCAGGGCATAGCGGGCCAGACGCCAGGCGCGGTCAAACCATTCGCGCTGTCGCTGAGCAGGCCCATGCCCACGCATACGGCGATGGCCAGGACTATCAGCAGGGCGGCAATGCGCAGGATCAACATGCTATACGTCAGGCTGCCTGCAGTTCGAGTTGGCCGCGCAGCGGCACCGGAACCTGGGCGTCGTCTTCAAAGCTGACGATCTCCCAGGCTTCCTTGTCCTCGAGCAGCACGCGCAGGATCTGGTTGTTGAGCGCATGGCCGGATTTGTTGGCGACATAATGGGCGAGCAACGGATGACCGCAAAGATAGAGGTCACCGATGGCGTCCAGCACCTTGTGTTTGACGAATTCGTCGCTGTATCGCAATCCGTCCGGATTCAGGATGCGGTATTCGTCGAGCACGATGGCGTTGTCCAGGCTGCCGCCCTTGGCAAGCCCCATGCCGATGAGTGCCTCGAGATCCTGCACGAAGCCGAAAGTGCGTGCGCGTGCCACGTCACGGACATAGTTCTGCGCGGCGAAGTCTATCGTGACCTTGGTGCCGGTGCCGTCGATGGCCGGATGGTTGAAATGGATGGCGAAGGTGAGTTTGAAGCCATCGTGGGGCTCCAGGCGCACGGTCTTGTCGCCTTCCACGTATTCGACAGCCTTCTTTACGCGCAGGAAGCGTTTGGGCGCGTCCTGGAATTCCAGCCCGACGGACTGGATCAGAAATACGAAGGGCGCTGCGCTGCCATCGAAGATCGGGATCTCGGGCGCGTCGATATCGACATAGCAGTTGTCCACACCGAGGCCGGCCAGGGCGGACATCAGATGCTCCACCGTGCCGATCTTGGCATTGCCTTTCTGCAGGCCGGAGCACATGCGGGTGTCGACCACGGAATAGGGGTCGTTGGCGGGCATATCCACGGGTGGGTCGAGATCGACACGGCGGAAGATGATGCCGGTATCGGGCGCGGCAGGTCGCAGGGCCATTTCGACGCGTTTGCCGCCGTGTAGCCCGACCCCGGTGGCGCGGACGATGGCTTTCAGGGTTCTCTGTTTGATCACGGCGGTCTATCCTGTTGTTGTATCAGTCAAATTCCGGCGCAGAGTTTAGCACCCCCGTATCGCCTGCCGGACGGGTGGTGGCGATAGGAGCAGGCTATCCATGCCGATCCACGCGAAGCGATGGCGCCAGTATGGACGCACGACATGGCTTTCCACGCTGTTCGCCCCGCCATGGTGGCCGGGCATTTCTATCCTGTCGATCCTCAAGCGTTGACGGCGCAGATCCAGGGCTTGCTGGCCCATGCCGTTCCGTCCGATGCGCTGGTGCCGCCCAAGGCCTTGATCGTCCCGCATGCTGGGTATCTGTATTCCGGTCCGATAGCGGCCAGCGCCTATGCGCAACTGCAGCCCTGGCGCGATGTCATCCGGCGTGTAGTGCTGCTGGGCCCCAGTCATCATGAGCATTTCCCGGGCGTGGCCGTGGCCGGCACCGGCGCCTTCGCGACCCCCTTGGGCGAGGTGCCCGTGGACCACGATGCCGTGTTCGCAATGGCTCAACGCGCGGGCGTACTGGTGGATGACAGGCCGCATGCACGCGAACACGCGCTGGAGGTGCAGCTGCCGTTCCTGCAGACGGTGCTGGGGCATTTCCGCGTACTGCCGCTGCTGACAGGGATGGTCGAGCCGGGGGCGCTTGCCGGGTTGCTGGATGCAGTCTGGGGTGGGCCGGAAACGCTGATCGTGGTCAGCTCCGATCTGTCGCATTACCAGCCCTACGAGCAGGCCCGCGAGCAGGATACGGCCAGTGTGGCCAGCATGCTGGCGCTTGCTCCGACCTTGCAACAGACGGATGCCTGCGGCGTCAGCGGTGTCAATGCGCTGTTGATGGCTGCGCGCAATCATGGTCTTCAGGCGACCCTGCTGGATATGCGCAACTCCGGTGACACGGCGGGCGAGCGCGGTAGTGTGGTCGGTTACGCGGCCGTGAACTTCACCATGCAGACAAGGCACGCGGTGCATTGATTCCGAGTACGAAGGCAATAACGACAGGCGCGGCGGTGCGGGGCGATTTCACGGACTGGACTTTTCGCTGGCCCTGACCAACACTCCGCCCAACGCCTTCCCGTGTTTCCGGCCACATGAGCTTCCATCTCCGTCATACCGATATCCGGATCCAGGCCGAGCGTGCCTGGCTCGACGCATTGCTCAGTCATGCCCCGGATGTGCGCGGGCTTGTCGTTTGTGCGCAGCCTTACATCAACAACCTGCGGGAGTCTCGTGAGTACCATGCTGCCGCCATCCTGCGCCAGGCTGGGTTCGCCACGCTGGTGCTGAGCCTGCTGACGCCACAGGAGGAACAGCGCGACCCCGATCTGCGTTTCGATGTCGCCCAACTGGTTCATCGCTTGCTCGCCGTGCTGACCTGGGCAGAGCAGCAGCCGGATCTGGCCGGGCTGCCCGTGGGGCTGCTGGGGGACGATACTGCGATTGCGGCTGCGGTTCGTCTTGCTGCGCGCGAACCCGGGCATCTGGAGGCTCTGGTGAGTCGATGCGGGCGCATCGATCTGGTCGGCGGTGAGCCTCTGCGTCGTCTGATGACGCCGTTGCTTGTCCTGGCGCCAGGGGAAGGGAGCGTGTCGCCACAGTCGGCCCGAACGGCGTATGACTGTGTCGGGGGCGAGAAAGCCTGGCAGGCGCTGGAGGGTGTCAGCGATGGCCTGGCGGAAGCGGGAGCGATGGAGGCTGCAGCCCGGGCCGCATGTACGTGGTTCCAGCAACATCTGCCGGAGCGTGACGGCGATGATCCCGTGGCTGACTGAGCAGCCGGTCTTTCCTTCGCCCAGTCGTGCATTGCGCGAGCCTGCGGGCCTGCTCGCCGCTGGGGGCAGGCTGACGCCGGAATGGTTGCTGAACGCCTATCGTCAGGGCATTTTCCCCTGGTTCAGCGAAGGGGATCCCATCCTCTGGTGGAGCCCCGATCCGCGTATGGTGCTGCGACCCGGTGCGGTGCGAATCAGCCATTCGCTGCGCAAAACCCTGCGTGCAAGCCATTACGAAATACGCTGCGACACGGCGTTCGCCGAGGTGATGGCTGCCTGCGCTGCTCCTCGGGACGGGCAGGCGGGAACCTGGATACTGCCCGAGATGCGTGCGGCCTATGTCCGGCTGCACGAACTGGGCTGGGCGCATAGCGTGGAAACCTGGATGGATGGCGAGCTGGTCGGAGGGCTGTATGGCGTGGCTATCGGGCGTGCATTCTTCGGGGAATCGATGTTCCACCGTGTGCGCGATGCTTCGAAGATCGCCTTTGCCCATCTTGCTGCGCTGCTGCAAGACAGGAACTACGCCATACTGGATTGTCAGATGAGTACCGCACACTTGGCGTCGTTGGGCGCTGCCGAGATGTCGCGCAGCCAGTTCGTGGCCGAG
The DNA here is from genome assembly GCF_014736495.1 of Candidatus Dactylopiibacterium carminicum. Lineage (GTDB taxonomy): Bacteria > Pseudomonadota > Gammaproteobacteria > Burkholderiales > Rhodocyclaceae > Uliginosibacterium > Uliginosibacterium carminicum. Next base: position 98,260 of record NZ_MDUX01000001.1, read on the forward strand.
TTGGCCGCACTGTGCGTAGAGGGGCCGGTGCCTGCGCGTTGGCCTGTGGATCATGCCTGTCGCGAGTGGAGGGATTGAGTGTCGCAGTTGCAGGATCTGCCCTACTCCCTGCTGCAGTTCTATACCACAGCCCCCTATGAGTGCTCCTATCTGGCCCAGCGTCTGGCGCGTTCGCAGGTGGCCACGCCGGGGCATCTGGTGGATGCCCTGGTATATGGCGAACTTGTACGCCAAGGGTTCCGGCGCAGCGGCATTTACACCTATCGGCCCTGGTGCGATCAGTGTCAGGCCTGTATTCCGGTGCGGCTACCGGTGGCGGATTTCACGCCCAACCGCAGTCAACGGCGGACCTGGCAAAAGCATGCCGGCCTGAGGGCAGAAGAACTTCCGCTGAGATACAGGGAAGACCATTACGAGCTGTATCGCCGCTATCAGCTGGTGCGCCACAACGGCGGCGGCATGGATCAGGATAGCCGCGAGCAGTACGGTAGCTTCCTGCTCGAGAGCCAGGTCGATACCCGCCTGATCGAGTTTCGCGAGGCAGGCGTGCTTCGCATGGTGTCCATTATCGACCGGCTGTCCGACGGGCTTTCCAGCGTTTACACCTTCTTCGACCCTGAAATCGAGCACGCCAGCTTCGGCGGTTATGGTGTGCTCTGGCAGATTGAAGCCTGCCGTCAGATCGGTGGGGACTACGTTTACCTGGGGTATTGGATCCGGGACTGCGGGAAAATGAGCTACAAGCGCCAGTATCGGCCGCTCGAAGGCTTGATCGGAGGAAGCTGGCGTCGCCTCGAAGAGGAAGATTTCCTGCATCTTGGGTGACCCATCGGGCACTTTCGACTTGGGTTTTCGTGTGCTCTGGCCGAGAATGCCGCGCCTGCTTCCGTGGATCGCCCGCGTCATCGATGAATCTGTACAAAACCCTGCTGGTATTCGTATTCGACCTCCTGGCCGCTGCGCTCGCCTGGTGTGGCGGTTTCTGGCTGCGCTTCAACTTTGAATGGCCGGCAGGGTTTGCACCGACCATCTGGCTGGGGCTGGCGTTGCTGCTACCTGCACATGCGTTCATCTGCTATGTCGCCGGGCTGTATCGCGGGTTGTGGATATTCGCCAGTCTCCCTGATCTCAAGCGGGTATTGAAGGCCGTCGCTGGGGCGCTGATTGTGCTGGTGGCCTTCAGCCTTATCTATCAGCCGCAGCCTGTTGTGCCGCGCTCCCTGCTGGTGCTCTATCCGATGCTGCTGTTGCTCGCCATGGCGGGAGGGCGTGTGGCGTACCGCATGTGGAAAGAGCACCGGATGTTCGGCGCACTTGCCGCGCAGGGAAAACCGGTGATCGTGGTCGGGGCCGGGAGGGCTGCTGCGATGTTGCTGCGTGATATCGAAAAGAGTCCGGACTGGCGCGTGGTCGCCCTGCTGGATGACAACGTCGGCAAACGGGGACGCGATCTCAGTGGTGTACGTGTGCATGGTGCCATTGGTGCCTTGCCGGATCTGGCGCGGGAGCTCAAAACGCGCCACGTGATCCTGGCCATTCCTTCGGCACGTGCCGAATTGCGCCGTCGTCTCGCGGATCTGTGTGGTGAGGCGGGGCTGCAACTGCTGACTGTGCCGGTATTGGAGGACATCCTGTCCGGCAAACTTTCAGTCAACAGTATCCGAAGGGTTGAGATCGAGGATCTGCTCGGGCGGGAAACCGTGAGCATCGAAACAGGGAACGTCATTAGTCTGCTGTCGGGCAAGATCGTGCTGGTGACGGGCGCTGGCGGTTCCATCGGTGCGGAGCTCTGCCGGCAGATCGCGCATTTTGCACCGGCGCGTGTGCTGCTCTATGAACTCAACGAATACGCGCTCTATTCCATCGAACAGTGGTTTGCGCATCATCATCCTGAAATCGAGGTGAGGCCGCTTGCGGGCGATGTGAAGGATGCCGTCCGGCTTCAGGAAGTTTTTTCCGTTTGGCGGCCACAGGTGGTGTTCCATGCCGCAGCCTACAAGCACGTGCCGCTGATGGAGGTGGACAATGCCTGGCAGGCCGTGCGCAACAACGTACTCGGCACGCTGAATGTCGCGCGCCATGCGCAGGCCTACGGGGCTGAGCGTTTCGTGCTGATCTCCACCGACAAGGCGGTGAATCCCACCAACGTCATGGGAGCGACCAAGCGCCTGGCTGAAATGTTGTGTCAGGCGCTGTATGCCGTGCAGGGGACTACGGTGTTTGCCACCGTGCGTTTCGGCAATGTGCTGGGCAGCGCCGGCAGCGTGATCCCGAAGTTCCAGGAGCAGATCGCCCGTGGCGGTCCGGTCACGGTTACCCACCCGGAGATCACGCGCTATTTCATGTCGATCCCGGAGGCCAGTTTGCTGGTGCTGCAGGCCGGCAGCATGAGCCGGGGGGGCGAGGTTTTCGTGCTCGACATGGGAGACCCGGTGAAGATCGTCGATCTGGCGCGCAATATGATCCGCCTGTCGGGCTACAGCGAAGGCCAGATCCGTATCGAGTTCTCGGGCTTGCGTCCGGGGGAAAAACTGTACGAAGAATTGCTGGTGGATGCCGAGCAGACCTTGGCCACGCATCACCCCAAGCTGCGTGTGGCACGGGCACGTCCGGTCGTGGCCGATCTGGTCATGGAGGTCGAATCCTGGCTGAGGTCGCCCAGCCAGAGCGATGCACAGGTGCGCGCCGGGCTGCAGCGCTGGGTTGCCGAATATCAACCGGTATCTCATGGCACGGCATCGCCGGCTGCGTGTGAGGGGCGCAAGCCTGCGGTGCGGTGACTATGCCTTACGGAGTGCGATGCTTGCCGTTTGCCTTCCCGTCAGTTTCTGTGGGCGTGACCGCGCTCTTGCCCGCAGCTGCCTTGGTGTGGGGAACGGTAGGCGCCACGTGCCTTTCCTGTATTGAGCCTGTGGCGCATCGATGCCTGCATTGATTGTGCAATACGCAAGCGTTCGTTTCATCTGTTTGATTAGATTGAACTATTTTGATTGGGTGCGTTCGCGGTGATCGGGTACAATGCTGACCTTTCGTTTTGACCCGCCGCCTCGTGAAGACAACCTTTCTTGACTTCGAACAGCCTATTGCCGATCTGGAAAGCCGGATCGAGGAGCTGCGCTTCGTCCAGGATGATTCCGCCGTCGATATCTCAGAGGAAATCGCCCGGCTGGAAGTCAAGCGGCAGGCGCTGACCAAGGATATCTACGCCAAGCTCACGCCCTGGCAGATCGCGCAGGTGGCACGTCATCCGCAGCGCCCCTATACGTTCGACTACGTCGGGCACATTTTCACCGACTTCCAGGAATTGCACGGTGACCGGGCCTTTGCCGACGATAAGGCGATCGTGGGCGGACTGGCTCGTTTCAACGGGCAGAGTTGCATGGTGATCGGCCATCAGAAGGGGCGTGACACCAAGGAAAAGATCCTGCGCAATTTCGGCATGCCGCGCCCCGAGGGCTATCGTAAAGCCCTTCGCCTGATGAGACTGGCAGAGAAGTTCGGTATTCCGGTTTTCACCTTCGTGGATACTCCTGGGGCCTATCCCGGTATCGATGCGGAAGAGCGCGGTCAGTCCGAAGCCATTGGCCATAATCTTTATGCGATGTCCGAGCTGTGCGTGCCCATCGTCACCACGGTGATCGGTGAGGGCGGCTCAGGTGGTGCGTTGGCGATTGCCGTGGCCGATCAGGTTCTGATGCTTCAGTTTTCCACTTATTCCGTGATTTCACCCGAAGGTTGCGCCTCCATCCTCTGGAAAAGTGCAGACAAGGCGCCCGAGGCTGCGGAGATCATGGGCATCACGGCTGCGCGCCTGAAATCCCTGAGTCTGATCGACAAGGTGGTGAACGAGCCTGTGGGTGGCGCCCATCGCGATCATCGCGCCATGGCGGTCACGCTCAAGCGGGCGCTGCAGGAATCCCTGCGTCAGCTGACCGATCTGTCTCCGCAGGAGCTGACCGAACGGCGCTTCGCTCGCCTGTTGTCCTACGGCAAGTTCAAGGAACTGGCAGCCTGAACGGCGACGTAAGCGTCGCACGGCCAATCAGTCGGTCCGATGCGGCCGCGTTTCTTTCCGGGCATCGGCGTTGGGGCATCGCCCTACAATCCGCACATGCCCGACGTTGATCTGGAAAACCGGCTGCGGCCCACCTTGCGCGATTGCGCAGGGTTGCGCCTGTGCGTGGCCTATAGCGGCGGCCTGGACTCCTCCGTCCTGTTGCACCTCCTGGCGCGGCTTGCACCTGAAGGCGGATACGTTCTGTCTGCCATCCATGTTCATCATGGTTTGAATGCCCGGGCCGATGCCTGGGCGGTGCATTGCGCCCGGGCTTGTGCCGGTCTGGGCATTCCGCTGCATATCGAACGTGTCGTCGTCGAGCCTGCCGGCAAAGGGGTCGAGGCAGCTGCGCGTGAGGCCAGGCATGCTGCATTTGTCGGGCAGGATGTCGACTGGATTCTGCTTGCACACCATGCCGACGATCAGGCCGAGACTTTGCTGCACCGTCTGATGCGTGGCACGGGCGTGGCCGGTGCTGGTGCCATGCGTGTGCGCGACGCGTCGCGTCGCTTGTGGCGCCCCTTGTTGGAGGTGTCGCGTGCGGAGCTGGAAACCTGGGCCCGTGCGCAGGGCTTGGGCTGGATCGAAGACGATAGCAACGAGAATCGGCGGTATACCCGGAACTATCTGCGTCATGCCGTGATGCCCCTGCTGCGGGAGCGTCAGCCGGCCGTGGTCCAGGCGCTGGGAAGGGCCGCGGCCCATTTCGCGGAGTCGGAGGATCTGCTGCAGGTTCTGGCGCGCCAGGATCTGGCGACCATCGATCCGGGGAGCCCCGATTCGCGCGCTGTATTGCAGGCGTTGGGGGGGCCACGGATGCGCAACGTGCTGCGCCACTGGCTGGCCGGATGTGGCGCACCAATCCCGTCCGCCAGCCGTTTGGCGCTGTTGTGCGATGCATTGTCAGGGGATGGCCCGGTCCGCCAGTGTTTCGGGGAATACGCCGTCTGTGCTTATCACCGGCGCCTTTGGCTGGAGCCGGCCATCCTGCCTGAACCGATGGCTTGCGCTTGGTCCGGCGAGCATGAATTGCCGTGGGGCGTGGGGCGTTTGCGGTTTGAGTCGGGCGCCCCCGGGGATCATCTGCAGATCCGGCCCAGACAGGGCGGGGAGGTGATGAGCCTCGGCGCGGGCCGGCCGCGGCGTCCGCTTAAATCCTTGTGCCAGGACGCCGGCTTGCCGGCCTGGTGGCGGGCGCAATTGCCTTTGCTGTACTGCGGCGAGACCCTGCTGTGGGTTGGCGGGCTGGGATTCTCGGCGGAAGCGTTGGCGAAGGAGTTGAGTTGGCGGCCGTCCTGGTTGGCGCCGGATGGGCGTTGGTTGGACTGATGCGGTGATGTCCTGTACTTCAGGACATGCCGAAACGCCTCAGGCGTCGTCCGCCTCGCCCAGCGGCAATTGCAGGAAGAAGCTCGTGCCGCCGCCTTCTGCGGGTTCGAACCACAGGCGTCCGTTGTGCTGCTCTGCGATGGAGCGGCAGATCTTGAGCCCCATGCCCATGCCTTCGGGTTTGGTGGTGAAAAAGGAGTCGAACAGCTGATCGGCAATCTCGGCCGGTACGCCGCCCCCCTGGTCGGCGACCCACAGACGCACACCGCCACTGCAGGATTCGCTGCCTACCCGCAGCATGCGTCGTGTGTCGGGTTGGTCGTGCATGGCATCCATGCCGTTGCGCATCAGGTTGAGCACCAGCTGTTCGATCATCACGCGGTCGCCGTGGATCAGGGGCAGGTCTTCGTTCAACACCAGTTGCAGCTTGATGTGGCGGCGTTGCAGGTCTGGCTCCAGCAGCCCTGCGGCTTCCCTGATCGCTGCATTGACCTGCATCTGTTCCCGGCGTGACTCGCTGCGGCGTACGAAGCCGTAGATGCGATGGATGATGCGTCCTGCGCGCTGTGCCTGATAGTTGATCTTGCCGAGGATGTCGGTGAATTGTTTTTCATCGAAGCGACCGGCCTTCAGCGCATTCAGGCAGCCCGCACTGTAACTGGCGATGGCCGAGAGGGGCTGGTTGAGTTCGTGTGCCAGCGTGGAGGCCATTTCGCCCATGGTGACCAGGCGTGCAGTGGCTTCCAGATGTTGCTGTTGCTCGCGCGCCAGCACCTCGGTGCGCTTGCGCTCGGTGATGTCCAGCACCGAACCGACCCAGCCGGTATGCACGCCATCTGCATCGATCATGGGGGCTTCGAAGACCAGGGCGTCGAACAGCTGGCCGTCCTGGCGCCGATAGCGGGTTTCTGCGGTCTTGGTTGGTGCGTCTGCCAGATGCAAGGGTTCGATGGTTTGCATCGCGGCATCCTGCTCCGGCCAGTACGGCATTGGCGGTTGGTGACCGCGCAGTTGATCCTCCGGCCAACCGACCATGCGGCAGAAGGCGGCATTGACGTAAGTGATGCGGCCTTGCAGGTTGCGAGCCCGCAGGCCGACCTGCGTGGAGTTTTCCATGGCGATGCGGAATGCATGTTCGGCGCGTAGCGCCGATTCCGTTTCCTGCAGACGCAGTACGCGATTGCGCAGCATCCACAGGCTCCAGGCGATCACCAATGAAAGCCCGCCCAGCACCAGGATGACGAGTAATGGCGTTACGCGCGTGGTGGCGCGATAGCTGTCTACACGGATGCCCAGGCTGTTCATGTGATCAAAGCGCACACTGAAGCCTGCCTCGGGGCTGATTGATCCCGCGTCGGTGGTTGCTGCCAGCGCCTTGCCGTCACCATCAATGAAAGAAAGCCGGTAGCGCTCGGCAAACCACCAAGGCACATGTCGGCTGATCACCTTGGGTAGCGAGAAGATCCCGATCGCATAGCCGTGAAAGTCGTTGGTGCCAAAAACGGGGAGCGCGAGCTCGATGACGCCCATGCCATCCGGCTGGGCATAAGGAGGGGAATACACCGGCCGGTTCAGCGTGCGGGCGCGCATCACGGTGATGGCGTGTTCGTCGCTCAGGCGGATCGGTGCGGCACTGGCTGGCAGCGTGCTCAGCAGCAGTCCGTTGGAGTCCAGCCAGAGAATGGCGATAAGGCCGGAGTCTCCCTGTAGCAGTTCACGGATTTTTTCCTGTGCCGCGTCCGAATGAATCTCGCCGCCGATGCCGAACTGGTTGCCGACGCGCAGGAGTTCGTTCCCCGTGCTTTCGAACTGGAAGCGCAGGTTCTGCTCCATCCACAGCGTGTCGCTGATCAGCATGGCGCGGCGTTCGTCACGCTCCTGGGCAAGACCGAACCAGGTGACGAGGCCGACGAAGCTCACCAGCGCGAGAATGGTCAGCAACGGCAGACGCCAGAACCAGGGGCCGGTGCGGGGAGGGCGGATGGGCAGCTGCCCGGGGGGAGACGACATGCACTCAATGTTATCGCGACAGGGCCAGCTTGTGCTGGAATCGGCAACCTGGGGTGAATGTGCTGTTAAAATGAGCGGTTACGTAAAAAACGAAGGCAGTTTGCCGCCCATTTCCGCCCCGAGGAGACCCCATGAGCCTGCAACGCACCCTGTCCATCATCAAGCCCGATGCGGTTGCGCGTAACTGCATCGGCCGTATCTACCAGCGTTTCGAGGACGCCGGACTGAAAATCGTGGCCGCCCGCATGCTGCAACTTTCGTCGCAGGAGGCGGGTCAGTTCTATGCGGTACACCGTGAGCGTCCGTTCTATGGCGAGTTGGTCGAGTTCATGAGTTCCGGCCCGGTCATGGTGCAGGTGCTCGAAGGCGAGAGTGCCATCCTGCGTCACCGCGAGCTGATGGGGGCCACGGATCCGAAGAAGGCGGCGCCAGGCACCATTCGCGCTGATTTTGCCGAGTCCGTGCAGATCAATGCCGTCCATGGCTCGGATGGAGAGGATACTGCCGCGCAGGAAATCGCCTTCTTCTTTCCTGGCCTGAGCATCCACTCGCGCTGAGAAACACGCCTGACGACCGGAGTTGTATTCCCGATGAGTACCACCAATCTTCTCGATCTTGATGCCGACGCGCTGGTGGCTTGGTTCGCCGAGCGAGGCGAGAAGCCGTTCCGGGCGCGCCAGGTGCTGCGCTGGATCCATCGCTTCGGGGAGACCGATTTCGATGCCATGACCGACGTGGCCAAAAGCCTGCGTGCACTGCTCAGGGACACGGCTTGCGTGCGCCCGCCGGTGCCGGTCAGTGACAAGCTTTCGGCAGATGGCACACGCAAGTGGTTGATGGATGTCGGCAACGACAATGCCGTGGAAACGGTATTCATCCCGGAAGCCACGCGCGGTACCCTGTGCATTTCCTCGCAGGCAGGTTGTGCGCTCGACTGCGCCTTCTGCTCCACCGGCAAGCAAGGCTTCAACCGCAACTTGAGCGCGGCCGAGATCATTGGCCAGTTGTGGTTGGCCAATCGTTTGCTCGGCGCTGAACCGAACGGTGAGCGCATCATCAGCAATGTGGTGATGATGGGCATGGGAGAGCCGCTGACGAACTTCGACAGCGTTGTCTCGGCACTCAAACTGATGCTTGACGACCACGCCTATGGCCTGTCGCGGCGCCGGGTGACCGTGTCCACCGCGGGTGTGGTGCCCGGCATCGACCGCTTGCGCGAGGAGTGCCCGGTAGCGCTGGCGGTTTCGTTGCATGCGCCCAATGATGTGTTGCGCGACAGACTGGTGCCCATCAATCGCAAATATCCGCTCAAGGAACTGCTGGCGGCCTGCCTGCGTTATCTTGACCGTGCTCCCCGCGATTTCATCACCTTCGAATACATCATGCTCGCGGGCATCAACGATCAGGACGAACACCTGCGCCAGCTCATCGAGATCGCTCGCCAGGTTCCGTGCAAGTTCAACCTGATACCTTTCAATCCTTTCCCACAATCCGGGCTGCGTCGTTCCGCAGCTCCGGTGGTCCGCCGTTTCTCGCAACTGCTCAATGAGGCCGGTATCGTCACCACCACACGCAAAACGCGCGGTGACGATGTGGACGCTGCCTGCGGCCAGCTGGCCGGACAGGTGATGGACAAAACGCGCCGCACCCGCAAACCGATCATCCCAGTTCACGAGGTGAATCAATGAGCCGTTCCGTCGCCCCGACCATGTCCGCAATTCTGGCTGGATGCCTGCTGGCGGCCTGCACTACGGAGCCCGTGCGTTCCGACAGCATGGCTGTGGCAGCTCCTGCCGTCAGCGGTTCGGCGATCCCGGTTTCGCGTCCGATATCCGAGCAGATCCCGTCGAATCCCACGACACGATCGGCAAAGGCGCATACCGAGCTGGGCATGGCCTATATGCGTAGTGCGCGCAACGGCGTGGCGATGGACGAGGCCAGGATTGCCATCAAGGCGGATGCTGGGTATGCACCAGCTCATTTGTTGATGGGCATGGTGTACGCCTTGCAGGAACAACCGGAGCTGGGGCGCCCCTACTTCGAAGAGGCCGTGCGTCTGGCGCCGGGAGACCCGGAGATCAATACTGCTTATGGCTGGTTCCTGTGCTCCCAGGGCAAGGAAGCCGATGGCCTGCGCAGGATCGAGGCTGCCGCGCGCAACCCGTATTTCACGACGCCGGGCAATGCCTGGATGAGTGCCGGCATGTGTTTGCTGCGCATGCGTGACTACCCGGCTGCGGAAGACCGATTCCAGCGCGCGGCACAGTCGGATGCCAAAAACACCGAGGCGTTGATTGCCCTGGCCGAAACTCTCTACATGCAGGACAAGCTGCCGCGTGCGAAGCACTGGCTGGATCAGGCCATGAAGCGTGTTGCGCGCCAACCGCCCGGCGTGCTCTGGCTGGCGATCCGCATCGAGCGCAAGCTGGGCAATCAGAGCCTGATGCAGGTCTTTGCGAGCCGGTTGCAGCAGGATTATCCGAACTCCAACGAGGCGATGTTGTACCGTGAGGGGAAATTCGAGTGAGTGAGCAAGAAACGGAAGCCAGGACGTCTCCCTGGCAGACTCTGCGTGAGGCGCGCGAGGCGCGCGGATTGAGCCTGCAGGATGTGAGTGCCCATCTGAAGCTGGCTCCGCGCCAGCTGGAAGCCATTGAGCGAGGAGAGTACGAACGCCTGCCTGGCTTGGCCTTCGCGCGGGGCTTCGTGCGCAATTACGCCCGTTTTCTCGGTGTTGACGCCGCGGCCTGTCTGAAGATCATGGATGGTGCCGAAAAGCCTGCGCCGGCCGAGGTCGCTTCGCAGATGACCACTCCCAGTCTGGGGCGTATGCCCACGCCTGGAGACTCACGCTATTCCGCGTTGCCGGCGGCGCTGGTGGTTCTGGCGATTCTGGTCGTACTTGGCGCGGGCTGGTATTTCCGCTGGTTCGAAGCGCGTGACACATTCGAAGCACTGGGTAGCGAGAGTGCCGTGGTGATGAGCGAAGCTGCATTGGTACTGCCGAAGGCCGAAGACCCCACGCCTGGGAGCATCTCCGAGCCTTTGCTGCAGGCCCCGGCTGCCTCTGCGCCCGAAGCCTCTGCCGTGGCTGTTTCCAGTGTGTCCAGTAGTCATCCGGCGCCGGCTGCCGCGCCCGTGGTTTCCGCGCCTGCGCCTGCGCTGGTCTCCGCTTCTGTCCCAACCCTCAGCGCCGCCGCGCCGCGACTGGTGTTTACGTTTTCCGGTGAGTCTTGGGTAGAGGTTCGCGACGCGGAGGGGCGTTTGTTGTATTCGCGCCTGAATCAGCCAGGGTCCGTGCAGGAGGTGCAAGGCACGCCGCCTTTCGATCTGGTGATCGGCAATGCACCGCGGGTCAAGCTCGTCTGGCGCGACAAGCCCGTGGATCTTGTATCCGCCACACGTGGCGAGGTTGCCCGCCTGAAACTTCAGTAATGAGTCAAAGCATGACAGCAGATATCCCAGGAGCCGCCGCTGCCGCGCGCCACGCCACCCGCCAGGTGCGCATCGGGCGGGTGCTGGTCGGCTCCGACGCACCCATCGTGGTCCAGTCGATGACCAACACCGACACTGCGGATCACATAGCCACCGCGATCCAGATCGCGCAGCTGGCGCGAGCCGGTTCCGAGCTGGTACGCATCACGGTCAATAACGATGAGTCCGCGCGTGCCGTGCCGCGTATCTTCGAGCAACTGGCAAAGATGGATGTCGACGTGCCCATCATTGGGGACTTCCATTACAACGGGCACAAGCTGCTGATCGAGAATCCAGACTGTGCGCAGTTGCTAGCCAAATACCGCATCAATCCGGGCAACGTCGGCCAGGGGACAAAGCGTGACACGCAGTTCGCGCAGATCGTCGAACTCGCCTGCAGGCATGACAAGCCCGTGCGTATCGGCGTGAACTGGGGCAGCTTCGATCAATCCGTGCTGGCGCGCATGATGGATGCGAATGCCCAACGGGCGACCCCTTGGGATATCGGTGCGGTGATGCGCGAGGCGCTGATCGTCTCCGCGCTGGAATCCGCGCAGGCGGCCGAAGGCGTCGGCCTGGCGGCAGACCGCATCATCCTGTCATGCAAGGTTTCCAGCGTGCAGGATCTGATCGCCACCTATCGCGAACTGGCGCGTCGCTGTGACTATCCGCTGCATCTTGGTCTCACCGAGGCAGGCATGGGCAGCAAGGGCATCGTGGCATCGACGGCAGCACTGGCCGTATTGCTGCAGGAAGGCATCGGCGACACCATCCGCGTCTCGCTGACGCCGGAGCCGGGTGAGTCGCGTACGCAGGAAGTCATCGTGGCGCAGGAGATCCTGCAGACCATGGGGCTGCGGGCCTTCACGCCGATGGTTACGGCTTGTCCGGGCTGCGGTCGGACTACCAGCACCTTCTTCCAGGAGCTGGCGCAAAATGTGCAAAGTTATGTGCGCGAGCAGATGCCCGTCTGGCGTACGCAATATGACGGCGTCGAAAACCTGACCCTGGCCGTGATGGGGTGCGTGGTCAATGGCCCGGGCGAGAGCAAGCATGCCAACATCGGCATCTCGCTGCCGGGAACCGGGGAAAGTCCGGCCGCGCCGGTCTTCATCGACGGGCAGAAAGCCGTGACCCTGCGTGGAGACAATATCGCAGCGGAGTTCCGAACCATTCTCGATAATTACGTTGCAACGAAATACACCAAGAAGATCTGAACCGATGAGTACCAAACTGCAAGGCGTGCGCGGCATGAACGACCTGCTTCCTGATGAGGCCGAGCGCTGGGAAGCCTTTGAGGAGATCGTGCGCGACTGGCTCAAGAGCTATGGTTATCGCCCGATCCGCTCCCCCATCGTCGAGCCGACTGCCCTGTTCCATCGTGGCGTGGGCGAGCATACCGACATCGTCGAGAAGGAGATGTACAGCTTCGAGGACCGTCTCAATGGCGAGCAGCTTACGCTGCGTCCCGAGGGAACGGCCTCCTGCGTGCGCTCCGTGATCGAACACAACCTGCTGTTCCAGAACTCGCAGCGTCTCTACTACAGTGGACCGATGTTCCGCCACGAACGCCCCCAGAAGGGACGGTACCGCCAGTTTCATCAGGTCGGGGTCGAAGCGCTGGGGTTTGCCGGGCCGGATATCGATGCAGAGCACATCGTGATGTGCCGTCGGTTGTGGGATGATCTCGGGCTTGAAGATGTCGAGCTGCAGCTCAACTCCTTGGGAGATGCGGCCGAGCGGGCTACGCACCGAGCCGAGTTGATCGCCTATCTGGAGCGCCATCAGGATCAGCTGGATGAAGACGGCAAGCGTCGCCTGCACGCCAATCCGCTGCGTGTGCTGGATACCAAGAACCCTGCGTTGCAGGACATTGTGGATGCCGCGCCGAAGCTGCTCGATTATCTGGGCGCGGAATCACTCAAACACTTCGAGGCCGTGCAGGCCATGCTGCGCGAGGCCGCCGTACCCTATCGCATCAATCCGCGTCTGGTGCGCGGGCTGGACTACTACAACCGCACCGTGTTCGAATGGACGACCACGCGCCTGGGCGCGCAGGCAACTTTCTGCGCAGGCGGGCGCTACGACAGTCTGATCGAGCAACTGGGCGGGCGTGCCTCACCGGCCTGCGGCTTCGCCATGGGCATGGAGCGCGTGATGCTGCTGTGGCAGGACGGGCTGGAGGCGGGATCGCTGGTGAGTCCGGATCTGTATGTTGTGCACCAGGGCGAAAGGGCGCAACCCTTCGCCTTCCGCGCGGCGGAACTGTTGCGTAGTGCGGGCTTCGCGGTGGTGTTTCACTGTGGCGGTGGCGGGTTCAAGTCGCAGATGAAGAAGGCTGATGCCTCCGGTGCCGCGTTTGCCGTGATCGTGGGCGATGATGAGGCGGCGGCTGGCATGCTTGCCCTCAAACCACTGCGCGAGGCAGGAGAGCAGGTCTCCCTGGCGCCCGAAGCCGCAGCCGAATGGCTGGCAGAGCGGCTTTATGGTGACGATGAGGCCTGAGGGCGCGACGCAAGATTGATGATCCATTGAAACTAGAAACGGAAACGAGACATGCCCGCATATGATCTGGAAGAACAGGAACAACTGGCAGCCATCAAGGCATGGTGGGAAAAGTACGGCAACCTGCTGACTGGCGTCGCACTGGTGGTGGCGCTGGCCGTCAGTGGTGTGCAGGGCTGGCGCTGGTATTCCGCCGGCCAGGCCGGCAAGGCTGGTGCACTGTACGCTGCGGTATCCCAGGCAGCCTTGGCCAAGGATGCTGACAAGACCCGCGCCCTGACCGACGAACTGATCGACAAGCATGGCAGTACGCTGTCCGCGGAGCTGGCAGCACTGCAGATGGCACAACTCGAGGTTGAAGCCGGCAAGCCGGATGCGGCACGTGCCTACCTCGAGCGGCTGGTCGACAAGGGCAGTGATGCCCTGTTGCGTGATCTGGCACGACTGCGTCTGGCCAGCCTGCAATCCGACGCCGGCGATCTGGATGCGGCCGCCCGTACCTTGCAGGCCACGCCTGTACCCGCCCTGAATGCGCGTTTCGAGGATTTGCGGGGCGACATTCTTTTCGCCAAAGGATCGGCGGATGAGGCGCGTGCGGCCTATCAGCGTGCGCTTGCAGCGATCAACAAGACGCCTGCCTCGGCGCAATCGCAAGGCATCCGTTTCGTGGTTCAGACCAAACTTGACGCCCTTGGAGGGGCATGATGAAACTGCGCTCACCGCTGTTGCTGTGCCTGTTGTCGGCGCTTGTTCTTGCCGCTTGTTCTTCTTCCTCCACGCGGCCACAGCCTTCACCGCTGCCGGTGTTTTCCTCTGCCGCCGAATTGCGCGAGCAGTGGTCTCATGGACCGGGGAAATTGCGCGATGCCCTGCTGCGGCCCGGGTTGGCGGGTGGCAGTGTCTATGCCGCAGGCGAACAGGGGGAGGTGATCCGCATCGATGCCGCCGGGCGACGCGTGTGGCGTGCCGATACGGATATCCGCCTGAGTGGTGGCGTTGCCAGCGATGGTGGCGTGGTATTGGTCGGTGGCAGTGAAGGCGAGCTGGTCGCACTGGATGCCGATTCCGGCAAGCTGCGTTGGCGGACTGCTGTTGGTGGCGAAATTCTTTCCTTGCCATTGATTGCGGACGATCTTGCACTGGTGCGTGTCGGTGACTATCAAATCGCCGCATATGGCTTGACCGATGGCAAGCGCCGTTGGGTGTATCAGCGTACGCAGTCACCCTTGGCCTTGCGCAGCCATAACGGTTTTGTGCGTAGCGGGGATGTCGTGCTGGCTGGTTTCTCGGGGGGCAAGCTGGTGGCGTTGAGTCTGGCGGGCGGGCTGCAACGTTGGGAAGCGACGATTGCCCAGCCGCGTGGCGCGAACGAGCTCGAGCGCATGGCCGATGTTGTCGGCGAACCAGTGCTGGTGGGCGAAATGGTGTGCGCCGCGTCTTTCCAGGGACGGGTGACTTGCGTCGATCGCACCAGTGGTCAATTGCGTTGGGCGCGTGACATTCCTTCCACCACCGGACTTGCTGCCGATGGGGACAGTCTGTACGTCGTGGATTCGCTGGATGCTGTCTATTCGCTGGATGTCGCCACCGGCTCCACGCGCTGGAAGCAGGAAAAACTGGGGTATCGCCAGCTGGTGCGTCCGCTGGTCGTGGGCACGCGCCTTGTGGTGGCCGACGCCCAGGGCTACATCCATGTGCTTGACCGCAGCAATGGCACGTTCGTCGCGCGAGCGCGCGCTGACTCTTCGGGGGTTTTCGCCCCCATGCTCGCACTGCCGAACGATGGCTTCGCGACACAGACCCGCGACGGCGAAGTAATCGCCTGGTCGTTCAAACGCTGAGAAAGCAACCAGGTGAAACCTACGCTGGTGCTGGTGGGCCGACCCAATGTCGGTAAATCCACTCTATTCAACCGATTGACCCGGACCCGCGATGCGCTCGTGGCGGACATGCCGGGGCTGACGCGGGACCGCCACTATGGCATCGGCCGTGTCGGTTCGCGTGATTACTTCGTCGTCGATACCGGAGGCTTCGAGCCACTGGCAAAAGAGGGCGTGGTGGCTGAGATGGCTCGCCAGGCCGAAGCCGCCATTGCGGAAGGCGATGCGTTGCTGTTCATTGTCGATGGGCGTGTCGGTCTGACACCGCACGACAAGCAGATTGCCGATACCTTGCGTCGTGCTGGCCGACCAGTGTTTCTGGTGGTCAACAAGGGTGAAGGCGTCAATCGCGACACCTTCTCGGCGGAATTTCACGAGCTGGGATTCGGTACGCCCTATGTGATCTCTGCCGCGCATGGCGAGGGCGTGCGTCAGCTCGTCGATCTGGTGCTGGAGTCTTTCCCCGCTGCGGCCGAAGAGGATGAGGGGGCCGAGCGTGGCCCACGCGTAGCCATCGTGGGGCGTCCCAATGTAGGAAAATCCACGCTGATCAACGCTTTGCTGGGCGAAGATCGCGTGATTGCCTTCGATATGCCGGGTACGACGCGGGATGCCATTGCGATCCCGTTCGAGCGCAATGGACGAGCTTATACCTTGATCGATACGGCCGGGCTGCGTCGCCGTGGCAAGGTGTTCGAGGCGATCGAGAAATTCTCGGTCATCAAGACGCTGCAGGCGGTGGAAGAGGCGAATGTGGTCGTGATGGTCCTGGATGCGAGCCAGGACATTTCGGATCAGGATGCGCACATTGCCGGGTTCGTGCTCGATGCTGGCCGCGCGCTGGTACTGGCGATCAACAAATGGGACAGTGTTGACGACTATCGCCGCGAACGCGTGCGTGCGGAGATTGAACGCAAGCTCTATTTCCTTGGATTCGCGCGCCATCATTACATCTCCGCGCTGAAGTCGGTCGGAGTTGGCGCGCTGCTCAAATCGGTGGATCTGGCCTATGCCGCAGCCATGGCCAAGTTGCCTACCCCGCGTTTGACGCGTGCACTGCAGCTCGCGGTGAGCAAGCAGGCGCCACCACGGCATGGCGTGTTCAGACCCAAGATGCGCTATGCCCACCAAGGAGGGCAGAATCCACCGGTGGTAGTGGTCCACGGCAATGCGCTCGATCATGTGCCTGAAGCCTATCGACGCTATCTCGAACGCGCCTTCGTGGATACTTTCAAGCTGCAGGGAACGCCTTTGCGCATTGAGTTCCGGTCGGCACACAACCCCTATGCGGACAAGGACAAAGACTGATACCCTGTCTAGCCGACCAGTGACTGGACTGGTCGCAGGCACGCCTGAGGCGTTACCATCAACCCCCATAACAACACCCAGAGGGCCATACCATGAGCAACAAAGGCCAGATGCTGCAGGACCCTTTTTTGAACACCCTGCGTCGCGAACACATCCCGGTTTCCATCTACTTGGTCAATGGCATCAAGCTGCAAGGCCATGTCGAATCTTTCGATCAGTACGTCGTACTGCTGAAGAATACTGTCACCCAGATGGTGTACAAGCACGCCATCTCCACTGTCGTGCCTGCGCGTGCGGTTTCCATCCCGCATGAAAATCCGGCAGAGCCTGCCGCTGCTCCCAAGGACTGAGTTGCCAGGTTCGTCAGCGCGGGCCGCAGGGCCCGCGTCGCGGGTGATTGCGGAAAACCGTTTCTTCTTCCGTTTGTATCCGGTTCGTGGGCCGATCTTGATCACCCACGAGCTTTTGCTCGTCCGTCCGCATGTTTGATCGCCCTAGCGCGGAAGCCAATCGCGCCATCCTCGTTCAGCTTGATTTCGGTCAGCCGGGATTGTCGGAGCGGCTGTCGGAACTGCGTCTTCTGGCAGAGTCTGCGGGGGCCGAGATCGTGGGCGAAGTCTACGGGCCGCGGCGAGCGCCGGATCCTGCCTTGTTCGCAGGTTCGGGCAAGGTTGCCGAAATCGGCGAGCTGGCTGGTCTGCAACAGGCCGACATCATCATCTTCAATCATGAACTGAGCGCGGCTCAGCAGCGGAATCTCGAGCGCGCGCTGGCTCGCCGGGTGATAGACTGTACGGCGCTGATCCTGGATATCTTCGCGCTTCGAGCGAAAAGCCACGAAGGCAAGCTGCAGGTGGAGCTGGCTCAGCTTGAGCATCTATCCACACGCCTGATCCGTGGCTGGACCCACTTGGAACGGCAAAAGGGGGGCATCGGGCTGCGTGGCCCCGGGGAAACACAGCTGGAGACCGATCGCCGCCTGCTGGGCAAGCGTGTGAAGTTGCTCAAGGAGCGGTTGCGATTGCTTGAACGTCAGCGTCAGGTCCGGCGGCGTGGCCGCGAGCGCCGCGATGTACCGACGGTGTCGCTGGTCGGCTATACCAATGCGGGCAAGTCCACGCTGTTCAATGCGGTGACCAAGGCTGGGGCCTATGCTGCTGACCAACTGTTCGCCACGCTGGATACCACGTCGAGGCGTGTCTATCTAGGCGAGGCGGGTGCTGGGGTTGTGCTTTCCGATACGGTGGGGTTCATCCGCGAGTTGCCGCATTCTCTGGTTGAGGCCTTTCACGCCACGTTGGAGGAAACGGCGCAGGCGGATCTACTGTTGCACGTGGTGGATGCGGCTTCGCCGGATCGCGAGGCGCAGATCGAGGTCGTCAATGCGGTATTGGCCGAGATCGGTGCAGGGGATGTGTCCCAGATCCTGGTGTGGAACAAGCTTGACCTGACCCATGGCGAGCCGGCGATCGAGCTTGACGCCTATGGTAAAATCGAACGCGTTTTGCTCAGCGCCCGGACGGGTGCCGGGCTCGGCTTGCTGCGGCAGGCCTTGGCCAATACGCTATATCCCGCTTCCGCAGCGAACGCGGAACCCCCTTCTGATGTCTAGGCACCGAGTATCCTCATGATCACCGGAGTTCTCATGTCAATCAATGATCCACGCTGGGGCAACAAGGACCCAGACGATCGCCCCAACGACGATCGCCGCAATCCAGAGCAGGGGCCACCTGATCTCGACGATATCTGGCGGGATTTCAACAGCCGGCTTGGCGGCATGTTCGGCAAGCGTGGCGGTGGCAATGGTGGCGGTAACGGCAACAACGTTGGCGGCCAGCCGCCGGTGTCCTCGCGCCAACTCGGCGGTGGGCTGGCGCTGATCGTAGTCGCTGTGCTCGTGCTGTGGCTGGCCAGCGGTTTCTACATTGTCGACGCCAGTCAGCGTGGCGTGGTGATGCGTTTTGGCAAGTTCCAGGAAGTGACGGGTGAAGGCTTGCGCTGGCGTCTGCCTTATCCCTTCGAGAGCCACGAAGTGGTGGATACCACACGCGTACGCAACGTGGAGGTCGGCTTCCGCAGTGGTGATCGGGCAACCAATCTGCATGAATCCCTGATGCTCACTGATGATGAAAACATTGTGAACATCCAGTTTGCCGTGCAGTACAACCTCAACAGTCCCGAAGCCTTCTTGTTCACCAACAAGGATCCGGACGTAATGGTCAAGCAGGTGGCGGAATCCGCCATGCGCGAGGTCGTCGGCAAGAGCAAGATGGATTTCGTGCTCTATGAAGGTCGCGAAACGGTTGCGACCGACGTGCAGGTGCTGATTCAGCGTATTCTCGACAGCTACAAGATCAATGGTTTCGAGAACAGCGGCATTCTCGTCAACCGGGTGACCCTGCAAAACGCGCAGCCACCGCAACAGGTGCAGGCGGCGTTCGAAGACGCGGTGAAGGCCAGTCAGGACCGCGAGCGCCTGAAGAACGAAGGCCAGGCTTACTTCAATGAAGTGGTGCCGAAGGCCGAAGGGACGGCGGCACGTTTGCGTGAAGAGGCTCAGGCCTATTCAGCTTCGCTGATTGCACGTGCCGATGGTGATGCCAGTCGCTTCAAGCAGTTGTTCACTGAGTATGCGAAGGCGCCGGAAGTTACGCGTAACCGCCTGTACATCGATGCCATGGAGCAGGTTTTTGCCAGTACGACCAAGCTGATGGTCGATACCTGTGGCAATGGCAATCTACTCTACCTGCCGTTGGACAAACTGCTGCAGGGGGGCCAAGCCGCCAGTGGGCAGCCCACGGCTGTCGCACAGACGCCGTCCGCGCCGGCGGCGCCGGTCGCCGCGCCGCAACAGCAGGGACGCGCCGAGCTGGACCTGCGCACCCGCGATGTATTGCGTAGCCGCGAGAGGGGAGAACGATGATGAATGCACGCCTGCCCGTATTTTTCGGTGGGATCCTGCTCGCCGTGGCGGTGTTGTCGATGTCGCTGTTCACGGTCGATCAGCGCCGTTATGCGCTGGTTTTCCAGTTGGGCGAGATCAAGCGTCCGGTGACTGAAGCCGGTCTCTATTTTAAGTTGCCGATGATCCAGAACGTGCAGTATTACGATGCACGCATCCTTACGCTGGATTCGCCGGATTCCGAGCTTTTCCAGACCGCAGAGAAGAAGAACGTGCTGGTGGACTCCTTCACCCGTTGGCGCATCGGGGATCCGTCCGTGTATTACCGTGCCTTCGGCATGGATGAGCCGCGTGCCCGTAACCGTCTGAGCCAGACGGTGAACGCGGTGATGCGTGAAGAGTTTGGTAAGCGTCAGATGCACGAAGTGATCTCGGGTGAGCGCCAGCGCATGATGGAAGTGGTGCGGGAGCGTTCCGCCCAGGATGCCGTGCGCTATGGTGTGCAGATCGTCGATGTGCGCGTCAAGCGTGTGGAGCTGCCCAGCGCCGTGAGTGATTCTGTGTATGGCCGCATGGAAGCCGAACGCAAGCGTGTGGCGAATGAACTGCGTGCGACCGGTGGTGCCGAAGCAGAGCAGATCCGAGCTGAGGCCGACCGCCGGCGTGAGGTCATCGTTGCCGAGGCCTATCGCGATGCACAGGTGATCAAGGGCGAAGGCGATGCCAAGGCTGCTGCAATCTATGCAGAGGCTTTTGGCCGCAGCCCGGAGTTCTTCCGCTTCTGGCGCAGCATGGAAGCCTACAAGCAGACCTTCAACAGCAAGAGTGACATGCTGGTGGTCGACCCTTCGTCTGATTTCTTCAAGTATCTGAAGAACAGCGGCAACAAGTAAGATGCTGCAGGACTTCCTTGCCGCACTGGCGCTGATGCTGGTGCTTGAAGGCATTCTTCCGCTTGTCGCGCCAGGATTCTGGCGCGACACCTTTACCCGCATCACCCGCTTTACGGATGGTCAACTGCGCTTTGTCGGGCTGACCTCCCTGCTGCTGGGCTGCGTGCTGTTCATTCTGTTCAAGTGATTTGACGTCCATGGCATTGCCACGCTGGGCCCTGCCCGAACATTTCGAAGATGTGTTGCCACAGTCTGCGGCCCGCATCGAGCGCTTGCGTCGTCTTCTGCTGGACGAGTTCCGGCTGCACGGCTACCAACTGGTGATTCCGCCCAGCGTGGAGTTCCTGGATTCGCTGGCTTCCGGCACTGGCGCGGACATGGCGGATGCCATGTACAAGTTCGTCGATCAGTACAGCGGGCGCACCATGGCCTTGCGTGCAGATACAACGCCTCAGGTCACACGCATCGATGCTCACCTTCTCAATCGCAGTGGCGTGACGCGTCTGTGCTATTGCGGGCCTGTGGTTCACGTCGAGCCGCGCAGCATGAGCGCATCGCGCGAGCCTTTGCAGGTTGGCGCCGAGCTCTACGGGCATGCGGGTATCGAAGCCGATGTGGAAGTGCTGCGCTTGCTGGCACGGACGCTGCAGCTTGCAGGTACGCGCAGTAGCCGTATCGATGTTGGGCACGTCGGCATTTTCCGGGCGCTCAGCGCAATGGCCGGACTGGGAGGCGAAGCCGAGCGCACCCTGTTTCGCATCCTGCAGGCCAAGGATGTGCCCGCGCTGAAGGATTTTGTGGCTGGCTTGGCAGAGCCTGCGCGTTCGGCGCTGATGATCCTGCCCGAGCTGTACGGTAATGCCAATGTGCTGGTGCGTGCGCGTAGTCTGCTGCCCGATGTGGCTGGTGTACGCGAGGCGCTCGACCAGATGCTGCATCTGGCCAAGCATCTGGGCGAGCAGCCTTTGAGTTTTGACCTGGCAGACTTGCGCGGCTATCACTATCACTCTGGACTGATGTTTGCGGCCTACTGCGGCAATTCCCCGACTGCGCTGGCGCTGGGTGGGCGCTATGACGCGGTCGGCGCGGCGTTCGGGCGCCCCCGTCCGGCCACAGGTTTCAGCCTGGATCTACGGGAGCTGGCAGCGCTGAGCGTGACTGCCGGCGAGGCTGGCGCGATCCTTGCGCCTCAGGAAGAGGATCCTGCGCTGCAGGATTGCATCGCTGCCCTGCGTGCTGCAGGGGAGGTCGTCATGCTGGCTTTGCCCGGGCATCGGGGTTGCTGGCGTGAAGCCGGGTGTGACCGGCAGATCATCAAGCAGGATAACGCCTGGGGCGTTGTGCCCCTGCAGGACTGAGGGAAGAAGCAATGGCAAAGAATGTGGTGGTGGTCGGAACCCAGTGGGGTGACGAAGGCAAAGGCAAGATCGTCGACTGGCTGACCGATCACGCGCAGGGCGTGGTGCGTTTCCAGGGCGGGCATAATGCCGGGCATACGCTAGTCATCGGCGAAAAGGAATACAAGCTCAATCTGGTGCCTTCCGGCATCGTGCGCGAAGGTGTGCAGTGCTACATCGGCAATGGCGTGGTGCTGGACATTCATCACCTCCTTGGCGAGATCGCCACGCTGGAAGCGGATGGCATCGAGGTCCGCTCCCGTCTGAAGGTGAGCCCGGGGTGCCCCCTGATCCTGCCGTTCCATTCCGCGCTGGACAAGGCGCGCGAGGCGAAGAAGGCCGCCTGCGACAAGATCGGCACCACCGGCAAAGGGATTGGTCCGAGTTATGCCGACAAGGTCGCACGCCGTGCGCTGCGCGTGTATGACTTGTTCAACCCTGAGCGTTTTGCTGTCAAGTTGCGCGAGGTGCTGGATTATCACAACTTCGTGCTGACCGAATATCTGGGCGCCGAAGCGGTGGATTTCCAGACCGTATTCGATCAGGCGATGAAGGATGCCGAGGCGATCCGCCCCCTGGTATCCGATATTTCCGACGATCTCTACGCTGCCAACGCTGCGGGCCAGAACCTGCTGTTTGAAGGAGCCCAAGGCACGCTGCTGGATATCGACCATGGAACCTATCCGTTCGTGACGTCCTCCAACTGCGTGGCTGGGCAGGCCGCTGCAGGTTCGGGAGTCGGGCCGGGCATGCTGCACTATGTGCTGGGTATCACCAAGGCCTACTGCACCCGCGTCGGCGGCGGTCCCTTCCCGAGCGAACTGGATATCGAAACCAAGGGTACGCCGGGGGAGCAAATGTCCACGGTCGGACGAGAGTTCGGTACCGTCACCGGGCGCAAGCGTCGTTGTGGTTGGTTCGATGCGGCTGCGTTGCGTCGTTCGGCGCGTATCAACGGGCTGACCGGGCTGTGCATTACGAAGCTGGACGTCCTGGATGGCCTGGCTGAGCTGAATATCTGTACGGGCTATACGCTGCATGGCAAGCACGTCGATCTGCTGCCTATTGGGGCGGACGAGGTTGCTGCCTGCGAGCCTGTCTATGAAACCCTGCCGGGCTGGACGGAGACCACCTTCCGGGTCAAGCGCTGGGAAGACCTGCCGGCCGCTGCGCAGAACTATCTGAAGCGCCTCGAAGAGGTCTGCGGCGTGCCGATTGCCATCGTTTCTACCGGCCCCGAGCGGGATGAAACCATTCTCAGGCAGCATCCATTCTCTGCCTGATGTAAAACAAAAAGGCCGGCGTGCTGCCGGCCTTTCAGTTTCCGAGAACTGCCGCTTGCCCGGCAATGTACGAATGATTGATTGGATGCGTTTGAACGAAGGAAGATCAGAAAACAAAAAAGCCAGCTCGTTGAGCTGGCTTTCTGTGCGAATTTGGTGCCCAGGAGAGGACTCGAACCTCCACACCTTGCGGCACTAGTACCTGAAACTAGCGCGTCTACCAATTTCGCCACCTGGGCAATCCGCCGCGAGAGCAGCGAAGAACGGCATTATAGGGAACAATTCCAACGAGTCAACTGGACAACAAGAATAAATGAAAACGAACAAGAAACCCCGCCTGGCGCGCATTCGCGCCGCAGATCCCTTCTACGCCCGAGAGGCAGAGAGATACGAATTTCCCCTGCCTTCGCGTGAATACATTCAGCAGTTGCTGGGTGACGCTCGTGCGCCGATGCCTGTAGAGGCTTTGGCTGAACTGCTAGCCATCCGGGCTGATGAACAGGAAGCTTTTACGCGGCGCCTGGGCGCCATGGAGCGCGCGGGCCAGCTGATGCGCAACCGGCGGGGGGCCTACATCCTGCCGGACAAGGCAGACCTGATCCGTGGTCGGGTTGAAGGGCACCCCGATGGTTTTGGTTTTCTCGTGCCGGACGATGGTGGTGAGGATCTCTTTCTGGGGCCACGTGCCATGCGTGAGGTGTTGCATGGTGATCGCGTGCTGGTGCGCGTGATCGGAGCTGATCAGCGTGGCCGACGGGAAGCCAAGATCATCGAGGTACTGGAGCGTGCGAATGAGCGCGTGGTCGGACGGGTTGCCGTGGAGGCCGGGGTGGCCTATGTGATCGCTGAGAACCGGCGTATCAGCCAGGGCATCCTGCTGGCACCCGGCGGCAAGCAGAAGCCCAGGGCGGGCCAGGTGGTCAGTGTCGACCTGCTGCAGCAACCCAGCCAGTACAGCCAGCCTATCGGCCAGATCGTCGAGACCCTGGGCAACTATGCAGACGATGGCATGGAGATCGAGATTGCCTTGCGCAAGCATGATCTGCCCTTCGAATTCTCAGACGAGGTGAAGGCCGAGGCGAAGAAACTTCCTGCCGCCGTGCGCAAGAAGGACTGGCAGTGGGAAGGCGGTGCGCGCGAGGATATCCGCCACTTGCCGCTGGTGACCATTGATGGTGAGACTGCCAAGGATTTCGATGACGCCGTGTATTGCGAGAAGCAAGGGCGTGGCTACCGCCTGTTGGTCGCGATTGCTGATGTGAGCCATTACGTGACGCCAGGCTCCGCGCTCGACGTGGAAGGGCTGGCACGCGGGAATTCCGTGTATTTCCCGCGTCGCGTGATTCCCATGCTGCCGGAGAAGCTTTCCAATGGCCTGTGTTCGCTGAATCCCGAGGTCGAGCGCTTGTGCATGGTGTGCGACATGTCGATCAACGCCAGCGGTGTGATCAAGGCTTATCGTTTCTATCCTGCGGTGATGTTCTCGCATGCACGGCTGACCTATACCAAGGTCGCCGCCATGCTGTACGGCGATGAGGCCGGTCAGCGTGACGAGGCTTTGCGTGCCGAGCACGCGCCGTTGCTGCCGCACCTGGAAACGCTCGATGTGCTTTTCCGCATCCTGCTCAAGGCGCGTGCCAAGCGTGGTGCCATCGAGTTCGAGACGGTCGAGACCAAGATGATCTTCGACGAGCAGGGCAAGATCGAGCGCATCGTGCCGGAATCGCGCAATGACGCGCATCGCCTGATCG
Organism: Candidatus Dactylopiibacterium carminicum; assembly: GCF_014736495.1. Classification (GTDB taxonomy): domain Bacteria; phylum Pseudomonadota; class Gammaproteobacteria; order Burkholderiales; family Rhodocyclaceae; genus Uliginosibacterium; species Uliginosibacterium carminicum. The sequence continues at coordinate 123,049 of NZ_MDUX01000001.1, forward strand.
AGGAATGCATGCTCGCAGCCAACGTCTGCGCTTCCGAATACCTGCAGAAGAACAAGCACCCTGCGCTGTTCCGCGTGCATGAGGCGCCTACGCCCGAGAAGCTGGGCAAACTGCGCGAATTCCTTGCGGAGTTCGGTCTTGGCCTGGGCGGTGGCGACTCGCCACGTGCCGCGGACTTCGCCAAGGTGGTCGACAAGATCAAAGACCGGCCGGATGCTCGCCTGATCCAGACGGTGATGTTGCGCACCATGCAGCAGGCGGTCTACAGCCCGGAGAACGTCGGCCATTTCGGGTTGGCTTTCGACGCCTATACGCACTTCACCTCGCCGATCCGGCGTTATCCTGACCTGCTGGTGCACCGCGCCATCAAGGCTGTACTTCGCGGCGTGAAGTATCAGCCATCGACAGGCCCGGTCGAGCTGTTGCGTGATACCCGCCGCAAGAAGGGCGGCAAGCCTACACCCGAGGCGTTTGCGCGCGCCGAGCGGGAGACGGCACGCAAGCGTGCGCTGGCCGAAAAGAACGACATCTGGGAAGACATCGGGGTGCATTGTTCGCAGACCGAGCGCCGCGCCGACGAAGCCAGTCGTGACGTGGAGACCTGGCTCAAGTGCTTCTACATGCAGGATCGCATTGGCGAGCAGTACGCAGGCAGCGTCACGGCTGTCACATCCTTTGGTATCTTCGTCACCCTCGATGAATTGTTCGTCGAAGGGCTGGTGCATATCTCGGATCTTGGTGCGGACTATTTCCACTACGACGAAGCGCGCCATGCTCTGGTTGGTGAGCGTACGGGGCAGCAGTTCCGGTTGTCGGATCGTGTGGAGGTCGAAGTCGTGCGTGTCGATCTGGAGTCACGCAAGATCGATTTCCGGCTGATCGATGCCGCCATGCCAGCGACTCGCCGTACGGGCAAGACCGCCCGTGATCGCCAGCGTGACGCCGAGACCGGGGAAGCTCCAGGCTGGCGCGAGCTGGCAGGCCTGCCGGCGGGCTCATCGCCCCGCAAGGCTCTGGACGATCTGGCGAGCCGCCCCGGCGCAACGCGTGCCAGCAAGACCCGCAGCAGCCAGCCTGCTGCCCCCGATGACAAGAAGAAAGGAAGCCGTCGTGGCTGAATCACGTTTCATCCATGGTTTTCATGCCGTGGCCGCCAAATTGCGGCACGACCCGGAGGCCATCCTTGAAATCCACGTTGCCGCGCAGCGTAGCGATGCGCGCGCGCGCGATCTGCTCGCCAGGGCCGAAGCTGCGGGCGCGCGCATCATCGCCACGGAGTCCACGCGCCTGGATGGCATGGCGGGCACGCATCGTCATCAGGGGGTGGTGGCGAAGATCGATGCGCGCCAGAAGGTGTTGCACCTGTCCGACATTCTGGAAGACCTCACCGAGAACGCATTGCTGCTGGTGCTCGACGGCATCACTGATCCGCACAACCTGGGCGCCTGTCTGCGCGTGGCGGATGCTGCCGGTGTACATGCCGTGATCGCGCCCAAGGATCGTGCCGTGGGCCTGAATGCCACGGCGGTCAAGGTCGCCAGTGGCGCGGCGGATACCGTGCCCTACATCGTCGTCACCAATCTTGCACGCACGCTGCGCGAGCTCAAGGATGCCGGCGTATGGTGCATTGGCGCGGCTGGCGAAGCTACCAAGTCGATCTACGAGGTCGATCAGAAAGGGCCGACTGCCTGGGTCCTGGGGGCCGAAGGCGATGGCTTGCGCCGGCTGACACGAGACACCTGCGACGAACTGGCCAAGATTCCGATGCATGGTTCCGTGGAGAGTCTCAACGTCTCGGTGGCTTCGGGCATCTGTCTGTTCGAGGCACGCAGGCAGAGGCTTGCCAAGTAACGAGGGCTGAGCGCTGACCGGAGGTTAGCGCCGACCTTGCCGGCGGAGTGATGCGTCATGCGCACCACCATCTCAGCGGGCACTTAGCACTCAGTTTTCGGAGGGTACTTGATGGCGTTGAGCGCGATTTTCTTGCGCACCGCGTCGTCCAGATCAATGCCCAGAACCATCACAAGGCGCATCAGGTAGAGAAAGACGTCAGCGACTTCCTGACGGACATGCTCTGCTTCGTCCGTATTCATGATGCCTTCCGCTTGTGCATCGGGCTTCCACTGAAAGATCTCCACCAGCTCGCCTACCTCGCCGGTCAGTGCCAGCAGCAGGTTGCGCGGGGTATGGTGGCGATCCCAGTCACGAACGCGGGCGAACTCGGCCAGTACGGCTTCGAGCTGGGCGGTGTCGAGCAATCGGGGGTCAGAATGTGTAGCCAACTTGTTGTTCCTCGGGATCCAGTCGGTCAAGCAGGCGCAACAGGGGCCTGAGTTCGGAGTAGCGGCGGCAGGCGGCCTTCAGGTAGCGCATCACCAGCGGCATGTCCTTGAGGTAGCCGTCCTTGCCGTCGCGGTGATAGAGGCGGGCAAAGATGCCCAGCACCTTGATGTGACGTTGCGCGGCCATAAATTCGTAATCCCGGTGGAATTCGGCAAAGTCTGCGCGTACCGGGAGACCAATCTGACGACCGATCTCCCAATAGCGTACGAGCCAGTCCAGTGTGCGTTCCTCGTCCCAGTGGATGTAGGCGTCCTTGAACAGGGAGGTGAGATCGTAGGTGATGGGGCCGTAGACTGCGTCCTGAAAGTCCAGCACTCCCGGATTGGGCGATGAAATCATCAGGTTGCGCGAATGGTAGTCTCGATGAACGAAGACCCTTGGCTCAGCCAGGTTTACTGCGAGAATGCGCTCGAATACCTGCATCAGCTCTGCCGTTTCGCCATCGTTCAAGGCAATGCCTTTGTGGCGAGTTACGTACCACTCGGGAAACAGCATCAGTTCGCGCAGCAGTAGCGCCCGGTCATATTCGGGGAGTACGTCAGGGCGACTGGCACGTTGGATCACTGCTAGAGCGCCCAGTGCGTCTGCATACAGGGCATCGGCATTGTCCTGGGTCAGCGCGGAAAGATAGGTCTGATGCCCCAGATCCGAGAGCAATAGGAAGCCTTGTTCCAGATCTTCCGCGAAGACCTGCGGAACATGCGCTCCTGCCTCGCCGAACAGGTGTGCCACCTTGAGATAAGGGCGGCAGTCTTCATGCGTGGGTGGTGCATCCATGATGATGCGTGTACTGCCATCGGCAAGCGTGGCGCGGAAATAGCGGCGGAAGCTGGCGTCTGCCGAAGCGGGCGCAAGCGTGAAGTTCTGGTCGGGAAGCTGCTTTTCCAGCCAGGCGTGAATTTGTTGCAGACGTTGCAAGACGGACTCCGTTAGCGAGGCGCGGCGCTCATGTAAAATACGCGGCCAATCTTATCAAACCCGGGCCTCGGCCCTTGCTCCCACAGGTTTTCTGCCACGGCATGGCCCATACCAAAAGCTCTCGACGCCGGACGTCCAGTCTGCCGCCTCCATTCCGGCGTGTCCGGCTGACCAGTCTGGCGGTTCTGTCTGCATTGCCTGCTCTGGCGCAGGCGCAGGTAGAAGGCGCAGTACAGCAATCCACGGTGCAGGGAACCGTGATCCAAGCCCAGCGAATCGAAGGGCGCAATCAAGTCGATATCGTCGCGCAGGATGAAGTGCGTCTGCAGCGCGGCGGATTGATCCTCAACAGCGATCGCCTGTTCTTCGACCAGATCAGCAACGAGGCTCTGGCGCAAGGGAATGTCCGGTTGCGACGCGGGCCGGACACCATTGAGGGGCCGCGCGCGCGGATCAATCTGGACACGTGGTTCGGCGAGGTCGAGTCACCCACGTATCTGTTGCAACGCGAGCGTCGGGTCAGCAGCGAGGTCTGGGTCAGCTCCCGTCCCTGGATGGAGCGGCGTACCCTGGGAGAGACCGTCACCGGGTCCGGACAGGCAGATCTGCTGTATCTCGAAGGCGAGAACCACTATCGTCTCAGCAATTCCACCTTCACCACCTGTCCTGCGCCAGACCCCTCCTGGTATCTGCGCATGCGGGATCTGCAGCTGGATTTTGACCAGGACAAGGGCCGTGCCACGGATACTTCACTGGTCTTCCAGGGCGTTCCGATCCTGTACACCCCCTGGGCCGAATTCCCTCTCAGTGGCGGGCGCCAATCCGGTTTCCTGCCGCCTACGCTGGGGACCACCAGTCTGACGGGGGTAGATCTTTCACTGCCGTATTACTTCAATCTGGCGCCGAACTATGATGCAACGTTGGCTCCACGCTGGATGACGAAGCGGGGCGTACAGCTTGGGGGCGAGACCCGTTATCTGACGTCAGACAGTCATGGTGTGCTGCGTGGCGAGTACATGAACCAGGATTGCGTGACAGGTCGCTCTCGCGATCTGTGGCGTTGGCAGCACGACCAGGATTTCGGTTATGGGCTGACCGCCAGTGTCGATGCCACGCGCGTTTCCGACAAAACCTATTTTTCCGACTTGAGTTCGAAGATTACCTCGACCTCCCAGTCGACGCTGAACCAGCAGGCCACGCTGAATTACAACAATGGGACCTGGTTGTCCGGCGGCCTGACCATGCAGCGTTATCAGGTCCTGTCGGGTACGGCACCTTATGATCGTTTGCCGCAGCTCAGCCTTCTTGCGCGCAATACCGATTTCCACGGGCTGTCTCTGCAGTTGCCGATGGAATACACGGCCTTCTCGCATCCGACCAGCGTCGAAGGCCGACGCGCCGTGTTGTACCCGCAGGTCAGTTTGCCGGTGCAGTCGGCAGGCGCATTCTTTACGCCGAAGTTCGGTGTGCATCTGAGTCAATATCAGTTGGATCGACGGGATGGCGGCGAAAAGGATGAAATCCAGCGCGGAGTTCCGATTGCCTCACTGGACTCCGGTCTCGTTTTCGAGCGTCCCGTCACCTATCGTGACAAGCCCCATATCCAGACGCTGGAGCCGCGCCTTTACTACGTTCGCTCGTCCTACTGGAACCAGTCTGATATCCCGGTATTCGATTCCACGATTGCGGACTTCAATTTTTCGCAAATTTTCTCCGAGAACCGTTATGTCGGTCAGGACCGCATCGCGGATTCGAACCAGCTGACTTCGGGGCTTCAATCCCGCCTGATTGATGATGCGACTGGAGAAGAATGGCTGCGTGGCGCACTGGCACAGCGTTATTATTTTGCCGATCAGCGTGTGCTGCTGCCCGGAGAGGCGCAGCGAAGTGGCAGCGTCGCGCACATCTTGGGCGGACTGTCCGGGCGACTGACCCGCGAATGGTGGTTGGATACCGCATCGCAGTATGATCATCGCGCCGGTCTCTGGGAGCGGGCAACGCTGGGCATGCGCTACCAGCCAGATCACGCCAAGGCGTTTTCGGTGAGTTACCGTTTCTATCGTGATCAGTACCGCGACCTTGACGTTTCGGCGCAGTGGCCGTTGTGGAAGGGGTGGTATGGCGTCGGGCGTTACAACCTGAACCTGCGTGACCATCGCCTGTCTGAAGCCATTGCCGGGCTGGAATACAAGGGGGATTGCTGGGTGCTGCGCACGGTCTGGCATACCCTGGTCAACAATACCGATAAACGCAACAACGCCTTCTATATACAGCTGGAGTTCAACGGACTGGCGTCCGTGGGTTCCAATCCAGTGGACTTGCTCAAGCGCAGCGTAGGCGGATACGGCAAGATCAATGACCCCGGGGTCGGCAACTCCGTCTTCAGCGGAGGAGACTGACCATGGGTGGTCTTCAATTCAATTGGGAAAGCATGATTTTTATGATGAAGCGCTTGCTCCAGATCATTTGCGCCATTGGGCTGACACTCCCCGTTTTCGGGCAGGCTGCGGAACTTGATCGCGTGGCGGCAGTGGTCAATTCTGACGTGCTGACGGCCTCCGATCTCAGCTCGCGATTGGCCCAGGCCGAACGCCAACTGTCGGCACAGGGGACGAAGGTGCCGCCCGCTCAGCTGCGCAGCCAGGTGCTGGAACACATGGTGCTGGAACGCATCCAGCTGCAGAAAGCCAAGGAGCTTGGCATCAAGGTAGATGACTCCACACTGGATCGAGCATTGGCACGCATTGCCGAGCAGAACCAGACTACCGTGGCGGAGCTGCCCCGCCTGGTCGCCAGTGAAGGGCTGGCCTGGGCACAGTTCCGGGAGAGCATCCGTACCGAGATCCTGTTGGCTCGCCTGCGTGAACGCGAGGTCGATGCCCGGATCACCGTCTCCGATGCCGAGCTTGAGGCCACGCTGGCCGCGCAACCTCAGTTAAGCGGGCGGGAGTATCGTGTGGCGCATATCCTGCTGCGTGCGCCGGAGGGCGCCAGCCCTGAGCAGTTGCTGGCGCTGGGGCAGCGTGCCGAAGAGCTGCAGCGAAGGATTCGTGCCGGAGAGGACTTTGCAGCCTTGGCCGCGGCCTACTCCGCTTCGCCGGATGCCATGAACGGCGGCCTGCTCGATTGGCGTCCGCTTGAGCGGTTGCCCAGCATTTTTGCTGAGCGTCTGCCGCAAATGCAGAAGGGAGACGTCAGCAACATCCTGCGTAGTGCTGCCGGACTGCATGTCTTCAAGTTCGTCGATGTGCGCGATCTGGCGCCATCCAAGATCGAGATCACGCAAACCCATGCACGGCACATCCTGATCCGGACCACGGATGTGCGTGATCCTGCGGAAGGCCGGCGGCGTCTGGCTGATATCGCGAACCGTATCCGCAACGGTGTGGATTTTGCGGAAATGGCGCGAGTGCATTCCAGCGATGCCACTGCGGCCAAGGGCGGTGACCTTGGCTGGTTGTCTCCGGGCGAAACGGTGCCTGAGTTCGAACGGGCCATGGATGCGCTCAAGCCGGGTGAAGTATCCGACGTGGTGGAGTCTCCGTTTGGTTGGCACGTGATCCAGGTGCTCGAACGCAAGCAGGTCGATGTGACCCAGGATCGTCGCAAGCTCGAGGCGCGCAATGCATTGCGCGAACGCAAGGCCGACGAAGCATTCGACGATTGGCTGCGGCAATTGCGTGACTCCGCTTACGTCGAGATCAAGCCCGAATGAAACCTCCCGCTCTGGCGATCACCACCGGCGAGCCGGCGGGTGTTGGCCCTGAGTTGTGCGCGAAACTGGCAAGCCGTCCGTGGCCTGCCAGGCTGGTGCTGATCGGAGATCGCGGCTTGCTTGCGGAGCGGGCAAGAATGACCGGCACGGCGATCTCCCTGCGGCATTATTTACCGGGAGATGCTGCGCAGGTCGGTGTGCTGGACGTTCTGCATGTACCGCTGGCTCACTCCTGTCAGCCCGGCCAGCTGTCCGTCGCCAATGCGGGCTATGTTCTGAAAACGCTGGATCTGGCCATTGATGGTTGCCTCTCCGGTGAGTTCGCGGCGATGGTGACCGCTCCGGTGCAGAAGAGCGTGATCAACGATGCCGGGATTGTCTTCTCCGGCCATACCGAATACCTGGCCGAGCGCACCGGCACGCCACGTGTGGTGATGATGCTGGCTGGCGAATACGGCATGGGTGACGCCCATCCGTGGATGCGTGTGGCTCTGGCCACCACGCACCTGCCGCTGAAGTCCGTCAGTGCCGTGCTGACTGCCGAAGCGCTGACTCGCACGATACGTATCCTGCATGCCGATCTGCGTGACAAGTTTGGCCTGCCGTTGCCGCGTATCCTGGTTGCGGGGCTCAATCCGCATGCGGGAGAAGCCGGCCACATGGGGCGCGAGGAGATCGAGGTCATCGAACCCGTACTGGCCGAATTGCGGCGTGAGGGCATGGACCTGATCGGCCCTCTGCCGGCCGACACTTTGTTCACGCCGCGCCAGCTCGCGCGGGGCGATGCGGTGCTGGCGATGTACCACGACCAGGGGCTGCCCGTGCTCAAGTTCGCCACCTTTGGCGGCGGCATCAACGTCACGCTGGGGCTCCCGATCATTCGCACCTCGGTGGACCATGGCACTGCGCTGGATCTTGCCGGCACCGGTAGAGCAGACGGTGGCAGTCTTGAAGCCGCCATCCACTGTGCGCTGGGGATGAGTGCCACGCGTGCCAACCCGAATCTGGACAGTTCTCTTTCATGAAGTCTTTGTCGCTTTGGCTGGGCGCGCTGGTCCTGCTCGCGGCCTGTGCAGCCCAGCCCCCTCAGCCCTCTCCCGTTCCCGTATTCACACAGCCGGAAGCAGAATTGCCCAAGCCTGTCGTGCCAGTGCCACGTCCGGCTCCGAAAATCGGTCTGGCATTGGGCGGTGGTGCCGCGCGCGGATTCGCCCATATCGGGGTGATCAAGGCGCTGGAGACACAGGGCATCGTGCCCGACATCGTGGTGGGGACTAGTGCGGGCAGCGTGGTCGGCGCGCTCTATGCCGCTGGCAATGATGCTTTCGCCCTGCAGAAGCTGGCCTTCCAGCTCGACGAAACCGCGCTGACCGACTGGGTCGTCTTCGATCGTGGCTTCCTCAAGGGCGAAGCGCTGGAGCGTTTCATCAATCAGCAGACTGGCAATCGCCCCATCGAAGCGCTCAAGCGCAAGTTCGGTGTGGTTGCCACCGATCTGGCCGAAGGGCAGCCGGCGGTCTTTGTGACGGGCAATACCGGCACTGCCGTGCGTGCCTCTTCTTCGATCCCGGGTGTGTTCTCGCCAGTGCTGATCCGGGGGCAAGGAATATGTGGATGGCGGTCTGGTCAGCCCGATTCCGGTACGTGCTGCCCGCCAGATGGGCGCCGACATCGTGATTGCCGTTGATATTTCCGGCAAGCCTTCCGGCAAACGCAATCAGGGCAGCGTCGACCTGCTGCTTGATACCGTCTCCATCATGGGGGCCACACTTGGCAACTACGAACTGCGCGATGCCGACGTGGTGATCCGGCCGGAGATCAACGGATTGCCCGCAGCCAACTTTCAGCAGCGCCACGAAGCCATCCTGCGGGGCGAGAAGGCGGGCTTTGCTGCCATCGCGCAGATTCGTGAAGTGATCAAGGCGCACAGCCAGTAAGGATGCCAATGCCCCAAGGCCATATCGCCCGCAAACGTTTCGGGCAGAATTTTCTTTCCGATGCCAACATCATCCGCAAAATCGTGGCAGCGATCGCGCCGCGCCCGGGGGATCTGCTGGTCGAGATCGGTCCCGGGCTGGGGGCGCTGACCGAGCCTTTGCTGGCAGCCAGCGAGCATCTGCACGTGGTCGAGATCGACCGCGATCTGATTGCCCGGCTGAAGGAAAAACATGACCCAGCGCATCTGACCATCCATGAGGGGGACGCGCTGAAGTTCGATTTCGGCACGTTGGGTTCGCCACTGCGCGTGGTCGGCAACCTGCCCTACAACATCTCCACCCCCATCCTTTTCCACCTTGCCGGCTATGCCGACCAGGTTCGCGACATGACCTTCATGCTGCAGAAGGAGGTCGTCGACCGCATGGTGGCCGAGCCGGACACCGAGGCCTATGGGCGTCTGTCGGTAATGCTGCAGTACCGTTTCAACATGGCCAGTCTGTTCGATGTGCCGCCCGGCGCTTTCCGTCCGGCACCGAAAGTCACCTCGGCCATCGTCTACTTGCAACCCAAACCGGCGGCGGAGTGCGTCTGTACAGACGAAGCATTGCTTGGCCGAATCGTCACCGCAGCGTTCGGCCAGCGTCGCAAGACCCTGCGCAATACCTTGCGCGAATGGCTCAAGGAAGAGGATTTCGTCGCACTGGGCATTGATCCTCAAGCGCGCGGCGAGACCCTGGGCGTGGCGGATTACGTCCGCATGGTGAGCCATCTGTCGAGCCACACGCATTCAGGTGCCATGTGACGTAATCGCACGCGGCACCTGCTGCGTTGTCACACAATCAACGATCATTTCAGGAGACCCAGAATGGCCAAGGCAATGATTCTCGCAGCGGGGCAGGGCACCCGCGTCCGACCGCTGACCAAGGACATCCCCAAACCGATGATCCCCATTCTGGGCAAGCCGGTACTCGAATACATCATCGAGCACCTGGCACGTCACGGCGTGCGCGAGATCATGATCAACGTGGCTTTCATGCACCGCAAGATCGAGGAGTATTTCGGTGACGGCCATCGCTGGGGCGTGGAAATCGGTTATTCCTACGAGGGCGCCTACGAACATGGCGAGATCGTGCCCAAACCCATCGGCTCGGCCGGTGGCATGAAGCACATTCAGGACAACTCCGGCTTCTTCGATGACACCACCCTGGTGCTGTGCGGGGATGCGATCATCGATCTGGACATCGGAGCCGCCCTGTACGAACACCGGAACAAGGGCGCCATCGCCAGTGTGGTGACGCTGGATGTGCCACTTTCCGAAGTGAAGAACTACGGCATCGTGGTGGCCGATGAGCAGGGCAAGATCATCTCCTTCCAGGAAAAACCCTGTCCCGAGGAGGCCAAGAGCACGCTCGCTTCCACGGGCATCTACATCTTCGAGCCCGCAGCGCTCGATTTGGTGCCTTCCGGTCAGGTCTATGACATCGGCAGCCAGCTCTTCCCCCTGCTGGTCGAGAAGCAACTGCCTTTCTTTGCCCAGAACCGTTTCTTTAACTGGATCGACATCGGTCGTGTCACGGATTACTGGACCGTGCTGCAGCGCGTGCTGCGTGGCGAAGTGGCGCAGATGGACATGCCCGGCAAGGAGGTGCGCCCCGGTGTCTGGGTCGGTCTCAACACGCGTATCGACTGGGACAAGGTTACGGTCGAAGGTCCGGTCTATATCGGCTCCAGCGTGAAGATCGAAGAGGGCGCCACCATCGTCGGCCCGACCTGGATCGGCCATGGTAGCCACCTGCGCAAGGGTGCCACCGTGGAGCGCAGTGTGCTGTTCGAATACACGCGCATCGGCGAAGGCATGAAATTCTCCGAGATGATCGTCTCCGCGCGCTATTGCGTGGACCGGCATGGCAATACCGTGTATGTGGGAGATGATCGTTGTGTGCTGCGCTGGGGGGATGCGCGCGGTTGATCAAAACGGGCATCAAATGGTGCTATATTTGATGCGAGAGGAGATTTTCCATGCGTACCACTGTCACCCTTGATGATGAATTGCTGACTAGAGCCGAGCAGCTCAGCGGTCTGAGCGAACGCAGCGCGCTGCTGCGTGAGGCATTACTTGCGCTGGTGCAGCGCGAGAGCGCCCGGCGCCTGGCGGCCCTTGGCGCCTCCGAGCCGGAGGCGGCCTACGTGGTACGGCGGCAAGGGGACCCGGCATGATCCTGGTCGATACTTCGGTTTGGATCGATCATTTACGCAACGGCGAACCTCGCCTTGCCGCGCTGCTCGAAGCCGGGCAGGTGCTGGTTCATGATTTCGTGATCGGCGAACTGGCCTGCGGCAACCTGAGCACGCGGACCCGCGTGCTCGGCCTGCTGGGCACCATGCCGCGTGCCACGCGGGCACAGGAAACCGAAACCCTGGGGCTGATCGAGCGTTACCGGCTCATGGGGCGTGGCATCGGCTACGTGGATGCGCACCTGCTCGCGGCGACCTTGATCGCCCGAGGGCGTCTCTGGAGCAGGGATCGGCGCCTGGCCACAATTGCGGCCGAACTCGGGGTTGCCTGCGAAGAGATTGCACATTGAGCGACGCTCCGCACCCATTCGCCACACTCACGCCGGATCGCGTGCTGGACGCCATCGACGCAACCGGATTGCGTACCGACGGCCGCCTGCTGGCGCTCAACAGCTATGAGAATCGTGTCTACCAGGCCGGGCTCGAAGAGGGCGGCTTCATCGTCGCCAAGTTCTACCGCCCGGATCGCTGGAGCGATGCGGCAATCCGTGAGGAGCATGCCTTCACGCGTGCGCTGGCCGAGGCCGAGATCCCGGCCGTGCCGCCGCTGTTACGTGCTGACGGTGACAGTCTGACCCATGCCGAAGGTTTCCGCGTGGCGGTGTTTCCGCGCCGGGGCGGGCGAAGCCTGGAGCTGAATGATCCCGAGGTTCTGGAATGGCTGGGCCGTTTCATCGGGCGCATACACGCCGTAGGCGCCACGGCAGCGTTTCGCGAGCGGCTGACGCTGGATGTGGCAACCTGGGGCGAGGCGCCCAGCGCTTTCGTGCTGGCAAGTCCGCATCTGCCATCTGATCTTTGCGAGGCCTATCGTGGCGCGGTGAGTGCCGCACTGGAGGGCGTGCACGCTTGTTTCGAGCGTGCCGGCGATATCACGCGTCTGCGTTTGCATGGCGACTGCCACCCCGGCAATGTGATGTGGACCGATGCAGGCCCGCATTTCGTCGATTTCGACGATGCCTGCACCGGTCCGGCGGTACAGGATCTGTGGATGCTGCTTTCCGGCGAGCGTGGCGAGATGACGCGGCAACTCGCCGATCTCGTCGCCGGGTATGAGGATTTCCGCGAATTCAATCCGCGTGAGGTGGATCTCATAGAAGCCTTGCGCACGCTGCGTTTGATCCATCACGCAGCCTGGCTGGCCCGCCGCTGGGATGATCCGGCCTTCCCGACGGCCTTTCCGTGGTTCAACACCCGCGGCTGGTGGGAAGAGCATATCGGCAACCTGCGCGATCAATTGCCGCGCATGGCCGAACCCTGGCGATTCTGAGCGCCGTAAATACGTGACAGGTGATACGACAGACGATCACCTGCCCCCCAAAACGATCCAAGGAGTGGGTGCATGAACATCATCAAGGGAGAACTCGAAGGTTTGCTGATCCTGGAGCCGAAGGTGTTCGGTGACGCGCGCGGTTTCTTCATGGAAAGCTACAACGAGAAGACCTTCCGCGAGGCCACGGGCCTGCAGCTCGATTTCGTGCAGGACAACCACTCCCGTTCTGCACGGGGCGTGCTGCGCGGTCTGCACTATCAACTGCAGCAAGCCCAGGGCAAGCTCGTCCGCGTGGTCAGTGGGCGGGTGTGGGACGTGGCGGTGGACATGCGGCGCTCATCGCCCACTTTCGGCCAATGGCAGGGTGTCGAGCTCTCCGCTGAAAACAATCGTCAGTTCTGGGTCCCCGCCGGCTTCGCACACGGTTTCGTGGTGCTCTCCGAGTCGGCGGATTTCCTTTACAAGACCACCGACTACTACGCGCCGGCGCATGAGCGCTGCCTGGCCTGGAATGACTCCACTGTCGGTGTCGCATGGCCGCTGGACGACAGCGTGCCGCAGCTCTCGGCCAAGGATCGGCAGGGGCTGGCGCTGGCAGACTGCGAAACCTACGCCTGAGGAGCTGACCATGCCCTGCGTGCTCGTGACCGGCGGTGCTGGCTACATCGGCTCCCACACCTGCATCGAGCTGCTGGCCAGCGGCTTCGAGGTGGTGGTGGTCGACAACCTCTGCAACAGCAAGGCCGAGGCCCTGCGGCGCGTCGAGGCACTGGCCGGCCGCAGGCTGGCCGGCTTCCACCAGGCGGACGTGCGGGACCGCGCCGCCATGCGCGAGGTGTTCAGGGCGTACGCCATCGATGCGGTGATCCACTTCGCTGCATTGAAGGCTGTGGGCGAATCCGTCGCCAAGCCCCTGATGTACTACGAGAACAACATTGCCGGCACGGTCGCCCTGGCCGAGGTGATGAGCGAGGCCGGCGTGAAAACGCTGGTCTTCAGCTCCTCGGCTACAGTGTATGGCGACCCGGCCAGCGTGCCGATCCGCGAGGACTTTCCCACTGGTCCGACCAATCCTTATGGCCGCACCAAATGGATGATGGAGTTCGTGCTGAGCGATCTTGCCGCTGCCGATCCAGCCTGGCGTGTGGCACTGCTGCGCTATTTCAACCCGGTCGGTGCGCATCCCTCGGGGCGTATCGGCGAGGATCCGAACGGCATTCCCAACAATCTGATGCCTTTCGTCTCGCAGGTCGCGGTGGGCAAGCGCGCGAAGCTTTCTGTCTTCGGTGGTGATTACCCGACGCCGGACGGTACAGGTGTGCGCGACTACATCCACGTCGTCGATCTGGCCATCGGCCACGTCAAGGCATTGAACTACCTGGCAGGTAAGACCGGTGTGCTTACGGTGAATCTGGGAACGGGTATCGGCTATTCCGTGCTGGATGTGGTGCGCGCCTTCGAAAAGGCGTCGGGGCGCAGCATTCCCTACGAAATCGTGGCGCGCCGCGCGGGCGACATTGCCCAGTGCTATGCCGATCCGGCCATGGCCGTCGAGCTTCTGGGCTGGCAAGCTGCGCGTGGTATTGAGGAAATGTGCGCCGACGCCTGGCACTGGCAGCGCGGCAACCCCGAAGGTTATCCGGGGTAAGCCGGCTTTCATGGCCGAAGCAGGGCCGGTGAAATGGTGCGCACATTGTGCACACCCTACGCATTCCGCGTACCTCGTAGGGTGCGCAGTGCGCACCGTCTGCGCTGTCACTCAAACAAATCCACGCCAGGCGTTCAGCAGCCTTCGAACCCCTGCAGCGTGGCCAGCACGTTGTGGCCGATCTCGGCCACGGCATAGCCGCCTTCCAGCACGAATAGCGTGGGCAGGCCGGTTTGGCGCAGGCGCTGCCCCAGCCGGGCGTAGTCCGACATTTGCAGCTGGAACTTGCTGATCGGGTCGCCTGCGAAAGCATCCACGCCCAGCGACACGACCATGGTTTCCGCCCCGCTTTTCAGGATCACGGCCAATGCCGAGTTCAGCGCGGCAAACCAGTCGGCTGTCGGGC
>NZ_MDUX01000093.1 GCF_014736495.1 Candidatus Dactylopiibacterium carminicum
TGCAGAGCCATCACGCCGCGCTGGCCCAGGCGCTGGCGAGTGTGCCGGGCATCGGTGCGGCCAGCGTGGCGGTATTGCTGGCCGAACTGCCTGAATTGGGCAAGCTCGACCGACGCCGTATCGCCGCGCTGGTGGGCGTGGCGCCCCTGAACCGCGACTCTGGCCAGATGCGTGGCCAGCGCTGCATCTGGGGCGGGCGCGCAGATGTGCGGCGAACGCTGTACATGGCTACGTTGACGGCAGTCCGGCATAACCTGGCGCTCAAGGCCTGCTACGAGCGCCTGCTGGCGGCGGGCAAGCGCAAGAAGGTGGCCCTGGTTGCCTGCATGCGCAAGCTGCTGACGATGCTCAACGCCATTGCGAAACATGGCTCGATGTGGGATTCGACTATGCATAGCGCTTGACGGCCAAGACGGTTGCTCAGTCCTCGGCACTCGCTGTACTCACCCCCGCGTCCTCAAACCCCGCCATCTCGTTCATGCAGGCGAGTGCTGCGCGGATCAGGGGGAAGGCCAGGGCCGCGCCGGCGCCTTCACCCAGGCGCATGCCCAGTTGCAGCAGCGCCGTGGCGTCGAGATGGCGCAACTGGGCCGCATGGCCGGGCTCCGCGCTGTCGTGAGCGAATACGCAATAGTCCAGTACGGCTGGCGCGATGGCATGAGCAACCAGCAGTGCGCTGGTGACGATGAAGCCATCCACCACGATCAGCATGCGGGCTTCGGCGGCGGCCAGGAAAGCGCCGGTTATGGTGGCGATCTCGAAGCCGCCGAATTCGGTCAGCGCTTCGGATGCCGTCAGGGGATGGGCTGCCGTGCGTGCCGCAGCCTGCGCCAGCAGGGCCTGTTTGCGCGCCAGGCCGGCGTCATCCAGGCCTGCGCCGCGTCCGATCACTTCGGCCAGTGGTGTCCCCGTGATGAGGTGCGTCAGCAGGCTGGCGCTGGAAGTGTTGCCGATACCCATCTCGCCGAAGCCGATGGCATTGCAGCCTTCCGCGTGCCACCGGCGCACCAGCCCCGCACCGGCAGCGATCGCTGCGTCACGCTGGGCTGCCGTCATCGCCGGCTGTTCGATGTAATTGGCGGTGCCCCGGCCCTGGCGGGCGAGGTGGTATTCCACGCCGGCTTGCGACTGACCGGGCACTTCGTTGGCCACGCCGCAGTCGATCACGGCCAGCGTCAGCCCGGTCTCGCGCGCCATCACGTTGATGGCAGCGCCGCCTGCGAGAAAGTTGGCCACCATCTGCATCGTGACCTCCTGCGGGTAGGCGCCCACGCCCGCTTTGGCCGCGCCATGGTCGCCGGCAAAGACTGCGATGCGTGGAGACTGGATCCGGGGAGTCAGGCTTTGCTGGATCAGGCCGGTCTGCAAGGCCAGCGCTTCCAGCCGGCCCAGGCTGCCCAGCGGTTTTGTGCGGGTATCGAGGCGGTGCTGTAACGCGGCAGCGAGTTCGCGGGAGAGAGGCTGGATGTCGAATGCGATGGTCATGTTTGCTTTGGAATGTAGGGTGCGCCATGCGCACCGTTTGATCGTCGATATCGTAGCGACTGTGCGCATGGCGCACCTTACGCAGGTGGAGGCATGAGATCCGGCAGGTGCTCGTACAGCCAGAAGATGTCCGGCGCGGCACGCAGGGCTGCCACGACTACTGGCAGCGGCGCAGCGTGTATCAGGGGAAAATCGGCTTCGTGTTCATCCCGCAGGTCGAAAGCCAGTCGTTCTTGCGGCGGAGTGAAATCCGCCTGGACACCAGGCTTGTTGCCGCGTGCGTCGATCCGGTACCAGCCTGAACCGGGCAGTAGGACGGCGTTGAGCGCATGCAGGCAGTACGGAGGGCCGGACTCGCCACAGGAAAGGCGTTGATAGCAGAGCCCGGCGGCAATGCCGTTGGCCCGCAGCAGGGCTGCGAGCAGATGGCTTTTCGCATAGCAGTAGCCGAAGCCCGCAAGCAGCACTTAGGACGCCTTGAGCGTGATCGGCCCTTGCTGTGCGTCCCAACTGTGGCGTATCCCGTCACGCACGAATTCGAAACTGGCGCGTGCCAGTTCGAGCGGCCCGGTCTGGGCGGCGTGCAGTTCAGCGGCCTTGGCGACGATGGCGGGATGATCCGCATCGATGATGGCGCAGGGCGCGAGATAGTCGGCCAGCGCGGCTACGGGGTTCAGTTTCATGAGGGGGTTTTCAGCCGCAGCGGCAGCCCGGCCGCCACCAGCGTGACTTCATCGCACAGTGCGGCCACGCGCTGGTTGAGCCGCCCCTGCTCGTCGCGAAACCGGCGGGCGAGGGAGTTCTCGGGCACGATGCTCCAGCCGACTTCGTTGGAGACCAGTACCAGTTCGCCTCGTGCGTTGCCGATGGCAATGCATAGCGCGTCGGCGTATTCATCCAGCCGTTCGGGTTGCGTGCACAAGATGTTGGAGAGCCACAGCGTGAGGCAATCCACGAGTACGAAGGATGTAGGGTGCGCCGTGCGCACCGGATTGTCGGGTATGTCGGTGGAATTGGTGCGCACGGCGCACCCTACGGCCAGGCGCTCGATGGCGCCGGGCAGATCGAGCGGTGCCTCGGTGGCATGCCAGTGTGCGGGGCGTTCGGCCTGGTGTCTGGCGATGCGTTCGCGCATTTCCTCGTCGAGAATCTCTGCCGTCACGATCAGCGCCACGTCGCCGGCGTGGGCCTCGGCGAGTGCCTGCGCGAAGCGGCTCTTGCCCGAGCGCGCGCCGCCGATCACGAGATGGCGGCTCACCGGCGTTTCCTTGCGTCATCCAGCGCCGTGCAGACCGCTTCCGCTCCATCGAGGATGCGCGGGCCGTGGCGGCTGATCAGATCTCCCGGGATCAGCCACAGTTGCTGGCTTTTCACCGCAGCCATGTTGCCGAACTTCAACCATTCGGCCAGCCGGGGCTCGTCCATGGCGCGCTGCGCCGTGCCACCGCCGCCGCCCATGTTGGCGGTGAGGATGACTTCCGGATTGGCCGCGACCACGCTTTCGGTGGAGAGCTGGGGTACCAGCATCGGCTCCTTGCCGAAGACGTTCACGCCACCGCACAGGCGGATCACGTCTGAGATGAGCTGATGATCGTTGATGGTGAGCAGCGGGCGTTCATATACCTGATAGAAGGTGCGCACCGGAGCCCGCCCGCCATATTCCCTCAGCAGTCTTGCGTGCTGGTCGCGAAAGCGCAGTATCGCCGCGTCAGCGATTGTCCGGGTGTCGAGCAGGCGGCCGATGCGTTCCATGGCGCCGGGGATGTCGGAGATGTTTTTCGGCTCGAGGTGGAACATCGGGATCTTCAGCGCGGCCAGTCGTTCGATCTCGCGATGGGCGTTGCCGTGATACCAGACCAGGATCAGATCCGGCTTGAGTTTGACGACGCGCTCCAGATCCAGCTTTTGGTTGCTGCCGATGCGTGGCAGCTTGCTGGCCTGCGGCGGGTAGTCGCTGTATTCCACGGCACCGATCAGCCTCTCGCCGCCGCCGACTTCGAAGACCAGTTCGGCCAGGCTGGGGGCCAGCGCGATCACACGTTGTGCGGGTGTCTTGAGGGTCAGCGTGCTGCCGTTGTCATCGCGCACGGTGATCGGCGCAGCCATCGCGCAGGCGGGGATCAGCGTCAGAAGGGGGAGCAGGCGGCGGGCAAAGGCGGTGAGGCGGTTCATGCTGAGTGTTCCAGATCGATGCGGAACCAGCGGCGTCCGTCTTCCTCTCGCTGGCTGACGGGAACGCCGTAGGCGTGTGACAGTGTACCGGCTCCGAGCACTTCTTCGCGCGTGCCGGCCAGTGCGCCGCCCCGGCCATCGAGCAGCAGGGCGTGGCTCGCCAGCGTCCAGGCCAGGTTCAGGTCATGCACGGCGGCCAGCACCGTGCCGCCACTACTGCTCCAGCGTTTCAGGCGCGCCTGCAGCAAGGCCTGGTGTGACCAGTCAAGGTGCGCGCTGGGCTCGTCGAGCAGCAGCAACGGCGCGTCCTGGGCGCAGGCCGTGGCGAGTGCCACACGCTGGCGCTCGCCGCCGGAGAGCAGCCGTACGTCATTGTCGGCGAGGTGGCCGACGCCGAACTCGCTCAGCCACCGGCGCGCCGTGGTTTCCACCTGGGCGGCATCCGCCTGCGGCGAGAGCGCCAGTTGCGCGCTGGCCACGGTTTCCCAGGCGCTGACCGGGAAGGGGTCGAACCAGAATTGCGGACACCAGGCGCGCTGGCGGGCGAGATCGGCGGGTGCCCAGTCGGCGAGCCGGTGGCCGTTCAGCCGTGCTTCGCCCGCGTTGGGTTGCACCAGCCCCGCCAGCACCATCAGCAGGGTGGACTTGCCCGCGCCATTGGGGCCCAGCAGCACCCAGCGTTCGCCAGACTGGATGCTGACGTTCAGCGATTCGATCAGCATGCGCCCCTCCGGCAGGCCGCCGGCGCGCAATTGCAGGTTTTCCAGTTGCAGGCTGATGCGGGCGCTCATGCGTGCCTCCGCAACAGCAGGGCGAGGAAGAGCGGTGCGCCGACCGCCGCCGAGATCACGCCCACCGGCAGTTGCACGGGCGCGATCAGCGTGCGTGCGGCGGTATCGGCCAGCACCAGGAACACACCGCCGAATACGGCCGAGAAGGGAATCAGCAGCCGTGCATGGCGCAGGCCGGTGAGGCGCACGATGTGGGGCGCCACCAGGCCCACGAAGCCGATGCTGCCCGCCGTGGCCACGGCAGCGCCGGTGACCAGGCAGGCGGCGAAGATGGCGGTGCGGCGGCGGCGTGCGACCGGCACGCCCAGCGTCCATGCCCAGGCATCGCCACGTGCGATCCAGTCCAGCTCCCGGGCGCGCGGCCAGACCAGCAGCAGCGCGATGCCTGCCGCGGCCCAGATCGGCCACCACAGGCTGGCGCCGTTGAGATCACCCAGCAGCCAGAACACGATGTTGCGCAACTGGGAATCGTTGGCTACCGAAAGCGTGAAGGAGACGCCCGCCCCGCATACCGTGCCGACCATTACACCGACCAGCAGTACGAGTACCGTGCCCGGCGCAGCGCTGGGTGACAAGCCCCGGTTCATGCCGCCCCAGGCGAGGCCGAACACCAGTGTCATGGAGCCCAGCGCACCGCAGACGGCGCCGATCTCGGGCGCCAGCGGCAGGCCGGCGGCGAAGGCCAGCATCAACACCGCGCCGAGCGAGGCGCCGCTGGTCACGCCCAGCACGTGGGGGTCGGCCAGCGGATTGCGGCTGACGAGCTGGATCAGCGCGCCTGCCAGCGCCAGCGCGGCACCGGTGCCGAAGGCTGCCAGCACGCGCGGTACGCGGATCAGCCAGAAGATCTCGTGCGAAGGCCAGCCCCAGCCGGCCGAGCCGGCCATCAGGCCGAAGACGAGCGCGGCCGGCGTGGCGAGCGCGGCGAGCAGCAGGGCGAGCGCGAGAGGGGGGGCTTGAGGGTCATCGGTCGGAAAGGGGTGAGGGGGTACGAACCGTCCGCTCCACGACAGGTGCGGGACGAACGCTCAGGGGAAGCGGGCGGGTCTTGCCAACCCGTTCGTACCGAGCCTGTTGCAGCATGCACAGCCGCCCGGAGTCTTGATCTTCAGGGGCGTGAAGCATGGCGGAAGCGTTCATTCGTGCCTCTCCAGAATCGCCATCAGCTTGTTCGTGTCCATGAAGGTGTCGAGGGTGTCGGCCAGCCGCTCGATGCTGGCCTCGCGCAGCGCAGTGATGTCCGGCGAGGCCGCGTCCGTCAGGCCGGCCCAGGCGAGCAGGGCGTCGCAGGCGGCCGGCGTGTCGAACAGGCCGTGCAGGTAGGTGCCGAGGATCTGGTTGTCCGCCGAGATCGCGCCGTCCGGGCCGCCGGAGAGTTGCACGGCAGGGCGAGCCAGCGCCGGGCCGGTCGTCACGCCAGCGTGGATTTCGTAACCGATCACTTCAATTTCGGCGTCATTTCGGTGAAGGCCGGAATCCAGATCGGACCTGGCGGCTACGCTTTCGCTGGATCCCGGTCTGCGCCGGGATGACGGCAATAAAAGCTTGAGCGTTCCGCGCTCATTACGCAGCTGCTTCGCGGACTCAAGCGTGGTGCGCATCCTCAGCCAGCCCAACCCGTCAGCTGTCTCCGGCGGGCCCTCCAGACCATGCGGGTCCGTGATCTCGGTGCCCAGCATCTGGAAGCCACCGCAGATGCCGATCAGTTTGCCGCCGTAGCGCAGGTGCCTTGTTATCGCCGCGTCCCAGCCTTGCTGGCGAAGGAAAGCGAGGTCGGCGCGTACGGCTTTGGAGCCAGGCAGGATGATCAGATCGGCATGCGGAATGGGGTCATCCGGGCCGATGAAACGGAAGTCGATTTGTGGATGCAGGCGCAGGGCATCGAAATCGGTGTGGTTCGAGATACGCGGCGTGACCGGCACGATCACGCGCAGCCTGGCCCTCTCCCCAACGCCTATCTCCCAAGGGGAGAGGGGCTCCGCAGGCTTCTCCCCTGGGATGCGCGCAGCGCCGGGTGAGGGCTGGTCGCGCGAGATGGCGTCTTCCGCTTCGAGCTGCAGGCCGTGCAGGTAGGGCAGCACGCCCAGCACCGGTTTGCCGGTGCGCTGCGTCAGCCAGTCCAGCCCGCGTTGCAGCAAGGCGATATCGCCGCGGAAACGGTTGATCACGAAGCCTTTCACGCGCGCTTGCTCCGAGGGTGAGAGCAGTTCCAGCGTGCCCACCAGATGCGCGAATACCCCGCCGCGGTCGATGTCGGCCACCAGGATCACCGGGCAATCGACCGCTTCGGCGAAGCCCATGTTGGCGATGTCGTTGGCGCGCAGGTTGATCTCGGCCGGCGAGCCGGCGCCTTCGACGATCACTGCTTCGTATTGCGTGCACAGGCGACTGAAGGATTCGATCACCGCTGCTTTGGCAGTGGCTTTGTAGGCGTGATAGTCGAGCGCGTCCATGTTGCCGATGGCATGTCCCTGCACGATCACCTGCGCGCCGACGTCGGTGTTCGGTTTGAGCAGCACCGGGTTCATGTCAGTGGTCGGCGCGATGCGGCAGGCCATGGCTTGAGCAGCCTGGGCGCGACCGATTTCGCCGCCATCGGCGGTGACGGCGGAATTCAGCGCCATGTTCTGCGGCTTGAAGGGGGCGACGCGCACGCCCTGGCGCACCAGCCAGCGACAGAGCGCGGCGACCACGGCGCTTTTGCCGGCATCCAAAGTGCAGCCCTGCACCATCAGGGTGCGGGTGCTCATGGTGACACCTGCGGGCGCACCGGGTTGCCATGCGTATGGGCCGGATCGGTGCGCATGGCGCACCCTACGGAAATGACCGGGCTCATCGCATGACCTCGCGCAGCACGGTTTCGAGTTTCTGCCATTCGGCTTCCGCGCCGGGCAGGCCGAAGCGCAGGCCGCCTTCGTGCGCGCGCACGAGCACGGCGTGCCGCGCGAAAGCCGTGTGGAGCGCCTCGGCCTGCGGCGTCGGCACCCAGCGAAACAGCGCGCAAGGCCAGCCCGTGCGCGTCGAGCAGGCTGGCAAGGCGTTCGCTGGCGGCCAGCAGGCGGCTTGCCGTGGCCTGCTGCCAGCCACAGTCGGCCAGTGCGCGCTGGGCAATCCAGCGCGCGGGATGGCTGACGGCCCACGGGCCCAGGCAGGCGTCCAGCGTGTCCAGCAGCGCATCCTCTGCGGCGGCGAAGCCGCAGCGGATACCGGCCAGGCCCCAGAACTTGCCCAGCGAGCGCAACACGATCAGGCCGGGTAGATGGGCTTGATCGATCACGCTGGCCTCGGGTGTGGCATCGATGAAGGCTTCGTCGACCACCAGCAGGCCGCCGC
>NZ_MDUX01000094.1 GCF_014736495.1 Candidatus Dactylopiibacterium carminicum
TGAAAAACAGTATTTCATGAAGCTCGGGGCTGTCTAGGAAACCCGGGGCGATTCACATAGAACCGGCAATTGGCACAAGTCTGACCTTTGGCGTAGTTCTTGAATTTGACTGTATCGACCTTGGCAGCATCTTCCTTGTAACCCAGAGCCATCGCCATGGGATCGCTCTCGGTCACTTTTGCCTGCGCGACAGCGTTGCGCATGACACCCAGACCCAATGCCAGAGCCGGGGCTGCAATGAGGATGGAACGGCGGCGGCTATCCATGACTACTTTCTCCTTAGGGTTAATGGTTGCCCCAAAGGATCAAGGCATAGCGCCAGTGCGTCAAGCCGCGCAGATCAAGGACAGGTATACGGAATTCGATACAGGCAGCCTCACCACCCATACCAAAGGCAGATGAGTACCAGTGAAGCCAGCAATGCCACGATCACGATCAGCAGGCGATTCTGGATGCGTCGCAAACGCAGATGCTCGGCATCACGCGCCATGACCAGCTCCTGCGCTTCCGCCGTCAGGGCTCGGTGCACAAGGCGTGGCAGTTGTGGCAGGCTGACCGCCCAGTTCGGCGCTTCCTCGTGCACATGGCGCAGCAGGGCACGCCAGCCGATCTGCTCGTTCATCCAGCGTTCGAGGAAGGGCTTGGCGGTTTGCCACAGATCGAGGTCAGGATCGAGCTCTCGGCCCAACCCCTCGATGTTGAGCAGGGTCTTCTGCAGCATCGCAAGCTGCGGCTGCACTTCCATTTCGAAGCGGCGTGCAGTCTGGAACAGACGCAGCAGCGTCTTGCCGAAGGAAATGTCCTTCAGCGGCCGATCGAAAATCGGTTCACAGACCGCACGGATAGCGGCCTCGAATTCATCCGGTCGTGTATGCGCCGGCACCCAGCCAGCGTCGATGTGCGCTTGCGCCACCCGCTTGTAGTCCCGCTTGAAGAAGGCCAGGAAGTTCTGCGCGAGATAGGATTTGTCCCGCTCGTTGAGCGGCCCCATGATGCCGAAATCCAGCGCCACGTATTGGCCCCGGGGGGTGACGAGGATATTCCCCGGATGCATGTCGGCATGGAAATAGCCGTCACGGAAAACCTGGGTAAAGAAGATTTCCACGCCAGCGCGCGACAGCGCCTTCAGATCGACCCCCTGGGCACGCAGGGCAGCGATCTGCGAGACCGGCGTACCGCTCATGCGCTGCATCACCATCACGTTCCGCGTACAGTAATCCCAATGCACGGCCGGCACAGCCAGCAGGGGAGAGTCCGCAAAATTGCGCCGCAGCTGTGAGCAATTGGCGGCTTCACGCATCATGTCCAGCTCGTCATCCAGATGGCGGGCATACTCTGCGACCAGCGCACGTGGCTTGAGACGACGACCGTCGCGCCAGAGCTTTTCCAGCAGCCAGGCCGCAGCATCGAGCAGACCGATATCGTGCGTGATCACGGGTGCGATTCCCGGCCGCAGGATCTTCACCGCCACCTCGGTGCCATCAGGCAGCACCGCGAAATGCACCTGCGCCACCGAGGCGGACGCCACGGGCTGTGCATTGAATTGCGCGAATACCTCGTCGGCCGGCCGACCATATTCCTCGGCCAGCACGGCCAATGCCTGCTCGGAAGGAAACGGCGGTACGCGATCCTGCAGGCGGGCCAGTTCATCGGCGACGTCGGGCGCCAACAGATCGCGCCGCGTAGACAGCAACTGGCCGAATTTGACAAAGATCGGCCCCAGGGTTTCGAGCGCCTCGCGCAAGCGTTGCGCGCGCGGCGCAGCAAACCTGCGTGCCGGCAATGCGCGCTGCACCCATCCGCCGAAACGGGTGGCGGACGCTTGGTCGAAGATCATCTGGTCCAGCCCGAAACGCAGGCCGACGTTGATGATGCGGGAGAGGCGGAGCAGTCGCACGATGGGAAGCGGCCTGAACAAAGCCGGGATATTACCGCGAGGCTTACCGCCCCCGCTCAGGTTTCATCGCGTCCGGTACCCGAGCCGACCACGGCACGCCCCAGACGATCATGCACGGCATCCCAGGCACTGTCATCCGGCAGGGTCTGGACGAGGATCTCACGCGCCCCGCTGGCATCCAGCGCGCGCAGGTTGGCGTACAGCTCATGCGCATAGCCATGCGCATCGAAGGGTGCATCGATCGCCATGACGTAGCGCCCGGGTGCGCTCTCTCCAGCCCGGGTGAGCACGGCGCAATCACCGGCAGCCACGGCAATTTCAGCAGAACTTGCCATGCGCATCGGTGTGCGTGGGGCATAGTGCGCGGCCAACGCACCTGAAACCCGTGGCGCCGCCTCACCCTCGCCTTTCAGGCGCACCGGCCGGCCGATCACGGCCTCGATGGCCGTACGGCCGATCATGCCCGGCCGCAGCAATACCAGCTCACCGCGCGACAGATCGAGGATCGTCGATTCGATGCCCACTTCGCAGGCGCCGCCCTCCAGGATCATCGCAACCGCATCCCCCAGCTCTTCCTGCACGTGCTGCGCTGTGGTGGGACTTATACGGCCGAAGCGGTTCGCGGAAGGTCCGGCCACGCCACCACCGAAAACACGCAGCAGGGCAAGCGCCACCGGATGATCCGGCACACGCAGGCCGACCGTATCCTGGCCGCCTGTGACCACGTCGGGAACGTCCGCCTCCTTCTTCAGGATCAGGGTCAGCGGGCCGGGCCAGAAGGCACGTGCCAGTGCGATGGCTTCTTTCGGGATTTCACGCGCCCAGCCAGGGAGTTGTTCGGCATCCGCCAGATGCACGATCAGCGGATGGTCGGCGGGTCGG
This sequence comes from Candidatus Dactylopiibacterium carminicum, assembly GCF_014736495.1. Lineage (GTDB taxonomy): Bacteria > Pseudomonadota > Gammaproteobacteria > Burkholderiales > Rhodocyclaceae > Uliginosibacterium > Uliginosibacterium carminicum. The sequence continues at coordinate 2,780 of NZ_MDUX01000094.1, forward strand.
CCCTTGGCCGCGAAGATGCCACGCGAAGCCTCGGGGTTGGACGCATCTGCGCCCAGGCCATAAACCGTTTCGGTGGGGAACGCCACCAGCTTGCCTGCGCGCAGCAGCTCGGCAGCGCGGGCGATGTCTTCGGGAGTATCGCTACAGATCATTGCAGATGCTCGGAAAAGAAACCCAGCACGCGCAGCTTGGCATCCTCACGCGCCTCCGGGTTGGGGGCGGTGGTCACGCCCTGTCCTGGATTGACGCCATTGGGTACGTCGCGCCTCACACGTTTGCGGGTGAGCGCAGGGTTGTCGAAATCATGAAAGGTGCCTGGGTAGACAACGATCTGCATCGGCTCCCCCCGTGCCACGACCGCCTGGGCCAGTTGTTGGCATGGCGCAGCCGGCGTCCAGTCGTCCGCCTCTCCGATCAGCAGCAACAAAGGCGCATACGGATGGAATCGACTCGCTCTGGCTGCCTTGCTGGTACATCCAGGATAGAAAGCCACCGCCGCGGCAAAACCATCGCCGGCTTTCGGCGGGTGGGTAATCGCATCCAGCGTGACACCACCGCCATGCGACCAGCCCAGCAGGCCGATCCGCAGCCCGTCTACATCCGGTCGTTCGCGCAGCCAGGTCAGCGCAGCGTAGGCATCGCCACGCCGGTCGGCTTCCTTGAGGCTGCGCTCGGCAAATTTCTGCGTACAGAGCTCCCTGATGCCCCGTGCGCTAAGGCTATCGAGCATCAAGGCCACATAACCGTGCTCGGCCAGAAATTCTCCCCACATCCGGTGGCGGGCATTCAGGCTGCCATCGCGAGCATAGGCGCCACCACATCCATGCAGCATGACGACAGCCGGATGCGGCCCGGGACCTTCCGGCGCGAACAGATGAGCCCGCAGAGGCTCCGGCGAAGAAGATGATCCCGCTGCGGGGATCGAGACTTCCGCCGGCAAGGGTGCAGCCCAGGCCGGCACACAGACTACGGCCAGCGCCCAGCACAGCTCTACAAGCCTCTGGCGCCAGCGCATCTTACTCGTCCTTGATTCCGAGAGCGGCGCGTACCGCCATGGCCGCGTCGAACGCCTTCTGCGGGTCAGCATCGATCACCGTGTAATGCCCCATCTTGCGCCCAGGACGGGCCTCATGCTTGCCATACAGATGCAGCTTGAGGCCGGGAACGGCAAACAGCCTGGCCCAGTCCGGCTCGCGGCAATTACCGGCTTCGTCGAACCAGGCATCCCCCAGCAGATTGACCATCACCGCCGCCGAATGCGCACGGGCATCCCCCAGAGGCAAGCCACACAACGCACGCACCTGCTGCTCGTACTGGCTGGTGACACAGGCGTCTACGGTGTAATGGCCACTGTTGTGCGGACGCGGCGCCATCTCATTGACATACAGCTCGCCGCGCGAAACGAAGAATTCGACGCCCAGCGTACCGATGTAACCGAGTTTCTCCGCGAGTCGCTCGGCGATTTCCTGGGCACTGTCACGCTGGCAGACCGATGCCCGTGCCGGCGCGACGGAGATATCGAGAATGCCGCGCGCATGCTGGTTCTCGGCGACGGGAAAACATTTGCAGGCGCCATGTTCATCACGCGCCAACACGACAGACACTTCGTAATCCAGCTTGAGCATCTGCTCCAGCACGCAGGCTTCATTGTTGAAAGCCTGAAAAGCCGCCATGGCTTCCTCGCGGTTGGCAACGCGCGCCTGCCCCTTGCCGTCGTAACCAAAACGGGCAACCTTGAGGATGCCAGGAAACAGCGCTGCCTCGACGGTACGCAGATCCTCAAGACGTTCGATCGACGCGAATGCCGCATGCGGAATGCCGTTATCGCGCAGAAAGGTTTTCTCCGCGACGCGGTTCTGGCAGATCGCCACGGCATCGGCATTCGGGCGCACGGGAACGGACCTGGCCAGATACTTCAGCGTGGCGGCCGGCACGTTCTCGAACTCGGTCGTCACCGCCGCGCACTGCGAGGCGATTTCGTCCAGTGCCGCCTGGTCGTCATAGGCCACGCACAGATGGCGGTCCGCCGCCTTGCCGGCCGGACTGGCTGGATCCGGATCCAGCACCCAGACCTGGTAGCCCATTTCATGGGCGGCCAGCACGAAGAAACGGCCAAGCTGGCCGCCTCCCAGCATGCCGAGCGTGGCAGGAGGCAGTATGGGAGAAGCTATCTGGATCATCAGTGCGCCGCAGAACGGGAAAACAGGTTGAGAACGAGAACTCCGGCCAGAATCAGGCCGATGCCAAGAATCGCCGGCGTGTCCAGCGACTGCCGGTACAGCAGCCAGCCCACCAGACTGACCAGCACGATGCCGGCGCCAGACCAGATGGCATAGGCAACCCCCACAGGGATGCTGCGCAGTACGATGGTCAGCAAATAAAAAGCGGCACCATAGCCCAGCACGACCAGCACGCTCGGCAGTGGACGGCTGAAACCCGCCGAAGCCTTGAGGGCCGATGTGGCGATCACCTCACAGACAATGGCCACGGCCAGCGCCCACCAGGCCTGTTGCTGAAGATTCACAGTGGATCGTCCAGCGTCATGTCCAGAACGCTCTGCGTCTGACGCTCACGGAAAGCCTGCAGCATCAGCGCAAGGCGCGTTTCGCCATTGGCCAATAACGCCACCGCGAACAGCGCGGCATTCGCAGCTCCCGCCTCGCCAATCGCGAAGGTCGCTACTGGAATGCCCTTGGGCATCTGGACGATGGAATGCAGGGAATCGACCCCGGACAGGGCACGGCTCTGCACCGGCACGCCCAGCACCGGCACGATAGTCTTTGCCGCCAGCATGCCCGGCAGATGTGCCGCACCGCCGGCTCCAGCGATGATCGCCTTGAGGCCGCGCTCCCGCGCCTGCTCGGCATACTCGAACATCAGATCCGGCGTGCGATGCGCGGAAACCACGCGCGCCTCGTAAGGCACTCCGAAATCCTTGAGGATACGGGCAGCGGCCTGCATCGTCGGCCAGTCGGAATTCGACCCCATGACGATGCCGATGACAGGATTCGGCGTGCTCATTGCTGCTTCGCTTCCAGGACGCGCTGGGCCGACTCCACGGTATTGGCCAGCAACATGGTGATGGTCATCGGACCGACACCGCCAGGCACCGGCGTGAGCAGGGAGGCCACGTCACGGGCCGTGTCGAAATCCACGTCGCCACACAGCTTGCCGTCGGCGTCGCGATTGATGCCCACGTCGACCACCACGGCACCGGGTTTGATCATGTCGCCCGTGAGAAACTTCGCACGCCCCACCGCGGCCACCACGAGATCGGCGCGCTTGGTATGAAAGGCCAGATCCTTGGTCTGCGAATGGCAGACCGTGACCGTCGCCCCGCGCGACAGCAGCATCACCGCCATCGGTTTGCCGACGATGTTGGAGCGCCCGATCACCACCGCCTCCATCCTCTTGAGCTGAACCCCTTCGGAATCCAGCATCTTCATCACGCCCCAGGGCGTGCAGGGATAGAAGCTCTTGCGCCCCTGCAGCAGCAAGCCGAAGTTCTCAGCATGAAAACCATCGACGTCCTTCTCCGGCGAAATGGCTTCGAGCACCTTGTCGGCATCGAACTGCTTCGGCAGCGGCAATTGCACCAGAATGCCATGCACCGTCGCATCGGCGTTCAGTTCGGCGATCTTGGCGAACACCACTTCCGGCGCGACATCCACCGGATAGGTGAACTTCAATGAGCGAAAGCCTGCCTTCTCGCAGCCCGCCACCTTGTTGCGGACGTATACGGCAGAAGCAGGGTCTTCGCCGACCAGGATCACGGCGAGGCAGGGCTGCACGCCCTGGGCGGTGAGTTCGGCTGCGCGTTGAGCGATCTCTTCGCGTACTTTTTCGGCGAGTGCCTTGCCGTCGATGATGCGGGCAGTCATGGGAGGCCTAAGCTTTTGAAAAGCCGGTGATTATACCCCTTGCCCAAACACGGGGGAAATGCAGAAAACGTCACAACAAAAAGGGCGGCCCGCGGGCCGCCCTGACAGGATATGCATCCGGTTCAGTTATTGGCGTTCATCCATTGCGCAGCGGTGAGGCTCACCTTGCCGGCCCCCGCATACTTGGTCAGCAGGTCAGGCAGCTCCGTTGCCGTGTGCAGGTTCTTCGGCGTCGGTGGCTCACCGTTGTGCCAGGCAAAATCGATTGGGGTGGCTTGCGTCGGCCCTAGCGAACTATCCGTGGCGCTGCTATCGCCGGCCCAGACCATCCAGGTCACGCTGCTGCTATCGGTGTAGCTGGATTGCGGCGAAGCCATATAGGACGAATCCGTACCCGACAACAATTCATGACGAGTTCCGTACGCTCGGATAGCACCGGTGTAGCTGCTGTTGGTCACATCCGTCTGATTGTTCCGCAGGGGCGTCAGCACGCCCTTGTAGAAGCTGTTGGTGACTTCAACCATGCCACCTTCCGTCAAGATCGAACCATTGGAAGTCACACCGAAATGGTAAGAACCTGAAGTCAGTTTCGCGGTCAGCGACGAACTGGTCGCATTGAACAGATCGTCATACCATTTTTTGGTAACGCGGGCATCGCCGGAATCGGCATAGATATTGAACACCTGCACGTCACCCGAACGCAGACGTGGCATCCGGTCCATCAACCCGTTGTAGTAATTGTGGTGCAGCGTGACGGTATAGGTACTCGGCTCTTTCAATCCGTTGGCGCCGATCAGATGGCCCTTTTTCTGGTAACTGGCAACTTCCATGATCTGGTCCTGCGTCATGAACTGACGCAGATAGTTGTACACCGTCATCGAAGATTTGTTTGTCTCCAGATAGTCGAACTTGAATCGCCCCCGGTTCACTAGACACTTCGAAGCCTTAAGCTGGCAACCAAGTGGAGGTGTCTATGAGTAGCAAGCGATACACGGAAGAGTTCAAGATTGAAGCGGTCAAGCAAGTGACCGATCGCGGACATAGCGTTGCGGACGTTGCCGGGCGACTGGATGTGAGCAT
>NZ_MDUX01000027.1 GCF_014736495.1 Candidatus Dactylopiibacterium carminicum
CCACTTGGTTGCCAGCTTAAGGCTTCGAAGTGTCTAGTGAACCGGGGGCGATTCACTTCAAAGCGTGGACCAGAAAGTAAATTTCCCCCTGACTTCGAACAACATGCGCGTTGCCTGCAGCCAGTGCAACCTGCGCGAGCTTTGTCTCGCCGTGGGTCTGGATGAAGGGGATCTGCACAAACTCGACGACCTGGTGACCAAGCGGAAGCTCAAGCGTGGTCAGCAACTCTATCGGGCCGGCGATCCGTTCGAGGCCATGTACGCCATCCGTACTGGTTTCTTCAAGACGGACATCCTGACCGAAGAGGGTCTGGAACAGGTGACCGGCTTCCAGATGGCGGGGGAGATCATTGGCATGGATGGCATCAGCAATGATCGCCATGTCTGCAATGCCACGGCGCTGGAAGACAGCGAGGTCTGTGTGATGCCCTACGATCAGCTCGAAGAGCTCTCGCGCAAGATACAAACCCTTCAGCAGCAGTTCCACAAGCTCATGAGCCGCGAAATCGTTCGTGATCAAAGCCTGATGATCCTGCTTGGCTCGATGCGTGCAGAAAAACGTATCGCAGCATTCCTGCTCAATCTTTCCCAGCGCATGCGCATGCGAGGCTACTCGGCTTCGGAATTCCATCTGCGCATGACACGTGAAGAGATCGGCTCATACCTTGGTCTGAAACTCGAAACCGTGAGCCGCGCCTTCTCCAAGTTCCACGACGAAGGCCTGATCGGAGTCCAGCAAAAATACATCCGCATCCTAAACGCGGATGGTCTGAAGGCTCTGCTCAACCACTCGACGCCATGAGTCGGGCCTTCCTGAGGCCTGTTTCGCCCATATCCAGCCCCCACCGCGCTACAGAAAATTCTTCTGAACGCACACCTTTCCGGCACGGCAGGGGGTAAAAAGCCTAGAATCAAGCAATGCCTTTTATGGCGATGCTCTTCCATCGTGGGAGGGTATCTCCGCATGGACATACGCGCTCGACAGCGCAGACTGACTACTGATCGACCGGTTTACGCTGGCGCAACTTTAGGAAGGAAGTCTCCATGTATACCCATCTGCTGGTTCCCACCGATGGCTCCGAGCTTTCTACCAAGGCCCTGACCCAAGCCATCAACTTTGCCAAGAGTCTGGGGGCAAAGATAACGTTCCTGTATGTACAACCAGAGTTCCCACTGCTCATAGCCGGAGAAGGCGCATTGCTTCTACCTGAAAATCGGGAGGAGTTTGCGCGTGATACGGCAGCTCAGGCGGAACAGATTCTCTCTGAAGCGCGCTCCCGGGCAGCGGCTCAAGGGGTGGAAGCCAGTTCATGCACGGCAGTCAGTGACGTGCCTTATCAGGTCATCATCAATACAGCCGACGCGGAGGGCTGCGACTTGGTTTTCATGGCCTCACATGCCCGCAAGGGGCTGGTCGGCATTATTCTGGGATCGGAAACCAAGAAGGTTCTCAGCCACTCGAAAATCCCGGTCCTGGTTTATCGCTGAATCACTCGTCCGGCATTTTCCAAACAAACGCCACGATTTTCGTGGCGTTTTTCATTAAGGCTCGAAACGGATTTCCGCCTCGGATGGCAGCACGACTCTGGCATGTAGCTGCCAAGTCTGTCCAAAGTCGCTCAGCAGCAGATTCCAGCGCCCGGCTGGAAGGGTTTCACCCAGCTCGGCCAGATAGAGTCCGCCATTCCTGAACATGCGTACATGTTGGTCTGCGCTGGCCCGGGTGGCATTCATGACATCCAAGGTCAGTTCATCGGGCCAACTCAACTCGCGCGACGACTGCATCTGTAGGCTCAAACGCCCATCCTTCCAGAGCATCTCCGCCTGCAGACCGAGCATGCGCGCGGTATCGCGGGTCGCCAGGGATTGATTGATTTCGAGACCGCGCTTGTAATAGTCAGTGACAACCAGGCCATCGTCTGATTGCCAAGCCAGATACCAGGTTGCAAAACCTCCCAATACCGCAGCCAGCGGAAAAGAGATGATGAACCAAACCCAGGCATGGCGATACCAGGGACACTGAACGCTTTGCACAGACATATGCTCTCTCTCAGGGCACGACGAAAACGGAGCGCTCGCGGGCATGCAGCTCAGAGGCATCCTGCGCCAAAATCTCGAAGTACAGCTTATAAGAACCGCGGGGCATAGACTCCAGAGGCACGCGCACACTCACAGGCAGGCTACGACTCTCCCCCGCCGGAACCGCAATCGGTTCTGACTCGCGCAATGCAGCGTCCTCCACCCCCTGTACGGACACGGAGAACACGTGATCCTGCTCTGACATATTGATCAGTTGAAGCACGTAGACGTTTTCCAGCAATTCCCCTTCAACCTCGCGCGCCATGACCGAGCGATCCTTGTGCACATCTAGATGCACCGGCTGGCGTGCCAGCAAGGCCCATAGAAAGCCTACGCACAGCACCAGCAGAATTGCGCTGTAGATCATGATGCGCGGGCGCAGCACATGCCTGAGGATGTCATTCGCTCCCCAGTGCTGCCTGATGGCATTCTCCGTGGAGTAACGCACCAGCCCGCGTGGCAAACCGACCTTGTCCATCACCTGATCACAGGCATCAATACAGGCCGCACAGCCGATACATTCATATTGGAGACCATTGCGAATATCGATTCCGGTCGGGCAGACCTGCACACAGATACCGCAATCGACACAGTCCCCCTGCCCTTGGGGCTCCACGCCCTTGCGACGTACGCCACGAGGTTCACCACGGGAGGAGTCATAGGTGATCGTAAGCGTATCCGGATCGAACATCACCCCCTGGAAGCGCGCATAGGGGCACATGTATTTGCACACCTGCTCGCGCATCACCCCTGCCATCAGATAGGTGAATCCGCCATAGAACAGTACCCAGAATAGTGACCATCCTGCCACCTGAAGACTGAAAAGTTCAGAGATCAGCTCACGGATTGGTGTGAAGTAGCCAACAAAACTGATACCGGCCCACAACGAAAGCAGGATCCAGAATGAATATTTTGCTCCCTTGCGACTGAGTTTGTTCAAACTCGCCGCTGCATTGTCCAGCTTGATCCGCTTTGCACGATCTCCTTCGCATACACGCTCGATCCACAAAAAAATCTCGGTGTAGACCGTTTGGGGACAGGCATAACCACACCACAGCCGCCCCGCCGCTGCGGTGAACAGGAACAAGGAAAAAGCGCTGATGATCAGCAGTACCGACAGATAGAAGACATCTTGCGGCCAAAACACCCAGCCAAATAGATAGAACTTCCGTTCAGCCAGGTGAAAAAGCACCGCCTGTCGCCCATTCCAAGGCAACCAGCACAGACCGTAGAACACTAGCTGGGTGATCCACACCATGGCCCAGCGCCAGCGCGCAAACATTCCACTCACAGCCCTGGGATAGACCTTGTGGCGGACCTCGTAAAGCGTATCGGTTTCCGCGCTGCGCGGCGCACTGGTCATCGTGTCTGTGCATCCTTACCAGCCGACAGGCTAAGTACATAGGCTGTCAGCAGATGGATCTTCTCGTCACCCAGCAAGGTCTTGAAAGAGGGCATCTGGTTGACACGGCCATAGGTCACGGTCTCGATGATCGTGGCCTCTGTAGAACCCCACAGCCAGGTACGATCCGTCAGGTTCGGGGCACCTACGGTCTGATTGCCCTTCCCCTCAGGACCGTGACAGGCCACGCAGTTGTCTGCAAACACTTGGCGGCCACGCTGGGCCCGCAAGGCATCGTGTGCAAGCCCCGACAAGGATCGCACATAGTTGGCGACATCCTTCACGTTCTCGCTACCCAAAGCTTCACCGAACGGCGCCATCACACCGATACGGCCATTTTCGATGGTGGTTCGGATATTTTCCGGCTCTCCGCCATGCAACCAGTCACTGTCCGTCAGATTGGGGAAACCTTTGTTACCCCCCGCATCAGAACCGTGGCACTGGGCACAATAGGTCAGGAACAGACGCTGCCCCATGGCGCGGGCTTCCGGATCGAGAGAAACTGCACGCACATCCTGCGATAGGAATTTGCGGTAAATCGGACCGATCTGCTCGTTGACCGTGGCAACCTCGGCTTTGTACTGCCCAGAGGAGGACCAGCCAAGCTTGCCTTGCCAACGCCCCAACCCTGGATACAGAACAAAATAAGCCACGGCAAAAGCCAGCGTGAGCCAGAAGAGATAGAGCCACCAGCGCGGCAAGGGATTGTTGTACTCCTGTAGCGTCTCGTCCCATACGTGGTCCTGCAGTTCCACCGGCCCCGGCTTGCGTCGGGTCATGTTGGAAATCAGGATCCAGGCGCAGAAGATCAGGCTCAGGACTACCAGTCCCGCCACATAGTAATGCCAGCTGTCACTGACGAAATCACTCATGATGCCTCACCCCTGATAGTCGGCTGCGCCATAGTGGCGCGCTCACCCTCTTCGTCTGCAAACGGTAGCATGGCTGCTTCATCGAATCCCTTGCGTGCACCGCGGCTGTACGCCCAGACAGCAATTGCGATGAAACACACGAAGCCGGCCAGTGTCAGGAAGGAACGCAGATCATTGACGTCCATCGCCCGCCCCTCCGGCCAAAGGTGGCTCCGATCCAGGGATTGCGGTTCCCAACCCCTGCAGATAGGCCACAAGCACATCCAACTCTGTCTTGCCGGTAAGCGCCGCACCTGCCCCTGCAATTTCTTCGTCGGTATAAGGAGACCCCAGGGTGCGCAGCACCTCCATGCGGGTTTCAATTCCATCGGCCTTCACCGGACGATCTAGCCAGGAGAAAGCCGGCATGTTCGATTCCGGTACGACACTACGCGGATTCAGCAGGTGCGCCTTCTGCCAAGAGTCTGAATAGCGCCCGCCAACCCTAGCGAGATCCGGGCCAATCCGCCGCGACCCCCACTGGAAGGGGCGGTCATACACGAACTCCCCTGCTACGGAGTAATGCCCGTAACGCTCGGTTTCCGCTCGGAATGGGCGAATCATCTGCGAATGACAGACATAGCAGCCCTCGCGAACGTAGATATCCCGTCCGGCCAACCGGACCGGGTCGTACGGCTTCACACCCGATACCGGTTGGGTTGTGGAGTGCTGGAAGAACAGCGGTACGATTTCCACCAGACCGCCAACGCTGATAACCAGAAAGGTCAGCACGACCAGCAACGGCACACTCTTTTCGATCAGTTCATTGTTGAGTTTCATACTGCTTCCTCTCAATGCGCAGCAGCGGGCGCAAGTACTGGGGCATCCTCGGCCTTACCGGCCATGATGGTGCGTACCGCGTTATAGGCCATGATGAACATGCCGCTCAGATAGAGCAGACCTCCAATCAGGCGCACGATCCAGAAGGGATAGCTCTCCTTGACGCTGTCGACGAATGCATAGGTCAGCGTGCCATCAGGGTTGGCCGCGCGCCACATCATCCCCTGCATGACACCGGCGATCCACAACGACGCGATGTAGAGAACGATACCGACGGTGGCAACCCAGAAGTGCCAGTTGATCAAACGCACGGAATACATCTCTGTCTTGCCATACATACGCGGCAGCAGGTAATAGACCGTTCCGATGGTGATCATGCCAACCCACCCCAGCGCCCCTGAATGGACGTGACCGATGGTCCAGTCTGTGTAGTGCGACAGCGCATTGACCGTCTTGATGGACATCATCGGGCCTTCAAAAGTGGACATGCCATAGAAGGACAACGACGTGATCAGGAACTTCAGGATCGGGTCTGTACGCAGTTTGTCCCAAGCGCCCGAGAGGGTCATGATCCCGTTGATCATCCCTCCCCAGGACGGTGCCAGCAGAATCAGCGAGAACACCATGCCCAAGGACTGCGTCCAGTCGGGCAACGCCGTGTAATGGAGGTGGTGAGGGCCCGCCCACATATAGGTAAAGATCAGCGCCCAGAAGTGAACCACCGAGAGGCGATAGGAATACACAGGTCTCTGCGCCTGCTTGGGCACGAAGTAATACATCATCCCCAGGAAACCAGCCGTCAGGAAGAAGCCCACCGCGTTATGTCCATACCACCATTGGATCATTGCATCCTGTACTCCGGCATACGCGGAGTATGACTTGAGCAATGAAACCGGCAAGGCCGCAGAATTCACTATGTGCAGCAGGGCTACGGCCAGAATGAAGGCCCCGTAGAACCAGTTGGCCACATAGATGTGTTGCGTCTTTCGCTTGACGATGGTGCCGAAGAACACCACCGCGTAGGCTACCCAGACGACTGCGATCAATATGTCGATCGGCCACTCGAGCTCAGCGTATTCCTTGCCCGAGGTAATGCCCAGCGGCAGAGTAATCGCCGCCAGTACGATCACGGCTTGCCACCCCCAGAAGGTAAAACTTGCCAACCAGGGAGCGAAAAGCGATGTATGTGACGTACGCTGAACGACGAAATAAGAGGATCCGATCAGCGCACAGCCACCGAATGCGAAGATCACTGCATTGGTGTGCAACGGACGCAATCGTCCGAAATGCAGCCATTCAAGAACATTGAGTTCGGGCCAGACGAGCTGGGCAGCGATGATCACGCCGACCAGCATGCCTACGATCCCCCACACGATCGTCATGACCGTGAACTGCCTCACGACCTTGTAGTCGTAAGTTGCCTGGGTTTGCATACCTGCCACCTCATGTTGGATTTCGATCGCCAGCGCCATGTCCAGTCGTGCCAAACGGCAAAGCCCGCTGCGACAACCTGAGCAGGAAGCGGCACGGGCCCGACGAACAGGAGAGCAGAATCGCTCTCGCTGCAGCACGCTTGACCAAAGTCAAACGAGTTTTTGCGCTGGCGCAAATGCTAGCACAAGCATCATGGGCTTTCTCGTGACAAGGCAACGTAGGGACGAAAAAAAGGGTGCGACAAGCGCACCCCCAACCCCAACAGAGAGACTACACGGCCAAACTGCATCACAAGAGAACGCTCGTTCAACCGTTGCCGACGCCCCCGTCGGCATGGGATGAAGTATGCTCGAAAGAGCATGTCGGAGCTTGACCGAAGTCAATCCGGATACACCAAAGACCTACTCCTTGAGTTGTTCTTTTGCCGTGTCAATCTCGGGCTTGCTGTCATCTTCCATTAGCACCCGAAAGGCTGGCCCTTCCAGGTCGTCGAACTGCCCACTTCGCAGAGACCACCAGAACAGCGCTGCGATCACGATCACCAGCGCAACGGACAACGGAATCAGGATATAGAGGCTTGCTTCCATGCAGAGACTCCCTTGGCAATACGCAAAGCGTTGAGCACTACCAATAGCGAACTCAGCCCCATGCCGAGCCCAGCCATCCAGGGAGTCACCCAGCCCGCCATGGCCGCCGGGATAGCCAGCAGGTTATAGGCAAACGCCCACGCAAGATTCTCTCGAATGATGCGCAAGGTACGGCGCGCCAGCTGGCGCCCGACCAGGAGCTGCGTCAGATCATCATTGAGCAGCAGAATGTCTGCCTGGGTACGCGCCAGATCGGCACCGCCAGCCATGGCAATGGACACATCGGCTTGTGCGAGTACCGGCGCGTCGTTCACACCATCTCCGACCATGCCCACACACGCCCCTTGCTGCTGCAGCTTCTGCACGGCAGCCAGCTTCGCCTCGGGGGCCATGTCGCCCCTGGCATCAGACACCTGGATCTTCTCAGCCAGATTCTGGACTACAGCAGATGAATCCCCGCTGAACACGCTGACCCTGCAGAGCTGAGCTTTGATACCGGCAGCCAATACCCTTGCCGAGGGGCGGACTTCATCCACAAAGGAAAAACTCGCCAGCCAACGCCCTTTCTGCCCCAGGCAAACAAACCCTTGCCCGACAGGCGGACGCATTGCCTCTGGCAAATCAACGCCAGCCCATTCATGCACGAAGCGTTCGCTGCCGAGCACATAACGCTCGCCATCGACCTCGCCAGACAGTCCCCTGCCTACCGACAACTCGACCGATTGCGCTGCACGGACATCGCCTGCCGCAGTTCGCAATGCACGTGCCAGGGGATGCTCGGAATGCTGTTCAAGCGTCGCCGCCAACGCCAAGCAATCAGCGACATTCATGCCCGGCACCGTCCGCACCGCATCCAGTACGAGATCTCCAGTCGTCAGCGTCCCCGTCTTGTCGCACACAAGGTGATCCATACGCGCCAACGTCTCGATTGCGTGGCCGCGCGTCACCAGCAACCCCAGTCTTGCAAGGACATCTGTCGCCACAGTCAGGGCTGCCGGAGTCGCCAATGACAATGCACAAGGGCAGCTGACCACCAACACCACGACAAAGATTTCCAGCGCACGCGCCGGCTCATGCTCCCACCAGAAGACGAAGGTCAATACAGCTACGCAGAGCAGCACGCCGGTAAACCACGCTGCAACCTTGTCCGCCTGCGCCACCAACCTGGGACGTTCAGTCACAGCACGCTCCATCAGCTGACGGATGGTTGCCAACCGGGTGGTCGCGCCTACGCGATGAGCGATGAACTCAAGGGCACCAGAGCCATTCGTGCTACCACCAAGCACTTCCGAACCAATCCACTTTGGCACCGGAGCCGACTCACCGGTCAGCCAAGCCTCGTTCACTTCACTCTGGCCGGCCGTCACCACGCCATCAGCCGCAATCAGCTCACCAGGCCGAACCAGCAGACGATCCCCTATCTGCAGCGCGCTGACTGGCACGCGCTCTTCCACCCCTCCTCCTGGCAACAGGCGACGTGCAAACGTCGGCATCATTCGTACCAACCGCTCGACACCACGTGCAGCCCGCTGGCGTGCGAGCATTTCGAAGTAACGCCCGCTCAACAGGAAGAAAACAAACATCGTCACCGAATCAAAATACACACTGCCCTGACCACTCAGTGTTGCCTGCAAACTGGCCAAGAACGCCACACCCAAACCCAACGCCACCGGAACATCCATGCCCAGGCGCCTTAAACGCAGATCGCGCCACGCTCTCTGGAAAAAAGGCGCAGCCGAATACAGAATCACCGGCAATGTGAGGATCAAACTGGCCCAGCGCATCAACGCCGACGCCCCGGTACTCATCTCCCCCTCACCAGCGATGTACTCCGGGTAGGCATACATCATCACCTGCATCATTCCGAAACCAGCCACAAACAAGCGCCACAGTGCAGCTCTACGCTCCCGATGAGCCAATTCCTCGCTGCGCTGCGGATCGAACGGATGCGCCCGATAGCCGATGCTCTGCACGGCCAGCATGATCCCGGACAATGTGACCTGCGCCTCGTGCCAGCGCACCCTGGCCCGGTGCGTTGCATAATTCACCTGTACCGCACTGACTCCAACCAACTGCATCAGGTGCCGCTCGTTGAGCCATACACAAGCCGAACAGCTGATCCCTTCCAGGATGAGATCTGCCTCTCGCTCCCCCCCCTCCAACGGGCGCACGAAACCCTGCTGGAAAGCAGGTTGGTCAAACAAGGCCAACTCGCGCAGAGCCTCGGGCAGCACGTCAACAGGACGTTCAGGAAACCCTTCCCGATGCTGGTAGTAGTCTCCCAGTCCGTTGGACAGGATCGCCTCACAAACCGCCTGGCAGCCACCACAGCACACCCATCTCTGTTTTCCATCCACTTGCACGGACAGCTCTAGCTCCTTAGGCAAGGGCTGACCACAATGGAAGCAAAAAGAGGTATCAGAAGAAGTGGCAGGCACAAGGGAAGATGGCAAGCTGAACAACAGGACAGCGATCTTACCCTCGGAGCAGGATGCGTCAGACAAGAAAAAAGCCGCCTCAAAAGAGGCGGCTTTCCCGAGACTGGTGCTGCTGACCGGAATCGAACTGGTGACCTACTGATTACGAATCAGTTGCTCTACCGACTGAGCTACAGCAGCAAAGAGGCGGCATTATACGCAGCGTTTCCGTCAATCATCAAGCGTCAATCAAACCGAGGCACTTGTGCTCCAGCCAATCAAACTGATCAATGCGCCTCATCTCTGCAAGATCAGAACCCTCCCATCCGGACTCGAATTCCACTTATCGCAAATTTGTTGTATTTGACAAATTCGTCGACAACCTTACACCAAAAAAAGGATCTTCCAATGCCTACAGCCAGACAAAACCTTCTCAATACAGCGGGTTTCACGCTGATCGAACTGATGATTACGGTAG
This sequence comes from Candidatus Dactylopiibacterium carminicum, assembly GCF_014736495.1. Lineage (GTDB taxonomy): Bacteria > Pseudomonadota > Gammaproteobacteria > Burkholderiales > Rhodocyclaceae > Uliginosibacterium > Uliginosibacterium carminicum. The sequence goes on from NZ_MDUX01000027.1 coordinate 10,089, forward strand.
CGATCATTGGGATTCTCGCTTCAATCGCGTATCCATCCTATCGAGATTACGTCACGCGTAGCCGGTTGGTTGATGCAACGAATGCACTATCCACCCTGCGCGCGCAGATGGAACAGCATTTCCAGGACAACCGCACCTACCAGACAGTCGGCTCATTCACCACCCCCTGTTCGAATAGTGCTAATCAAACCGCCGGCACGTTTGCCATTACCTGCAACGTAACAAACACGACTTACACCATCACGGCCACCGGTAGTGGCCAGACGAACGGTTTCACCTACACCATCAACCAGAGTGGCACCCAAGCGACCACTGCCATCCCCTCTGACTGGGGAAGCGCGGCGAACGGCTGTTGGATTCAGCGCAAAGGGCAGACATGCTGAGGCGCTCCTACATCGCAGGTTTCACTCTGATTGAGTTGATGATCGTGTTGGCAATCATGGCCATTCTGACCATGTTAACCATTCCCAGCCTGGCTACCTGGATGGCCAACAGCCGCGTGCGAAGCGTCGCCGAAGCGATGCAAAATGCCATCCGACAGGCACAGGCAGAAGCGCTGACGCGCAATCGCCAGGTCGTTTTCGCCCTGACCAATACCACCCCGGCACTCAACGCAGCCGCCAGCGCCAATGGGAAACACTGGTACATGCAGGTCTTGCCGCTAGTGGACGCGGGTGAAAACGCGAGCACCTTCATCAGAGGAGAGAAAGTCGCCTCGACCAACTCCGTCACGATCACGGGTAACGCCGTCACCTGTTTCAATTCCCAAGGACGCTTGGCCAGCAACACATCGACCGGCCTCGGCAACGACTGCACGCTCCCGGGCAACCTCGTGTCATTTGGCTTGACAGCCACGGGCGCGGATCGCCCGCTACGCGTGGAAGTCTATCTGGGCGGCAAGGTTCGTCTTTGCGACCCTGCCAAAACACTCTCATCAACCCAACCAGAAGGATGCTCAGCATGAAAAGGCACACGCCAGTGCTCGTCGAGCAGCGCGGCGCAGCACTACTGGAAGCGCTCATCGCCATCCTGATATTTTCCCTTGGCGTCTTGGGCCTGATTGGCCTGCTGGCCACGTCGACCCAGTTTTCGATCGATGCAGAGGACCGTACCCGTGCCTCGATGCTAGCCAACGATCTGGTAGCACAGATGTGGGAAAAGCAAACTGTTTCGCTCGACAGCGACACCCTCTCCGCTTGGGAATCGCGAGTTCAGGATCCCAGCAACGGCCTTCCTTCCGCCAACGCGAACAGCACTGTCGATGCCAGTGGCGTAGCCAACGTCACCATCACCTGGAAGGCCCCATGGCGCCCTTCCGCTGAGCAGAGCAACATCTACAGCACGCAGGTTCAGATCCCATGACAAAGCCACCCCAGCCTCAACGTGGCATAACGCTCATCGAGCTGATGGTCGCGCTCGTGATTGCGTCCTTGCTTGCCATTGCGGTGGCCAGCGTTCTGGCAAGCTATGAAGGGCACAAACGCACAACCACTTCGGTAAACGATATTAATCAAAGCGGAAACTACGCTGCATGGACGCTGGATAGCCTGTTACGCAGCGCCGGATCCGGCTTTGCTCTGAATGCCCCAACGATTGAAGACAACAGCACCCAACTCGCCAATTTGATCTACGGTTGCAAGATATTGGCAAGCAAGAATGGCAGCACAGTCTTGCCGCGCAGCAGCGCCCTACCTGCACCTTTCGCCGATATTGATCAGACATTCAGGCTCGCTCCCGTCCTTATCCTGCAAGACGGTAGCACTCCTACCGACAGCGGCAACGATTCCGACATACTGATAATCATGGGCGGCACGTCTGGCAAGGCGGAGGCCCCCGCCTATCTGGATGACTACCCAGCCAGTGACTCACTAGAACTGAAAAATACCCTAAGCTTTTCTGCCAGCGACCTCGCGCTGCTCACTAAGTCAGAACTCGGAAGCAGCGGAGTTCAGCCCTGCTTTCTGACCCAGGTCAGCACCAGCTTCGTTGAAAGCGGAAGTGGTTCTCTGACCCTAGGTGGAGATTATTACGCCGCCACCATCAGCGGCCAAGAAGTCAGCGGATACGCAAAGCACGATATCGCGCTGAATATCGGAAATATAGCTAATGGCAACACTCCCGTTATTGCCGCACTCGGCGTTGGCGATAACAGTACACTCTTTTCCTACGATCTTTTGCAAAGCACTGCCGCCCCGCTCCAAGCCATCGCCTCCGGCGTGTTCGAACTACACGCCCTTTACGGATTGGACACGAATGGCGACGGCAAGGTGGATAGCTGGAGCAAACCAGAAAATGATTTCGCCTATGCAGCCCTGACTACCGGCAGTAGCGCCGCAGCCAGCAATATTTCACAGATCAAGGCCATCCGCGTCGGATTGATTCTGCGCACATCACTACTGGAAAAGGAAGCACCGAACTCGCCGTCGCTCACCCTGTTCAGCGATCTTGGGAGTGATCTCGCCTACTCCCCTGCTCTTAGTACAGACAATACTTTATATCGCTATCGCACTATGGAATTCAACGTTCCCTTGCGCAATCCGATGCTACTGGAGTAAGCTATGCAGATGCGTATTTTCCTCAGGCCTAAGTGCCAAAAAGGCGTCATTCTTCTGATAACGCTGCTGGTTATGGTTGTACTTCTGATCGCCTCGGTCGCTCTGCTCCGCTCCTTTGACACTTCAATGCAACTCTCGGGCAGCCTTGCCTTCAAGCGAGACTTGGTCAATCAAGGAGAACGCGGCATGGCGCGTGCCATCGCGGCTTTCGATAGTGGCCCCCTGCAAACGGAAAGCGCCCGACAAGGAAACATATCGTCCTCAAACTATTCCGCCTCGATTCTTCCGTCAAACTCCAAAGGAATTCCAAAAGCACTACTTAGTGCGAGCGAGTACACAGCCGCGGGAATGACCGGCACGGACATCTCGGATAATGGAGTGATTATCCGTACCATCATTGATCGTCAATGCTCGAATACTGGAACATTCAGTACCGCAACCTGCGTGTATCTGCCCGGTTATTCAGACACCGGCGGCTCTGCTCACCTAGCAAACAAACGAGCCGGCGCTGAATACACGCCAGTATATCGTGTGAGTGTAAGGGTCGACGGCCCTCGCAACACCCAAGTTTTTCTCCAGTCGACGCTAGTACGCTGAGAGTCTTAAGTTACGGAGTCCGTCATGACAAATAGAATGCATCTCCACCCAATTTCGTTGATCGTCATCATGCTATATGGATGCACTCTGCATTCTGCGGCATCGGCAAGCGAAATTTCCTTGGCTGACTCACCGCTATTTTCTTCTGTCTCAGTCCCGGGCAATCTTGCCTTGGCTCTTTCTGTCGAATACCCAACGGCCACAACGCCGGCCTATACGACCAGTTATAGCAGCAACACAACCTATCTTGGGTATTTTGATTCGAATAAATGCTACACCTATCAATACAACAGCACAAACGCAGAAGCAAGTTATTTTAAGCCGAACAGAGCAGCTACCAACCGCACCTGCCCCGCTGCAACCACAACACTCCAACTATGGAGCGGAAACTATCTAAATTGGGCCTCAATGCAAACGCTGGACACCTTCCGCTGGATACTAACCGGAGGTTATCGCAGCGTAGATAACACAACCCAAACAATTCTCACCAAGACTTACGCGTGGTACAACGGTCTAAATGACAACAAAAGCATCTCAAGCGGAGTTTCAACTGCCACTCCGTTTAATTGGAGCAGCTCTCATACCAGGGTCCGCTCCCTTGGTACTGCTATGTATATTGCAGCCACTTCCGGCACTTTAGGCGGCAGCACCATCGTTAATTATAATGGACACAACAACGCCGTCAGCAACACAAACACAAAGTGGGCCAAATCAAACTCTATCTATCGGGTTTATATAAACATCGAAGTTTGTGCGTCTTCCACACTCAAGGAAAGCAACTGCGTTGCTTACGGCAGCAATTTCAAACCAGAGGGTTTGATGCAGCAATATTCAAAACAATTGCGCTATGCTGCTTTTGGCTATTACAACCAAGATGGTAACGATCGTGACGGTGGCGTATTGCGTGCCCCCATGAAATTCATTGGGCCTACCTCGACAATTCCTGGTTCTGCGGCCATTGCCAACCCAAACTCAGAGTGGGATCCCAGCACAGGCATCATGCACATCAATCCGAACCCGGAAGATGTCGCAGCAACCATCAACGCTGCGGCGGCGGAAGGATTCACGGTAACAGTAGAAAATAGCGGAGTAATGAATTACCTTAATAAGTTTGGCTACTACTCCCAAAGGTACAAATCTAACGACCCGGTCAGCGAACTTTATTACGCGGTAAGCCGCTACTTACGTAACAAGGGGAATGTCCCGGCCTACACGTCTTTAGCTGGCGCAGGGTCAAACGCCAACGCAAATACGTATCTTGACAATTTTCCTGCTCTCCGCACATGGCAAGATCCCATCCAATACGCTTGCCAGAAAAACTTCATTCTGGGTATCGGGGATGTCTATGCCCACTATGATAGAAATCTACCTGGAGCAAAAAGTGACCTTCTTTCTTCCACCGAGAGTTCCACCGTTAGGACGTTTATTGAGTCTGACGATCTAAGCACAATCGGTGAATATGCCAGCACTCCCGATGGAAAGATTAAAAATGTGGCACAGGCAGCCAATGCAATAGGGCGGCTGGAAGGAAACTCCTACTATGGCGACTGGAGATCTCCAACATGTAGAGTCGGAACCAATGGTGTCTATATAGCAAGCGTGGCCTATGACATGAATGTTCGCGATATCCGTCCGGACCTTGCAGATAAGCAAACCGTCAGCACCTACTGGATGGATGTCCACGAAAACAACAAATATTGCCACAAGAACCAATATTGGATGGCTGCAAAGTATGGTGGTTTCAAGGTGCCAGAAGATTTCGATCCTTATTCAATCAATCTTTCCACCGATTCACTGACTGCGGAGTCGTGGCGTACTAACACAGATACGCTTCCATTCCCTGGCACAAATTTCGAAGGATCCGGAACCTACTCCTTCACCACTGACACGAACGACAGCAAAGATCCACGCCCCGACAACTACTTCCCTGGCAACTCTCCAGAAACCATGCGTTCCGGGCTGATTTCAGCATTTGCCAAGATTGCAGCCGAAGCAGCGGCCGCCACGGGAACAGCACTAGCATCTCCTTCACCCCAAAAAACAGAAACAGGATCAGGAAATTACCAGAGCACTTACGATCCAGACGGCTGGACTGGCACTCTTAAGGGGCAAAGAATTACGTACAACAGTAGTGGAGCTCCAGTCCTAACGACAATCTGGGAAGCTGGGGCACTATTGAATGCGCGTGCCTGGAGTACCCGCAAGATCATCACCTATTGCGATGGAGACGGCATTCCATTGAGCTCCGGCATGAGCTGTGCCGCATCACTTGCTGCAGTCGACGGCATCAGCACCGCCAATCAATCCGCGTCAAACTACGTGAACTACTTGCGGGGAGATCGCTCTCAGGAAGTCGCCAACGGCGGTGCGTATAGAACACGAGAGTCGAGGCTAGGAGATATCGTAAATGCCAAACCGGTCGCGCTTGGAGCGCCAGACTTTCCTTGGAGTGACCTCTATAATCAAGGATATGGAGAATTCAAAAGAAATCATTCGAACCGCCCCACTGTCGTATTCGCCGGGGCCAACGATGGCATGCTCCATGCGTTCAACGGCTCACTCACAGCAATCGATAAAGGCCAGGAGTTATTTTCCTACATTCCTGGTTTAATCTATAGCGACACCGATTCGGCCACCGGCGGAGGGTTATCTTCACTTGGAAACCCCTCATTTACCCATCGTTTCTTGGTAGATGGTTCCCCCTATGTTGCCGATATAGATTTTCAGAAAACCCCCAATGCCACGGCGACCACAACTGACTGGCGTTCCATTTTGATCGGTGGCCTTGGAAAGGGCGGCAAGGGGTATTACGCAATAGACGTAACCGATCCGACAGACTGGACTTCCGAAAATTCGATTGCCGACAAGATTCTTTGGGAGTTTTCACATACTCACCTGGGCTACAGTTACGGAGTGGCTTCTGTCGTGAAAACGGCTAAATATGGCTGGGTCGTCGTGCTGACCTCTGGCTACAACAATGATGATGGCAAAGGTTACTTCTTCTTTGTAAACCCCAGAACCGGCGAGTTACTTGAAATGGTTGCCACATCCGAGGGCTCTACTGCTTCGCCTCTGAATATGGCGCATGCGACTGCCTATACTCCAAATTACAGGGATGGAACAGCTGATGCCATCTATGCAGCAGACCTGCAGGGCAATGTCTGGCGACTGGATGTTACTGCCAGCAGCGGCGACTACCTGGCGCCAACCAAAATAGCTAGTCTCTCTTCGCCTTCGGGAGGCTTCCAACCTGTCACAACCCGGCCTCTCGTTGAAGCAGAACCCAGCTCCGGGAAACGCTATGTGCTGGTTGGAACAGGACGTTTGCTCGCTGACTCCGATATTTCCACCAATCAAAAGCAAAGCTTCTACGCCATTATTGACGGCCAGAAAGCATTCGGCGCTTTTTATGGCGGCAGCATAAGCCTTCCAGAAAACTCCAGTTTCCCTGTCAGTCGAAATAATCTTGAGGCTAATACAGACTTACTAAGCGGCATAGGCAGCAGCCCTACCAATTCCATGGGCTGGTATTACGACATGCCCCTCACTAATCAGATCGCCGAACGCGTAACAATAAATCCTGAAGCTAACAACGGCATCATCGCTTGGGCCGGAAATTTGCCAGATGGTGACGCCTGCTCCCCTGCCGGTACGGGCAAAGCCTATGCGGTGAGCCTTGGACTCGGACGAAGCGTACTCCGCAACTCCAGCGGCATTCGTGTGGCCTCTCTTGGCATTAGCTCGATGGTCACCGATTTGGCATTCGGCAACCTTGGCGGCAAGATTCGGCTTGATGCTGGCGGAGCCGGCGGTGAAGTCGAGAATCTGGACGGGGATTTCGCCTCTGGTACAAGACTCAAACGCCTCAACTGGCGTATGGTCCCTACAGCGGACTAAGATCGCATGCAACGCGGACTGCTAGCAGCAACACTTGTTTCGTGCTTGGTACATTGAATCGCCCCCGGTTCACTAGACACTTCGAAGCCTTAAGCTGGCAACCAAGTGGAGGTGTCTATGAGTAGCAAGCGATACACGGAAGAGTTCAAGATTGAAGCGGTCAAGCAAGTGACCGATCGTGGACATAGCGTTGCGGACGTTGCCGGGCGACTGGATGTGAGCATCCACAGTCTGTACGCATGGATCAAGCGCTACAGCCTGACGCCGCAGGAGCGTCAAACGCAGGATAGCCAAGAGGACGAGTTACGTCGGCTACGAGCCGAGCTCAAGCGGGTAACCGAGGAGCGCGACATCCTAAAAAAGGCCACAGCGTACTTTGCCAAGCAGTCCGGGTAAGGTACGCCTTCATCGAAGCGCATCAGAACGTCTGGCCAATCCGACGCATGTGCAAGGTCATGCGGGTCCATCCGAGTGGGTACTACGCCTGGCACAAGCCCAGCCGCTGTCTGCACCTGCCCTGGAAGATCAGCGCATTGAAGGCCTGATCAAGCAGTGCTGGCTGGAAAGTGGTGCCGTGTATGGTTACCGTAAGATCACGCATGACCTGCGCGATCTGGGCGAATCCTGCGGCAAGCATCGTGTTGCTCGGCTGATGCGCCAGATCGGCCTCAAGTCCCTGACGGGCTATGGGCGTCGGCCGGGCCGCTACGGGGGGGGCTGTCCTGCCAACGTGTCACCGAACCATCTTCAGCGCGAGTTCGACGTGAGCGAACCGAACAAGGTCTGGGTGACTGACATTACGTACATCCGCACGCATGAGGGCTGGCTGTTTTTGGCGGCAGTCCTGGATCTGTTCTCGCGACAGGTCGTGGGCTGGTCGATGAGTGCTCAGATGACGGCAGACCTCGCACTGAACGCCTTGCTGATGGCCGTCTGGCACCGCAAGCCGACGCAGGAGGTCATGGTTCATTCGGATCAGGGCAGCCAGTTCAGCAGCGACGATTGGCAGTCGTTCCTGCGCGCCAACAAGCTCAAGGGCAGCATGAGTCGCCGAGGAAACTGCCACGACAACGCAGTCGCAGAAAGTTTCTTCCAGCTGCTCAAGCGCGAGCGGATCAAACGCAAAATCTATCCAACACGCGAGGATGCCCGCCGTGACGTGTTCGATTACATCGAGATGTTCTACAACCCGAAACGGCGACACAGCCACGCAAATGGCATGTCTCCGATAGACTATGAAAAACAGTATTTCATGAAGCTCGGGGCTGTCTAGGAAACCCGGGGCGATTCAGATGTGAGCGGTAACAACTCAAACAACAGAAGATTGGCATCTCATTGGCACACGAAAACGCATAAGAATCAGACCTACACTGCCTGTACTTGCACCGAACATCGCCTGCCGGAGACAATCCAGCCATGCGACATGACTCCATCGACATCAGTGAAGAAGCTGGCGTGCGTTATCTGCATTTCGGCTCGGAATGGATCCAGGGCGCCATGCGTATCCGCCGTCCGGTGGATCTGGAGCTCGAATACACCCGCGAGATGATGTTCGGCCTGCTGTTGCGCGAAGGTTTCACCGCCGACGCGCGCTGGCCGCGCAACATCCTGCAGATCGGACTGGGCGCTGGCTCACTGACGAAGTTCGCCTACTGGAAGCTGCCTCAGACACGCGTCGCAGTGGTCGAAATCGATCCTGCCGTACATGCAGCAGCCTGTTTCCACTTCAAGCTGCCGGCCGAGGATCTGCGCCTGCACATCGAAATCGGCGACGGTGTGGACTATGTATTGAATGGGCAACGCGAGTTCGATTACATCCAGATCGACGGCTTCGATGCCGATGCCGGTGTCGGCGCACTCGACAGCCTGCCCTTCTACCAGGCCTGCCGGGCCCGGCTGAGCGATCAAGGCCTGCTCGCCACCAACTTTTTCGGCAGTGACAACCAGTACGAACCAGCCCTTCAGCGGTTGTACAAGGCCTTTGACGGACGTTGCCTGGCCTTGCCTCCCTGTACCAGCGGCAACGTAATCGCACTGGCCGCAAGTGGGGCTCCCATCACGATCAGTGACGGCGCCTTGCAGGCGGCTGCCCGCACATTGAAAACCAGCACGGGCCTAGATCTGCTGCCCAGCGTGAAACGCCTGCAACTGGCATTTCCCGGCAACATGCAAATGTAATACACGGACGGGATTGGCGGAACTACAGGCAATCCACGTATGGAGGCACTGGATCCGGCTGCAACCCTGTTACCGAAAACATTTTTTATGAACACATAAACAAAACGGTGGCAGACTGCAGGTCCGAATCAGCAACGCCACCGGTTCCGTCCATGAGAGTCGATACCTATGCCCGTAAGCTTGCCCGGCTACGCAAGGTGGCCCAGTACATCGACACTAACCTGCATCGTCCGCTGAGCCTGGACGAGCTCGCAGAGATCGCCCACCTTTCCCGTTATCACTTTGAGCGAGTATTTCATGCCTATGCTGGCGAAACTCCTCTTCTGCGGGTTCGGCGCCTGCGTTTGACATATGCGCGCCAGCGCCTGGAAAAAGGTATGGCCTCTAGCGTAACGGAGCTTGCTCTTGATGCTGGCTACGCCTCGGCAGAAGCTTTCTCACGTGCATTCCGAGCTCAATTTGGCCTTGCGCCCTCTGCTGTGAAGCCACAAACCAGTATCCCCGAGCCTATCCGGGTAAAAAATCTGCCGCCGACGCCAATCCAGTTTTTGACTTTCCAGGGGCGCTTTGACGAGAGCATCGAACCTTTTGAAAAACTACGTGCCCACGCCTTGCTGGCAGGCATCGCACGTGAACGACGCAAAGGCTGGTGCATCCACCTGGATGGGCTTGCAGACAAACAACACATCCAGGCAGCACTATTGGCGGAACCATTAGGAACCCGGATTCTCGGCCTCGGCCAGGGCCATCTTCCCGCCGGTGAGTATGCGGTGTTGCGTATAGAGGGTAACCATAGCGGCCCACTACCCGAGGATCTCGAAGAACGAATACAGGAATCCACCGGGCGCCACATGGGGGAAGGTCACGTTCTGCGCCGCTTCCTCAATACGGAGTATCTGCCTGCAGCCTTCGAGAAGCGATTCGATCTCTACGTGCCGCTCGCACCAGCCTGAAATACGCCACCCGGGCTACACTGGCACATCGCTCTGCTAGCTTTCAAGGCCATGCCCAGCTTTCTGCCAGAACCTCAGCATTCACAAGACAATCCGGCACGCATCGGTGTCCTGCTGGTCAATCTGGGAACACCTGAAGCCCCCACGCCTGCAGCGGTACGACGCTATCTGCGCCAGTTCCTCTCGGATCCGCGTGTGATCGAAATCCCGCGCCTGCTCTGGTGGCCCATCCTCAACGGAATCATCCTGCCCTTCCGCAGTCGTGCCTCAGCCGCAAAGTACGCCTCGATCTGGCTCAAGGAAGGCTCGCCGCTGCGCCATTACACGGAATTGCAGACAAAGCTGCTACGGGGTTATTTCACGGCCGCCGGCCAAGCCGACATCCAGGTTGAATACGCCATGCGCTACGGAGAGCCGGCGGTGCAATCCGCGCTGATGCGTCTGAAGGCCGCGCACTGCACCCGTGTGCTGGTACTGCCGCTGTATCCGCAATACGCGGGCAGCACCACGGGCAGCGTCTGCGACGCAGTGGCCCAAGCCATGCTGTGCATCCGCAACCTTCCCGAGCTGCGCATCGTGCGCAGTTTCCCCGGGCATCCCGCCTATATCCAGGCACTGGCCGCAAGCGTACGCCGCGCATGGGCCCAGGATGGAGAGCCTGAACGACTCGTCATGAGTTTTCATGGCCTGCCGCGCGCCACGATCGAACGAGGCGACCCCTACCATCGCGAATGCCTGCAGACGGGCCGCCTGCTGGCCGAAGCCCTGGGGTTGGACGAAACACGCTACCTGGTGACGTTCCAGTCGCGTTTCGGCCGCACCGAATGGCTGCAGCCCTATACCGAGCCCAGTCTGGTCGCCCTGGCACGCCAAGGCGTCAGCCGCGTAGACGTGATCTGCCCCGGCTTTGTCTCGGATTGCATCGAAACGCTGGAGGAGATCGCCCTGGAGGCAAAAACCGCCTTCCTGAACGCAGGCGGCAAGTCCTTCCATTACCTGCCTTGCCTGAATGGAGACGATGGCTTCATCCGGCTGCTGCGCGAACTGGCCAACAGTCACATGCAGGATTGGCTCGTTTCACCATAAGAAGCTGTTCGCCATCTGTAACTAGAGACCGTCTGCGAGGTGAAGAGCCACGCGAGAACCGGAGTGTATGTGGATACATGAGACCTCGCGGAACAAGCTACGCGCCGCGGCAGCCGAACAGCACATGAGCCTCGATCGCATCATCGCAGTAAGATCGTGACCGTCTCTAGCAAGGAGCCACCCCATGATGTTGCTGTTGCGCTGGGCCCTGAACGCCGTAGCCCTGATGCTGATCCCGGAGATCATCACTGCCATCCAGGTCAGCAGCTATACCGCCGCACTGGCCGCAGCACTGCTGATAGGCCTGCTCAACGCGTTGATCCGCCCCCTGTTGCTGTTGCTGACACTGCCGATCACGGTGCTGACGCTGGGATTTTTCGCCCTGGTGATCAACGCGTTGCTGTTCTGGGCCGCCTCCGAACTGGTCGCCGGTTTCCATGTGAACGGCTTCTGGCCTGCCCTGGGTGGGGCACTGCTCTACAGCCTGCTGACGGGACTGGTCAGCCTTGCGCTGGGCGATCGCCGTAAAGGCTAAGCTTGTCCGCCTGCTCGCAGGCAAGGATAATCGCCTCCTTTTTTGCCCGCCGGGCGACAGGAAAACATCTCCGTGGCACGTGACGTGACAAGCTTTGGCGGCCGGCTGCTGGCCTATCTGGACATGCTGTTCGTGGATCACGGCATCTTCCGCGTGATCTACAACAACCTGCATGCCCTACCCGGCGGCCTCTATCGCTGCAGCCAGCCCAGCCCTGGCCAGATCCGCAAGTATCAGCGCCGTCATGGCATCAAGACCATCGTCAACTTGCGCGGCGCCGACGACACGCGCCGCTATGCGCTCGAAGCGCAGGCCTGTGCCGAGCTTGGCATCAAGCTGATCGACTTCAAGGGCATCCTCTCGCGCAGCGCACCGGAAGTCGACGCCGTGCTGCGCGCGCAGGCAATGTTCGACCAGATCGAATATCCGGCACTGATCCATTGCAAGAGCGGCGCCGACCGTGCCGGCTTTGCCTCGGCGCTGTACCGAATTTTCCGCCGCAATGAACCGGTTTCGCAGGCGAAACAGGAGCTTTCCTGGCGCTATGGCCATCTGCGCAAATCCAAGACCGGCATTCTGGATTTCTTCTTCGAACGCAGCCAGGCCGACGGAGCCGAGTCGCCGGAGGAATTCCTCGCGTGGCTGACCGAGCACTACGAACGCGAAGCACTCAAACAGGATTTCCACGCGCAGGGCTGGGCTGACGTGCTGGTCGACCGCATCCTGCGCCGCGAATGAAAAGCGGCCCCGCAGGGCCGCAATATTCGCAATGAGCGGAGTCTGAACAGGGCTCAGTCTTCGATGTGCCGCAACGAGAGATCCACCGCCTGCACATCCTTGGTCAGCGCACCGATGGAAATGCGGTCGACGCCCGTCTCGGCAATCTCGCGCACACGCTGCAGACTCACGCCGCCCGAAGCTTCCAGCTTGGGGCGCCCCGCATTGATGCGCACCGCCTCGTGCATGGTTTCGAGCGACATGTTGTCGAGCAACACCATCGTGGCGCCGGCAGCCAGCGCCTCTTCCAGTTGCGCCAGCGTTTCCACCTCGATCTCGACGAACACGTTGGAAGGCGCCAGCTTGCGCGCATGCATCAGTGCAGCGCTCACGCCCCCTGCCGCGATGATGTGGTTCTCCTTTATCAGCACGCCGTCATACAGACCGATGCGGTGATTCAGGCCGCCCCCCTTCTTCACGGCATATTTCTGCGCCAGGCGCAGCCCCGGCAAGGTCTTGCGCGTGTCCACCACAGCAGCATTGGTGCCTGCCACGGCAGTCACGTAATCGGCCACCGTGGTTGCAGTGCCCGAGAGCAATTGCAGGAAATTCAGCGCAGTGCGCTCGGCGGTCAGCAAGGTGCGCGCTGGCGCCAGGATGTCACACAGGCTCTGGCCCGCGCTCACGCGCTCGCCATCCTGCGCATGCCACACCACAGTGAATTGCGGATCCAGCGTACGGAATACTGCGTCGAACCAGCGCGTGCCGCACAGCACAGCATCCTCGCGCGTGATCACGCGACCATGGGCCTTGGTCTCCGGCGAGATCAGGCGCGCGGTCAGGTCACCGGTGCCCACGTCCTCGGCCAGCGCATTGGCCACCGCACGCTGGATCTCGATATTCAGTTGTTCGGAAAAATCAATCATGGTTCGGTCGTCCGGCTGGCGATCAATGGTCGGCGATTGTACATGGGGGATCCGTCGCGAGCGCGCCTGCGGCCTGTCTTTCAGGGCAATTCAGCCACGGCTGGCCCCCACCGCCACCAGCGCACCGGACACCATGATCACCAGCATGCCGAGCAAAGCCATCGGCTCCGGCACATGTCCGAGCACGATAAAGCCGGTCAGCGCCGCCCACAGCAGTTGCAGATAGCTGACCGGCGCCAGCAAGGAAGCTGGCGCATAGCGGTAGGCCTGGGTGAAGAACAGATGCCCCAGACCGCCGTAAAACCCGAGACTGGCGAAGAGCAGCACATCCAGCCAGGAAGGCGGCGGACCGCCCCACAGCCAGGGCATCAGCGGGCCGAAGATCGCACAACCGGCCAACGCGGTGTAGAACAGCATGGTCACCGCACGCTCGCTGCTGCTGAGCACACGCGAAAGCAACTGATAGGCCGCGCCACAGACCGCCGCACAGAGCACCACGGCAACACCGAACAGGTCCAGCGAACCACCCGGGCGGGCCACCAGCAACACGCCGATGAATCCGAGCGCCACCGCACCACCACGCAGCCATCCGATCCGCTCGCCCAGCACCGGCCGCGCCAGCAGCACGACCAGCATCGGTGCCGTGAAGCCGATGCTGGTAGCTTCGGCCACGGGCAGACGCTGCAGGCCAAGCCCCATCAACAGGGACATGGCCGCAAGGCTCAGGGCGCGCACCCAGACCAGACCGGTGCGATGCGTGCGCATCAGAGTCATCCCCTTGCTGGGCAGCAACACGACTGCCATCAGGAGCGCATGCACCACATAGCGCATCCACACGATCATGGTGACGGGGTAACGCTGCGACAGATACTTGGTCGTCGTATCCAGGCAGGCAAACAGCAGCAATGCGCAAAGAAAGAGCAACACCCCGCGCAAGGGGCGCGCCCGTTTCGAAAGGGATGATGAAGCCATGGCGGGTCAAGCCTAATCCGGCCAGTGTGGCAAAGCGACAGGCGCGCCCATGGATTTGCATAAATCCACACAATCGGGGCGGCGTATCCTGCATGCCACGTTCATGGCGTCATCAAAGCGCGCATCGCAACCGGCACCGGATCACACCAGACCGTACAACACCGGCACCAGCACCGAAGTCATCAGCGCATTCAGTCCCATGCCCAAGCCAGCGAAGGCCCCGGTCTCCTCGCTTTCCTGGAAAGCCCGCGCCGTGCCGATGCCATGACTCGCCAGACCCAGCGCAAAACCGCGCACTGCCGGATCCTTCACGCCCAGCCGGTCCAGCAGCCACAGGCCGAGCATTGCGCCGGTCACGCCGGTGAGGATCACCAGTGCGGCGGTGAGCGAGACGATGCCACCAAGCTTTTCGACGATGCCCATGGCCACCGGTGCGGTCGCCGATTTCGGCGCCAGCGCCAGCAGGCTGCCCTCGCTCGCGCCGAGCGCCCAGCCGATTGCCACCGCCGAGAAGATCGCCAGCAGCGAGCCCAGCACCAGCGTCAGCAGCAGCGGCTTCGCAAAACGCAGGATGCGCGCACGTTGCAGATACAAGGGAACCGCCAGAGCCACGGTGGCCGGCGCCAGCACCAGATGCAGCCACTGTGCACCCGCCCAGTAACGCTCATACGGCGTGCCCGTGAAATGCAGCAACAGCACCAGCGCCAGAATGCTCATGCCGACCGGATTGGCCAGCGGAAAGCCGCCGCTACGCCTGGCAATCATCGTCGCCAGCTGGAACACGCCCAGCGTCAGCAACAACCAAAACACCGGCAGCCCCTGCAGATGCCCCCACAAACCGCCCAGACGCTCAATCATCCGTACGCCCTCCCCTACGTACCAGGCGCTGCAACAGCAAGGCACTCAGGGCAATCGTAAGCAGCGCGCCACCCACCACCGCGACCGACAGGGCAAGCCATTCGCTACGCAGCCGGTCCAGATGCAGGATCAGGCCGACGCCAGCCGGCACGAAAAGCAACGACAGATACTGCAGCAGCCCTTGCGAGGCCTCGCGCAGTTCGGCCGGCGGCTCACCGCCACGCCAGACCAGCAAGCCTAACGCCAGTGCCATACCGACCACCGCGCCAGGTAGCGGCAGCGTCAGCAGATAGACCACGATCTCGCCCACCACGAGACAGGCCAGCAAGGCAATGCATCCTTTCAGCATGCGGGCTCCAGTGCGAGGCTGAATTCCTGCGGCAGCACCTGCTCGTCGCAGTTTTCCTCAGGCCGGTCGCGGTCGATGACGAGAAAATCGCTGACAGACTCCAGCGCCAGCAGCGGGTGATGCCAGGTGCCCGGCGCGAAATTCACGCCCTGCGTGCCCTGCGCCAGAAAGGCACGGATCGCACCGGGATCGAGCGCCCCGGCAGGCGCCACCACCACCAGGAAAGGCCGGCCGGAAAGCGGCATGAAAGCCTGCGAAGCCTTCGGATGCCGTTCCAGCATACGCACAGGAAACGGCAGCGCGCGCGGCTGGGCACGGAAAATCGAGACGATCAGGCGGCCTTCAGTACCCGGCTCCAGTGTCGCCAGATCGTGAAAACGCTGCGAGGTGCCGCCGTTGATGGCGAACTGATCCGCCGTGGTGCCCGCTTCGATCACCTCGCCAAAGGGCACGAAAGCCTCGCGACTCAGCGGCTCGACGCGCAAGGGTACGCGCGCTGCACTCATGCCTGGCTCCTGCGGCCAAACAGGCGCAGCCGGCTCACCCCGCCATCTGGAAAGATATTGAAACGCACATGGCTGATACGCGCGCCGGCAGGCAGTTCAAACACATGCACGGCATCGGCCTTGAGCTTCTGCGGCGCCAGCAGTTCGGACCAGAACATGCTCTGCGTGACCAGTGTCTGCTCGGTGGCGGCCGGCATGAAAGCCGCCTGCAGCGAGCAGGCATCCGGGAAATTGCCCTTGAAGTGCGCGGTATCCACCTCGATGCGCTCGATCACGCCCGGCTGAGCCAGCGCGATGATGCTCCAGTCATTGCCAGGTTCGCGGCGGCGGCGCGTCTCCCAGCCATCCCCCATGTTCACACCACGTCCGGGCAGCAACAGCGCACTGGCACGGCCGAAGTGTTCGTTGTTGGCCGCCACGACCGACGCGCCGTTGATCGCCGCAGCCAGATCGATGATCTCATCCGCGCCGGCTTCCAGCACCGGCTGACCATGCACGCGCAGGCGCGCGATACCACCATCGGGATAGATCGAAATACGCACGTGGGTCCACAGCCCGTCATTGTCGATGGCACGATAGTGATGGCTGTTGCCCGCCAGCGATTGCACAGGCAGTAGCGGCGTCCACACCGTATTCTCGGATGGAACTTCATCGGCGCTCTGGCAGACATCCAGCGAAGCCCCCGGCGGGTAGTTGCCGGTGAAGTGGCTGGTATCGATATCCACACCGAGGATGCGGGCACGGCGTGCCAGCCGCACGATGCACCAGTCATGCCCCTGGCCGCGCTTGCGACGCGTTTCCCAGCCATCCATCCACTTGCCATGGTCATCGTACTTGCCCGGGATGAACACCGCTGGCTCCGGTGACAGCATGCGGTCGCGCGGCGCAAAGAACTCGTCGCTGGCCGCCACGGCACGCGCGCCCAGGCGCGGATCGGCAAGATTGGGAAGACGGCGCACGAAATCAGGCGCCTGGGGATCGGTTTCGACAATGGCCATGGTGGTCTCTGCCCTGTTCAAGGTAGTTCAAAGGAAATCCCGACACGCGCGGCAGCGCGCACCAGGTGGGTGAGCATGGCGGCATGCGCCGCCTGTGCGTCGTGCGCGTCGATGGCGAGCAGCACCGCACGGTGTTCGTCGGCAGGCGCCCATAGCCCGGCCGGATCGGCAAAAGGCAGGCGCAGGCTATAGGCGATCGGCGCCTCCAGCGAATGGATCGCCGCATTCAGCAAGGGATTGGCCGACTGCGCAGCGAGCGCCAGGTGGAAATCCAGATCGGCCTTGGAGGCGCTCACCAGATCCAGCCCATGCAGCGCGGCTTCCATGCGTGCCTGCGCATCGTGCAGGACAGCACGGGCCGCCTCATCCGCCTGGCGCGCGGCCAGCGCGGCAGCGGCCGGCTTCACTACCGCCCGGAACTGGAACACCTGCTGCGGCGGCAGGGCCAGCGGCCCGGCAGGCAGCTCACTGGTAGCACGGGAGCTGCCTCGGGTGACAAACACCCCCTTGCCGGCCTGCGAACGCACCAGCCCCAACGCTTCCAGTGTGGAGACGGCTTCGCGCAGCGCAGCCCGGCTGATGCCCAGGCTGGCAGCCAGCTCGCGCTGCCCGGGCAGCGGCTGGCCGTGCGGATACACGCCGTCGTGGATCTGGCGTTGCAGGGTCTGGGCGGCGACGCTGGAAAGTCTTGGCATTGCGTGGAAGATGCACCGGCTTGACTGGTCTGACCAGTCAGAGCAGAAGTCATGCCTGCTTTACCGAGAGCCCGGCATCCCCTGCAGCAGAGGCTTCGCCGCCATTTTCACCGGCTGGGAAAGAACTCGATGTGCCCCAGAACGGAAATTTGCGCCCCTTTCCGGGGCATGAAGACCTCATCTTGCCAGGCTGAATCAAAAACCCACACACGCCTCCGCTGCGCGGATTCGCTGTCCCAAAGGGGTAGATCCTTTAAGAAACTGTTCACGACCATTTCTTTGTCATTTATTCACCCTTCGACAAGCTCAGAGCCTGCCCCGGACCCGATCGGGGACGAACGGTTTCCATGAGCCGAGCCCGTGTCTGAATCCTGTTCGTGCTGAGGTATCGAAGCATGAATGGGCGCCGAACTACATTTTTCGAGATCGAGAACGGCCTCCAAGACAATGCCGTCATTCCGGCGAACGCCGGAATTCAGTGTTTTCAGGCAGGTCTGGATCCCGGCCTGCGCCGGGATGACGCCGACACAGAGGAATCGAGACTTCAGGGAACGGTATCAACTCCCGAGGGGGGCTTTTTGCCCTGGGGCGGCCCGGCGGCAAACAAGCCCCCACGCTTTCCCGCTGCGCGGGCTCGCTGCCCCCCCGAGGGGGTGCTTTTGCCTTGGGGCGGCCCGGCGGCAAAAAAGTGTGCCGCCGGGGCGGTCTATCGTGAATGCATCTCTTTGCAAGCGCTATGATCCCGCAGGCCTTTCTCAAGCATGCACCATGACGTCAACCGCACTTCCGCCGGACGCCTTGCCGGCCCTTTTCGAACACGCTCCAATCAGCCTCTGGCTGGAGGATTTCAGTGCCGTGCATGCGCTGTTCGAATCCTGGCGCGAACAGGGCGTGGAGGATCTGCAGGCTCACTTCGCCGAGGATCTCGGGCATGTGGATGCCTGCGCCTCAGCCATCCGAGTATTGCGGGTCAACTACCGAACGCTGGAAATGTTCGGCGCGCCCGATTTCACGACTCTCAATGACCGGCTCGGCGACGTGTTTCGTGACGACATGCGCACCCAGCACGCACGCGACATGGTGGCCCTGTGGAATGGCAGCCACGGCTTTGCCAGCCAGAGCGTGAACTACGCCCTGGATGGCCGGCGTATCGACGTGCTGGTCAACGTGCGCATCCTGCCCGGCCATGAGCATGACTGGAGCCGCGTGATCGTGGCACTGGAAGACATCACACCGCGCGTACGCGCGCAGAAGCAGCTGGAGCGCAGCGAACGCTATGCACTGGGGCTGTTCGAGCATTCGCCGGTTTCGCTGTGGGTGGAAGATTTCTCACGCATCAAGCAGTTGCTCGACGAACTGCGCCGCATGGGCATCGAGGATTTCCACACCTTCCTCGACGTGCACCCGGAATTCGTCACCCGTTGCATGCAGGAAATCGTGGTGCTCGACGTGAACGTGCAGACACTGAAGACCTTCGGTGCCGAGAACAAGGAGGATATCCTCGCCAATCTCGGACGCATCTTCCGCGACGACATGCATCAGCACTTCGCCGAACAGCTGCTGGACCTCTGGCAGGACAAGCTTTTCACCCAGCGCGAAACCATCAATTACTCGCTCAACGGCCAGGCCGTGCACGTGCACATGCAGTTCTCCGTGCTGCCCGGCCACGAGCAGGACTGGTCGCTGGTGCTGGTGTCGCTCACCGACATCACCGCGCGCAAGAAGGCCGAGGCCTACCTTGAGTTCCTCGGCCGCCATGATGCGCTCACCAAGCTAAGCAACCGCGCCTATTACGAAGAAGAGCTCAAGCGCCTGACGCGCAAGGGCAGTTACCCCGTCAGCGTGGTGATCGCCGATCTCAACGGACTGAAGATCGCCAACGACGAACTGGGCCATTCGGTGGGTGACGACCTGCTGCGCCGCGCCGGCGAAGCCCTGCGCAAGACCGTGGGCGAAGAGATCTGCGCGGCCCGCATCGGTGGCGACGAATTCGCCCTGCTGCTGCAGCATTGCGATGAAATCGCGTTGCAGGAAACCCTGGAGCGCCTGCGTGCCGTGGTCGACCTCAACAACCAGTTCTACACCGGCCCACGCCTGAGCTTCGCCATTGGCAGCGCCGTCTGCCACACCCCGGCGGATCTCATGCCGGCCGTGCAGCAGGCCGACGCGAAGATGTATGAGGCCAAGCGGGACTTCTACCAGCAACAGGGCATGGAGCGCCGCGCGAAAAACTGAACCATGCCTTCACTCCTGCTCAAGGCGGCCATCGGCGCGGCCGCCGTCCTCATCATCGCCGTGCTCTCGCGCAGCAAGGTCTTCTTCATCGCGGGGCTGGTGCCGCTCTTCCCCAGCTTCGCGCTGATCGCCCACTACATCGTGGGCAGCGAGCGGAGCGGCGCGGATCTGCGCACCACGGCCATCTTCGGTCTGTGGTCGCTGATCCCGTATGCCATCTACCTGCTTACGGTGATCCAGCTCAGCACCCGCGCGCCGCTGTGGCTGACGCTGCTCGCCGCCACGCTGGCCTGGTGCCTGGCCGCCGCCGTACTGCTCGCGGCCTGGATGCGCTGGCACGGCTGAAGCACGCGTTCAGTGCCGGACGGCGGGCAGATGCACGCTCACCCGGACGCCATGGGCATCCTGCCGGTTCTCCAGCACCAGCTGACCGGCATACATCCGTACCAGATCCTGGACGATGGCCAGCCCAAGCCCGGAGCCCGGAGTGTGTTCATCCAGACGCACGCCGCGCTGCCTGACGCTGTCCAGCCTGTCGGGAGCGATACCCGGGCCGTCGTCCTCGATGCGGATGCGCAGCCCCACCGGAGTCTCATCCGGCGTCAGCGTGATCCACACGTTGGCATTCGCCCATTTGCAGGCGTTCTCCAGCAGATTGCCGAGAATTTCCTGCAGATCCTGCTCCTCGCCCGCGAACAGCGGCATCCCTTCGGTGGTGGTCACATGGAATGTCAGCGCGCGCTCCGCGAATACCCGTTCGAAAACGCGTAACAGCCCGGCAAGCACCTCCCGGGCATCCGTCCGCCATCCCGGCAGGCCACGCGCAGCCCCCACGCGCGCATGACTCAGATGCCAGTCGATCTGACGCCTGATCTGTGCGAGCTGTTCCTTGAGCAGCAGCACGTCCGCTGGCTGCTGCCGGCCTTCGAGCCCGTCTACCTCGTTTTCCAGGACGGCCAGCGGCGTCTTCAGCGCATGGGCCAGATTGCCAGCCAGTGCCCGGGCCCGCTGCATGACTTCCGCATTTCGCTCCAGGACCAGATTGAAATCCTCGACCAGCGGCGAAACCTCCTGCGGAAACCTGCCCGCCATCCGCTCCGCCCGCCCCTCGCGCACGGCCTTCAACGCCGACTGCATCTCCCGCAACGGGCGCAGCCCGATGCTGACCTGCGCCCAGGCCGAAAGCCCCAGCAGTACGAACAGGATGCCCAACGCGAAAGTCAGGGCGAGACCGAAACGCTTCGTGGCGTCGAGATTGAACCGCAGATCCCCCGCCACGATCAGCCGGAAGGCACGGTCCGGCCATTCCTCCATGCGGACCACCCGCTGCAGCAGCAGCAGGGATTCGTGCGCGGGCCCCTCCGCACGGCCGATCACCATGCCCGTGACGGAAGGTGGCAGAGGCTCGGGCAACACGAGATCGGCATCCCACAGGGAGCGGGAACGCTGCGCACCGGAGATCGTCGCCGTGCCCGGCCCCAGCACGTCGATCTGCCAGTACAGCCCGGAATACGGCTTCGACAGCCGCGGATCGAGCATGACTTCGGGATCGATATGGGGCCGCCCGTCATCGAATTCGAGCTCGATCACCAGTTGGTCCAGCTGGCGCGCCAGTGCCGCCTGGAACTGGTTCACCACATGCTCGCGGAACAGGGCCGTGAGCGCGAGCCCCACCAGCAGCATCGCCAGCGCGATGCCACCCAAGGTCAGCCAGAGCAGCCGGAATCGGAGCGACTGCGGCGTGCGCGGAGAGGATGCGCCGCCGGTAGGCAAGGATTCAGACATGGCCAGACAGGCGATAACCCATGCCACGCACGGTCTGGATCAGATCCGCCCCGAGTTTCTTGCGCAGGCGGCCGACGAAGACCTCGAGGGTGTTGGAGTCGCGCTCGTAATCCTGGGCATAGAGGTGCTCGGTCAGCTCGGCCCGGCTGACCACGCTGCCCGGGTGATGCATCAGATACTGCAGCAGCCTGAATTCCTGACTCGTCAACGCGACCGGCTGCCCGCCCAGGCTGACCTGGCTGTTGCGGGTGTCGAGCTCCACGTCGCCACAGCGCAATACCGGCGAGGCGATCCCGATGCTGCGGCGGATCAGGGCGCGCACGCGCGCCAGCAGCTCCGGCCCGTGGAATGGTTTGGAGAGGTAATCGTCGGCACCGGCATCCATGCCTTCCACCTTCTCGTGCCAGGCGCCGCGCGCGGTCAGCACCAGCACCGGCACAGCCTTGCCAGCCTCACGCCAGGCACGCAGGATGCTCAGGCCATCGCGACCAGGCAGTCCCAGATCCAGCACGATGGCATCGAACGCCTCGCTCTCGCCACGATACTGCGCGTCCCGCCCCTCGCCACTGGTTTCCACCACATAGCCGCTCTCCTCCAGCAGGCGTGTCAGTTGCCGCTGCAGGGCCGGTTCATCTTCCACGACCAGGATCTTCATCTCGCACTCCGTCACGCCCGGCCAGGGGCGCTCAATGCGCAAATCCCTTGCGCTTGACCTTCAGCAGCGCTCCCGTGCGGGCATGCATCTCCAGCTTGAGTATCTGTCCGTCCGGCCTCAGGGCCTTGATCTCGTAGACCAGAAAACGCTGTCCGTCTTCCTTCTCGTCATGCAGTTTGGCTTCCAGTATCTCGCATCCGCAGAAGCCGCTCACCCAGGCCTGCACCGTCTGGAATGGGCCTGCCCGGCCTGCACGGCACGGCGTACCTCATCCTGACCATCGCGTCCGGCCAGGGCCGTGCCCGCATGGAGCAGCCCCCAGCAGCAAAGGCAGATCATCAATGAGGACGTGATGCGTGCGGAAAGCATGGCGATGCCGGCAAGCCGTGTCGATGGCGAAAAACGGAAGGATGCCTGCGCCTGCCTGAACGCAGGCTGAACAGCCGCCGTCGCAACGGCCGGCCCGTTCAGCGCCGGTTCAGGAACACGCACCCAGACTGCCCGGCAGGCTGAGCTGAAACGCAGTCGGCCGCAACCACAAGGAGTCAAGCATAAAATCCCTCGCCCTCACAGCCCTGTTGTCTGCGCTGCTCATCGGCAGCCTGCCGGCCATGGCGCAGTATGTCGGTCCCCATGCCGCCTCCAGCACCGTCCAGCAGCTCGGTGGCTTGATCGGCAAGGATCGCTTCGTCACGCTCAAGGGCAACATCACCCGGCATGTCGGCAAGGATCTTTACGAATTCAGCGATGGCACCGGCAGCGTCTATCTGGACATCGACCGCAAGCACTGGCGCTGGCCGGCGGATACGTCCATCGATCACACCACGCCGGTAGAGATCCGTGGCAAATACATCAGCCAGGCTTTCGGCCCGGACAAGGTCAAGGTCAGCGACGTCAGGCTCGTCAAGTGAGCCTGACGCCGATCGCGCTCAGCGCAGCGTGAAATCCACACGCGTGGCTGCGGCTGCCTTGTCGCCCGGACTGCCCGCGAGCAGAAACACCCGCTCCTGCGGCAGCCCCTGGGCCAGCAGCCAGTTGCGTACCGTGGCGGCACGGCGGCTGGCCAAGGCCTGCAGATCCTCGGGGCGGATCTCGGTATGGTCGAGGATCATCCGTTCCGTCTCGTCCACCGGCAGCTTGCGCACCAGGCCGATGGCATTGCGCGGTTTCTCGAATTTCTCCCGACCATACTGCTCGCGCAGCAAGGCCTCACGCTCGGCCGCCTCGATCTCCAGCTGATCCACGGCGGCCACGCTCTGGCCGTGCTTGACCAGCGCCTCGGCCTTGATGGCACGCAACCGGGCTTCGAGCTGCTCGCGCTTGAGGCCGGCCACATCGCTGGCCGGATCGGCCCGGCCGGTCACGTCCAGCATCAGCGCCGGACGCTCCTGCAGCGCACGTGCCACGGCCTTCAGCTTCTCCTCGGCGGCGGGAGCGATGCTGGCGGAGCCCGGCGCGAAATCGACGAAGGCCAGTTCCTCCGCATTGCCGCCGAACACCGAACCCAGCAGCGAGAACGGCGAGGTGACCGCCTTGCTGAACAGATTCACGATCACGCGCCAGATCACGCCTCCCACGCTGAACTGCGGATCGTCCAGCGAACCGCTGACCGGCAGGTTGAGGTCGATACGGACCTGGCGGTCCTTGAGCAGCGCCACGCCAAGCTTCACCGGCAGATTGACGGCATCCGGGCTCTCCACCCGGTCACCGAAGGTGAGCTGATCAAGGAAGACCTGGTTCTGCGCGGTGAGCTGGCGGTCACGGATGGCATAGTCCAGTGCCATCGACAGCCGCCCACGCGTGATGCCGTAGCCCACGTACTTGGTGGAGTAGGTGGATACGCCGGTGAGATCCACGTCGTTCACCTTCGCCTTGAGATCGAGGTAGCGATCCTGGCGCAGCGGATTGAGCCGGCCCTCGACGCTGACCGGCGCATTGCCGTCCAGCGCGGCCTCCAGCGTCAGCGTGGCCAGCGTGCCCGGGTCGGAGGAAAGCCCTTCCAGACCGCCCTTCACGCGCAGCAGGTGAGCGTCATAGTTGGGGCGCACGAAGCGGTCGCTGTAATTCACGTCGCCCTGATCGAGCACGATGCGGCCCACGCGCAGATCGATTGCCGGCGGCTCGGCCACGGGGGCCGCCGTACTGGCGGTCGCCGGGGCGGGTGCCACGTCAGCCTCCCCGACTTCATCCCGCGCACGCAACTCGCGCAGATTGAAGCGCCCCTGCTGATCGAGGATCAGACGGGTGTAGAAGGATTCCAGCGCAACCTCGCCGGCATGGAAGCGCAGCGGCTGGAGGCGCACATCGGCCTTGCTGATGGCAAAGCGCTTCCAGCGCAGGAAGTCGGTATCGTTGAGCGTATCCAGCGAGTTGAAATCCCGCAGCGCAAGATCTTCCTGATAGCCGAAACGCGGCTTGCCGGCATCGCTCAGGTCGAAACTCACCAGCCCCTTGGCGTCCACCTGCCCACGCGTGATCAGCACGCGATACATGTCCGCCACATAGGGCTGCGCCATCAGCACATCCACCCCTTGCAGGCCCAGACTCAGCTCGCCGCGCACCGGCGCCACGCCGAGCTTGCCGGCGACATTCACGCGCCCCTGACGATTGACGCGCGCATCCAGGGTCAGCCCGCCCAACGCCTTCGCCTGATTGGAAACATCGGTCAGCCCGAGATTGATGGGGTCGAACTGCACGCGCACGGCCGGATCGACGCTGCGATCCTCCAGGCCCACGGCCCAGCCGCTCACCTCCGCCTTCGCCAGCGCGACACCCCACGCCTTGCTGTGGATCTCGGCAGCCACCTCGCGCGCAGCCTCGGCCACCTGCTCGCCACGCAGCAGTTGCAGCAGGTTCAGCTCGCCCTGCTTGCCGCGCACCAGTGCCAGGCGGCCTCCCTGGCTGCGGAAACTGCCTACCTGCACGGTCTGCGCCTGCAGGTCGATCCGTGTATCGGCCACTTCCAGCAGCGGCACTTGCAACAGAGGCCGGCGCTGCCCGGGCTCGTTCAGACGCAGATCGGAAAGCTTGGCGTGCAGCTTGTCGACGCGGGTGGACAAGACCTCACTCTCGCGCTTGAGCAGGATGTGTGCACCGGCATCCAGCCCGGCTTGCAGATCTCCCCGGCGCACCACCGCGCGCAGGTAGGGCAGATAGGGGCCCAGCGGCAGGGTGGCGATGCCGGCCTGCAGATCCGCGGCCTGCGTGCCCTGGACATTGCCCTTCAGCGTGATGCGCGATTCGCCTTCGCCGGTCAGCGCCAGATCCAGCGTGGCGCTGCGCTCCCCGGCAAGGTCGAAGTCGGCAAGCCGCAATTCGATGTCACGCGCACCGCCGCGATAGCCGCCAGGTACGGCGGCATCGGCCCAATGCACCACGCCGCCGCGTAGTGATAGCTCATCCAGGCTGAAGACTGGTGCAGGTGCAGACCCGGTGGGCGCCTGCTTGCTGGCGACAGAGGCTTCCGTGTCCGCAGTGGCCTGGGGAAGATTCAGCCTGCCCCGCGCATCGCGTGCGAGATTCAGTTGCGGCTGTTCCAGCGCCAGCGAGGCGAGCTCGATGCGCATCGGCTGCGCCAGCGGCTCGACGCGCTTGAGCGCCAGCTTCAGATGCTCCAGCTTGAAGAATTCCTCGCCGGTCGCGCTCTTCAGGTCGAGCTTGTCCAGCGTCAGCGCGCCTTCCAGCGCAAGTGTCTGCGCGCCCTTGTCATCCTCGCTCCACAGCAGGCGCAGATCCGCGCCCAGTTCGCCCTGCTTCAACGCCAGCGGCATTTGCGGCAGGTAGGCGAGATAGCGCGTCAGATCCAGCGGCTGCAGCTGGAGGGCTAGATGGGCTTCGCGGCGGTCCGCAAAGGGCTTGACCTCGCCATCGAGCACCAGCGGGCTGCCGTCGATGTCCGCCGACAGATGCGGCACCACGAAGGTATCGATCCGGCTGGGCAGGTTGGAGACGAAAGGCAGGCCGAACTGCAGTGCGGCGATGCTGTGCTGCTGGCCGGTGACGCGATCATCGAAGCGCAGGTCGCCATCCTGCAGCTGGATGTTGTAGAGCGCGAAACGCGCGGGTGGCGTCTCCGGGGCATCCGGTGCCGGTTTGAAGCGCTCGATCAGATCGCTGAAGTTGTAACGATCGTCAGCCAGGCGCGCCACGTTCAGGCGCAGGCCGGCCACGCGCAGTTCGCGGATCACCGGCGCACGCTCGAACAGCGAGTTGGCAGAAAAATCGACGTAGGCTTTGCCCAGTGCGATGAAATCGCCTTGCCCGTCAGCCTCGGCGATTTTCAGGTCATCCAGGGTCACGCTCAGGGCAAAGGGGTTCAGCGCCAGCCGGCCCAGCGATACCTGCCGGCCCAGCGCCTGGCTGGCCTCGCGCTCGATGATCGGTTTCAGCACCGACGGCGCCACGAAAAATCCCAGCACGCCCACCAGCACGGCCAGCACTGCCAGGATCCGTGCGGGCCACTTCAGACGGCCACGCGACACGCTGGCCCAAATGAGTTCAGACAGCATTCACCATTCCAGCGGCAGCCGCAGCCACCGCATGTTTCCGTTTGTAGTCATGCGACAAGGTTAGCAGGCCTGCGTGACATCGGCTGTGCCGGATGGCACATACGCCTCGTGTCATCAGCGCCGCCATCAGCAGCTTTCACCGCGCAGACAGGCTTCCCGCCCGGCGCTGGATCGCTGGGCGATCTCGCGCACCGCCTGCCAGAACGCGGGCCAGTCCTGCTTGCTGGCAACGAACAGCCGCTGCCAGGCGGGCTCCCATGCGTGATAGGTGGCCACCAGCGTGAGCTGCGGGTTGCCCAGCGGCGTATCGAACCACAACCCGCGCGGCTCCGCACCGGCTTCGCGCCAGAGCGCGGCCAAATCTTCGCGCAGACGTGCCAGGCGCATGGCCTTGCGCGCAGCCCAGTCCGCCGGATGCGCGGCATACAGCGCCGCCAGTTCATCGCGCGCGGCAAGCACCAGCCCGCGCAAGCGATCTCCCCGCGCACGCCGTGTCTGCCAGGCGGCCAGCTCCTCGGGGCGCGTACCCAGCCATTCGCGGATGCCTTGTGCTTCGACGAAACTCGCCAGCGATTCGTTGAAGGCCACGTCGTCCTTCACGAAGACCTGCTGGTGCGTGAGCTCGTGGAAGATCAGCCCGGCCAACTCCGGCTCGGGCAAGCCCATGAAGGTGTTGAGCAGCGGATCGGCAAACCAGCCCAGCGTGGAATACGCCGCCACGCCATAGGTGATCGTCTCCAGCCCCTCGGCACGCAGGGCGTCCGCCCGGCGCAGTGCTTCGGCTTCGCTGAAAAAACCCTGGTAAGGCAAACAGCCGACCAGAGGCGGGCAGAACGGATGCGGGGTCAGGCTGTCTGGCGGCGTGGCGATCACGTTCCACACCGCAAAGGGGCGCTGCAAATCGGCATAGCGCCGGTAGCTGCGGTTGTCCGGCAGATCGAGGTGGCTCACGGCAAAATCGCGTATCGCCTGGCTGCTTTGCAGGCGGGCACGCAAGGGGGCGGAAACCTCCGGATCGGCCAGCACCTGCTCCACCGGCGCGGCACGCCACCACAGATACAGCTGCCCGCGCACGGACTGGCCGTAGTAACCCAGGTTGGCGCAGCCACCGAGCAACAGGAGCAGCAGCCCCGCGCAGGCGCGCTTCATCGGCGCCTTGCCGGCCACACGCGGATCACGCGGCCTCGGCGGCATGCAGCCCCCGGGCCAGCGTGCGCATGTCCTGCCCGCTGGGCTGCTGGAACAGCCGCAGGCCGAATTCCGGAATGATCGCCAGCAGATGGTCGAAGATGTCCGCCTGGATGCCTTCGTAGGCCACCCAGGCCGTGGTGGCCGTGAAACAGTAGATTTCCAGCGGCAGACCTTCCGGCGTCGGTGCCATCTGGCGCACGATCAGGGTCATGTCCTGATGGATCTGGGTGTGGTGGCGCAGGTAACGCTCCACGTAGGCGCGGAAGGTACCCAGATTGGTGATGCGGCGGGTGTTTACCGTCTCCCGGCCCTGCTCCTGCAATCGGGCATTCCAGCCTTCGATCTCCTGCTGCTTCTGCTCGAGGTAGTCCTGCAGCAGCCGGAAGCGGCGCAGGCTGGTCTTTTCCCCTTCGTCGAGGAAACGCACGCTTTGCTGGTCGATCATCAGGCTGCGCTTGATGCGGCGGCCGCCGGATTCCTGCATGCCGCGCCAGTTCTTGAAGGGATCAGTGATGAAGCGGCGGGTGGGGATGGTGGTGATGGTCTTGTCCCAGTTCTGCACCTTGACGGTGTGCAGCGCGACGTCGATCACGCTGCCATCCGCGTTGAGCTGCGGCATCTCCACCCAGTCCCCAACACGGATGATGTCGTTGGACGAAATCTGCACACTGGCCACCAGCGACAGGAGGGTGTCCTGGAAAATCAGCATCAGCACCGCGGCCATCGCGCCCAGGCCGGAGAGCAGGATCAGCGGCGAGCGGTCGAGCAGCAGCGCCACCATCAGGATCGTCGCCACCACATACACCACCAGTTTCAATAGCTGGAGATAGCCCTTGATCGGCTTGTTCTGTGCGTCCGGGCGGCGCTCGTAGAGCTGATTCACCAATGTCAGCACATGGCTGATCGCCATGGCGACGGTGACCACCGTGAAGGCGCGCGAGACGTTGCTGACCACCGTCACCAGCGCTTCCGGCAGGCCCGGCACGTAAAGGATGCCTTCGGAGATGATCAGTGCCGGCACCACATTCGCCAGGCGCGCAATAAAATCCAGATCGTCGCCCTGCCGCACCTCGCCCAACGGACTGGCCCGCAGGGCACGGAACAGGGCGACCAGCAGAATTCGTTTGACGATCCAGTTTCCCAGCCAGGAAAGCGACAACAACAGGCTGAGCGCAATCAGCGTGTAGAGCAGCGGGTTCTCTGCCAGCTGGGCAGCCAGTTGTTCCATTGCAGCGTACATCCGTAGATCCAGGAGAACAGTCGATGAGGCGGGCGGGCCCGATGTGATCGGAGGCCCCCGTCAGGCCGGCGACCATACCTGCCCACGGAAATCTTGCCCAGCCCTCAAAGCAAAAAGGGCGACCCTTGGTCGCCCTTTTTGCCGCAAGGTTCCGCGTTATTTCACGCCCGGCCCGTAATTGCCGAACTCCCACAGGCGGTTGTAGGCCGGATCGTCCAGCTTGCGTTCCGCGGCGATGTTGCCTTTGTGCGGCCGGCCGGTGGTCGCGGCCTTGTCCCAGGGGGCATCCACATCGAAACTTGCGTCGATGTAGCTATCACGGATCAGCAACTGGCCGTTCGGCGACTGGCCGACCAGATAACCCGTGCCACCGGCCCCCTGATCCCAGGAGCGGCCCAGCTTGGATTTCTTCAGCGCCTGATGCCCGGCATCCCCCGTGATGCGGCTGTTGATCACCAGGAAACCCAGCGAGGATGCCGGCACGGTATCCGGCGCGAACACGATCGCCGGCACACTGCGACGCGAGGAGACGACATGAAACTCGCAGTTGTCGAACACCGCATTGGCGCGGCCGAAGACGAAGTCGACATCCCCCTCGATGTATGAATCCTTGATGTGGGCACGTGCGATCTTGTCCAACGGATAGGTGCCGACCTTGTTGGTCGGCGTCGGCGCCTCGCCCACGTTGACCAGGAAGGTGTCCTGACGGCCTATCAGGCGCACGTTCTCCAGCTGGGTCCTGTCGCCATCCGTACGCAGGGCCACGGCCTGGTGGCCTTCATCCTTGATGGTGTCCAGCAGCGTGTTGGTCACCGTCAGGTTCTTCAACTGGAATCCATCGGCCTGTGCCCACATCACCGCGGCTCAAGGCGTATCCATCGGCTTGTCCGGATTCTGTTCGGCGCAGACCTTGTACATCTCCCAAGCCGGTTCGCCTGCCTTGAACTGGCCGGCAGGACTCACCGCCGCGATGTAGGCCCTGGGCGGCGTGCGCGCATCCAGCGTGAGCTGGATATCCACTTCTTCGGGCTTGCCCGTACCGAACAGGGTGAACGGCGGTGCATCGATCGGCACATACACCGCACCGGTATGGATGCCCGGCAGGATGCGGATGTATTGCCGGGTGCGCTTGCCACCGGCGATTGCGGCGTTCACCGCCTGCTGTACCGTGGCATGCGTGCCGCCTTTGCCGACGGTGAAATCCGGCTTCACGCCGGCAAGATCGATCGCAGCCGGCGCCCAGGGATCAGTCACCGGCGCGGACAGGCTGCCACGCTGGGCGAAATAGCGTGCCGGCATGAAACGGGCGGCCTCGGTGGCGGACAGCACCGGCCGACTGGCAGAACCCGGTGCGACTTGCGGTGAGGAAGGTCTGGAATTCATCAAGCTACAGGCATTCAGGGACAACAGGAAAACCACCGCCAGTGCGGGCGCCGCCAACTTTTTCATCTTCGGACTCCGTCTGAAGAACATGGGCCGGCAGCCATGCAATCGCAGGCCCAGGGCCCAACCGTTTCGTTGTGAAATCAGGAATGCGCCATGCAGGGCCGGTAACGATCCATACGGCGATCTGGCGTGGCGCGGTTATACGCCGGGGCATACTTCACCCGGGATTGGTGGATAAAGCGATTGACAGAAACCTGAGACCGATAACATACCCACACAAAGGGGCTTTCCGCAGGCATGCGCCCCGCACGGAAAACCGCCAGGATCAATGCCGCCGTGCCACCAAGGCACGCAGAGGTGCCGGCAAAAAGGCGCGCAGGCGTGCGGCGATGGCTTCCTCGCGACGCTGCCAGAGGATGCCCAGCCAGATCACGCCAAGGCCGATCAGGGTCAGCAGGAAGGGGAACAGCATGCTGTCGCGAAACACCTCGTAAGCGAGGTGGCCGACATAACCCGCAGCCCCGAGCCCGCCGCAGACCACGAAGACCCGCCGTGCCAGCGTGGCGCCGACGCCGATCATCAGGAGGTTGACGCAGAGGTAGAGGAACTTGCCCAGCTCGCTGTCCGACCGCAGCATCGACAAACCGCCCCAGAACGCCAGCACGCCGAAGAGATAGAGCCAGAACGGATAATCCCGCGCCTGCCGGCTGCGCACATCCACCCAGAAGGCAAACAAGATCATCAGCAGGCCGAACCACAGCGAGACGAACTTGCGCATCTCCCAATCCACCGTCGCGCCGAAAAGGAAAGGCGCGAGATCCATGCTCATGTACCACAGCGTGGCCGCGACCGGCATCACCAGGAATGGCAGGCGGTAACGCCAGAGCATCACTGCGCCGACCGCCAGCGTGCCCAGCTCCATGATCAGCCAGCGCCAGTCGATGTAGGCATGGTAATCACGGTAGACGCGCCCGTCCGCCCACCAGCCGAAGGCTACCTGCAAGCCGTAGATCGCCAGCGGCGCGAGCGCCACCACGAAAGCTGCCGCGATGCCTGCAGGAATCGCCAGTTTCAGGCGATGCAGGAAATGCTCCGTCAGCCACAGCCCGGCTCCCGCATAGGCCAGCGCGATCCAGAACAGCCCCCAGCCGCCAAAGCGTTCCCATCCCAGATTCATGAACAGCGTCATCGCCCCGATGGCGATCAGGCCACCGAAGTAGTAGAGGATGTGCGTGAAGCGGAACGAGGGCTGATCCGCCGTCTGCGCCTGCAGGAAATCCCACAGCGGCGCCACCTGCCCGACCCCGATCAGCCCCTGGCGAGCAGCCTCCTCCAGCGACGCATGCGTGATCTTCATGGAAACCCCCTATGGTTCATGGATCTGAATGCGGTGTCTTATACGCCAGAATCCACGCTCAAGGCGTAAGCCAGGTGTGGGTCGCCATCGATGGCGCCCTGCCAGTCAAAGACAGAAAAACGGCAGGGGTGGTGCATGCCTGCTGGCTCCTTGCGGCCCCACGACGACCTGATCCTGCGCCGCGACCAGGGCCGCCATGACGCAGGCACAGACCGACATCATCCACGGCACAGGAGACTGACATGCATACTCAAGGTTCCGGCAAGACGATCGGCTTCGGCCTCATCGGCGCCGGCATGATCGCCAACTATCACGCGGCAGCCATCCAGGCGCTCGCCGCACACCACAACGTGCGTCTGGTCGGCATCGCGTGCAGGACGGCCGCCACCGCTGAGCAGTTCGCCCTCAAGCACGGGCTGCCGTTCCATACCAGCGATACGGCCGCGCTCGTGGCCCATCCGGACATCGACGTCGTCTGCATCGTCACGCCCAGCGGCGCGCACCTCGAACCGGCACTGCAGGCCATCGCTGCCGGCAAGCACGTGGTCGTCGAGAAGCCGCTGGAAATCAGCGTGGCGCGCGTCGACGCCATGCTGGCGGCGGCCGACCGCGCCGGCCTGATGGTCGCCGCCATCTTCCAGGCGCGCTTCTCGGAAGGCGCCCGTGCGCTCAAGGCCGCTCTGGACAGGGGCCGCTTCGGCCGCCTCTCGCTGTGCAGTGCCTACGTGAAATGGTATCGCAGCAAGGAATACTACAAAGGCTGGAAGGGCACGCTCGCGCTGGACGGCGGCGGCGCGCTGATGAACCAGGCGATCCACGCGGTCGACCTGCTGCAATGGCTGGCCGGCATGCCCAGCGAAGTATTCGCCTGGACCACCCGCCGCGTGCATACCGGCATCGAAGCGGAAGACACCGCCTGCGCCTCGCTACGCTTTGCGCACGGCGCGCTCGGCAGCATCGAGGCAACCACCGCCGCGTGGCCGGGCTGGGAGCGGCGGATCGACATCTGCGGCGAATTCGGCTCGGCCTCGATCGAGGACGATCGCATCGTGCGCTGGGATTTCCGCGAGGCCGAACCCGGCGATGCAGCGCTGCTGGCTGCCAACGGCGGGCAGGCTCAATCGGGTGCCGGCGCGCCCGACCAGATCAGCTTCCACGGCCATCTGCGCCAGCTGGAGGAAGTCGTCCTCGCGCTGGAAGGCCAGGCGCCCCTGAGCGTCAGCGGCCGGGATGCCCGCAATACCGTCTCGCTGGTCTGCGGGATATACGAATCGGCAAAGCGCGGCGTACCCGTGCAACTCTAGGGCGTGTTCACAGTAGCCAGATATAGGCGCATGCGAGATGCAAGAAGGCGC
>NZ_MDUX01000095.1 GCF_014736495.1 Candidatus Dactylopiibacterium carminicum
TGCCTCAACGAGGCGGCCGGGCGATGGAGACTCAACAGCTAACTCCAACAGCGCCTTGTTTTTTGGTTGCCGCGTTACGCTGCAATCATCCGATCCGGCGTGGCACTTCGGTGCCCTACGATGCGGGCCCTTCCGGTCGGGCATTCTCGGCGGCCTCGCCATGCCAGCGCCGCAGAGCACGCTGGAAGAACATGCTGTTGGGCAATTGCAAGGTGACGCCATGCGTGTGATCGCCACTTTCCAGTAGCGTGGTGTAGACGAGGTTGATGTCGAGCACGCGTCCCTTGATGCCGGGTTCATTGCCTTTTTCCACCAGTTCCACCAGATCTCCTGCACGGAAGGCGCGGGTGGTGTAGATCAACAGGGCGCAGAAAAGATTGGAAAGCACACTCCAGGCTGCAAAGAAGGCTACGGCGCCAACGGCTGCGAAGCCCGTGAAGGCTGTCCATAACACCGAACCGGAAACGCCCATGCGCTCCAGCGACCAGAGCAGGGCACCACTGAAGATCAGCAGGCTGACGACGCGACGCGAGAGCTGGACGACACGAGGAGGGAAGGAATAGGTGGTGGTCAGGCGCTTGATGAAGTGCCGGGCGATGCGTGTCGTGATCCATGCAGCCAGCATGATGGCCACGACCTGCAGGACGACGGAGAAAACGTCGAACCATTCGATGGCCCACTGTGGCAGGTTTGCCTGGATTGTCTGAAGGTATTTGTTCATCGGTAAGGCTTTGATGAATACGAGGGTGATCGCTTCCGGGCGGTGGGGAGCGCGATTTTATAGGCAAACGGAGCGACTGGTCTGGACTGTCGGCAGGTTCGACGGCCTGACGTCGGGTGTAGTCCCGTCGAAAACGTGAGTCGCGACGGCGATTGTTCTGAAAGAGAGGGAGGGCAGGCTGGCGCTTTGCGCTCAACCTGCCCCAGAGGAAAGTGCGGCGTCAGCCGCTGGGTGACGATCAGGCTCGACTTATTTGCCGACGGCTTCCTTGGCCTTGTCCAGAGCATTGCCGGCTGCATCCTTGGCATTTCCTGCTGCTTCCTTTGTCTTGTCGATGGCGTTGCCGGTTGCATCCCTGATCTCTCCGGCGACTTCCTTGGTCTTGTCGGCAGCGGCGGATGCTGCATCCTTGGTGGCATCCCAGGCTTCGCCTGCAGCGGACTTGGCATCTGCCGCCGCATCCTTCGCGGCTTCAACGCCAGAAGCGGTGGCCTCGGCCGCTGCTTCGCCGGCCTTGTCGATGGCTTCGCCGGCTTTTTCCATTGCTTCGGTGGCAGCTTCCTTGCTGGCTTCAGCGGCGGACTCCTGCTTGCCGCATGCGGTGATAGAGAGTGCGAGAAGGCACGCGAACAGGGTGGAGAGGGTCTGTCGGTTCATATTCGGCTCCTTGTTGGGTTGTGATTTGCAAGGCAGATGGCTGCATGCCGTGCCTGCAGGGGCGACTTTACGCAATAGGGCCGCCTTGCTTCACGCGTTTCTGCCTGAAGGGGCGGGCCTGCGATCCCGCCGGGATTCGCCTCTGTGCGCCTGAATCGGGCACAATGCGCGCCCTTGCGGCCTCTGCATTCCTGTACTGCATGGCGGGGCCGTTCCGTTTTTTCTGATGAGAGAGCACCGAAATGAGCGCACTGCCTGCCTGCCCCCAATGCAATTCCGCCTATACCTACGAGGATGGAGCGATGCTGGTCTGTCCGGAATGTGGGCACGAGTGGCAGCCGGGTGGCGAGGCCGCTGGTGCAGGCGACGAACTGGTGGTCAAAGATGCCAATGGCAATCTGCTGGCCGATGGCGACAGTGTCACCGTGATCAAGGATCTGAAGGTCAAGGGATCCTCTTCGGTGGTGAAGGTGGGTACCAAGGTGAAGGGAATCCGCTTGGTTGAGGGCGATCACAACATCGATTGCAGGATCGATGGTATCGGCGCGATGAAGCTCAAGTCGGAATTCGTGAAGAAGGCCTGAAGCAGGCGTTCAGGCCTTTTGTCTGTAGGCGCAGTGCCCGGGGCGCGGCCCCAGCGTCTCCGGGTGTTTGCGACAGGTGTCGGGCCGTCGTTCGTAAACGGTGCAGCGGCGGGTCTTGGCATTCAGATAATGGCAATCGCCGCTGGCACGACGCGCAAGTGTGAACAGCGCATAGCGGTGGTTGAAGTGCTCGACCACGCCGGCCCTCTGCAGGCGTTTGGCTATCTGGCGCGGATCTTCGTCTAGTTCGAACTCGTCGACCACGCCGATGCGTACGAGATCCCAGCCGTGAAGAATCTTGTGGGTGCGCATCAGATCAGCGAGGGGCCCTTGACGATGGCTTCCGCGTCGGCCGGCGTGAGCCGTACCGAAGCTCCACAGATCACGATCACGATGAGCCATTCTTCAAGAACTCGCTGTTGGGCGGGATCCAGGTCTACGAACTGACAGCCGATGAGGCCGTTGACTTCGTTTACGGCAATGGCTTGCCCACGGATGCGGTCACCAAAACCGTCGATCAGGCGCATCTCGAAATCGAAGGTTTCGCCTTCCACGAGGGCTTCGTCGGGCGGGAGGCTGAACCCATCGATGGAGAGATCGTTCAGCGTGATCCGTTTTCCTGCGACCAGGATGTCGATACAGGGCTTGCCATCGCGTTGGGCTGCAAAACGCTGGTGTTTGCGTCGTTCCTGGTATTCGTCTTGAGTACTCATCCGCAGATTGTTCTAGGTGTTGAAGTGCGCCTGATGCGGCCGGGCAATGGTAGCGGAAGTCGTGTGGCGGGTCAGCCAGGTTTCCACGTAGTGGTGGAACAACCAGCCGGCCGTGAGGCTGAGCCACCAGGCCAGCAACATGCCGCCGAGTTGCAGCCAGGGCTCGGGTGCCACCCAGTGTGCAAAGGCGGCATTCACCAGCAGGCAGACCGGGTAGTGCACCAGGAATACGGAATAGGAAATCCGGCCGAGCAGGGCGATCGGTGCCCAGGTAGGGCGATGCGCAGGATGGCGCGCAGCGAATGCAAGCAACATGGCACAGCCGAACGCCAGGGCCAGGCGCGGGCGTTGTTCGAATAGCAGTGCCCCCAGGGTGATGAGTGCCAACAGCAGCAGGCCAGGCCAGAAGTGGCGGCTGCGTTGTAGCCATCATACGGTGATGCCGAGTCCGTAGGCGCCGAAGAAGTAGGGGGCCCAGATATCCAGTTCCGGCTGGCGGTTGAAGCCGTACAGCGATGCCAGCGTCAGTGACAGCACCAGCAGCGGTGCAAAGTTGGCGAAGCGGCCAGCGTGGCGTCCTAGCCACATGAGGGCGGCGAAGAGGGCGAAGAGCTGGAAGTCGATGGCCACATACCATACGCCGGCGGAAAGGGATTCATGCCCAAGGATCTGCTGCGCCAGGAGAAGATGCGCCACCAGTTGCCCCAGCGCAGGCGCAGTGGGGGTGTCTGGCAGGGGATGGATTGTCCGTACGAGGGCCGCTGCCGCAATGGCCAGTCCCAGGGCGGCGAACAGCGGCAGAGCCAGACGCAGATAGCGTTTCCAGAGCAGCCCGGGCAGCGTGAACTTGGGTTTGGTGATATGTCCTGAGGGTGCAAGGGATTGTGCGGCCAGATAGCCGCCGATGACCAGGAAACATTGCACGGCCATGCGTGCGTAGTCGTACAGCCAGTCGATCAGATCCGGGGCGTAGGCGTGGTCCGACATCGGGCCGTAGAACGCCAAGTGATGCAGGACGATGAGTTGCGAGGCAAGAGCCTTGAGCGTGTCGATCAGAGGATTGGGCGCGGTGCGCATGGGAGGGGAGACGCCCCGCGGGCACGGGGCGTTTTGATGGGATCGATGTTATTGGCAGGACACGACGTTGGAGAAGATGTTGCGTGCCTCGCACTGCTGCTTGGTCAGTGGCCAGTGGTTGGAGAGCGGCAGGAAGAACAGGCTGCTGGCGATGATGGCCGCGGTGAAGCCTGCGGCGATGGCGGTTCGCTTGCGCAACGTGAAACCGTGGAAATCGCACAGATGTTGCCAGTTCAGCACGATCAGGATGTAGCTGATGAGCAGGCCGATGAAATAGTGATACAGGTACATCACGCGCTGGGCGCCAAGATACAGGTGCAGCAGCATGAACAACACGTACAGCCCCGTGAAGACCTCGATCAGCTGATAGCTGCGCTTCTCGCCCATCGGCATCTTGAACAGGCGATGATTGGCAATGGTCAGCAGGGAGAGCAGCACGGCGGCCAGGCCCAGGTACCAGGAGAACTGGTTGCCAACGAGCTGGACGTAACGGGTCATGCCATTGGCCGAATCCCAGCGATAGTTGATGGTTTTGTTCATGGCCGGCCAGTTCATCGGGTGTGAGCCGTTTTCGCCGGGTTTGCAGACGTCGAGCTTCGGCACGCCTTTGTTGTCGACCTGCATGAAGTTGAAGTAATCACGGCTGATGGCGAAGAGCACCGAAGGCGTCATGGACTGGTGCAGGTTCACGTAGTCCTTGTAGGTGGCGGACATATGCGCCAGATCCTTCTGACCCGCCGGGTCCCGCGGGCTGGGCGACTGGTCGGCGATCAGGCCGTGCAGGCCGAATACGACGAGCGCAACGATAGCCAGTGCAGCAGTCGCGGCGCCGCTCTTGGTCAGGAAATGGCGTGCATGGCCAGCCAGCGAAAGACCTGCACGCGCGCCTGCATCCTTGAAATAGAGCACCGGAAACAGGGCCAGCAGCAGTGCAGCATTGACCTTGACCATGATACCCAGGCCGCAGAGTGCACCCAGTGCTGCGTACTGTTGCCAAGGGATGGCGCCTTCGCGTTTCCACAGGCGGACGAACAGCCACAGCGCACCGAGGCAGAAGAACATCTGAAAACTGTCGAGGTGCACCGCGCGGAAATGCACGATGAAGGCGTTCTCGAACAGGTACAGAGAAGAGAGCAACAGTGCGATGAAACGGTTGTCGGTGAGGGCGAACATCAAGCCGAAGAACATCACCGCAGCGAATGCGCCGAACAGGCTGGGCATGAAGCGCATGCCGGCGAAGGAAAAGCCTTCCGGCAGGTTGTCGCCGGAAATGTACTTGTCCCGTACCAGGGCGCTCTTGTCGATATCGGCATTGGCCCCGGTGAGTGCCTCGCCGGCGGCAATCAGCAGCTTGCCCAGCGGCGGGTGGGTTTCCATGTGGGCGATGCCGTCGATGTAGCGCTGTGCCGAGGTGACGTGATAGTTCTCGTCCCAGAAGGCGTGGGGCGGCTTGTCATGGCCCGCGAAATACATCATCAGGCCGATGATCAGCACGAGCGCCATGCACAGCGTTGTGCGCAGCCAGGCGGGCACGGTTTCGATGCGCGCGGAAACGGCGTCGAACTGCGCGCCGATACGGCTTGGGGAAATCGGCGAGGTCTGTTCCGTGGTTTCGGGTTGTTTTTCCCGGTTCTTTGGCTTGGCCATGTTTATTGTGTCTCCTGTCCCTAGGCGGCATCGGGCTGCCGTCCTGTCAAAACGCAAGCGCGCGAGTGTGCTGTCGGTGGCTGCGCGGTGTCAATGCGCAGGGTCAGGCGGGGCGTAGAATGCCGGGCTTGCGGACGCCTCCGTCCGTGCCTGCCTGTAGTGGAGTTCCCATGTCGCCTTCCGGGTCCGAACATTTCAGTTTTCGGGACTTGCCGCGTGCTCTGTGGTTTTTCCTCGCCGAAGAGCGCTGGACCTACCTTTTCTTCTTCTTCGTGCTGCTCCTGGTGATGTTCTACACCCTGGTGCCGCCGCTGCTGATCGGCATGATCGCCAACTTCCTGATCGGCTTCATGCAAGCGGAAGAGAGCGTACGCCCTAGTGCGACGACGCTGTTCTGGCTGGTGGCGTTGCTGGCGGGCTCGTACGCGGTGGTGGCGCTGGTGCGTCTGTCCAGCAAGCGCATGCTGGGCAAGATCAGTTTGAATGCGCGCTACCGCGCCAAGGTCTGGGGATTCGAGCGGCTGTTGAGCTATTCACTATCCTGGCACCAGCAGGAAAGCACCGGCAACAAGGCGCAGCGCATTCTCACCGGCGCGGAGGCCGTGCGGGAATGGACCAGCGAGGTGATCAACAGCCTGACAGGCGCGTTCGCCGCCTTCGTGGGGTCGCTGGTGGCCTGCATGCTGCTGCATCCGGCCTTCATCCTGTTCTTCGTCTACTACCTCGGTGTGTTGATCGCCATCGAGGGATATTTCGACCATCGCATTTCCAGGCTTTCCGATCGCATCAACAAGTCGCTGGAAAATGCCAGTGGCAGCTTTGTCGAAAGTGCTTCCAACATCCTGGCCGTGAAGGCGATGGGGGCGGCGAACAACATGACGGGCAGCATCGCGCAGCGCGAGGAACTGGCACGTCAGCTGTCTTACGAGCGCCTGCGGCTTTCCAATACCAAGTGGATGTGCTTTCAGATCCACAACAGCGTGTCCTGGGGCTTCTATCTGCTGGTAATCGGGTTCATGGTCATGAAAGGGCATTTGCTGCCCGGTTTCTTCCTGACCTATGCGGCCTATTTCGATCGTCTGCGCGATTCTTCCGTCGAATTCACCGACCGCATCCAGATGATGATCGAGCGCAAGTCGAACCTCGGCCGCATGATGTCGATCTTCTGGGGCAAGAATCCGCTGGCGCGCGGAGAGAAGCCGTTTCCGGCGCAATGGGATGCGATTACCTTGCAGGACGCGGTCTTCCGCTACGGCGACAAACCCGCCGTAGGCCCGCTGTCGCTCACCATCCCGCGCGGAGAGATCATCGGCGTGGCGGGGCATTCGGGCTCGGGGAAGTCGACGCTGATCAAGCTGCTGCTCGGCCTCTATCACCTGGAGCGTGGCGAATTGCGCATCGGAGAGACGCCGGTGAGCGAGATCGAGCACGAGGCACTGACCAGCCAGGTCACCGTGGTGTTGCAGGAGACCGAGCTGTTCAATTTCTCGCTGAAGGAAAACCTCACCATGATGCGTGAGGTGGATCCTCTGTTGTTGCAGCGTGCCTGCCAGATTGCCTGTCTGGACGGTCTGATCGCCCGCCTGCCCGAGGGGCTGGAGACCGTGGTCGGCGAGCGTGGCTATGCACTCTCGGGGGGCGAGCGCCAGCGTGTGGGCATTGCCCGCGCGATCTGTCGCAATGCGCCGATCCTGCTGCTGGATGAAGCGACTTCGGCGCTGGATTCGGAGACCGAGGCGCATGTGATGGCAGGACTCATGCAGGAAGAGTTCGCCTTCGGCCGCACAATGATCGTGGTGGCGCACCGTATCAGCACACTGCGCCAGGCGGATCGCATCCTGGTGTTCGAGCGTGGGCAGATCATCGAGGAGGGGGATTTCACCACCTTGTCACGCGATGCAAGCACCCGTTTCGGGCATATGTACGTGTTGCAGTCGAGCTGAGCGCTCAGCGCGCTTCTTGTGCAGGGCAATCCCCGCACAAGAAGCGCGACGCAGTGTCAGCGAGCCATACATTTCAACCCGGAGGGCTCGTTCGAAAGCGCCCGCATGGCTGCGTGACAGCGCCTCGACAGGGACCACCCCTGCCTTTGTTGCTGTGCCTTTCCCTGCGAATGCTTTCGAAAAAGCGCGATCGGCAAATTTCAGAACTTGTACGTTACGGTAAGTACGCTTTTGCGCGGCTGACCGTAATAAATCTGGTTACCGGCAAAGTCGAAGTAGGTCTTGTCGAAGAGATTGCTGATGTTCAACTGCGCTGACCATTGAATCGCCCCGGGTTTCCTAGACAGCCCCGAGCTTCATGAAATACTGTTTTTCA
>NZ_MDUX01000096.1 GCF_014736495.1 Candidatus Dactylopiibacterium carminicum
TGAAAAACAGTATTTCATGAAGCTCGGGGCTGTCTAGGAAACCCGGGGCGATTCAATCCATCGTGCGCCGGTTTCCGTACTGACGCCCCGCTTGAGTACGACCTTCACGCCGGAAAAGATCTGCATCAATTGCGCAGGGGCCAACTTGAAACGACGCGCTGCGGCACCCATCACTGCAGGACGCTCGAAACCGGTCAGTAGATTGCCCCAGAAAACCACTGCATAAGTCAGCATGGCTGCAGGCGGCGGCGAAACATCCAGCGGCACCAGGGCCGCGTCCATACCCATACGCCGAAGCTCGGCAATGTAACGCTCACAGGCACCTTCGCTGACGGCCTTCTTGAGCACCACGCGTTCACCGGAGAACAGGCGAAGCACCTGATCCTCACGCAAACGTACGGCGACCTCCATGCGCACGATCTCGGGATTAAACCCTTCAAGGAGTTTCCCGTGATACTCAATGCGATACATCATCCCAACCCCCTCATTTGTTTTCAGGGTGTGTAACCCTTTTCTTTATGGGGTGGGATTATGCCTACGCAAACCTATTCATCGCCAGTCAACACGGGTAAATCGACAAACGCGACCTTGCGACAGAGCAAACCCTGTTCGCATCGAACCCGATCCAAAAAAACGGGCTGGCGGCAGCCCCCGCTGACGCCAGCCCTGTCCGTACGCCTGTAGCCTGCCTGACGGTCGCCACAGTACGATCGAACTCTCTGTTCAGCGTGGCAACACGCTATCTCCCATCAGGAAGGCATCGACCTCACGCGCCGCCTGCCGACCTTCACGAATCGCCCATACGACCAGCGACTGACCACGGCGGGTATCCCCCGCAGCGAAGACCTTGGACACATTGGTCGCATAGCAGCCTGTACCGTCGGTCGTGGCCTTGGCATTGCCACGCCCATCCTTCTCGACACCAAAGCCTTCGAGCAGACCCGCGACGGGGTTCGTAAACCCCATAGCCAGGAACACCGCCTCGGCAGGAATTTCGCGCTCGGACCCCGGCACCTCGGACATCTTCATCTGGCCGATCTTCTCGTCACGCTTCCACTCGACCTGCGCGATCACCATGGACTTGAGCTTGCCATTCTCGCCCTTGAACTCCTTGGTGGTCACCCCCCATTCGCGCTGACAGCCTTCATCATGCGAAGACGAAGTACGCAACTTGTTTGGCCAGTACGGCCAGGTCAGCGGCTTGTTTTCCTGGACCGGGGGTTTGGGCATCAATTCGATCTGCAGGATGCTCGCTGCCTCTTGACGACTCGAAGTCCCCACGCAGTCTGAGCCTGTGTCACCGCCGCCGATCACCACCACATTCTTGCCCGCGACCTTGATCTGTTCCTTCAGTTTGTCGCCGGCATTGGCCTTGTTCTGCGGAATCAGAAATTCCAGTGCGAAATGCACGCCTTCCAGCTCGCGCCCGGGCACCGGCAGATCACGCGGCACTTCGGAGCCCGCCGTGATCAGCACAGCGTCGAACTCCTTGAGCAGCTTCTTCGGCGAGACCTTTTCCTTGGCATCTGTATTGATGCCTTTGGGAAGATCCGCATCGCCCACATAAACCGAAGTCTTGAAGACCACACCTTCAGCTTCCAGCTGTTTGGCGCGGCGGTCGATGATGGCCTTGTCGAGCTTGAAGTCGGGAATCCCGTAGCGCAACAGACCACCAATGCGGGAGCTCTTCTCGAATACCGTCACATCGTGGCCGACACGCGCCAGTTGTTGCGCTGCGGCCAGCCCGGCCGGACCGGACCCGACGATGGCGACCTTCTTGCCGGTCTTGATCGGTGCCGGCTGCGGCTGAACCCAATCGTGCTCCCAAGCCTTGTCGATGATCGCATGCTCGATGGACTTGATGCCCACGGGTGCGGCATTGATCCCTAGCGTGCAGGCGGCTTCACAGGGTGCCGGACAGATACGGCCGGTGAACTCCGGGAAGTTGTTGGTGGAATGCAGCACACCGATGGCCTGCTCCCAGTTGCCCTTGTAAACCAGATCATTCCAGTCAGGAATGATGTTGTTGACGGGGCAACCGTTGTTGCAGAACGGAATGCCACAATCCATGCAGCGAGCGCCCTGAACCTTGGCCTGGTCGTCGCTCAGCGCGAGTACGAATTCCTTGTAATGCCTCTTGCGAGCTTCGGGCGCTTCATAGCCTTCGTCCTGACGCTCAAACTCGAGAAAACCGGTAACTTTTCCCATTTTTCAGATCCTTCCCAATTCTCAGGCGGTGGCCGCTTCGGACTGGGCGCGCGCAGCGGCAGCCAGTTCCTTGAGGGCGCGACGGTATTCCTTCGGCATTACCTTGACGAAGGCCTTGCGGGACTCTTCCCAGCGCTCCAGCAAGGTGCGCGCACGCACGCTGCCGGTGTACTTGAAGTGGTTCTCCACCATGCGCTTGAGGATTGCCTCGTCGGTCTCGCCCGCATTGCCCCGCCGTACGGCGTGCCAGATGTCGCGATCGACCTTTTCGGTCTGCTCGGCAGTCGGCAGCACAGCTTCGAGATCAACCATCGCGGTATTGCACTTCTTGGCGAACAGCCCCGTCGGGTCATAGACATAGGCCACGCCACCGGACATGCCAGCCGCGAAGTTGCGGCCGGTCTCACCCAGCACCACCACCGTGCCACCCGTCATGTATTCGCAGCCATGGTCACCCACGCCCTCGACAACCGCTGCGGCACCGGAATTACGCACGCAGAAACGCTCGCCTCCCACACCGTTGAAGTAGGCTTCACCGGCGATGGCACCGAACAGCACGGTATTGCCGGCGATGATGTGCTCAGGACCGAAGCCACGGAAATCATTGGCGCAACGCACGATCACACGGCCACCGGAGAGGCCCTTGCCAACGTAGTCATTGCCCTCACCCACCAGATCCAGCGTGACGCCATGGGCCAAGAAGGCGCCAAAGCTCTGGCCGGCAGTACCGGTCAGCTGCACGTGGATGGTGTCATCGGGCAGTCCTTCGAAACCGTATTTCTTCGCCACTTCGCCGGAGAGCATGGCCCCCACCGAACGGTTGACGTTGCGCACCGGCTGGATGAAGGAGACACGCTCACCACGCTCGATGGCGGCCTGCGCCTTCTCGATGAGCTTGTGATCCAGAGCCTTCTCCAGGCCATGATCCTGACTGGCGACGACCCGGCGCGGCGAATCCACCTCGGGCACGTGGAAGATCTTGGCGAAGTCCAAACCCTGGGCCTTCCAATGGGCGATTGCAGCCTTCTTGTCGAGCAGATCGGCGCGACCGATCAACTCTTCGAAGGTACGGATGCCCAGTTGCGCCATGATTTCGCGC
Source organism: Candidatus Dactylopiibacterium carminicum (assembly GCF_014736495.1). Lineage (GTDB taxonomy): Bacteria > Pseudomonadota > Gammaproteobacteria > Burkholderiales > Rhodocyclaceae > Uliginosibacterium > Uliginosibacterium carminicum. The sequence goes on from NZ_MDUX01000096.1 coordinate 3,308, forward strand.
ACTTCCTCGGCGACAAAGAAGAAATAGCGCACCACGTGTTCGGGCTGGCCAGAGAAGCGTTGGCGCAGCACCGGATCCTGCGTGGCAACGCCGACCGGGCAGGTGTTGAGGTGGCACTTGCGCATCATGATGCAGCCTTCAACCACCAGCGGCGCGGTGGCGAAACCCATCTCGTCAGCCCCCAGCAGTGCCGCGATGACAACGTCGCGCCCTGTCTTCATCTGACCATCGGCCTGGACGACGATGCGGTCGCGCAGGCCGTTGATCATCAACGTCTGCTGCGTTTCGGCCAACCCCAGCTCCCATGGCGAGCCTGCGTACTTGATCGACGACAACGGCGACGCGCCGGTACCGCCGTCATGGCCGGCGATCACCACATGGTCAGCCTTGCACTTGGCAACACCCGCGGCCACCGTGCCCACACCTACTTCGGACACCAGCTTGACCGAAATGCCGGCCACCGGATTGACGTTCTTCAGATCGTGGATCAGCTGCGCCAGATCCTCGATGGAGTAGATGTCATGGTGTGGCGGCGGCGAGATCAGACCCACGCCGGGTACCGAATAGCGCAGCTTGCCGATGTATTCGGACACTTTGCCACCAGGCAGCTGGCCGCCCTCACCGGGCTTGGCGCCCTGCGCCATCTTGATCTGGATCTGATCGGCCGAAGTCAGGTACTCAGCGGTCACGCCGAAACGGCCCGAGGCCACCTGCTTGATCTTGGACCGCAGCGAGTCACCTTCCTGCAGCACCACATCGCGCTCGATACGGTCCTTGCCGATGATGTCGGCCAGGGTCTCACCCTTCTTGATGAAGACACCGCGCATCTCGTTGCGGTAGCGCTTCTCGTCTTCGCCGCCCTCACCGGTGTTCGACTTGCCGCCGATACGGTTCATGGCGATGGCCAGCGTGGAGTGCGCCTCGGTGGAGATCGAGCCGAGCGACATCGCGCCAGTGGCGAAACGCTTGACGATATCCTTCACAGACTCGACCTCTTCCAGCGGAATCGCCTTGCTCGGATCGATCTTGAACTCGAACAGACCGCGCAGCGTCATGTGGCGCTTGCTCTGGTCATTGATGATCTGCGCGTATTCCTTGTAGGTCTGGAAGGAGTCCGTACGCGTGGAATGCTGCAGCTTGGCGATGGCGTCCGGCGTCCACATGTGCTCCTCGCCACGGATGCGGAAGGCGTATTCGCCACCTGCATCCAATTGATCGGCAAGCACCGGCGCCTTGCCGAACGCGTCGGAATGCAGACGCAAGGCCTCTTCGGCAACCTCGAACAGACCAATACCTTCGACATTCGACGGCGTGCCAGCGAAATACTTCTCGACCAGTTCCTTGTTCAGGCCGATGGCTTCGAAGATCTGCGCGCCACAGTAGGACATGTAAGTCGAGATGCCCATCTTGGACATCACCTTGCACAAGCCCTTGTTGACCGCCTTGATGAAGTTGTAGATGGCCTTGTCGCCATCAATGTCGGCCATGCCCAGGGCGATCTCGCGCAAGGTTTCCATCGCCAGGTACGGGTGCACCGCCTCGGCGCCGTAACCCGCCAGCAGGGCGAAGTGATGCACCTCACGTGCGGAGCCGGTTTCCACCACGAGGCCGGTCGCCGTACGCAGACCACGCTTGACCAGATGCTGGTGGATCGCGGACGTGGCCAGCAACGCCGGAATCGCTACATGGCTCGCGTCGATCTTGCGATCGGACACGATCAGGATGTTGTACCCCGAACGCACTGCATCCTCGGCCTTGGCACACAGCGACGCTAGACGCGCCTCGATGCCATCCTTGCCCCACACCGCCGGGTAGCAGATGTTCAGCTCGAAGGACTTGAACTTGTTGTCGGTGAAAGCTTCGATATGACGGATCTTCGCCATGTCCTTGAAGTCCAGCACGGGCTGAGACACCTCAAGCCGCATCGGCGGATTGATGTTGTTCAGATCAAGCAGGTTGGGCTTCGGACCGATGAAGGACACCGTCGACATCACCAGCGCCTCGCGGATCGGATCGATCGGAGGATTCGTCACCTGCGCGAAGAGCTGGCGGAAGTAGTGATAGAGCGTCTTGTTCTTGTTGGACATCACCGCCAGCGGCGAGTCATTGCCCATGGAGCCGATCGCTTCTTCACCCGTCTTTGCCATCGGCGTCATCAGGAACTTGACGTCTTCCTGGGTGTAACCGAAAGCCTGCTGACGATCCAGCAGAGAAGCGCCTGATTCCAGCGTGGGCTCAGGGCCATCGACTTCATCCAGCTTGATCTGGATGCGACTGATCCACTCGCGGTAGGGCTTGGCGTTGGCCAGAGCGTCCTTGAGTTCCTTGTCGTCGATGATGCGGCCGGCTTCCATGTCGATCAGGAACATCTTGCCCGGCTGCAGACGCCACTTCTTGACGATCTTGCTCTCGGGCACGGGCAACACACCGGCTTCGGAGGCCATGATCACGATATCGTCATCAGTCACGATATAGCGGGCCGGACGCAGACCATTGCGGTCCAGCGTGGCGCCGATCTGGCGGCCGTCGGTGAAAGCGATGGCCGCCGGACCATCCCAAGGCTCCATCATCGCAGCGTGATACTCGTAGAAGGCGCGACGGTTTTCGTCCATCAGCTCGTGCTGCTCCCAGGCTTCCGGGATCATCATCATCGCAGCCTGTGCCAACGGATAGCCGGCCATCACCAGCAGTTCGATACAGTTGTCGAACGTGGCGGTGTCGGATTGCCCCTCGTAGACCACCGGGAACAACTTCGCCAGATCGTCGCCCAGTACGGCGGATTTCATCACCCCTTCGCGGGCACGCAACCAGTTGAAGTTGCCCTTGACGGTATTGATCTCCCCGTTGTGCGCCACCATGCGATATGGGTGGGCCAACGGCCATTCCGGGAAGGTATTGGTGGAAAAGCGCTGGTGCACCAGCGAGAGCGCAGAGACGCAACGCGGATCGGTCAGGTCCTTGTAATACTCGCCGACCTGGTTGGCGAGCAGCAGCCCCTTGTAGATCACGGTGCGTGCCGACATCGACGGCACGTAGTATTCCTTGCCGTACTTCAATCCCAATTGCTGGATGGCATGACTGGCCATCTTGCGGATGACATAGAGCTTGCGCTCCAGCGCTTCGGTCACCATCACGTCCGGACCGCGACCGACGAAGATCTGGCGGATTACAGGCTCCTTGGCACGTACCCGTGGCGACATCGGCATCTCGTGATCAACAGGCACATCACGCCAGCCCAGCAGCACCTGCCCCTCGGCACGCACTGCCCGTTCCAGTTCTTGCTCGCAGGCCAGGCGGGAAGCCTCTTCCTTCGGCAGGAATACCATGCCCACGCCATACTCGCCCGCCGGAGGCAGCTTGACGCCCTGCACCGCCATCTCGTCGCGATAAAGCTGATCCGGAATCTGGATCAGGATGCCGGCGCCATCGCCCATCAGCGGATCGGCCCCGACTGCACCGCGGTGATCGATGTTCTCGAGGATCTTCAGGCCGCCCTGAATGATGTCGTGACTCTTGTGTCCCTTGATATGGGCCACAAAGCCGACACCACAGGCATCGTGTTCGTTGGCTGGGTCGTAAAGTCCCTGGCGCTCTTGCATGCTCGGTCTCCGGAAGTCACTAACCACAAGCCCTGCGCAAGGACGCACGACCCACAGTTATCAAAGCAAAGGTGCTGAACTATAGGCTTCACGCAGATCAGGCTCAAGCCTAAACAAATGGGGTCGGAATGAAAAATAAGACAGGCACACAAACAGTGCATTTAAAATAAGGGACAGATTGAAAATGGCGCAAAAAGAAGTCTTCAGGACATCGTCGCCCTCAGGCTGAAACACGGAGGATGAATGCGTGGCGAACGCCAGCATCAGAAGGTGGAGATCGGGGCCTCGTCGCCGATACTCACAAGATCACTTTGGAGCTTGCGGCAATACAAGCCGCATCACACAACCCCCTGCCGCGGAACAGTACACAGAAAGCTGCCCCGCCATGGCGCTGGACAAACGATGTGCAAGCACCAGCCCCAGGCCACGATCCGTCAGATTCTGTCCATATGCAGTCCCCGGCGTGAACAGATCGGCACGCTGCGCCTGAGGAATCCCTGGACGGGAATCCCAGACCTCGATCACGACATGCCCGCCTCGCGCACGGCAGCCCAGCAACACGCCTCCGGAAGGCGTGACCTCCACAGCATGCGAAAGCAGGCAGCCCAGCGCTCGGGATAACATGCTCTCATCTGCAATCACTCGAAGCCGCGTATTGACATGCCGCAGATGCAGGTCGTGCTCATGAGCGTCGTCCAAAGTCTGGGAGACCACATGTGTGAAAACCGATTGCAGCGCTAGGGCGTGTTCACAGTAGCCAGATATAGGCGCATGCGAGATGCAAGAAGGTA
>NZ_MDUX01000097.1 GCF_014736495.1 Candidatus Dactylopiibacterium carminicum
GCCGCTTGCGTCGTTGGCGACCTGCCAAGTCTTGGCCTGATCGCTGCTGGCGACCCAATGCGCCGAGCTCTTCACGGCCGAGGTTCGTGCGCGCCGCGTAGGTTTCAATGAGTGCATCGCGATGCGCGATCAACCCTTCGCGCGCGGCTTCGCTCAAGTACGGGAGGTCATCTTCCGTGTAGAACGGGTTGTGGATCATGAGCAGCGTGTTGCTGGGCATGACGATGCGATCTGCAGCCATCATCGGGATGGTTGCTGCAGACATAGCAACCCCTTCGATGTACGCGACTATCCGCGCCGGATGCGTTCGCAGATAGTTGAAAATGCCTAGCGCCTGAGCCAGACCTCCGCCGCGAGAGTTGATCCGCAGGGTGATTTCCTGAATATCGCCGAGCATCTCGATCTCGGCGATGAGGTTGGCGTCAGTCAGCCCCCAGTCGCCGATGATGCCGCGAATGCGGATCTCTGCCGCCGCCGGCGCGAGTGCCTGAACTGAAAACCATGAGCAGCGGGGCATTGGCGCCTCCATCTATCAGTGATGGAGGCCATGGTGGGGATTGCGTCAGGTTTGCGCCTGTGCACGTTTGTCGTCGGCGCTCCATTCGCCATTAATAACACTTGACGTTATTAACGCATCGCGTTATTGTTTATACATGATCACTGACTTCCGATGTGCAGACACCAAAGCACTGTTCGATGGCAAGCGCATCGCGCGTTTCGCCAATATCGAAAAGGTCGCCATGCGCAAGCTGGTTCAGCTGCATGCGGCTACAGCACTGAGTTTTCTGGCCGTTCCGCCGGGTAACCGCCTAGAGCCGCTGTCAGGCAACCGGGCCGGGCAGTACAGCATCCGCATCAACGAGCAGTGGCGTGTGTGCTTTGTATGGGCTGACGGCAATGCCAGCCAGGTTGAAATCGTCGATTACCACTAAGGAGTTCATCATGACCCGACAAGTTGCATGGCCTCATCCGGGCGAAATCCTCCTGGAGGAATGGCTCACCCCCTTGAGCATCACCCAGTACGCCCTGGCCAAGGCAATCGACGTTCCCCCTCGCCGCATCAACGAGATCGTCAAGGGCGAGCGCGCCCTCTCGGCTGATACCGCACTGCGCCTGGCCCGCTTCTTCGGCACGGACGCGCAAAGCTGGCTGAACCTGCAAACCGCTTACGACCTGGTCGTGACCGAGGGGCAAATGGGCGACAAGCTCAGCCATATCAAGCAACGGGCAGCGGCCTGATACTCCCTCGACGCGGCACCGAGGGAGTGGTCCACCGCCGCGCTTCTACCTCTGCGACAACCGGCGGGTGGCTGCCTGGATGACGGGGACCAGCAGCTCGTGGGGGAATCCATCCCGGGCTTCGATCAGATCGACGATCTGCTCGGGCGTGCGCACGAAGGCGCCATCAGGCACCGGCTTCATAACGACCGAGCCGCCTTCATCCGGATCGACCGTCGTGAGGTAGCGAGTGCGCCCGGCTGGTGGGGCCTTGGCCGGGCTCGGCAGCCTGGGGGCGTGCTTGCCGAAGTCGGCAAACACATCCTCCACTTCGACCACATCCATCGCCCTTTCCATGCGCCGCCGGGTATTGCAATCCACGCTCCACTCAAAATCCATCTGCCCATCGATGTGGCGCAGATAATTGAGCAGAAGCTCGCGCTGGGCGCAGACGAAGTAAGAGAAAGTTTCGAACGCTGACTGCAGGTACTTGCGCAGCCTGGGCTCTTGGCTGGCTGGAATGTCTGCCACGGCGTCGCAGCCGAACCGGGTGAGGACGCCCTGCATCACCGCCCCATGCACCGCCGCGATATCTTCACGAAAGAGCGGCTCCAGGCGGTCGATCAGGTGATGGCACAGACGCAGGGTACGATCGCCCATCGGCGGGCCGAGTTTTTCAGGCTCCACCGGCGTGACCACCACCGGCATCGAGGCCACTTCCCGATCCAGGACATCCAACAGCCAGCGGCGAAACTCCGCTGCGCGTGGCGTGCGGGCGAACATGGCCACGAGGTGCGCACCGCGCAAAGAGAAAACGCGCGTTTTCTGCTCGCCACCATTAGTCGTCAAATTGACGACCCCTTGCATCGCATCCGTGAATTCGTCGGCGTTGCGGTCATACAGACGATTGACGAACGTACCTCTGGCATAGCCCAGTGCCTGGGCTATCTCTGCCGCAGTCAGCCAGAGCTGGCCTTCACGAACAACCGGGTGAAAGGTGGTGGAATGGAAAGACAGGACGGGCGCGGGCGCGCCTTGAACGATTGTTGCCATGATAGTGAACCTCCGCTTGCGGTTTTTAACCGCCTACCCTTCCGCCAAGAAGGGTGGGCGACCGGAACGGGAGTTGGCGGACCGGCAGCGGCTACCGGCGAGCCTTGCGGCTCCTCCCGCCCGGCCGCCCATAGAGGCACGCCAAGCGACAAAAAAGCCGCACTGCGAATGCATTTGCGGCTTATCGCCGCCACTGATCAGGCCGCCAAGCCCGGTCGCTGCTGTTTCAGCGACACGGTGATGGTAGCCCAGCGTCTGCCGGCGAATCAAGGCGGAGTAATATTTCCCTTTTTCATCAATGGGATGCTCATGGATGCAAAGATGCTTGAGGCGTTGCAGGCGGCGACGGAGTCCGGCGAGATGGTTCTGGTTTGCTACAACGGCGGCTCGCGGCCAGGCGAGGCGCGCGAGATGCTGCTGCTGCAAATCGATGAGCAGTATGTCGGGGCCAGGGTGATGGGCGAGAAGCGAAAACGCTACCGGCTGGATCGAATTGGCTGGGTTGAGTTTCAGGATGGGCGCCGTTTCGTGAATGCGGATGCCGCACCCGCCGGACATGGCAGCGCCCCAAAGGCAACGCCCCCACTGAACGATGCAACAGAAGCTCAGCGCCAACGCTTGGAGGATGCTATTTCCAAGGGCCAAACCCTGTACATTGAAATGGATGACGCCCTGGACGAAGAGATGAAAGAAGTGCAGTGGCGTGGTTTCATCGCACCCGTAGGATTTGTTAATCATGCGCGTGGGTTGCGTGTGATTTGCGACCTTGAGCCAGAGGGCGAATACATGGTCATCTCCGAGTGCCAGGGAGAGGGACGCCGACACTTGCTGATAGGCAGCTTCACCATCCTGAGTGAATTCACGCGAAAAGTCAGGAGGAATGAAGGAGGCGGGCTGATTATCAGCCTGGAGGATGTCTTGCTCGAGATCGGCAAGAAGGCCGACTGCTAGCCGGACGCGAGGAGGCATCATGGCTTTTCCCCGGATTGCCCGCCTTCGCCAGCGGCAAACAGATCGCTCTGCCCGCCGCCTGCGCCCGCCCTGCCCTGCATGACGTAGGGCAGTAGGCCGATCTCTTCGGCTTGCTGGCGGTATCGCTGCACCTGCCTGGGGGCGACGCCGAGCGAATCCGCCACCGCCGAATACGACAGGCCCAGGGACAGGAGGCGAGCCACGCTGCGGACGAGGCGCAGGCGCCGGAATTCGTCATGCTCCGGGACTCTCAGGATCTGCCCGCCGAATTCCTCGCACAGGTGCCGCATGGCCGGAAGGCCGATCACGGCGGCGATGGGGTGCTTTTCGCTGGCTTCGTTGGGGATGTAGAGGGTGCCGCCGCCATAGACGGCTAGCAGCCGGCTGGTGGCTTCAAAGCCGAGGATGGCGCCGAGGTCTTCGGCCAGGCCGTTGGGTTTTGTCAGGTCTGCCATGGGCTCATCTCCCTGAGATGTAACTGGATCGCGCGCTACGGCGCCGCGCGGGCGCCTGCGCATGCTTCTGGGGGGCAGCCGGCTGCTGCGGTGCGGCTTCCGGCGTCTGATCCGACTGCGGCGGCACATCCGGCGGCAATGCGGGGGCTGCCTGCATGATGCGGGCGTGGGCGGCTTCCCATTCGTGCTGCTTGAGGCGGTGCAGGCGGAGTTCCGGGTGGTGGGCGGCGGCGTAGGCGTAGCCCCAGGTATCGATGGGTTCGTTGCGCACGCCGCGCTTGCAGTCGTAGCGGCCGGTGCGCGGGTTGAACACTTCGGAGACCATGCCGGTGAAGAATTCCTTGGGCAGCGCAGGGAAGTGGAGGCGACGCAGGTCTGGATCCAGCTTGGCATCAGCGCCGAGGGTGCGGTAAAGCTCGTTCTTGATTTCGATGGTGCCGACGGCCCAGGTCTGGATGCCTTCTTTCTCGGTCTTGCCGTCGACCTTGATGTCTTCGTACTTGGGGCGGCCGAGCACCGGGGCGTTGATGGCCTTGGCGCCGAAGATGCACATGGGGCGCGTGACCTCGCGGCGCTGGACGTAGCCCTTGACATACTTGGTGCGGTGGCCACGTCCATCGATTGCGACCGCAGAGATGGGGAGCGTGGCGCCGCTGGCATGGATGACCGGGCGGTTGAGGTAGGCGGTGAGGTCATCCCATACCTGTTGGTTGGCCGGATTGCCGGGCAGGACGATGTAGTCGAGCGTCCAGCCGCGCAGCCCGCCGCGCGACCAGGCCCAGCCGACCAGATGCAGCTCAAGGCGGCTATCTTGCGTATCGACGCCGGCAGTGACGAAGCAGATGGGCATGGGGGCGACGCGTAGCGGATAGGCTTCGGCGCGGTCCTGCAGGATGTTGTGCTTGACGTTGCGCAGCGTGGGGTCTTCCCAGGGCTCGGCGAGGCGGTCGTTGATGAAGGTTTTGAGCTTGGCGAGGTCGCCCTGGGCATCGAGCCACATTTGGGCGAGCGTGGCCCAGTCCGGGCCGAGCCCGCGCGAGTAGTAGAGGCAGTTGGCGTGGTAGCCACGGCGGATGCCGCCGGGGTTGTGCGGCACCCAGCGGTGCCTGGCGATCATGTCTGTCTTGTGGTGCTCTTCGATGATGGCGCCGCAGCCATCTTCACCGCCGCAAACGTAGTAGGCCCGCGCCACGCGCCCGGTGATGGGGTGCAGATCCCAGTGAAGTCCCTTCCATTGCAGTGGCTGGTAGTTTCCGCAGTGGGGGCATGGCACGTGTGGCCAGCGTTGATCGGATTCGTCGAAATCCGCCGTGATGCGGCAGGCGCCGGCAATCTCGGGGGTGCCGACCTTGATGGTCTTGGCCAGATGCGGGAATGCGGAGGTGCGACCGCGCACGAGTTCGCCGGGATCATCGCCGGAGGTGAGCGAGCTGGCGAAGCTGGACCACTCATCGAGCAGCAGGCGCTTGACGCTGGTGGATTTGAGACGCTTGGGGTTGCCGGCGTGCTCCATGTAGAGCTGACCACCGTGGAATTCCTTGAAATACTTGGTGTTGGCGGCATCCCGGCTGGAGAGGCTGCCGAGCACTTCGCGCACGGCGTCGGTTTCTTCGATCAGCGGGTTGAGCTTCTGATTGACGAATTTATCCAGGCTGACCTCGCCGGGCAGGCAGACCATGATCGGGCCGGGATCCTCGCACATGGCGTAGCCGATCACGGCCTGCTCGATGGTGGACTTGCCGAACTGAATGGGCAGGCGGGCGACGACTTCCTCCACCCGTGAGCGCACGGATTGGGTATCCATGATTTCGCGCAGCAGCGGGTTGCGCGCGAGACGGAATTCACCCGGGATGGCGCTGGCTTTGCTGGAGAGGCGCAGGTGCTGCTCGGCCCATTCGCTGACAAGTGTAGGGCGGCGCGGGGCGATGCTGCGCGCGAGGCGACCGAAGAGCTTCTTGTGGGCGCTGGCGAACGGCGCGGAGATAGAGCGCATCAGGCCACCCCCTGCGCCATCTTGGCGAACCTGGCCGACACGCTGGTCAGCGCCTGATGCACGTGGTCATCGACGAGCAGGCGGACTTCGTGCGGATCGCTCTCCGCGGCGAGCTGCGGCGCGAGGATGGCGCCCATGCCTTCGAGGGAGGCGCGCAGCGTGATGACGGCATCCGCCAGCGCGGCCTCTACCTGGGCGACTTCCACCAGTAGCCCGGCTTCTTTCGCAAGCGTTATTTCAGGCCAGGCCGGCATTTGCCTCTTCGCGCCGGGCGCGGGCGGCCTGGTATTCCGGCTTGCCGGGGTCGGCGTCCTGCTCGCCATCGTCGGGGCGCGATTCTCCGCGGGACTCGCCCCGCTCTTCGGCGTGGCGGGCCGCCACTGCGGCCTTGTCCGGGCTGGCGGTCTGCCGGATCAGCGCCAGCGAGGCGGTCAGATCGACGCGCTTGCCGTCGGCATCCATCACCAGCCGGCCGGCGCGCTTGAGTTCGGTGACGTAGCTGCGCGCCCACCCCTGCCGGCGGGCAAATTCTGCCTGGGTGAGGAACTCGCTCTGGCTCATGCTCTACCTCCTTTGTTGCGCCCGCGGGCGGCCTCGATGGCTTCCCGCTCTTCTCGGGTCGGGATGTTTGGGGTGACGCCGTCGCTCGTATCGAGCCGATCAGGATGGATGGCGATGCGCGCCTGGGCGAGACCGCGCCGGCCTTCCACCAACCCCAGATCCACCAGTGCAGTGACGAATTCGCGCATGTCCTGGTCCATCTGTGCCCAGATTTCGCGGGCGCGGCGGGATTCTTCGGGGGTGATCGGATGATCCACAGGAAAACCTTCGTTCAAACCGGTGGAACAGGCAATGGAACAGGCTTTGGAACAGGTCTTTACATTGCAAGTTTTTGTTTTTTCTTTATATGGAACATATGGAACACATGGAACATGCGAAAAACCACGCACACACACGCGGGGGCGCGTATGTGTGCGTATGCGCCAATGCGCGCCCACATGCGGGAGGTGTGTTCCATGTGTTCCATACGTTTCATTGCCCTTTCCGCAAGGGTTTTCAATGGCGCTGTGGTGTTCCATGGTGTGTTCCATATGTTCCATCACGCGGCGACCTCTTCCCGGGCATTCATCGCACCCTGAAATTTGAAGTACCCGACGGTGAGCCACTGGCTTTTTGTGGCGACAGGCTGCTTGTTTGAATCAGTGGGCGAGTAGCCAGACTTTTCGAGTTCGGCGCGATCCGGAATCACCATGCGCTGCTTGCGCGGCTGGCCGCTGAAGTAGAGGCTGTCATAGACCCAGGTGTTGTCATTGGCCCACCCAGGTATGCGGGCGACCTTGCCCAGGAACTGGTTCGATTCGCGAGGGTTGCGCACGCCGTTCTCTCTGTACCATCGAAGGTAAGCGGTGTAGAGATGAATGCTGGCGCAGGGGCAGAACGGGAAGTCGGTATCCCCTGCACGCCATGCATCGAGAAAGCGCGTCTCGCTTGGCAGACTGAGCAACCGTCTTGGCCGTCAAGCGCTATGCATAGTCGAATCCCACATCGA
>NZ_MDUX01000028.1 GCF_014736495.1 Candidatus Dactylopiibacterium carminicum
GCCCCGGCTCACATTTCGGTCGGCACGTTGGCTCAGTTTTACTTCGGCGCCGACAACTGCTGGTGGGCAGTTGCTGCTGTTCGACGTCTCGGGGTACTGATCAAATCAGTACCGTCCCAAAGCAAAGGCCGGCAACTGCCGGCCTTTTTTGTTCCCTGTACTATGGCTCAATTCGCTTTAGACATACGAAAGCGGATGGGCCTGAATTTATCCCCAAGTTTGCAGGGAAATTTTTTTCGCGGCGCTTCAGCTACCTTGCGGTGCCGGGCTTTTTCTTGCGGCCAGAAGGCGACTTATCCGTCGTATCCGAGCGACTTCAGCGCCCGCTCATCATCAGCCCAGCCACTTTTCACCTTCACCCAGGTTTCCAGATACACCTTGCCGTCGAAAAGCCGTTCCAGCTCCACACGTGCCTCACTGGAGATCCGCTTGAGCGTGACGCCACCACGGCCGATCACGATGCCCTTGTGCCCGGCCTTGTCGACGATGATTGCAGCGAAGATGCGGCGCAGGTTGCCTTCAACCTCGAATTTCTCGATCTCCACGGTCATGCCGTAAGGCAGCTCCTCCCCCAATAGACGGAACAGCTTTTCGCGCAGGAATTCGGCCGCAAGGAAGCGTTCACTGCGATCAGTGATGTCATCCTCGTCGAACAGTGGCTCTCCCTCGGGCAGATAGCGACCCAGGGTAGCCAGCAGCTCGGGCACATTGCTGCCACGCTCGGCGCTGACCGGCACGATCTCGGCAAACGGAAACTCGGCAGCCATCTTTTCCATGCAAGGTAACAGACGGCTTTTGTCCTCTTCGAGGTCGACCTTGTTGATCACCAGCACCACCCGGCCCTCTGGTGGCAATAGTTTCAGCACCTTCTGGTCATCCGGGCCGTAACGTCCGGCCCCGATGAGGAACATCACCACATCCACCTCTTGCAGCACCTGCCCCACCGTGCGGTTCATGGTGGCATTCAGCGCATTGCGGTGACGGGTCTGGAAGCCTGGCGTGTCGACAAAGATGAACTGGCAACGATTCTCGGTCAGCACGCCAGTGATGCGGTGACGCGTGGTCTGCGCCTTGCGCGAGACGATGCTGACCTTCTGCCCCACCAGCCGGTTGAGCAGCGTGGATTTGCCGACGTTCGGCCGCCCGACGATGGCAACCATGCCCGTGCGGAATGCTTGTTCTTCACTCATGCCTTGATCTCTGCAAGGACCGCTGCCGCGGCCTGTTGTTCGGCAATGCGCCGGCTGCTTCCGCGGCCTGTGCTGCGGAGGGAAAGCGCCTCGACCACACAAGCCACCTCGAACTCCTGCGCATGCGCTGCGCCATGCGTCGCGCACAGTTCATAACGTGGCAAGGGCAGGCGGCGCCCCTGAAGCTCTTCCTGCAAGGCAGTCTTGGGATCCTTGAGGCTGTCCAGACTGGCCGCGGCAAGCGCCGTGGCAAGCAGACGCTCGATCGTCCGGCGAGCGGGTTCGAAACCACCGTCACGATAGATGGCGCCGAAAATGGCCTCCACGGCATCTGCGAGCATTGAGGGGCGCTGCTGACCACCGTTACGTACTTCGCCCTCACCCAGGAGCAGGTATTCACCCAGGCTCAACTCCAGCGCAACGCCATGCAGACTGTCCTGACAGACCAAGCGAGCGCGCAGACGGGAAAGTTCGCCCTCCCTGGCCTGCGGGAAGCGCTCGAACAACGCCATCGCTATGACCATGTTGAGCAGGCTATCGCCCAGAAATTCCAAGCGTTCGTTGTGGTCGGCAGCATAGCTGCGGTGAGTGAGCGCCTGCCGCAGCAGCGCTGGCGTTGCAAATCGATAGGCCAGTGCTTGCTCTAGAGCCTCGGTCCTGGAAACAGCCTGACTCACTCGGAAACCACGTGAAAATCGAAATACAATCCGGCATTGCCGAACAAGGGCACCTCGCGCCGATAGCTGGTCTCCAGGATCACTCGGCCGCCTTCCTTGGTCACGAGAATCGAATCCTTGTCCACCGAAGTGATGTCGTTGGCGTAGGCGTACTTCCAGAATTCATTGCGGAAGGTCGCCGGCGGCAGGGAGGGATCCAGTGCAGTGGTAACTCCGGCAAAAGCCTTCTTGACGCCAAAATACTCGGAATACACCGGCACCAGCTTGAAGGCCAGGATCAGCAGGCTCATCAGCACGACGCCGACAATGAGTGTGGAAATCAGCGAGAGACCTCGTTGGCTGTGCATGGTGCCACCCTCCCGAATCAATTGAAACGACCGATACGGCTGAAGCTTATCCCAGCCGGCGGAATCATGCTGTCCGCGTGGCACCAGATAAAGAACGCACGTCCGACGATGTTCTGATCCGGCACGAAACCCCAGACGCGCGAATCGGCACTGGCGTCACGGTTATCCCCCATCACGAAGTAATGCCCTTCCGGCACGGTACAGCTGACGCCGCTGCCACTGTAATTGCAATTGCCGGAGTAGGCATGGCGCAACAGCTGGTATTCCGGAATGAAGGCCTGGGCATCGCGATGGTTGAGCACCGAATGTGGCTTGTCGCCGATCTGTTCCTCGAAGCGCTGGAAGACATCCAGCGTATTCGGGATCAAGTAATCCGCTTCCTGCTTCACGGGCACCACCTGACCATTGATGGTCAGACGCTTGTTGATGTACTCGACGCGATCTCCGGGCAGGCCGATCACGCGCTTGATGTAATCCTGCGACGGGTCGAGAGGATAGCGGAACACCATCACGTCACCACGCTGCGGCTGACCGACCTCAATCACCTTCTTGTTCAGCACCGGCAGGCGCACGCCGTAGGCGTACTTGTTCACCAGGATGAAATCGCCGACCTGCAGGGTCGGATACATTGAGCCCGACGGGATGCGGAAAGGCTCGATCCAGAAGGAACGCAGCATGAAGATGGGCAGGATCACCGGGAAGAAACTCGCCCCGTACTCCACCCACCAGGGGTCCGGCGTTCCCTTGGTACGGCGCTTGCGCGCCTTGAATACATCGTAGAACCACAGCACACCGCTGAGCACGCTGAGGACGAACAGGATCAGGGCAAAATCCACTTGGGCTTCTCCATTCCCGGGTTATTTGTCGTCGGTGCGAAGCACCGCAAGGAAGGCTTCCTGGGGGATTTCCACATTCCCCACCATCTTCATGCGCTTCTTGCCTTCCTTCTGCTTCTCCAACAGCTTCTTCTTGCGCGTGATGTCACCACCGTAACACTTAGCCAGCACGTTCTTGCGCAATGCCTTGATGGTTTCGCGCGCAATGATGTGCGCACCAATGGCTGCCTGCACCGGAACGTCGAACATCTGGCGTGGAATCAATCCGCGCAGCTTCTCCGCAAGTTCACGACCACGATACTGGGCGCTGGCACGGTGCACGATCACCGACAGCGCATCGACCTTCTCGCTGGAAACCAGCACATCGAGCTTGACCACGTCGGCGGCCCGATATTCCTTGAAGTCGTAGTCCAGCGAGGCGTAACCACGCGAGACGGACTTCAGGCGGTCGAAGAAATCCATAACGACCTCGGCCATCGGCATGTCATACACCAGCTTCACCTGACGGCCGTGGTAGTGCATGTCTACCTGGCTGCCACGCTTCTGGTTGCACAGCGTCATCACCGGCCCCAGGTAGTCCTGCGGTACGAAGATCGTCGCCGTGATCATCGGCTCCCGGATTTCCTGATACTTGGAAACCTCGGGCAACTTGGCCGGGTTCTCCACCTTGATCACCGAGCCATCGTTGAGCACCACCTCATAAACCACCGTCGGTGCCGTGGTGATGAGATCCATGTCGAACTCGCGCTCCAGGCGCTCCTGCACGATCTCCATGTGCAGCAGACCAAGAAAACCGCAGCGGAAACCGAAGCCCAGAGCCTGGGAAACTTCCGGCTCGTACTGCAGCGAAGCATCGTTGAGTTTGAGTTTTTCAAGCGAGTCGCGCAACTGGTCGTACTCGCTGGATTCAACCGGATACAGGCCGGCAAAGACCTGCGGCTTGATCTCTTTGAAGCCCTCCAGCGGCTGGGTCGCCGGGCTGGAAGCGAGCGTGATGGTGTCACCTACCTTGGCCGAGCCCAATTCCTTGATACCGGCGATCACGAAACCCACCTCACCCGCCCGCAACGCATCGCGCTGCACGGACTTCGGGCTGAACACACCAACCTGTTCGCACAGATGCTGCGCACCGGTGCTCATGAACAACAGTTTGTCCTTGGGACGCATCTCCCCGTCGACGACACGCACCAGCATTACCACACCGACATAGTTGTCGAACCAGGAATCGATGATCAGCGCTTTCAACGGCCCGGTCGGATTGCCACGCGGAGCCGGCACCTTGGCGACGATCATCTCCAGAATGTCTTCGACCCCCATTCCGGTCTTCGCCGAGCACGGGATCGCCTCGGTGGCATCGATGCCGATCACATCCTCGACTTCCTGCCGCGCACCATCCGGATCCGCCGAGGGCAGGTCCATCTTGTTGAGTACGGGCAGCACTTCCACACCCAGCTCGATCGCCGTATAGCAGTTGGCCACCGTCTGCGCCTCCACGCCCTGGGTGGCATCCACCACCAGCAGCGCGCCTTCGCAAGCGGACAAGGAGCGACTGACCTCATAGGAAAAGTCGACGTGCCCCGGTGTGTCAATCAGGTTCAGGTTGTAGACCTGCCCATCCCTGGCCCGGTAACTCAATGCCGCAGTCTGTGCCTTGATGGTGATGCCGCGCTCGCGCTCCAGATCCATGGAGTCGAGCACCTGCTCTTCCATCTCACGGTCGGACAGCCCACCGCAGATCTGGATGAGACGGTCCGCGAGCGTGGACTTGCCATGGTCAATGTGGGCGATGATCGAGAAATTGCGAATGTGCTGCATGCCTTGGGCCGGATTGCGGGTTGAATGCGGAGGGCGTTGCGCCCTGTGCTAAAACGCTGAAAAAGCGGGCGATTATAGCCGATACGAAGCGCCTCGCCGACGCTCAATGTGCAGGCAAGCGCAGGGCAACAAAACTCTGGCTGGGGCCACGACGCACGCGCAACCCGAGGGCGCCTCCCTTGGGCACGTCGGCCAGCAACTGATCGAACTGCCTGGGTGACACCACAGCATGCGAGCGGCCACGAATCACCAGATCGACAACCGCGTCCCCCGCCTTCAGCTCGGCACGCGCAGCAGCACCCGCCACCCGCGTAATCACAACGCCGCCAGCAGGTAGCTCCAGCGTCTGACGCTGCTCGCGCGTGGGCTCGGCCAGTAACAACCCCAGTCGGTTGGCTCCGGGAGGCAACTTGTCCGACCGCTGGACAACAGCTTTCTGTTCGTCGGGAAAACTCGTCACCTCCAGTACGGCAGACTGCATGCGCCCATCCCGCCAATACTCCAGGTGCGAACGGGTTCCCGGCCGCGTTGCGCTCACCACCCGGGGCAGCTCGACAGAACTCTCGATCCGGCGTCCATTGAAGGCCAACAGCACATCACCGACCAGAATGCCGGCCCGTGCCGCGGGACCGCCCGCCTCCACTTCACTGACCAGTGCCCCACGCGCGGCGGGCAACGCGAAGCTCTCCGCCAGATCCTGCGTGACCTCCTGGATCAGCACACCGATACGGCCGCGATTGACCTTACCGCTTTCGCGCAGTTGGGCTTGCACATCCATCGCCACGTCAATGGGAATGGAAAAAGACATCCCCATGAATCCGCCGGTACGGCTGTATATCTGCGAGTTGATACCGACGACTTCGCCGGCGAGATTGAACAGCGGCCCTCCCGAATTGCCCGGGTTGATGGCCACGTCGGTCTGGATGAAGGGCACCAAAGACTCATCCGGCAGTGCACGCCCCTTGGCGCTGACGATGCCGGCCGTCACCGAACTTTCAAAGCCGAAGGGGGAACCGATCGCAAGCACCCAGTCACCCACACGCAGTCGCGCCGGATCTCCCAGACGCGCAACGGGGAGACGCTCCGCATCCACCTTCAACAAGGCCACATCGCTGCGCGTATCCGCGCCCACCAGCCGGGCCAGATATTCGCGTTTGTCCGCCAGACGCACCAGGATCTCGGTCGCATCCTCCACAACATGTGCATTGGTCAAGATGTAACCATCCGGTGCAATCACGAAGCCCGATCCTACGGAGCGACCATCGTCTTCGACACCCTCGCCATCATCGGTATCCGGTCTGGAAGGCAACAGCTTGCGTAACCAGGAAGGCAGATCGGGTTTGGCCTCGGGTTGTAGGAAAGGCGCTGAAGTCTGCGCCGGAGCACGCACGGCACTGATGTTGACAACCACGCCAGCCTGTGCTGCCGCCAGCGTCGCGAATTCAGGAAGATTCCGCGCAGACGCGGACATCGTGCCGCCCAGCAGGCAGCAACACAGCAACAGGACGCGCAGCATCAGGAGATCACTTGTGCGATACAGGGGCGCGCCAGACGCAGCCACCCCATATGACGGGCCAATCGCAAGCCTAGCAGACTCAGTACCAGACCGGCCAGCGCAACCATGGCCACGACAGGATCCGGCCAGCCGGACAAAGTGGCTCCGCCGGCCGCCAGCAGCAGCACCAGCAAAGGGGTCGCGTACGCCAACAGAGCCGCACGTGCTGCCTGCCCTTCCGGCAGATCGACGAGCACCCGCTGGCCTGCGCGGGCACGAGCCGGGTTATCCAGCCAATATTCACTGCAGCCGCCTTCGCTACCGCCACCGCAACCACCCGGTTCAGTGCAGCGCCCGCAGCCACCCTGGCGACGGACCTGTACCACGGCCTGCGCGGCCTCGACCCTGACGACAACCCCTTCCACCCGCACCCCGGTCTCCGCTTACGGCTTGCGCCGTTCGACACCGTAGGCAACTAGGCGCAAGGCTGCTTCAGGCACCTCGCCCATTACCGTGATCACGTAGTCGCCGCTGGCACGACGATAGATACTGGTCGATCCGGCATGCAGGGTGCTGTCCTGCAGTACCAGCGGCGAATTGCCCATTGCTCGCTCAACGAACACGGACAGGTTTACCAGGCCATCCGAGAAGACGGCATGTACCGCCTGCACGCCGTCACGACGGACCACGCGTTTGACCAAGGAAACCTCCCGGAAGCCTGCAGGCAGGGCCTTGAAAGTCCAAGGCACATCCTCGGGGCGCAATTCCTCACCACGCGCATCCACCACACGCCAGTCAGCCGACTGTGTCGTACGCGTACGCAGGAGGTCGGCGTCGATGTTGCCGCCGGGGCGAATTTCGGTGAAGGTAAATTGCTCCACCATGCTACTATGGGGCCCTTGCATGCGGGCCTTGAGCAGCAGACCACTGGCTATATCGATCCACAGGGTATGGCCATAACGCAGCTCATCCCGAGGTTCAAGCTCCAGCACCTTGGCCTTGCGTCCCGCCACGCGCCCTGCCCCCAGTTCACGGATCTGATAATGCTCGCGCAACTGACTCGGGTTGATACTCAGGCGACCAGGCTGGCGCCCGAAGGGAACTCGGTCCAACACCAGTACCTTGTCTTCGGGCAGATAGCAGTGGACGTCCTCATTGTGGCGCACGACCTCGCGTGGCGCACCATCCAGAGTCTCCAGACGCTCGCGTTCGCCGGAAGCATCGACCAACCGCGCAATGCGGGAAGTTTCTGACCGCCCCTGGCTCTGATAGACGAACACGCCTTCGAAGTTCAGGCTGCGCGAAGCTTGGTTCATCTTCTGCAACCACTGCTCGACTTCATATCCTGCCAGCGCCTGTGTTGAGGACAGGCCGGCCAGCAGGCTCAGCATACCTGCACACAAAAACTTCATCAGCGCGTACCCATCCGTTCGTCACTGACCGTACGGATCGATGCCGCCACGCCGACTGGCGAACCCATCACCGACGCGCGATGCGCCATGAGATAGGCGCGATCATCGATGTCCTGATCGGACACCGGAACGATCTCAGCAACACCGGGCGCAGTGACAGGCTGTACCGCAACCGTAGCCATGCCAGCGTCGACCGACGCGGCAGGCCAAAGACTCAGCCCCATCCAGACTGCCATCACGACCCCGGAAACTGCTGCAGCCATCGCATACCAGGGCGGATGCCGGAATCGCGGCTTCGCAGCGACGGGCGCAAGTACCGTAGGCTCCTGCTCCAGCCCAACCATGACCCGCGCAGTGAAGTCTTCGCCGAGGCAAGGCTGAGCCTCTTCGCGCAATGCATCGCCGATCAGCCAGTAGGTGCTGCAGCAAGCCCGCTGCGCAGCATCCCGTGGAACACTTGCCACCAAACGTTCTGCCTCTTGTGGAGCCAGTTCGCCATCGATCCAGCCAGATATCTGCTCTTTCATCTCACCACCTTTTATCGGGCGCCACGTCCAGCAAGGGCCGCAAACGCTCGGAAATCGCCTCACGCGCCCGGAAAATCCGCGACCGCACGGTTCCTATCGGACAATCCATCACGGTCGCAATCTCTTCGTAACTCAATCCCTCGATCTCGCGCAGCGTGATCGCCGTACGCAGATCGTCGGGCAGGTCTGCCAGTGCCAGCTCCACGGTCTGGCCGATCTGCTTGGTGTGCAGCAGGCGCTCGGGGGTATCTGCATCTCGCAGCAGGTCGCCCTCGGCATACTGTTCAGCATCATCCAGCTCGATCTCCGTACTCGTGGGCGCACGGCGCCCCTTGGAAACAATGTAGTTCTTCGCGGTGTTGATCCCGATCCGGTAGAGCCAGGTGTAGAAGGCACTTTCACCCCTGAAAGAGGACAGCGCCCGGTAGGCCTTGATGAAGGCTTCCTGGGTCACATCCTCGACCTCTGCCGGATCACGAATCATCCGTGACAGCAACCGTCCCAGCTTGCGCTGATACTTGCTCACAAGCAGGCCAAAGGCCTGCTTGTCGCCGCGCTGCACTCGCTCGACCAGTTGCTGATCAATCTCTCTGTCACTCATCGGCTTCGGTTAAAAGTCATTCACTCGGGAGCGGATGCGCGAGTATAGCCGAAGCGTCCGGGTGTTCCTGCCCGCTCTGACTGAGGGAGTCCGGGTAAAGTTCAGCCGGACATGCGCAGGATTTGCGCAACAACAACTGGAGTCGTTCCGCCAACAGGAATAGGATTACGCCCTCATTCAGAAGCTCCCTGGAGTCCCCGCGTGGACCGCTACGACGTACTCATTCTTGGCAGCGGCCTGGCCGGCCAATCACTGGCCCTGCATCTGGCAGAAACCCATCGGATCGCCCTCGTCACCAAGCGCAAACTCGAAGATGGCGCCAGTTCGCATGCTCAGGGTGGGGATCGCGGCAGTGATCGATCCCAGCGACTCAACCTCCTCGCACTACGAAGACACCCAGATCGCCGGCGCTCATCTGTGCGATCCGGCAGCCACCCGTTTCGTGGTCGACAACGGCTCACAAGCCATTGCCTGGCTGCGGGAACAGGGCGTGCCCTTCACGCCGGACCCTGAGACTTCCTGGGGCATGCATCTGACACGCGAGGGTGGCCACAGCCATCGACGCATCGTGCATGTGGCCGACGCCACGGGGGCTGCGGTACAGGAAACGCTGACTGAACGCGTCAAGCGCCATCCGAATATCCACATCCTGGAAGACCATGTGGCCATCGACCTCATCGTCGGCCATAAGCTGGGCACACCGGAAGCCGGCTGCCTGGGAGCCTATCTGCTGGACTGCAATACCAATCACGTACGTGCGGTAGGTGCTGCCCATACCGTATTGGCCACTGGGGGCGCCGGCAAGGTGTATCTCTACACCACCAACCCGGATACCTCCACTGGCGACGGCATAGCCATGGCCTGGCGTGCAGGCTGCCGCATCAGCAATATGGAGTTCATCCAGTTCCATCCGACCTGCCTGTACCACCCTCAGGCGAAGTCTTTTCTCATTTCGGAAGCCGTGCGAGGTGAGGGTGGCGTGCTGCGCCTGCCTGACGGCACACGTTTCATGCCGCGGCATGATCCACGCGGCGAGCTCGCGCCTCGGGATATCGTCGCCCGTGCCATCGACTTCGAGATGAAGAAGCGCGGTATCGACAGCGTCTTTCTCGACATCTCCCACAAGAGTCCGGAATTCCTGCACGAGCACTTTCCCAACATCACCGCGCGCTGCCTGGAGCTAGGCATCGACATCACACGGGAGCCGATTCCGGTCGTCCCGGCAGCGCACTACACCTGTGGTGGCGTACAGATCGACCTGCGCGCCCGTACCGACTTGCCGGGTCTCTATGCCATCGGTGAAACCACCTGCTCCGGCCTTCACGGCGCCAACCGCCTGGCCAGCAACTCACTGCTCGAATGCGTGGTGTTCTCCCAGGCCGCGGCCCGGGATATCCGTGCCAACAAGCGCCCGATCCCCGAAGACCTGCCAGCCTGGGACGAAAGCCGCGTCTCCGATGCTGACGAGGAGGTCGTAATTGCACACAACTGGGACGAGCTGCGCCGTTTCATGTGGGACTACGTCGGCATCGTGCGCAGCGCCTTACGGCGCAAGGAGTCCCGCGGCCTGCACTTCTCCAAGGATTACCCGCAGATCGCAGCAGCCGCACGCCCCACAGTGCTCAACAATCCACGCTGGCCCTCAGGCTTGCGGCGCTGGGGACAGGAGGAGACGTAACGTCCGTCGCAGGCGGCGCCAATCGTCCGCAGACAAGGCATCACGCATCAGGGCGACCTTGCCGCGCCGGCCGCTGGCGCGCTCGCGCCAGCTCAACACGACCAGGTGACTGGATTCGAAGCAGCCCGCCTGCAGATCGACTTCAAACCTGCCTTGCGCTGTCTCCAGCAGCCATGACTCCGGCCCTTGCTGCAGGCATTCTCCGCGCAGGCGTTTCCATTCCCGCCATTGCCACAGCACCGACAGGACGATGCCCAGCAATACCGGCAGTTTGATCGGCACAGCCACTTGCGATGGCAGTATCGCCAGCAATGGCAACCCATGCATCACGGACAAAGTGATCAGCAACAAACGGGAACGCTTCAGGGGCAGTGACAGATGCAACAAAGGCGCCGACATGAGTCAGGCGCCTTTGTCAGGGATCGAACCGGGCTGGACCACACCGATGCCCGACCAGAATCAGATCTTGCGGAACACCAGCGTGCTGTTGGTGCCACCAAAACCGAATGAATTGGAGACGACCACATTAATAGCCATCTTGCGTGCCTCATTCGGCACGTAATCCAGATCGCACTCCGGGCTGGGGTCGACGAGATTAATCGTCGGCGGCGCGATCTGATCGCGAATCGCCAACACCGAAAACACCGCTTCAATACCAGCAGCGGCGCCCAACAGGTGGCCCGTCATGGATTTGGTGGAACTCATCGCCAGCTTGCTGGCATGGGCACCGAAACAACGCTTCGCCGCCAACGTTTCTCCCACATCGCCAAGCGGCGTGGAGGTGCCATGCGCATTCACGTATTGCACCTCATCCGGCGCGACACGGCTGTTACGCAGGGCGTTGATCATGCTGCGAGCAGCCCCCTCCCCCCCTTCGGCCGGAGCCGTGATGTGGTAGGCGTCGGAGCTCATGCCATAACCTGCGACTTCGGCATAGATCTTCGCCCCCCGAGCCTTGGCATGTTCATACTCTTCGAGCACGAGAACGCCAGCCCCTTCGCCAAGGACGAAACCATCGCGATCCTTGTCCCAAGGACGGCTTGCCCCTTGCGGATCATCGTTGCGTGTCGACAACGCCTTGGCCGAGCAGAAGCCGCCCAACCCCAGCAACGAAACAGTGGATTCGGCACCACCGGCAATCATGATGTCGGCATCGCCATATTCGATCAGGCGCTGTGCCTCACCGACGGAATGCGCTCCGGATGCACAAGCGCTGACCGTGGCGAAGTTCGGCCCCTTGAAGCCATAGTTGATCGACAACAGGCCAGAAACCATGTTGATGATCGAACCCGGCACAAAGAACGGGGAAATCTTGCGCGCACCGCCTGCGGCGATGGCATGCATGGTGTCTTCGATCAGCGGCAGGCCACCGATTCCAGACCCGATACAGACACCGATACGCTCGGCATTGTCCGGATGCTCACTGATGCCGGCATCCTTGATGGCATCGATCGCTGCGGCAAGGCCATAATGGATGAAGGTATCGAAACGGCGTGCTTCTTTCGAAGAAAGATAGGCCGCAACATCGAAATCCTTCACCTCACCGGCGATACGGGTGGTCAGCGAGCTGGCATCGAACCGGGTCACCGGTCCGATGCCGGAACGACCATTGACGATACTGTCCCAAGCGGAAGCAACGGTATTACCGACCGGCGAAATGATGCCGAGGCCGGTCACAACAACTCTGCGACGCGTCAAAGGTCACTCCTCAAAGCTAGATGCGAAAGCTGAACGAATCAGGCCTTCAGATGAGCGGAGACGTAGTCGATCGCCTGCTGCACACTGGTGATCTTCTCGGCTTCTTCGTCAGGAATCTCGCACTCGAATTCCTCTTCCAGCGCCATGACCAGCTCAACGGTATCGAGCGAATCAGCACCCAGATCGTCGACGAACGAAGACTCGTTTTTGATGTCGGCTTCGTTCGCACCCAGTTGCTCAGCAACGATCTTGCGGACGCGCTGTTCGATGTTCTCCATGAATTACTCCTTCAGTAAAGGCTGACAGTAATAAAAAACCCGCTAATCTTAGCAGAATCAGGCCACAACTTCAGCCATCTCCGCCGTTCGTCAAGGCACGGCAGGGTTATGCCATGTACATCCCGCCATTGACGTGAATGGTCGCACCAGTGATGTAGCTCGCTGCCGGCGAGGCGAGAAAGCCTACCACGGCGGAAATTTCTTCGGGGCGCCCGAGGCGGCCGAGTGCGATCTGGGATTGCAGCATGTCACGCTGCGCATCCGGCAGGTCGCGAGTCATGTCAGTATCGATGAAGCCAGGCGCCACACAGTTGACGGTAATGTTACGGCTGCCCAGCTCGCGTGCCAGAGCACGCGTCATGCCTGCCACGCCTGCCTTGGCCGCAGCATAGTTGGCTTGTCCGGCGTTGCCGGACGCACCCACCACGGAAGTGATATTGATGATACGGCCCGCGCGGGCTTTCATCATGCCGCGCATCACCAGCCTCGACATGCGGAATACCGCCTTGAGGTTGGTATCGATCACGGCCTCCCACTCCTCGTCCTTCATGCGCATGGCGATGTTGTCGCGTGTGATGCCTGCATTGTTGACAAGGATCCCCAGGGC
The DNA here is from genome assembly GCF_014736495.1 of Candidatus Dactylopiibacterium carminicum. Classification (GTDB taxonomy): domain Bacteria; phylum Pseudomonadota; class Gammaproteobacteria; order Burkholderiales; family Rhodocyclaceae; genus Uliginosibacterium; species Uliginosibacterium carminicum. The sequence goes on from NZ_MDUX01000028.1 coordinate 13,162, forward strand.
ACCGAACTCAGCCTCACAGGCACTGACCGCTGCTTCGCAGGCTGCGGCATCGGTCACATTCAGGGCGATGCCACGCCCTTTGAAACCACCTTCTTCCAGAAACGCGGAAATCGTAGCCGCGCCTTCTGCAGAAGTGGCCGTGCCAACCACCGTTGCGCCGGCTTGCGCCAGGTCCAGGGCAATGGCACGACCGATACCACGTGTCGCACCCGTGACGAGGGCAAACTGGCCTTCCAGTGCTTTCAAAATACGCTCTCCTTAAACGGACGAAATCTGTTCACGCACACGCAGCAAGGCTTCAGCATCCGTGACAGCCTCGACCGCAAGTTCGCCATTGATACGCTTGACCAAACCGGCCAGAACCTTGCCCGGACCGAATTCACAGACAGTACGGATACCGCGCGCGCCCATCGCCTCGACACTCTCGATCCAGCGTACCGGGCTGTAGGCCTGGCGCACCAGCGCATCGCGGATGGCTGCCGGCGAGGTTTCGGTTTTTACATCAACATTGTTGAGCACCGCAATCTCGGGCTCGGTGATCGTCACTGCGGCCAGACGCTCGGCCAGACGCTCAGCCGCAGGCTTCATCAAAGCGCTATGGAAAGGCGCGCTGACAGGCAGCGAGACCGCACGCTTGGCACCACGCGCCTTGCATGCTTCCATGGCACGCTCGACGGCCGCTGCGTGACCCGCGATCACGATCTGCACAGGGGAATTCATATTGGCGGGCGCCACGATCTGCCCTTGAGCAGCTTCGGCACAAGCCTCGATCACCAGCTCAGGTGCCAGATTGAGGATTGCAGCCATGCCGCCCTCACCCACCGGCACAGCTTCCTGCATCACCTGAGCACGAAAACGCACCAGCTTGACGGCCTCCGCGAATTCGATGGCTCCGGCAGCCACCAGCGCAGCGTATTCACCCAGAGAATGGCCGGCCACCAAGGCAGGACGCACACCGCCACGGGCCAACCAGGCACGCCAGACGGCGATACCCGCTGTGAGCATTACAGGCTGGGTATTGATAGTCTGCCCCAGCAACTCGACAGGGCCATCAGCCACCAGTTGCCACAGATCCTGCCCCAGTACCTCGGAAGCCTCGGCAAACGTCTCGCGCACGGCGGCATCGTCGCCAAAGGAGGTCATCATGCCGACCGACTGGGAGCCCTGGCCGGGAAAGACGACAGCGAATTGTTCCAATGTATTGCTCATTTCCCGATTCCTCAGATCCGCAACAACACAGCACCCCAGGTGAAACCGCCACCCACACCTTCGAGCAATACAGTCTGACCGGGCAGGATGCGTCCTTCACGCACCGCCACATCCAGCGCCAGTGGCACGGAAGCAGCAGAAGTATTCCCGTGACGATCCACGGTCACGATGACATTCTCTTCACTCAACCCCAACCGTTTTGCCGTTCCCTGCAGGATGCGCACATTGGCCTGATGCGGCAGCAGCCAGTCGAGCTGCTCCAGCGGCAACGCAGCCTGCTCAAGCACCTCGCGCGCCACGTCGGCCAACACCCGGACGGCGAACTTGAATACAGCCTGTCCGTCCATGCGGATGAAGGGACAACCAACCAGCGAACCACCTTCCGGATGACTCGGCACAGACAGAATGCCGTGCTGCGTGCCATCGGCATGCAATGCGGAGGCCAGGATGCCCGGCGTGTCGCCCGCTTCCAGCACTACGGCACCAGCACCATCGCCGAACAGAACGCAAGTGGAGCGATCACTCCAGTCCAGAATGCGCGACAGCGTCTCGGCGCCGATGATCAATGCACGCTTGTGGCTACCGGAACGCAGAAATTTGTCAGCGATCGTCAGCGCATATACAAACCCGCTGCACACTGCCTGCACATCAAACGCCGGTGCACCCGCAGGAACACCCAGCGCGCTCTGCACGAGACAGGCCGTACTGGGGAACACCATGTCCGGTGTCGTAGTCGCCACGATCACCAGATCGATATCGGCCGGCCGCAACCCAGCGGCCTCCAGCGCACGGCGTGCGGCTTCGGTTGCCAAATCGCTGGTGCTTACACCCTTGTCGGCCAGATGGCGGAAGCGGATTCCGGTACGCTCTGAAACCCACGCATCGGAGGTTTCCACACCACGCGCAACGAGATCGTCATTACTGACAGGCGCGCCCGGAACGATGCTGCCAGTACCGATCACACGGGAAAAAATCATGCTTTCTTCCTGTTACTCGGCACCCAGGCGCTCGGCCCCGGCAGCCGCGTTGGTAAACCCGCCAACGCTGGCGGAGATGCGTTCGATCAGATTGTTGCGCGCAGCCTCGGCTGCACGGCGCATCGCCCATACGTATCCGAACACGTCCGCCGAGCCATGGCTCTTGACCACCACGCCACGCAACCCCAGCAGACTGGCGCCATTGTAACGGCGCGGATCGAAACGCTTCTTGAAACGACGCAACACCGGCATAGCCAGCAAAGCAATCAGCTTGGACAGCAGCCCGCGACGGAATTCCTCACGCAGGTAGGTCGTCACCATATGCGCCACACCTTCTGCGGACTTCAACGCCACGTTACCGACAAAACCATCGCATACCACGACATCCGTAGTGCCCTTGAAGATGTCATTACCTTCAACGTTGCCATAGAAGTTCAGGCCCGAGTTGCGCAGCAGCTCGGCGGCCTGCTTCACCACTTCATTGCCCTTGATGTCTTCTTCTCCGATATTGAGAAGACCGACGGACGGCGCATCACTGTGCTCGACAGCCTCGAGCAACTTGGATCCCATGATCGCGAACTGCAGCAGATGCTCGGCCGTACAGTCGACGTTGGCGCCAAGATCAAGCATGTAGGTCTGACCACGCATCGACGGGATGATCGTCGCGATGGCAGGTCTGTCGATGCCCGGCAAGGTCTTGAGCACGAAACGCGAAATCGCCATCAGGGCGCCGGTATTGCCGGCGGACACCGCGGCATTGGCCTCGCCAGCCTTGACCAGGTCAATGGCCACGCGCATCGAAGAATCCTTCTTGCTGCGCATAGCGATGGCAGGTGCATCGTCCATACCGACAACCTCACTGGCATGCTTCACGCGCAGACGCTCGCCGAATTGTGCGGCACGAGCCTTAAAGGCGGGGTCGAATACTTCGGGGCGGCCAACAAGCACCACCCGCACATCCTTGTCTTCCCGGAGGAATTCGAACGCGGCGGGGATCGTCACGGACGGGCCGTGATCGCCGCCCATGCAGTCAATCGCGAGGGTGATGGACATCTAGACGAAATCAGAAGACGCGCGAAAGCCGCCCCGCTATCCGTTCAAACGGACACAGCAGGCCGGCTCCGGGCTGAAAACACGCGACTGCAAGCAAGGTCACAGCGCGATATTAAATTGAAGGTAGCAAAATTACGGCGGCATGCAGAAACCATCAGGCCAGCCGTGTACAAGCGAGGATTACTCGCCCTTGACCTTCAGGACCTTCTTGCCACGGTAGAAACCGTTCGGCGAAATGTGGTGGCGCAGATGCGCTTCGCCGGTGGTGGGCTCCACCGCCAGGGCGGGGGCAGTCAGAAAATCGTGCGCACGATGCATGCCGCGCTTGGAAGGCGACTTCTTGTTCTGTTGAACGGCCATTTTTCAGCTCCTTGAAACTTCATCGAATAATCATAGCCTTCGTCAGGCTGCAGACTTCAAGCTCCCTTGAGCTTCAAGCCTTTCAGCACGGCGAATGGCGAACCTTCAGCACCGTCATTCCCTGCACCGGGCAGACTGCACGCATCATGTGCGGGCGCCAATGGCAAGGCTAACAGCAACTCTTCTTCCACAGCTTCGAGCACGTCGAAATCCCGGCCGGCATGCACCGGATCGAAATCGTCATGCTCGAGATCCTCATCAGGCAGCGGTTCCCCGCGCCGTACCAGCATCAGGCGGGAATGGGCCTGCGGCCGACATTCGACATCACCCAGACAACGCTGACACTGCATCACCAGTACAGCATCGATATCGATGGATAGATAACCCTTGCCATCGACATGAGTGCCGCTCAGCACATACCGCACCGGCTGTGCCGCCTGTACCGACCACAGCATCTCCGCCACACGCGACAACTCGCGCGCATCAAGCTCACCAGCCAGCTCATCGCCACGACGGGCAAACTCAAAAGGGTCGGCAATGAAACGCTGCCGTAACGGTTGCTGGTGCGACATAAACGGGCAATGCTATTATTTTTCCCTCTGCCTGTCAAAGACCTCTGCATGCCAGCCGCCATACCCACACAAGTCCTGGTACTCGCCTCGACATCAATCTATCGCCGCCAGTTGCTGGAACGCCTTGGTCTGCCCTTCATCACGGACCGACCCGAAGTAGACGAAACGCCTCGGGCGGGGGAAACCCCGGTCGGCACGGCGGAGCGGCTTGCCCAGGAAAAAGCGCGTGCTGTTGCTGCACGCCACCCCGGCGCATTGATCATCGGTAGCGACCAGGTCGCCCATCGCGGCACGCAGCGCTTCGACAAACCCGGTACAGCCGAACGTGCAATCGCCCAATTGCGCAATATGAGTGGTCAGAGCATCGTTTTCCACACCGCTGTATGCTTGCTCGACGCCGATAGCGGCCAGTCCGAATGCATCGGTGTTCCCACGGAGGCACGTTTCCGTACGCTGTCGGAAGCAGAAATCGTACGCTATGTGGAGCGCGAGGCTCCACTGGACTGTGCCGGCAGCGCCAAGTCAGAAGGGCTGGGCATCAGCCTGCTTGAATACATGCGCGGCGACGACCCCACGGCGCTCATCGGTTTGCCGCTGATTGCACTATCCCGACTGCTGCGCAGCCACGGCATCTCAGTGCCATGAGTACAGGCTGTCTGCACCTGCTGCCGGTCGGGCTTGGCCTGGCCGACCCAACACTCACACATCCAGCAGGCGTGCTGCAACGTTTCGACGCTTTGGATTATTTCATTGCCGAACGTGCCAAGACCGCGCGTGCCGAACTCAAGCGCCTGGGCTATAGCCGCCCTATCCAGGAGGCAGAAATCCACGAACTGCCAGAAAGGCCGGACAGCAAGGGGCTCGCCCTGCTTCTGGAACCGTTGTTCCAGGGACGCAACGGCGGCCTTGTCTCGGAAGCAGGCTGCCCGGCCGTGGCAGACCCCGGCGCCCTGGTCGTACGCGAAGCCCACCGACTGGGAATCCGTGTGATTCCACACATAGGACCATCATCACTGCTGCTGGCCCTGATGGCATCAGGCCTGAATGGCCAGAGTTTCGCCTTTCACGGCTATTTGCCGCAGAAGACGGATGAGCGTTTACGGGCCATCAACCAGCTTGAGCGCGAATCGGCGAAGCTACGCCGTACCCAACTGTTCATCGAAACGCCCTATCGCAACGCCGCCATGTTCGCCAGCCTGCTCGATGCCTGCTCGCCCCAGACGCTTGTCTGCGTTGCGCGTGGCCTCAGTACGGCCAGCGAATGGATCATGACGCGCAGCGCAGCTGACTGGAAACGCCAACCAGCGCCCGACCTAGAGCGCCAACCCACCGTATTCCTGCTGCTGGCCTGATAGGGCGTCAATAAGAGTATGGGGACCTAAGCTCATGCAAGGCCATGCCCACCTCTATCGTTCAGATGGCAAGCATCGCCGAAACGCTCCTGCTCTCCACCCCCGAAAAGCTACCTCATCGCCAGTCAAGCTGTTCCACGCTACTACGCAGGCTGCTGCCGATCTCGGCCCCCAGCCGCTTGGCAAAGCGCTCCGCGATGTTCTCGCGACGGGTGTAATCGCGCAATTTCTCGGCCTTGGTCAGGTCACGCGCAACGGATGCCACCGAACCCAGACCGTCGCTCAGCCCCATCTCGACACTACGCTCACCACTCCAGACCAAGCCAGAATACAGTTCCGGCGTTTCCTTCAAGCGTTCGCCCCGCCCCTTGCGCACCACATCGATGAACTGTTGATGAATTTCGGCAAGCATTGCACGAGCAAAGGTCACGTGTGCGGGGTTCTGTGGCGAGAAGGGATCGAGAAAGTTCTTGTTCTCGCCAGCAGTAATGCTGCGCCGCTCCACGCCGATTTTCTCCATCGTACCGGTGAAGCCGAAGCCATCCATTCGTACTCCGATGGAGCCGACAAGGCTGGCCTTGTCGACGAAAATCTTGTCCGCGGCCACGGCCACGTAATACGCCCCTGATGCGCAGACATCCTCAACCACCGCATACACGGGCTTGTCCGGATGCTGCCCGCGCAGGCGGCGGATCTCATCGTTGATCATGCCGGCCTGTACCGGACTACCGCCCGGACTATTGATGCGCAGGATCACACCCTGCGCGCCCGGCGCCTCAAAAGCGGCCTGAAGCGCTGCAATGGTGTCCTGGGCCTTGACTTCGGATTGCGGGCCGATAGCCCCCTCGATCGAAATCACGGCGGTATGCGCCGCTCCATCGACGATGCGCTGCCCGCTCTGCGCATTCCACACCAGAAAGATCAGCACGCCCACATATCCAAACCCGAGGAAGCGAAAGAACAACCCCCAGCGACGCTTACGCCTCGTTTCACGCAGGCTTTCGAACGCCAGTTGCTCGATGACCTTGCGTTCCCACCCCGGCTGACTGGTGTCCTCACTCATTGCTTTCGATCTCCAGATAGACATTGCCGCCATCCTCGCACACTGCCAACGCCCGCAGGCGCTGACCTGCACAAGGGCCGGCCAGACATTCGCCGCTATCAGGCGCGTAAAGCGCACCATGAGTGGCGCAAATCAGATACTGACCGGAATCATCCAGCAGCTTGCCCGGATTCCAATCCAGCTCGATGGGTATGTGAGCGCAACGATTCACATAGGCATAGACCTGTCCCTGCCAACGCTGAGCGAATGCCGGCACACGCTCGCCCGCCAGATCCAGCTCGAACCGCCGGGCCTCTCCTCCATCAGTCAGCTCAGCCACGGTGCAGATCAGGTGGCGCATGCCAGCCAATCCCCCAGCGAAGCCACAGAGGGCAACACCGCAGCGGGCGACTCGGCACGCAACACGCCTTCCGGATGGGCGCCACAGGTCACCGCCACGGCCGACACGCCCGCGCTGCGCGCCATCAGCAGATCATGCGTGGTGTCTCCGACCATCAAGGTACGCTCAGGATCCACCACAAGGCGATCCATCAAATCCAGCAACATGCCTGGGTGAGGCTTGGAAAAGCTCTCGTCAGCGCAACGCGTGGCCTGGAACAATGGCGCCAACCCACTGCTGGCAAGCACCCGATCCAGCCCCGCACGCGCCTTGCCGGTCGCGATCGCCAGGGTGTAGCCCTCGGCGCACAACAGCTCAAGCAGCTCCCGGGTACCTTCGAAAAGCACGGTTTCATTGTCCCGGGCCAAGTAATGCGCACGGTAGCGGCGGGCCAGTTCCTGCACCTCGGCCTCATCCAGGCCAGGAGCCACTTCGCGCATCGCACCAACCAGACTCAGTCCGATCACATGGGCTGCCTGCGCACGCGAGGGCACAGCCACCCCCATATCCATACAGGCTGCGCGGATCGAATCCACGATCAAAGCCGTGGAATCCATCAGGGTGCCATCCCAATCGAAGACAATCAGATCAAACTTCTTTTCAGCCATAGTCTCTCTTCTGGGTTACGTCAACCTGATCGACGAAAGCCTGCAACTCCTTGGGAAGAGCCGCGGAAAGCGCCAGCACTTTCCCCGTCACCGGATGAGCAAGACGCAGGCTCGCCGCATGCAGGAACATACGTGCCAACTCGCCATGCGCCAACGCCTTGTTGAGAGGGAAATCCCCATATTTGTCGTCCCCCAACAGGGGAAAACCACGCGACTGCAGATGGACACGGATCTGGTGAGTGCGTCCGGTCTTGAGCTCGACCTCCAGCAGGCTGTACCGTTCCCAGCGCTTCACCAAACGGGCGATGCTATGCGAAGGTTTGCCCTCCGGGCTCACCATCACGCGCCGCTCTCCCTCGGGGGTCAGATACTTGAAGAGTGGCTGGCGCAGATGCTCCAGTGGATTCATCCAGCGCCCACGCACCATTGTCAGATAGCGTTTCTCCATCTGTCCATGGCGCATTGCATCCTGCACCACCCGGAGCGCGGACCGTTTCTTGCAAATGATCAACAAACCGGAGGTTTCGCGATCCAGGCGATGCGCCAGTTCCAGAAAATGCGCTTCAGGCCGCTGCTCACGAAGTAGCTCGATCACGCCGAAGCTCACACCGCTGCCGCCATGCACCGCCAACCCGGCGGGCTTGTCGATGACCAGAAGCGCTTCGTCCTCGAACACCACATCGAGCACCTGACGTACAGCACGAGCCGGCACAACAGGCGCTTCCCGCTCGGCCACTCGAACGGGCGGCACGCGCACTTCGTCGCCCTCTTTCAGGCGATAGGTCTGCGTCACGCGTCCGCCATTCACCCGCACCTCGCCGCTGCGCAGGATGCGGTAGATGTGACTGCGTGGCACACCCTTGCAGAAGGTCAGCAGGAAATTGTCGATGCGCTGGCCCGCCACAGCCTCATCAATGCGTACACGACGCACCGCGGGAGTACCAGCCGCCTGATCGGTCAGAGTTTTGCCTAAAGTCATTGCATCCCATATACTGCATTGGTTCTTGCGGGCTCCTACGCCCCGGCCAGCAGCATCGGCCGGCCCTGCCTGGCGGAATACCTGCTTTCCTGTTGCATTCCCTCCGGAACCGAACAGGCACCCCGGGCCGAAGTGCCCCGCGTGCCCCTTCCGCAGCGCACAAGGCCGTAGAGTGATCCGGCCCGGAAAGACGAGGTTCCGCGCACTGAACGGCAAGGCTGCGTGCACACGTTGTGCCGGAGTGACACTGCCACGCGAAAACAAGTCGGCCGGGAAAAACGGCCGATGGTAGCCCAAACCAATTGATTGATCGACCCATTTTGCGCGCGAACGCGAAACAGAATTGAAGGGCTCCAGGCTGGATATGGCCTTGGAGTCGCGATACAAGGCGAATCCGATTCACTCCTTGCACAAGAACACATGAGCTATCTGTTCCCCACAAGTTGAGTCACCGGCCTTTCTCTGCGGAGAAAGGCCATGGTTCGCCCTGCCCGCAATCGCGCGCGGGAGAAGAACTTAAATGAAGCGCATGCTTTTCAATGCAACGCAGGCCGAGGAACTCCGCGTTGCGATCGTTGATGGTCAAAAAATCATTGACCTCGACATCGAATTGGCATCAAAGGAACAGCGCAAGAGCAACATCTATAAAGGTGTGATCACGCGCATCGAGCCCAGCCTCGAAGCCGCCTTTGTCAATTACGGTGCAGAGCGCCACGGATTCCTGCCCTTCAAGGAAATTTCCCGTAGCTACTTCAAGGAAGGTGTGGACGCATCCCGTGCCACCATCAAGGAAGCGTTGCGCGAAGGCCAGGAAATCATCGTCCAGGTTGAAAAGGAAGAACGTGGCAACAAGGGCGCGGCCCTCACCACCTACGTTTCCCTGGCTGGCCGCTATCTGGTCCTGATGCCCAACAACCCGCGTGGTGGTGGCGTATCGCGCCGCGTCGAAGGTGACGAGCGCACCGAGCTGCGTGAAGTCATGGACTCCCTGGACGTGCCGGCCGGCATGAGCCTGATCGCACGCACGGCTGCCATCGGCCGCAGCGCCGAAGAGCTGCAGTGGGACATGAACTACCTGCTGCAACTGTGGACTGCTATCGACGACGCCGCTACGCCGGATTTCGACGCGGAAAGCAAGAAGCGCCAGAATCCGGCCCCTTTCCTGATCTATCAGGAAAGCAGTCTCGTCATCCGCGCCATCCGCGATTACTTCCAGCCCGATATCGGTGAAATCCTCATCGATACGGACGACATCTTCGAACAGGCCACGCAGTTCATGGCCCACGTGATGCCCAGCGCGGTCAATCGCGTCAAGCGCTACCACGACGACGTACCGCTGTTCTCGCGTTTCCAGATCGAACACCAGATCGAATCCGCCTACGGACGCCAGGTTAACCTGCCCTCCGGCGGTGCCGTGGTGATCGACCACACTGAGGCACTGGTCGCCATCGACGTCAACTCGGGCCGCGCCACCAAGGGCAGCGATATCGAGGAAACCGCCCTGCGTACCAATCTCGAGGCCGCCGACGAAGTGGCCCGCCAGCTGCGCCTGCGCGACCTTGGCGGTCTGATCGTGATTGACTTCATCGACATGGAAAACCAGCGCAACCAACGCGAGGTGGAAAACCGCCTGCGCGACGCGCTGCGCTATGACCGCGCTCGCGTACAGACTGGCAAGATCAGTCGTTTCGGTCTGCTGGAGCTCTCGCGCCAGCGCCTGCGCCCTGCGCTCGCAGAGACCAGCTACATCCCCTGCCCGCGCTGTACCGGCACCGGCCACATCCGCTCCACCGAATCGGCTGCGTTGCATATCCTGCGCATCCTTGAAGAAGAAGCGATGAAGGAAAATACCGGCGCGCTGCACTGCCAGGTACCCGTGGATGTCGCCACCTTCCTGCTCAACGAGAAGCGTGACGACATCGCCAAGATCGAGCTGCGCCACAAGGTCAGCCTGCTGATCATCCCCAATCGCCACCTGGAAACCCCGCAGCAGGAAATCGTGCGCCTGCGCCACGACCAGCTCAACCAGGACGACAGCAACCTGCCCAGTTACAAGCGCGCCGCCGCACCGGCCGATGCCGCCGATGCCGGGGTCGCTGCCCAGAAGGAAAGCCGCCCGGTTCGTCAGGAAGCCGCGGTGAAGGGCATCACGCCCGAACAACCGGCCCCGACTGTCGCCCCCACTGCCAAACCCAGCGAAACGCGTGGTTTCTTCCGTCGCATTCTCGACTGGCTTGCTGGCGACAGCGAAGCGGCCCCCAAGGCTGCGGCGCCTGCACCTCGTGGCCGCAATGAGCGCCGTGGCGAGCGCCGCCGCGACGACAATCGCAACGGAGGCCGTAGTAAGGATCGCACCGAAGCCAATGGCGAGCGCAAAAACAAACAGCGCGCCGAAGAAAGCCAGGAGCGCAATCGTCAGGAACGGGGCGACAGGGCAGAACGTCCGGATCGCAACCGCAACGAGCGCAAGGAACAGGCCAAGCCGGAAGCACGTACCGACAAGCCGGAGACCCAAAAAGCTGAACCTCGCCAGCCCCGCGAACGCCGCGAGCGCTCGCCTCGCCAAGCACGTGAAGCCCAAGTGTCAGAGCAACAAACCGCCGAACTGGCCGTTGTTGCAGCAGCATCTGTCGCCGCCGAAGCACTGACGGTGGATGCATCGGAAACCACGGGCACGCCTGAAGCACGCGAAGGAAGAGAAGGCCGCAATCGCCGCGGTCGTCGTGGCCGCGGTCGTGGTGAGCGTCGTCAGGATGGAGAAGCTCAGGTGCTGGATGGTGAGCAAACCGAACAGCTGAACGATGCGGAGCCGTCTTCCCAGCAAGCACCCTTGGCTGAAGTTGCCAGTGCTGCGGTGGCCGTTGCGGAAACGTTCATCAGGGTGGAAGCCCCTGAAGTCACTCAGGTTGCTGGTGAAACCAGCGCGGCACCGGCCGTGCTGGAAACGCAGGAATCCATCAGCACAAACAGCATTCAAGCTGTGGCCGTTGTTGAAGCTCCGGAATCGCCAGCCATCATCGCTACCGAGCAAGCCGCGCCTCTATCTGTCGTTGCAGAAACTCCGGCGATGGCAGTGGAGACGCCAGTCTCAGCAGTGCAGCTCGAAGAGTCCACTCAACCGGCAGAAGTTGTCGTCGAGCCTATCGCTACGATCGTGCCCGAAGTGGGTGCACCCGCCATCGTGGAAACGCTCCCCGAGTCTGGCCCTGTAACGACGACCGTCACGGCCGCTGCACCGCAGGTCGACCTGCAGACGTTGCTGGCAGCAGAAGCCGAAAGCCTGCAGATGGTTGAAACCTCAGCGGTTGCGCGTTCTGCAGAACCGCCCCAGGCAGCTGAAGCAGTAACTCCCACTCCACGCCGTGAACGTGTGACGTCTGCAGAGGAGCCGCTGCAGCAAGTCGAAACACGTAACTAACCTTCAGATAGCAGCACAAACAAAATGGCCGCCTTTTCAGGCGGCCATTTTTTATTTCACGCCACTTGTGGCAACAGAGACAACGCCATCGCCAGTTCCTTTTCGTCGTAGTCCTGATCTATCAGCTTGCCATCGAAGTAGGCCTGATAGGCCGCCATGTCGAGATGGCCATGGCCCGAGAGACAAAACAGGATGGTTTCGGCCTTGCCCTCACGCTTGCAGCGCAACGCTTCCTCGATTGCGCCCTTGATGGCGTGCGTGGCTTCCGGTGCTGGCACGATGCCTTCAGTCCGCGCAAACATCACGCCTGCTTCGAAGCAGGCTTTCTGATGATAGGCCTGGGCTTCGATCAGCCCCAGCTCGGCCACATGGCTGATCATCGGCGCCATGCCGTGATAGCGCAGGCCACCCGCGTGGAATCCGGGAGGCGTAAAGGTGGAGCCCAGTGTATGCATATTCACCAGTGGCGTGAGATGCGAGGTATCACCGAAGTCGTAGGCAAACTTGCCACGCGTGAGACTGGGGCAGGCAGCTGGCTCCACGGCCACGAAACGGCGTTTCCCATGCTCGCCGCGCAATTGCTGCCCGATGAAGGGAAAGGCAATACCAGCGAAATTAGAGCCTCCACCCGTACAGCCGACGATCACATCCGGATCGTCACCAGTCATCTCCATCTGCAGGATGGCTTCCTGACCGACGATGGTCTGGTGCAGCAATACGTGATTAAGTACCGACCCCAACGCGTACTTGGTGTCCTCGTTCTTCGCCGCGACTTCTACCGCCTCGGAAATCGCCAGCCCGAGCGACCCCATGAAGTCCGGGTTTTTCGCTAATGCGGCGCGCCCGGCTTCCGTGGTGTCCGACGGAGACGGCAAGCATTTCGCCCCCCAGGTTTCCATCATCGCGCGGCGATACGGCTTCTGGTCGTAGGACACACGCACCTGATACACCGTGACATCCAGACCGAAAAGGCCGCCGGCGAAGGCCAACGAGCTTCCCCATTGCCCCGCGCCGGTTTCGGTACTCAGCTTCTTCACGCCTTCCTGAGCGTTGTACCAGGCCTGTGGCACGGCGGAGTTGGGCTTGTGACTGCCTGCGGGCGAAACGCCTTCGTACTTGAAATAGATCTTGGCCGGCGTGCCCAGCAATTTCTCCAGGCGACGGGCACGGAACAGCGGGCTGGGACGCCACATACGAAAGACTTCACATACCGGCTCGGGGATGTCGATCCAGCGTTCGGTACTCACCTCCTGCGCGATGATCGCCTTGGGGAACAGCGGAGCCAGATCATCCGGCCCGATGGGCTGGCCCGTTCCCGGATGCAACGGTGGAGCCGGCGGTGCCGGCAGATCCGCCACGATGTTGTACCACTGACGTGGCATCCGGGACTCTTCGAGCAGGTAGCGATTGCGATCGGGCATCGTATGTTCTCCAGTATGTCAAAGGGTCGAGCTTACTACGGGCCCCGGAACCAGCTCCGACGACAATCAAGGTTCAAAAAGCCCACACACTCCTCCGCTACGCGTGGTCGCTACCTCAAAAGGGGCGCCTTCTGTCTTGGAACAGCGCGGCGACAAAAAACGACACCGCACGCATGGTCAGGGAAAAGGCAAACACTCGCCGAAAGGCGCATGACTAGGACATTCCTTGCGAAGCAATTCCCCGTAAATAACTGCACAGCAAAGTCCCGGGCTAAAATTGCAATCGAGATGAAATCCCTGACGCTCCGAAGCTTTACAGAAAATGTAAAATTTCCTCTATTTCCATACAAATACACCGTGAGTCGCATCCAAGCCGACGTCCGTACGCGTGATCGCGCTGGACGCGTGGTAATTATGCGTACCTTGCCGGCAAGCTAACCTTCAATAAAAACAACGTGCTCTGCCGTTCAGTCCAGAACCCCCATCGCACAAACCAGCGTGCATACAAAGGCCAGTAGCTTTGCAACAAGAAAAGTCTGTTCCACGTCGTGTCGCTATCATCGGCAGCGCCTATCGATTCCCCTCCACTTGTAGCGCCCGGCTATGGCAAGATCTGCTCGCAGGCAAGGATCTCGTCACAAAAGTTGCATCAGAGCGCTGGAGTAAACCCAGTTTTCTGCACCCCGACAAAACACACCCTGGTACGGCCTATACCTTTGCGGCTGGTTCGATCGGCGATGTCTCAGGCTTTGATGCAGAGTTTTTCGGTATTTCGCCTCGCGAAGCTGCCCAGATGGATCCTCAGCAACGCCTGTTGCTGGAAATGGCCTGGGAAGCGCTGGAAAGTGCAGGCATCCCCCCCTCAAGCCTGCGTGGTAGCCGCTGCGGCGTATTCATCGGTCTGGCCAGCGCGGACTACTCATATCGCTACGCCGATGATCTGGCCGCCATAGATGCCAGCACCGCCACTGGCAACACCGCCAGTGTCGCCGCCAACCGCCTCTCCTACTTCTTCGACTGGCATGGCCCGAGCATGGCCATCGACACAGCCTGCTCTTCCTCTCTGGTCGCATTCCATCAGGCCTGCCGCGCCATCGCTTCCGGTGAAGTGCCCTACGCCATCACAGGGGGCATCAGCCTGCATCTGCACCCCTATGGCTTCATCATCTTTTCAAAAGCCTCCATGCTGTCGCCCAATGGGCGGTGCAACACTTTCGATGCAGATGGCGATGGCTATGTCCGCTCCGAGGGGGGTGGGCTATTCCTGCTCAAGGACTACGAGCAAGCGATCGCAGACGGCGACCATATCCTTGCTGTCGTCGCCCATTCAGCTGTGAATACGGATGGACGAAAATCCGGGCTCACCGTCCCCAACCCGGATGCGCAGGCAGCGCTGCTACGTAGCGCCTACACCGAGGCGGGAATTCATCCCGCCGAGATTGATTACCTCGAAGCGCACGGAACGGGTACTGCAGTTGGCGACCCACTCGAAACCTCTGCGTTGGGCGTTGCACTAGGGAGCCAGCGCCCTAAGGATTCTCCTCTGCCGATAGGATCGGTGAAGAGCAATCTAGGCCACATGGAAACCGCTTCCGGTGTAGCTGGCCTGGCCAAAGCCCTGCATGCCATCCAGTACCGCATGGTGCCAGCCACCATCGGCATCAAGACCCTGAATCCGAAAATTCGCCTCGACGAGTGGAACCTCGATGTCATCACCGAAAACCGCCCGCTGAAATCCGAAGGCCGACTGGTGATCGGAATCAACTCGTTCGGCTTTGGCGGCGCAAATGCACACGTCATTCTAGAAAGCCATGAAGCCAAATGCACTCCGGTCAGGGGCGATTTCCGCGCAGCACAACCACTGGTCATTCAAGGGCGCAATGAAGCAGCCCTGCGTGCCAACGCAGCCGCACTCGCAGAAAGTCTGATTTCTGGCAAACACACGCTCTACGATGCGGCCTGGCATGCATTGTTCAGGCGCGAAGCATTCGAACAGCGCGCGGTGGTATTCGCCGAAAACGCCACCGATGCGGCAACCCGCCTGCAACGCTTCGCAACAGAAGGACGAGAACCCGGTATCTACGCCGGTACCACAATCCCGTCGGTAAAAGGCCCCGCATTCATCTACTCAGGTAATGGCTCGCAATGGTTCGGCATGGGCAAAGCCTTGCTGGAACACCCGGTATTCAGCGAAGCACTGCGACAGATTGACCAGCATTTCGAACCGCTGGCAGGGTTTTCGCTGCGCAGCGAACTCAGCAGGGAAGTCGACATCCAGCGCCTGGACCTTACCGAAATCGCCCAACCCTGCCTGTTCGCCATCCAGGTAGGCATCACCGAGATGCTGCGAGCACAAGGCGTGAAGCCACTCGCAGTCGGTGGCCACAGCGTCGGAGAAGTGGCCGCAGCCTGGGCCTGCGGCGCGCTTTCCCTGGCTGACGCCGTGCATGTCATCTACCAACGCAGCCATCTGCAGGGGCAGACACGCGGTCAAGGCCAGATGAGCGCAGTCGGCCTCAATGTCGATGCGGCCAAAGAACTCATCACTCATATTGGCCTCCGAAATATCTGCATCGCAGGGATCACAGCGGCAAGGGTGTCACGGTGCGGGCCAGCTCGACGAGCTGCCCGCCTTGAAGCGCAACTGCACACCCAAGGATGTTTCTACAAGCGCCTGCCACTGGACTATGCCTTTCACAGTCCTGCCATGGATGGCATCGAACACGATATCCATCGTCTGCTCGGCAGTCTGTCTCCGCAGTCAGCGACGACACCTTTCTACTCCACCGTTGCGGGCGGTCTGCAGGAAGGGGAAATACTGGGGGCCGATTACTGGTGGCAAAACATCCGCCAGCCCGTTGCCTTCGCACCGGCCATCCAGGCCATGATCGCCGATGGCTTCAACGAATTCATCGAAATCGGTCCGCAACCGGTTCTGCGCAGCTATCTCAATGACGCGCTCAAGGAAGCGGACCGCAGCGGTCGCATCCTCCCAACCGGGCGGCGTGGCGACGACTCCCCCGCTCGCATCCTGAGCACATGCGCCGAACACATGATCGCTGGCGGAGAAACCGATTGGTCCGTACATTTCCCGGTTGCCGGCAATTTCGTCGATTTCCCCACCTACTGCTGGCAACGCGAAGCCCATTGGCACCCCAGCACCGGCGAATCCCTGGATCGACTGACCCAGGAGCCCTGTCATCCACTACTGGGCCGTGAGCTCCGGCAACAGCCGAACCAGTGGGAAAGCGTGCTCGACGCGCAACTGCAGCCGATGCTGGCCGATCACGTGGTCGGTGACGCCGTCGTTTTCCCGGGCGCAGCCTACGCGGAGCTGGCTTTGGCCGTGGCACGCGAGAAATTCGATCACCCCTGGATCGAAATCGAGGCCCTGGAAATCCGCGCACCTCTGCTTTTCGGCAACGGGCAATCGCAGCGCCTGCGCGTCACGCTGGAGGACACGGACGGCAGACTGAACATCCAGGCCCGTGAGTATGCCAGTGATAACGACTGGGCCCTGCACGCCTGCGCACGCCTGCTGGCCGAACCCGGAGCTCGCCTGCTGGACGAAGCCAGCTGGCCAGGCCTCCCCACGCGTCAGCCGGATTTCACACGAGAAAGTCACCTCGAACTCAACCGTTCGCTGGGGCTGCACTACGGCCCGGCCTTTCAGGCCATCGCACGAGGCTGGCTGGAACAGAACCGTGCGCTGGCCTTCCTGGAGCAACCCGCCGCCATTGCAGCCACCCAGACCGAATATCTGCTGCATCCCGGTGTACTGGACAGCTGCTTCCAGCTGATCGCACAACTGCTGCGCGAGCATACGGAGCAGGCAAACGGACTGGCCTTCATCCCCACGCGTATCGGTCGCCTCGCACTGCGCCAACAGGCCGGTGCCGTGCGCTTCAGCCAGGTCATCCTGCGCCGCCACTCGCCGCATTCGCTGCTGGCCGATTTCCAGCTCTTCGATGCAGAAGGAAAAGCCGTCGCGGTGCTCGAAGAGGTCCGCTTCCGCGCCGTACGCCTGTTCCGCAGTCAGACTGAACGCATCCGTCAGTTGCAGGACATCCTGATCGCAGCACCGCTGCCGGGCATGTCGCTGATCGACAGCGAAGCGCTGGCACAAGCTTTCCAGACATGCCTTCCTGACGTTTCCCCGACACAGGCAAGATACGAGGAAGAACTTTCACCGCTTCTGGATGCGCTCTACCTGAGCAAAGTGCGCGAAATCCTTGCGGATTGCCTGGCTGCGCATCCAGAAGGCCTCGCCCAATGGCACGCGCAGCTGGCACGAGACGAAGATCCTCGTCAGCCTGCATTCGAGAACTTGCTCGCAGCAGCACAACGCGCCAACCTGCTGGATGCCCGGAATCAAAACCTGCTGGCCGGCGAAGACGAAACGCCTACCGCCGAAATCTGGCAACTACTGCTGCGTGAATATCCGGATCATTTCCCGCTGATCCATACGATCAGCCACCTGGGGCAGCAATTAGCCGCGGTGCTTTTCGGCACGCAACAATCCCCTCTGGAACTGCCTGCAGGCTTCAGCGTTGCCAGTCTCAGCCGTCACATGCTTGGCCGCGAAAAGCTTCAGCAAATTGCCGAAACCTTGCAGCAGCAAATCCGACAGCATCTGGATCGCCTTCAACCGGGCCAGCGCCTGCGCATCCTGGAACTTGCCGACGATGCACCGGTATTCGCCAGCCGCCTTTGTCCGGAACTGCCACTGGCCTGTGGCGACTACAGCTTTTCCAGTCGCCAGGAAGCCCAGGCAACACTCACGACAGAGCTGGCGGAGCAGCATCCTGCACTGCGCTTCCTGCCTGTCACGACGGATGAGCCCTCCTCTGCCGATCGGCACGACCTCGTCCTGTTCGTGCTGGACGGGCTGGAAGGCGACGAAGTCAGACGCCTGCTGCACTTCGCCCACCAGCAACTCACGCCAGGGGGCAGCCTGCTGCTGATCACCCAGCAATCCGATGAATGGCTGCGAGGGAATCTGGGCATTGCAGGTCTCCCTCTACCCGAGGATCCGGCAGCGCTCCCGGAAACATTGCAGGCAGCCGGGTTCGACGCCCCGCGCTGGCTGCAGCAAAGCCCCAGCTGTTGCCTGTTGCTGGCCGTATCGCAAACGGCTTCCGCGCCGACGAGCACCCCGGCCCATTGGCTGCTGCTCAGCGAAGATGAAAACCCAGAAGCCGCATTCTCCGGAACGCTGGCAGAGGCCCTGCAAGCACGGGGCGACACAGTGCAGATCAGCCGGGACTTCACCCCGGCCGGCCTTGCCACGGCACTGCAATCTCTGCCTGAGAACAACAAAGGCATTGTGCTGTTGAGCGGTCTTGCCGCCCGCGCGCAAACCGATGTGCAAATGCTCGGTCTGGCTTGCCAGCAAGCAGCCGCCGTGGCCAATGCCTGCGAAGCTGCATCCTGTCTGCAGCCCCTGCTGCTCGTCACGCAGGGAGCCATGAGTGATCTGCTGCCCGTGGCACTACGCAGAACGGGTACTCATATCCACCCGGATTCCGCCTTGTGGGGTTTTGGCCGCACACTCGCCAACGAGATCGGACAACCGTTGCGGCTCATCGATCTGAGCTGCAAGGAGCCCATGCAGGCTGCAGCCCAACTTGCCGCAACGCTGCAAAGTGATGCTCAGGAAAGCGAGCTGCTGATCGGCCCGGAGGGTGAGCGCTTCGCCACCCGCCTGAGCCTGCCGCCTGGCATGCCCGAAGAAACCACAGGCTGGAAACTCGGCTTCTCGCTCCCCGGTCAGTTGCGTCATCTGACCTGGCAGCCCAGCACGCTGCCCGAGCCTGCAGCAGACGAGCTGGAAATCCGCGTCGAGGCCACCGGCCTGAATTTCCGCGATGTCATGTATGCCCTCGGGTTGTTGTCCGATGAAGCGCTGGAAAATGGTTTCGCTGGCGCCACGCTGGGGCTGGAGTTCGCCGGCACGGTACTGCGCTGCGGCAACGGGGTGGAAGGTTACGTCCCTGGAGACCGGGTCGTGGGTTTCGGCTCGGCCTGTTTCGCCAACAAGCTGGTCACACGCGCCAGTACGGTCGCGCCAGTACCAGCTGGGATCAGCTTCGAAGCGGCTGCCACCATCCCCACCACCTTCTTCACGGCTTACTACGCACTGCACCATCTGGCCCGTCTGGAGCCGGGCGAACGCGTACTGATCCATGGCGGTGCAGGTGGCGTCGGCATTGCGGCCATCCAGATCGCGCGCTGGATCGGCGCCACCGTATATGCCACGGCGGGCTCCGACGAGAAGCGCGAGTTCCTGCGTCTGCTGGGTGCCGACCACGTGCTGGATTCCCGCTCGCTCTCCTACGCCGACGACATCCTGCAGCTCACACAAGGTGAAGGTGTGGATGTGGTACTGAACTCACTCGCCGGCGAAGCGATCAACCGGAACTTCCAGATCCTCAAACCTTTCGGGCGCTTCCTCGAACTCGGCAAGCGCGATTTCTACGAAAACACCCGCGTCGGTCTGCGTCCCTTCCGCAACAATCTCACCTATTTCGGTATCGACGCCGATCAGCTCATGCGCGAGCGTCCGGCACTCACCCGCCGACTGTTCGCCGAGGTAATGGAGCTGTTCGAGCAAGGCATCTTCCATCCCCTGCCCTGGCAATCGTTCGAGGCAGGCCAGGTCGTCGATGCCTTCCGCCACATGCAGCAGGCACGCCAGATCGGCAAGATCGTGGTGACCTATCGCGATGGCATCCGTGCCATGCAGACCGCCAGGATCGCGAAACCCACCTCAGGCTTGCAACTTGCAGCACAGGCAAGCTATCTGGTCACCGGCGGATTGGGTGGATTCGGACTGCGTACCGCGCAGTGGCTGGTCGAGCGTGGCGCCCGCCACCTCATCCTGATCAGTCGCAGCGGCCCGCAAAGCCAAGAAGCACGGGAAGCCATTGCCGGTTTCGAAGCACAAGGCGTGACGGTACTGGCCCGCGCCTGCGACGTCACCCAACGCGAAGCACTTCAAGCACTGCTGGCTGAAGCTCGAGCCAGCCTGCCTCCTCTTCGTGGCGTCGTACATGCCGCCGCAGTAATCGAGGATGCGCTGATTCGCAACCTCGACGCGGAAAAAATCGCCCGCGTCCTCGCGCCCAAAGTGCTGGGAGCAGAGCATCTGCATCAGCTCGGCCGCGAACAGCCACTGGACTTCTTCGTGCTGTATTCCTCGGCCACCACGCTTTTCGGCAACCCGGGGCAAGCGGCCTATGTCGCAGCCAACAGCTGGCTCGAGGCACTGGCTCGCCATCGTCGGGCACAAGGGCTGCCAGCCACCTGCCTGCTGTGGGGCGCCATCGACGACGCAGGCTTCCTTGCCCGCAACGAAAAGATCAAGGAAGCCCTGCAAGGGCGCATGGGTGGCACTGCGCTGCGCGCGGCCCTTGCGCTGGATCTGCTGGAAATTGCCCTGCTGGAAGGGCAGTCCGGTCAGGGCATCCTGGAGCTGGACTGGCATGCGCTCAGCCGCTTCCTGCCCACTGCCACAGGCTCCCGCTATGCTGAATTGCGTCGCCTTTTCGGCGAGGCGGGTCAAGGGGATGATGGTGGTGACGATCTGCGCCGCCTGCTTGCAGAGCTCAGCGACGAGGAGTTGCACGCCACCGTGGCCGACATGCTGCGCCATGAACTGGGTGAAATCCTACGTATTCAGCCGGAAAAGATCGCGACGGATCGCCCGATCCAGGAGCTGGGGATGGATTCGCTGATGGGCGTGGAACTCGTGATCGCTCTGGAGGACCGCTTCGGGGTCAAGCTGCCGGTACTCGCACTGAGCGAAAGCCCCACCATTGCTCGCCTTGCGGATCGCCTCATTGCCCAATTGCGGGAACAGGAAGCCGGCCAGGGCAACCCGGTGGAGTCCGACCTTTCGAGCCAGGTCAAACAGCTCGCGGCGATCCATGCCCACGAGACCCAAACCGATACCGTGGCGGAGCTGACGGCCCAACTCGAAGACAACCGGAACAGCGAAAGGCTGATCAACCCATGAACAAGCGCATCAGCGGGCTAGGGGCACAGCTCAAGGAAAAGCTCATCCAGCAAAGCCTGGAGCGACGCCTGCGCAGCGCAGGGCAAACCACTCAGCCCCCCCAGGCGCCACGCGCTGGCGCCAAGGCCCAGCAGGTTCCCGAACAGTTCAGGCGCTTCGACCAGCATCCGGGCTACCAGCAACTGCGCATCATCAGCGAGGGCGGCACGCGCCTGGGCATCGCCAACCCCTTCTTCAAGCTGCACGAAGGCCGCGCCGGCGCGCATACCACCATCGCCGGCAAGGATCTGCTGAACTTCGCCAACTACAACTACCTGGGCTTCTCTGGCGACCCGCGCGTCAACGCCGCCGCCGTGGCGGCCATCGAGCGCTATGGCACATCGGTATCAGCAAGCCGCGTAGTCTCCGGCGAACGCCCTATCCATCGCGAACTGGAGCGTAGCCTGGCCGCACTCTATGGAACGGATGACGCCGTGGTGATGGTCAGCGGTCACGCGGCCAACGTGACCACTATCGGCCATCTCTTCGGGCCGCGCGATCTGATCGTGCATGACGAACTCGTGCACAACAGCATCCTGCAGGGCATCAAGCTCTCCGGCGCCAAGCGCCTGCCCTTCGCCCATAACGATTGGGCAGCGCTGGACAGCCTGCTGGAACGGCAACGCAACGATTTCGAAAGAGTGCTGATCGTTGTTAAAGGCATTTACAGCATGGATGGCGACTACCCGGATCTACCCCGCTTCGTCGAGATCCGGAACCGTCACCAGTGTTTCCTGATGGTAGACGAAGCGCATTCGCTGGGTGTGATGGGCAAGCGTGGCTACGGCATTCGCGAGCATTTCGGCCTGCAAGGCAGCGATGTCGATATCTGGATGGGAACCCTGTCCAAGACACTGGCCGGCTGCGGTGGCTACATCGCCGGTGAGCACGCCCTCATCGAGCACCTGAAATTCCTGGCCCCCGGTTTCCTCTACAGTGTGGGCATGGCGCCCCCACTTGCCGCGGCCTCTCTCGCGGCACTGGAATGCTTGCATGCCGAGCCCGCACGCGTGGAAAAACTGCAGCACAACGGGCAACTGCTGCTGGAAAGCCTGCAACGCAAAGGGATCGACACAGGCCATAGCACAGGTCTCGCCGTGGTACCCGCCATCGTCGGCAGCTCGGTCAAGGCCACCCGGCTGTCAGCCTCGCTGCTCGAGCAAGGTATCAACGTACAACCCATTCTCTATCCAGCCGTGCCCGAAAAAGCTGCACGCCTGCGCTTCTTCGTCTCCTGCGAACATAGCCCCGCCGAACTTCAGCATGCAGCCCGGTGCACCGCCGAAACGCTTGCAGACCTTTGAGCAAGGGTTATAGCGTCGAAGGGCGTAATTTGCGCAGCCGGTGGAGACGGGAAAAAGGAAAGAAGCGGGATAGCCCGCGCAGGGATATCGTGCGATAGCGAGCGTAGCCAAGGCTTTCATAGAGGGTACGGGCGGGAATGTTTTCCTCGCCCACCTCAAGCGTCACGTGGCATGCACCACGGCGCCAGGCTTCTTGCTCCACGGCGGCGACCAGCAGTCTGGCCAGGCCCTCACGACGATGATGTACAGACACCTTCAGGCCGTATATGTAAAACCCGTTGCCCAGATCGCGTGCCTCCAGCAGCCAAAACGCGAGAAAACGCCACAGGCCTGACCACAACCCGAACACTTTCTGGAAAGTACGCAACGCCGGGGTGTACGGACCACGCCCCTGCTGCTTGAAGGTCACGAAACCGCCGGTCTCCCCAGATTCGCTGACGATCAGCAAGACCCTGTCCCACCGGATGCAATCGCAAAACAGGCGATGACGATCGTCTGCCTCCCCCAGTAACTTTCGCAACAAACCTCGCCCTGTCGCCACCAGGCGCAAGCCCGTACGATCAACCTCGGCTACTGAATTCGGCGCCACGATGCGCCAATTTCTGGCTTCAAGCATTCTCACCGGGCTCCTTGCATCACACTCAACAGGTTCTCGGCCAGATCGGCCATATGCATGTCCCGGCGGGTGGAAGCAGATGCAGGTCGGCGGGCATGCCAAATGAAATAATCGGTACGCGCGTCCTCGAAGCCAGCCTGACGGTATACCGAAGGCATGATTGGCAAGTGATCGCCATACCAGCATAACCAACCATCCCGCGACTGCGCAGCAAGACAATCGCATAACCGTTGCTGCATCTGGCCTGCATTGACGATGTGACGCAGATAAGCGGTGAGATCCGCATGCCCGGATGGTGGCTGCCCACTGTACAGCATGGCCTCGTCTCCGGCACCGACCGTTTCAAGGTGCAGCGGACCATGGTTCTCCATGGTGATCACGAACACGAAGAGAGGTGCATCGGCCGCCTGCAACAGCTCCGCCACCCTGTCCGCAACTGCGATGTCGCCAATATAAGCCCCGACCCGGTCTTCGGCTGAAAAGGCGCGGATGTCCACGAATTCATCGAAGCCAAACAAGGGGAACTGCCGGTCACGCTGATAGAAGTTCGCGGAATAGGGATGTACGCACACCGTGCGGTAGCCTGCCCGCCTCAATGCCCAGGCCACCGTATCGACCTCGCGCAGGCGGCGATAAGGGTTGAAGCGATGCACCCCCAGCGCCTCGTTGCGCAGACCGGAAAGAAACGCAAATTCGGAACGTACGGTGTTGGCCCCCCAGGCAGGCACTTCCAGCAATCCGTGCAGCACGGCATCCGCCTTGGCTGCATCCAGCCACGCATATACCGAAGGCGCCACGCCTTCATACACACGCCGCGCGTCGAAAAACGACTCGCTCTGTACGACCACCAGATGCGGCGTATTTTCGGCTGCCAGCAATGAAAGCTGGCCCACAAAACGGGAAGGCAACTGCGGCTTCCGCCGCTCGGCCAACGCGTACAGCCACAAGTTGGCAGCAAGGCCGAAGCATCGAAGATCGGCATCCGCATCAAAACTGGCGACAATCCGTCGCCCATGCCACCACCCCACCAGCAAGGCCAGGACCGTCAGCAATGCGCTGAGCAGCACTCCCTGACGGAAAAGCTTGGCATCCAGCCCAGGCTCCAACAGCATGCCAGTGGTGATGAAAATCACCGCCGCGGCAATGCCCAGCAACGCGTTGCAATAGCCGAAGAAAGGCAGATACAGACGCGGATGACGCAGCAAATCGACGAAATACTCGAAATCCTGGAACACAAAGGGTTCGCGCAACGCATCCCGCTTCACCCAATTCACCGCGAGCAGCAGAAAGTGCCAGGCCAACGGCTGACAGGCTGCAAACCAAGGTCGGCGAAATACCAGCAGCCCGAGCACGAACAATACCCCGACGGAACCCGCATGCAGTGCACAGGTCCAGGCAGGCCGCCGCAGGAACGGCCGAGGTTGCATGAGGCAGGCCTCCGCCAACGCAGTCAGCACAAACGCCAGCAGCATCGGCCACAACACAACCTTCAACCCATCAGGCACGATAATCCAGCCAGCGCAGGATACGACACGACAGAGCCGGCGGCAGTACCGCCAGCCACCAGCAGCCCCAGGCCAATAGACGCGGAAACACGATGCGGGCACGGTTACGTGCCAACCCTCGCAAGATCACTTGCGCGGCTCTCTCCGGAGGCCACAGGAAAGGCTTGGGCCCCGGCATTGCGTGGCACATGGGGGACGCTACATAACCCGGCATGATCACGCTCACCCTGACGCCTTCCGGCGCCAACCAGCCACGCAATGCTTCACCATAGGCCTTGACCGCAGCCTTGCTGGCCGAATAGGCAGGCGTCATCGGCAGGCCGAAATACCCTGCGAGCGAACTCACCAGTGCAATCTGGCCGCTACCCCGTTTACGCATCCCCGGAAGTACGCCATGCACCAACGCCATCACCGCACGCAGGTTCACATCCAGCAAAGCCTCGACCTTACTCCAAGGCTCGGGCTCGCCGTTCGGCCCCACATGCGTATTGCGTCCGGCATTGGCTATCAGCAGATCCGGCGTATCCGCCTCTGCCAGCCATCGCCTCATCGCAACAAGGTCACACAGATCCACCAGCCATAAAGACACCTCTGCACCGCGCGCCTTGCAACGATCCATCAAGTCGGAAAGCCTGGCTTCATCCCGCCCCTGCAATACCAGATGCACTCCCACCCCGGCATACGCCTCTGCCAAAGCGGCGCCAATCGATCCGCTCGCTCCGGTAATCCAGATCACCCTGTTCGGCACACCACGATCCCCAAAAATCTAGGCAGCGCCGGCATCCCGCCAGCACCACACTGCCACCTGCCGGCCGCATACGCGGCGACGCCCGGTGCTCGTACGATCACCCGTGGATGACGCTTCCGACCGTGTCAGCCTGCGTCGCAGGCAGCAACGTTTCCAGAACAGACTGCTCTGCAAGCAAGCGGGGCAGACAGTTCTCCACCAGTTGCTCGATACCCGCGCGACTGTAGAAGCCCCCGTTGACCTGTGTCGTATGGATCACGGCACTGCGGAAATAGCGGAACAGCTTCATGTCGGGCTCCTGGCGCTCGCGCCAGAAGTCATCCAGTTCCCCCTGGAAGGTCAGCCCGGGCAGATCGTAGATCGGCGAAGCAAGGCAGATAGTGGGGCAGACATGACCCAAAGCCACCGATCCCACCGTGCTATTCACCGTCACGGTGCCGTGCGCCCGCTGCAAGAGATGGCGCAAGTTGCCTGTCTCCAGATAATGCACGCGCCCTTGCAGACCGAAATGCCGGCTCAGATGTGCTGCGGTACGTGCGTGCGGTACGAGTCCGTAATCCAGCGGATGATTCTTGATGACCAGATGCGCGTCACCCGGCGCACGGGGGGCAAACGAATCCATCACGAACCACATCACCTCCTCCATATCCCTGAAACGGGAATGGTCGCGGATCTGTGCATCACCATTCATCTGCAAAGGCAGCACGTAGAAAGGCTTACCTCTCTGGATAAGGTCGTAGATCCGGTTCGTGTCACGGGGAGCATGCAATCTCAACATCGGCAGGCGATGCATGTAACCCAGATACTGCAATGCGGCGTTGTCAGGATGATGCGTCCGGTAATTGGGAAACAGTAACGGGTTCAGGGCACCGGCCAGGTGATAGGCCACGTCATGCCCGGCACGAACCCTGAATGGCAGCACAAACGACTTTCCTCGCCCGTACTCGGGTAAGGTCGGCCCCAGCGCCCGGTACCAATCTGGATCACGCGGCAATCGCGAATAGCTATTAACGCCTTCCCGTTCGAGTGTTACCCAGAACGGACGGAAATAACCTTCCTCGAAGACATGCGTCCTGATGCCCAGGCCACGCGCCTTCTCGACTGCTGGCCGGTGCACTGGCCGGCAATCTCCGAACAGGATCTGGTCCGTCACGCCATAGCGCGCATACAGGTCGCCCAAGAAAGCGGAAAGCATGGAGAGCGGCTGACGGAAACTCACCGCCGGACGGGGCGCCCAATACATCCAGTCACCCACGTTGAAATTCACCTTCAGAACCTGATGCCCATCCGCCACGAGGCGATCGGCCAAACGCGCGAAGAATGGCGAACACACACCCTGCAGGAACAGAAAGACACGTCTTTCCATCACAGGCCCAGTCCGCTTCAAAACCGCATCGTGGAGAAATCGATCCATGTCTATAACATGCGCCAGGAATCCACCAGCAAGCGCAAACGACGCCCCAACCGGAAGATCCACCCCAGACGCAAACGCTCCAGTTCGCCTGTCTGTTCCAATTTTTCGCGCAGTGACACCATCCGGTGGATGATGCCCCGACAAGAGGCATAGCCCCTGAAACGCGAATCCCAATACAACGGATAACGCAACAGCGCTCCGGCCACCAGTTCATCCAGATGCAAGCGCCGTAATCGGCGCCGATGGGCCGGCCCCTCAGGGCCACAATCCTGCGTCAGTCCCCAGCCAGCGTAGAAAGGCATGCCATAGGTCACGACATGCTTGCCGCGCAGCAAGGCATCAAACCCCGTCAACGAAGTCAGCGTATGTACTTCGTCACTGGCCTCGATACAGCTCACCACGGAGAGTTCCGTTTCCACGTGGTCCGCCCAGCGTGCAAGATCCTTAGCAGAAACCGCGCCTGCCCGGCGCCCAGAAAGCACATCCGGATGTGGTTTGTAGACGATGAACGCTTCCGGGCAAGCACTGCGCGCGGCTTCCAGCAGCTCACGATTACTGCGGATACCCGCACAGCCGAAACGGATGGAGGCATCGTCCTCCACCTGGCCCGGCACCAACACCACGCGCCGCCCCTGGGCAGGCCACCGTGCAGCATTCCGGCTCGCCACGTTGTACTTGCTCAACCCCTGCTCGACGATCAAGGCCCGCACCGCACGCGCTTCGGCCAGTTCTGCTTCGTCAAAACGTCCCTCGGACAGCACGCATTCGAGATCCGACGGACGACGGGGATCGAAATACAGCCCACGCTCATCCAGCACCAACGACAACGGGGGATGAAGTTGGACCCCAACCCCACCGAACGCAAGAAACCGTCCTCCGCCCGGACAAGACGACACCCCGTCTGCTCGGCCAATCGAACGATTTCGTCCTGAACCTCCGCGCCCCAGACGATCAGGCGGTCTGCCGATGTGGGCATCAACCGGGCCGCAGCGGCAGCATCCTGGACCAGAAATGCACGCCCCTGGTGCAACGACAGCATGGGCAGCACATAAGCAAACTTCCAGCGCTGCATGCCCACCCAGATACTGCGCCCGCCCTGCCGGGCCTCCATCGCGCACTGCCTGATCAGCCAGTCGATCACGTCGAAGATCGTTCCGCGCTCATCGGTATCCGGATTCACGTAACGCGAATAATGAAAATAGGCCGCAGCGAAGATCTCATCCACTGAACGCCGGCGGACACGCCGGGCACAGGTCAGCCGATCCTCGGTCGCGCCCCAGCCCGCATACCACGGCATGCCAAAACAACTCACCTGCTTGCCGGCCAGCAGGGCCTCGAAACCCATGGTGGAAGTGACCGCATAAACCCGGTCCATGTGTTCGATCAGACTCAGTGGATTGACGAAACCACGCAGCACCACGACGCGATCACCGTCGCGTACATCGGTGAGATAGCCTCCTTTGCGCCCTGCAGTCACCTCCGGGTGGGTCTTCACATAGACCGTCGCATCGGGGTTTTCATCTAGCGCCGCCTGAAGCATCCGCGCGAAGCTCTCCGGCCCGGCGCCTCCACAGACGATGGCCAGGTCTCCCGCAGTCTGATCGATCACAAGCACACGCTGCCGATCCCCAGGGCGAAGCAAGGCTGGATCGAAAGGCGGAGCATGATTGTACTTGCTCAGCCTGTTCCCCAGGATCAAGGCCTTGGCCCGGATGACATCCTCCTGGATTCCGGCAAGCACATCGGTGGAAGAGTTGAGCAGGGATTCCAGCACACTCGGAGCCGTACTGTCGTAATAGATCCCTTCCTCATCGATGGTCACGACCAGCGGTGGGAAGCGATCCCCGGTGCCGTAGGAACGCAGGAAGCCATCCTCAGCCCGGATCACACGCAACCCGCGCCGGGCCGCGAACGCCTCCGCACGCCGGGCACTGGGCTTGCGCCCCCAAGCCAGAACCCCCGTCAGATCGGCACGCCTGCGGGCAGCCCGGCCACGCAGCACCTCAGCGCCATCGAACAATGAGTCCAGCGACGTAGTCCCTTGCAGGAACCAGCCGTAAGCCAGGAAGCGATCCACAGATATCCAGTCAGTAAGCTCAGAAAGCACGCCAAGCAAGGCATGCATGTCACCCAGCCAGCTCAGAAAACCGGCCCAAGTGACCAAAAGTGTGAAATTTTACCTTGTTGTAAAGATGCGAGCAGCTACCACCACAGACCTTCGGGCAGGTTGAGACCGGTCACCGTAGTTTTTTTTCAGCCGTGCGACAGGCACCTGACTGCGATCTTCCCTCTGGCCTTCCTCAACTTGAGGTTCTGCACAGGCAACGCTTTCCGTGCCGAATCCAGTCTACCGAGGTGGCACCCAACCAAAGACATACCGGAATTCTGGAGGGCTCGACACACGGAATTCCAACGGCCCTGAATCAAATTGCGGGTACCATGCATACGCTCAATCGATAGCGACTGACCTGCAGGCTCGAATCCAGCAACCAGCTCATGGCCTTGTATCTTTAAGCCTCGGACCGGCTCGGGTAGCCCGAGCGGCCTCTGGGATGTTTGAAGCCCGTGACTGAGCACTGGGCGCCTGAGCCGGA
>NZ_MDUX01000002.1 GCF_014736495.1 Candidatus Dactylopiibacterium carminicum
ATGTCTCCGATAGACTATGAAAAACAGTATTTCATGAAGCTCGGGGCTGTCTAGGAAACCCGGGGCGATTCAGAAGCGCCACATAGCCTCATGTATCCTATCACATAAATATATGTGAATCCGTGGCAAACAACCGAGTCTAATCACCACGCGGAAAAGAAGGCCGCCCAGATCTTTGGCCAAGGAACCTTGGTCGACGACATTGCCGCAGCGCCCGCGATCAGTACCAATCGGACATCCCTCGACACCAGAGCCCAAAGGCGCTCGCGATCATTTCGGAATGCGCAGTAAGGACTACTTACGGCCTGCTCTCCCCCTCCCTTTTCTCTTGTCGCCATTATCGACCTCCAGCGGTACATAGGCTTGCAAAGCCTACTCCCTGAACCCCCGACGATTTTTCTTGTCTTTGTTGGCTGTCAGCCAATCATTGACATCCTTGGCGTCCCACCTAGGACTCCCGCCAACATTCAATGCTGGCTCAGGAAATGGAGTGAGGCCCACGGTCGGCGAAGAAAAGCGTCTGGTCCGTTTCTGGTCCAGCCTTTCGACGCTAAATGCCGAACGAATGCATCGCCCGCGCTGATCAGCCTACAGGGTAGAGCCCCCCCGAAATCCTGGCTCAGAAAGGAAAACGGCCCTGTGATCACTCACAGGGCCGTTCTGAATTTTGGGGCGACATACCGGGTTCGAACCGGTGACCACTGGAATCACAATCCAGTGCTCTACCAACTGAGCTAATGCCGCCGCCGAAACGGGTGTTGCAGAGGGCTGCAACGAATTCTGTACTGCGCCGTACCACATACTGCCATGCTGTGGCCTGCCCGAAGGGAATCGAACCCCTAACCTACGGCTTAGAAGGCCGTTGCTCTATCCAGTTGAGCTACGGGCAGATCCTTCATGAGCAGGTCCCCGGACAATGCCGACCAGGTCGCTGACTTTGGAACCTTGGTCGGGGCGAGAGGATTCGAACCTCCGACATCTTGCTCCCAAAGCAAGCGCGCTACCGGGCTGCGCTACGCCCCGAGGGAGCGAGATTATTGCAAGACACCGCGAAAGAGTAAAGCGCTTTTTGTGTGTCCTGCTTCAGGCCGCGGCACATGCCTCGGGCATCGGCCTGCGGTTCAGCACCGGGGCATGCGCGGCAGACGGCAGCGGCCGTTGCGCAGGTTGTTCCATGCTGACGCCGGAAGGCGCCACCAGCACCAGCTCGGCTTCCATTGCACGCAACACCCGCAGCAAGCGGGCCAGACTCACTACGGAGGGGTCGGCCTCAAGCTGCGCATAGGCTTGCTGCGTCATGCCCAGCCGTTCGGCCATGGCCTTCTGCGTCAGACGCTGCCCCTTGCGAAAGCCTTTGAGGATGGAGGCCAATTGCTCCAGCTGGTCCAATCCGGTGATCTTGTACGACATCTGCGCGCTCCCGTGTGTTCGCATGAACATGGGAGCTAACGCGCGACCCCGCGCGCAGGATGACGACGACGGACGGACGGCGCTATTCGGCCGTCTCCAGCCACTGGATACGCCCTTGCCCGGACGCGCTCAGCTGAGCCATGAAGGGAGCCGCCTGAACCTCCGGCAAGGTAATCGAAAAGGTCACCGCCTGGCCGTGGCGCACTTCCGCGAGCGTCGCCCCGGCCGCATCGATGCCGCGCCTGATCATTCCTTCCAGTGAATACGGCGCTTCACAGCACAGCGTGCACAAGCGGATGAGCGGCACCTTCTGCGCGGTACGCAGCGGCTGGGCGACAGCATCGGTGTAGGCGCGCACCAACCCGCCCGCTCCCAGCTTCACGCCACCGTAGTAGCGCACCACGGTGGCCAGCACGCCCTCCAGTTCCTGCAACCGCAGCACCTCCAGCATGGGCCGCCCCGCGGTGCCACCGGGTTCGCCATCGTCCACGGCAGCGGAGTCTCCGCCAGCGAGCAAAGCCCAGCATACGTGCGCAGCGCCCGGGTGCTGGGCCCACAGAGCCGCCACGATCTTCTGCGCCGTGGCCCGATCCGCCACGGGCTGCACGCAGCCAAGAAAGCGGCTCTTCTTGATCACGAGTTCGCAATCCACGGGCGTGGCAATGCTGTAGGGCATGGAAAAACGGAAGAAGACGCAATCGGGAACGCGATTCTACGCTTGCCGCCAATCACCCTTCCCGGGAGCTCTCGCGCAGGACGTCCAGCACGTGGCGCGTAGCCACTTCGGCATGCGCTGCCGGATAAGCCAAGCCAAGCTCACGCCACAAGGGCGGTTGCAATGGCCGCACAACCAGGTGTGGATCCGCCATCGCGAATCTCCCTCCTGTGGCAGCAGCGTCGCACCAAACCCCGCGCCCACAAAACTGCGGATCGCATCGTTGAAGTTGAGCTGGATGCGTGCCTGCGGGAATTCGCCCGCAGCGGCGAACCATTCCGTGCACAGCCGGTGCAGATGCGTGCTCGCGTCGTTGAGGATCAGGGGCTGGGTGGCGAGCCAGGCCGGGCTTGCCGTGTCCGGAATGTCCCATCCCGCAGGCAGGAAGGCCATCACGGGATCCCGCCGCCAGGGCTCGACGCACACCTGCCGCACAGGCGCCTGCGGCAGGGCAACCAGACCGATCTCCAGCGTACCGGCAGCCAGTCTGGCGATGCTCTCCCGCGACGTCAGGATCTCCACCTGTACCTCGATGCCGGGATGCCGCACGTGGAGCAGCTTCAACGCCCCGGGCAGCAGATGCGCCACGGCGCCGGTAGATGCCCCCAGGCGCACGCGCCCAGCCAGCCCTTGAGCCTGACGCTGCGCGGAGAGCAGAGCCTGTTCGGCCTCCAGCAACAATCGCCGGGCCCGCTCGATGAGGAATTCACCCACAGGTGTGGGCCTCACCTCGCCACGCTTGCGGGACAACAGGCGTGCGCCAACACGCGTCTCCAGTTCGGCCACGTGCAGGCTCACCGTGGGCGGAGCCAGATGCAGCAGATCGGCAGCACGGGCGAAGGACCCCAGTTCGGCCACCGCCACCAGGGTGCGCAGGCGATCCAGGCTGACTTCACGCATGGGTTTTCCCGATTCAGAAAATTCGAATTATGCGCTCATGAAATTCAACTTTTCATCATCACACCAGGATCGCAAGATCAGCCCTCCACACTACAACGCGAGGATTTCCGCGATGACCAGCCCCATCATCTTCATCGATGGCGACCAGGGCACCACCGGCCTGCAGATACACGCCCACCTCGACGGTCGCCCGGACCTGCACCTGCTCACGCTGCCGGAGACCCGGCGCAAGGATCCCGCCGCGCGTGCCGAAGCGCTCAATGCCTGCGATATCGCCATCCTCTGCCTGCCGGACGACGCTGCCCGCGAAGCGGTCTCCTTCATCACCGCACCGCATGTCCGGGTGATCGATGCCAGCAGCGCCCATCGCACCTGCACAGGCTGGGTCTATGGCTTTCCCGAGATGGCGACGGAGCAGGCTGCACGCATCGCTCAAGCCACGCGCGTCAGCAATCCCGGCTGTTACCCCACGGGCGCCATCGGCCTGCTGCGGCCATTGCGCGAAGCCGGCCTGCTGTCGGCCGACCACCCGCTGAGCATCCACGCAGTTTCTGGCTATTCGGGCGGCGGACGTCCTGCCGTGGAAGCCTTCGAAGGAACGAGTGGCGGCCAGCCACCGGGTCTGCGCCTGTATGGCCTGCAGCTCGCGCACAAGCATCCGCCCGAAATTCGCCACTACTGCGGACTCTCGCGCCTGCCGCTATTTGTGCCGGCTTATGCAGCCTATCGCCAGGGCATCGTGCTCAGCATCCCGCTGCATCGCGACCTGCTGCCTGCAGTCAGTGATGCCGCCCGCCTGCACGACTGCCTGGCCACGCATTACGCGAACGCAGGTGCTGTCGCCCACGGCCGCCCGCCAGCTGTCCCATCTCGATCCGCAGGCCTGCAATGGCAGCAACCGCATGCGACTGGCGGTCTTCGAAAATGCCGATGCCGGCCAGATCCTGCTCACGGCCGTGTTCGACAACCTCGGCAAGGGAGCCGCCAGCGCAGCCGTGCAGAACCTGCAACTGATGCTGGGTGGCGGTGTTTCCTAGGGGCTGGCGGCCCCTAGGCTGCGCGCACTTCGGCCAACCTGGACTGTGCCGTCGCCAGCGGCTCGGGCGCCAGCCATTCTTCCAGCGGCACCACGCGGTCGATGAAGCCATGGCGGTGGAGGAACTCGTTCTGGCCTGCCAGGGCTTGCAGCAATGCAGGTGCCAATGACGGCGCCAATACCTGGTGGAAGTGCTCGCCAAAGATGTCAGGCACCAGTTCCTCGGCGTTGCCACTTTCCGCTGCGGTGATCCTGATCGCCATTTCCCGCGTCGTCCGCGCCAGTTCGGCAGCCTCCAGCAAGGCCGTCAGCAGTGCGGTGACGGCATCGGAATGGTCGCGCAGGAATTCGCCGCTGACCGTGAGCGCCAGCAAGGATGAGTTGTTGATACGCGCTTCGGGCGGATGGCTGCGCGTCAGGTCGGCCAGTACACGCAAGCCCAGCACCTGCTGCAAGGCGATGCCATAATGCGCTGGCGAATAGATGGCATCGACGGAGCCGGCCAGCAGAGCCCGCCCTTCCCGGGTCTGGCTGGAAAGCGTCTGCCGCGCCGCGCCGGGCGGGCTGAGCAGGTCCGGACGGCTGGCTCGTTCGGCAAACGCAGCGGCGTCGATGGGGATCTCCACCAGCGTCACGTCATCCAGCGACAGCCCCACCGTGGCGAGCAGATCGTGATAGCCCTTGAGCACCGTGGCGCGCCAGAAATCGATCGGATAGTTCGGGCGTACCGGCAAGGCCAGGCGCTTGCCCTTGAGATCCGCCACGTCCTGGATGTCGTCGCGCTCCACCAGCAGCAACTGGCGCTCATCCGTCCAGCTCAGCCCGAGCAGGCGCACATCGCGCCCGGCGGCACGCGACCACAGCGGTGGAATGTGGCCGCCCTGGCGCGTCATGTCAGGCAGGGCATGCGTGAAATGCGCGAGCCGGAAGGACGCGTCCGCGACGTGGCGCAGGGATTGCGGCGCCACGCCGAAGGCGGCCAGGTGGCGGGCCAGGATGCCCGAGTGCACGGCCAGCGAAAAAGCGGTGGGCAAGGGGCAACGAGTGAACCAGAGCGGTGTGCTCATGCGATGTCCTTTCAGGCGGCCTGGCGCCGCGAAGAAGGCAGCAGATCTTCAAGCAACAAGGCCTTCAGTGCCGCGAACCGGGTGGAGCTGCGATCCCGCGGCCGGGGCAGGTCGACAGCCAGATCGCGCTGCAGACTGGCAGGCGGCCCCCGGAACACCAGGATGCGATCTGACAGCACCAGCGCCTCTTCGATGTCATGCGTGATCAGCAGGATGGCCGGCCCTTCGTCGCCCACGATCTCCAGCAGGTGCTCCTGCATGCGGATGCGCGTCAGCGGATCGAGTGCACCAAAGGGTTCGTCGAGCAACAGCAGCGCAGGCTCGCCGACCAATGCACGTGCAAGCCCCACGCGCTGTGCCATGCCGCCGGAGAGCTGCTTGGGCAAGGCATGCGCGAATTGACTCAGACCAACCTTGGCGAGCGTTGCCTGCACCGCCTGCTCACGCCGCTCGGCCGGCCAGTCCCACACGGCCAGCGCGATGTTCTGTGCCACATCCAGCCAGGGCATCAGGCGCGGCTCCTGGAAGGCGACACTGACCCTCGGGTCCGGCCCGGTGATGGCCTGCCCGTCCAGCGTGATGCTGCCGGCACTGGCCTGCTCCAGGCCAGCGATCAAACGCAGCAAGGTACTTTTACCGCAGCCGCTGGGGCCGATCACCGAGAGGATCCGCTCAGCGCCGCTGCTGAAACTCACCGGCCCCAGAGCCGCGAAGTCACCGAAGGATTTCCTCAGACCGGATACCTGGATCATGCGGTTCACTCCTGCGGCAGGGTGTCCTGCCAGCGCAAGGTTCGGTTGGCGATGCGGGCGATCAACCAGTCGGTGCTCTTGCCCGCCAGGGCGAAGATGATCATGCAGGCCATCACCACGTGCGGGCGTCCGGTCATCTCGCCATCGAGCAGCACGTAGCCGACACCGCTGGAGGCTCCGAGCAGTTCCGCCGCCACCACCACCAGCCAGGCTACGCCCATCGACTGGCGTAACCCCACGAACAGGAAGGGCAAGGCCTGCGGCAGCAGCACGCGCTGCACCAGCAGACGCCCCTTGAGGCGATAGACCTGGCCGACCTCGATCAGCTTGCGATCCGCGCGCACGATGCCCGACATGAAATTCAGATAGGTCGGAAAGAACGCCGCCTTGGCGATCAATGCGACCTTCGAACCTTCGTCGATACCCAGCCAGAGAATGAACAGCGGCACCCAGGCCAGCCCCGGGATCGTGCGTAGCGCTTGCAGGATGGGGTCCAGCAATGCGCGCTGCGCGGAAACGCCAAGGTTGTCGGCCAGTTTTCCGGATGCGGCCATGTCCGCCAGCTCACCCAGTACCTGCGTCGGTGCGGGCAGCAAGGTGGGGTCGACCAGCGCCTGCCGGCTGATGAACTGCCACACCAGCAGGATCAGCGCGGGTACTACCCAGGGCAGCGCAGCGCGCCAGCCGATACCGGCTCCGGCGCCTGCCGCGCGGCCCACGCTACCTTCCGGGCGAAACCATCTGAGCAACAGTTCGGACATGGCAGACGTTCCCTCAACGGGCCGGCGTGAACACGCCTGGATCCAGCGTCGCCTTCACCACCGCAGCCACATCGGTGTTCGCGGGGATGGAGCCATTCTTGCGATAGAACTCGCCCCAGGCCGCCAGCGTCTTCGCATCCTTGGGCAGCAGCTCGGGATGCTCCAGACGACTGCGCTCGAATGCACGTTGCGCCGCCGCCAGCTCGATCTTCGACTGTTCGGCGAACACCTTGACCGAATCCGCCTCGTTCTGCAGGCTGAAACGGCGTGCCCGGTCAAAACCGGCCAGCACGGCCTTCACCACATCCGGATAGTTGGCGAGGAATTCCTCACGCACGTCGATGCCGCCGCCCCCCGCCAGATCCGGGTCAGCAAACAGCACGCGCGCACCGCTCTGCACTTCGGCGATGGCCCAGTCCGGGTCCAGTCCGGCCCAGGCCTCCACCTTGCCGGTCACCAGTACCAGCCTGCCCTGGGGATGCTGCAGGCTGACGATCTCGACGTCCTTCTCGCTCAGGCCATGCTTGTCCAGCGCGGCGATCAACGAGATGTAGGGGCCGGTGCCCGGCGTAGCGGCGATCTTCTTGCCCTTCAGATCGGTGACGCTGCGATAGGTGGCATCCTTGCGGACCAGGATGGGCGAGCCGGTATCGTTGCGCGAAGTCCAGTAGACGTACTTGATCGGCGTGCCGTTGGCGCGTGCCAGGAATGCCGAAGCAGCGCTAGAAGGGCCGATATCCAGGCTCTTGCCGCGCAGGAATTCGATGGTCTTGTTGCTACCCAGCGACTCCACCCATTTCACGCTGATACCCTGCGGCGCCAGCGCTTCCTCGATCCAGCCCTTCTCCTTGGCGACCAACGTCTCGGGAACGATCTTGGTGAAACCGACGCGTACTTCCTTGAGTGGCTCGGCGCCCTGCGCGGCAAGGCTCAGACCACCGAGGGCAAGAGCGGCGAAAACGAAACTGCGAAAATTCTTCATGTCGGACGACCTCTTGTTGGGTGCAATGCCTGATCACGCGGCCAGACTGGCCAGCGCTTGTTCGAGATAACCGGGGCGGGCCCATTCGCGGATGCTGAAATCATTGCGGATGTAGCCACGCTCCAGCAGGAAACGCTTCTGTATCTCCAGCCCGGCCAGGTTCTGCGCCGAGAGCGTCGGCACGAAGTCGTAGCCGGCAATCAGGCTGGCGATCAGGGCCGGGTCGCGATGTATGGTCACGCGGGCGAATATCTCGGCCGCCGCAGCGCGGTTGGCATTGATCCAGCGCCCGGCGCGGATCGCCGCCCGCAGGAAGGCGATGACGACCTCCGGATGCGCTTCGGCAAAATCAGCATTCACCGCCGTGGTGAAAGGCGCATTGGCCACGTTGAGCGTCCAGTCCGGATGACGGGAGAGATCCTCGATCACGGTGAATTCACCGCTGGCCACCAGGCTGGCAGCACGCGTCTCATGCCCGTAGACGGCATCCACACGACCTTCGCGCAAAGCCTGCAGATCGGCCCCCGCCGTCTGCGGCGTGCTCGGGAACTGCTGCCAGAACTCGAATGGCCGCACGGCGGGCTGGAATACCGGGGTATCCGCTTCATCGGTATCGACGATCTCCACATCCTGCTCGCCCAGCCCGGCCAGCTGCAGCGCCAGCAAGATGCCCCGCTGCGCCGTGATGCGCGTGAAATCGATCTTCTCGGTATTCAGGCTGTGGCTCAGCCCGATGCGCCGCCCCTTGAGGTCGGCCACGCGACGGATGCCTGCATCGGCCCGCACGATGATCTTGCCGCCGGTCTGCGTGAAGGTGGAAGCAATCAGGTAGGTGTTGGCGAGATCAGCACGGGCATGGATGGTCGGAATCGCTCCGCCGTCGCGGAACAAGCGGGGCAGCGAGTGGCGGTAATGCGGCAGCCAGCCGGCGTTGTCTGGCAGGCTGCGCAGATACACGGCACTCGCGCCTGCCCGGCGGAATTCCTCATCCAGCCAGCCCAGCTCGACTGCGATGTTGGATGCCACGAAAACCGGGCAGATGGTGTAGTAGGCCTCGATCAGCGTGCCTGATGAGGGGGCGAGGATTTGCTGGTCGGCTTGATTACCCATGCTGCTCTCCATCAGAATCGGAACGGGAGAAGAAGCTTGCGCCTGGGCCATGGAACGCCGGAACTAAGAATATCGGCTATGCACAGCAGCACTGCCATGCATATGCACAGAGCAATCCGATCTATCACTTTCTGCTTAGCCATGCCGCGTTGCTGTAATTGCGGCACTCGCGCTGTATCAAAAAAGAGATAACGGTTATGTGCAGTGCAGCATGAAAATATGACAATAAACTTTTATCCAACCAGGCTTCTGGCCGCACAGCAGGCGCTTTTCTGCCACAGGCCGAGCTTTCGGCGGATCGTCAAAACCTTCCTGAACAGCGCATGACGGCGTTCAAGTCCTGACGGCACTAACCGTAATGTGGTCAATTCGTCACGTGTTGTTGGGAACCGATCTCATGTCTTTGAAAAAATGGACAGTAGCAGGCCGGCTTGGCCTGCTGGTAGCCGGCCTGCTACTGGCCACTTTGCTGGTTGGGCTGGCGAGCTTTATCGAAGGCCGCAGGATGCAGGCCGGCTTCGCTTCGATCTACAACGACAGCATCGTCCCGGTGGATCAGCTCAAGCATGTCTCCGATGCCTACGCCGTAAACATCGTCGATGCGACCCACAAGGTGCTGGACGGCATGATCGGCTCTTCCGTGGCCGTTGAAGGCATCGAAGAAGCGCGCAAGGTCATCAGCACGGAATGGACTGCTTACACGGGCACCAACCTCACCGAAGAAGAAAATGTGCTGGTCGCCAAGGCCGAGGAGCTGATGCCCAAGGCCGACAACGCCGCCAACCGGGCGCTGATGCTGATCCAAAGCAATGACTCCGAGGGACTACGCATGTTCGCCGCGCAGGAACTCTATGCCGCCATCGACCCCATCAGTGCCGTGATCGCTGAGCTGGTCGATCTGCAACTCAAGGAAGCTCAGCGGGACTTCCAGCAGGCCGAGGCTGCCCATGCCCGCAGCACGCTGGTCAACCTGACCCTGCTGGGGCTGGCCGTGGTGCTCGGCACGCTGGCAGGTTACGCCATCATCCGTCAGCTCACACAAGAGCTGGGTGATGAACCGGCTGCCGTGGCACAACTGGCCGCCCGCGTCGCCAAGGGCGACCTGAGCGGAGATATCCGCGTCCGCCGTGGTCTGGAAGGCAGCGTGATGGGTTCGATGGCGGCGATGCACCGCAATCTGCGTGAGCTGGCGCAGGAGCTTCGCGCCAACGCGAACGAAGTGACCTCTTCTGCCCAGGCGCTCACTGGCGTGGCGCAGCAAGTGGCCCACAGCTCGGCCAGCCAGGCCGATGCCTCCTCCGCGATTGCGGCGGCGGTGGAAGAGATGGCCGTCAGCATCGACACCATCGCCGATCACTCGGCACAAGCCAAGGACACATCCGGTACATCTACCGACAGTGCCATCGCCATCCTCGATGGCGTGCGCGCGGACGTCACCCGCATTGCCAGCACCGTCACGGCTTCCTCCACCACGATTGGTGACCTGACCGCCAAGAGCAGCCAGATCGCCGCCGTGGTATCCGTAATCAAGGAAGTCGCGGAACAGACCAATCTGCTGGCGCTGAACGCCGCCATCGAAGCCGCGCGCGCCGGTGAGCAGGGGCGTGGCTTCGCCGTGGTGGCCGACGAGGTGCGCAAGCTCGCCGAACGCACCAGCGCCTCCACAGTGGAGATCGGCCGCGTCGTCGCCTCTATCCGGGAAGCGGGTCAGAGCGCACAGGCACAGATCGAGGAGGCCAGCGCGCTGGCGCAGAGTGGTGCGCAGCGGGCGCAATCCGCCGGTGAGGTCATCCACGATATCCAGATCGCGGCGAGGCAGCTTTCGGAGTTCATCGGCGAGATCGCGAACAGCCTGGCAGAACAACGCCATGCCAGCACGGACATTGCCAACCGCGTCGAATCCGTCTCCCAGATCACGGAAGAGAACAGCGAAGCCGCAAACAACATCCTGAACTCCGCCAACGCCCTGTCACAGAAAGCCGAACAGTTGCAGCAAGCCGCGCGACGCTTCCAGCTTTGAGAGCCTGTTCGGTGTCTTCCAGGCGCCATGAAAACCCAGCCGGAGGATCGGGTGTGCCCACCCGATCCGCTTCAAAGGCGAAAGGCATTGCCTTGCGGATTCCCTCTTCCCGCCCCCTTTGTCAGGGGAGGGAGTCCGCACCGGCACAATTCGCTTTGCGCCTCCCATGACAAGGGCAAGCCGGGATGAGTTTCAGGCAACAATCCAGGCATACCGCTGAATGAGCGTCATCCCGGCGAATGCCGGGATCCAGGCCGGAGGCACAGCCCCTCTGGATTCCGGTTTGCGCCGGAATGACGCTCAATCCTCGACTGGACAGCATTGGCTATCCAATTCATGACGATGAAAAACTGAACAGTCTCCAGGCATCGGCTCCCACGCTCCCCTCAAGCAAGGTTGCCGCCCCCAAGGGGACGCTTTTTTGTCTTGGGACGGCCCGGCGACAAAAAGGCCTGCACGCTGGTGCAGGCCTTTCGCCTTCATGCGTGGCGACCGATGCCGCGCCGGCTTCAGCGTGCCGTGATGGCTTCTGTGAGCAGGCGGGTGTTGTGCCGCATCATGTCGGCATAGGTCGCGGCAGGCGCGCCAGCGGAGAGCGCATCGGAATACAGAGCCCCCGCGGGCTTGAGGCCGGTTTCACGGGCGATTTGCTCGATCAGGCGCGGGTCGGAGATGTTCTCCACGAACAGCGCCTTGATGCCTTCCTGCCGGATCTGGCGCACCAGCTGCGCCACGCCCTTGGCCGAGGCTTCGGCCTCGGTGCTGACCCCCTGCGGCGCCAGGAAGCGCACACCATAGGTCTGGGCGTAGTAGCCAAACGCGTCATGCGAGGTGATCAGCTTGCGCTGCGCTTGCGGAATACGCGCCCAGGCCGCACGGATCTCGCCATCCAGGGTCTGCAGCTTCGCGGTATAGGCTGCGGCGTTGCGCTCATAGCTCGGGCAACCCGCGGCATCGGCAGCACACAGGCCGGCGGCGATGTTCTTCACGTAAAGAATCGCATTCGGCACGCTCTGCCAGGCGTGTGAATCCTGCCCGCCGTGTTCATGATCGTGGTCATGCCCATGCTTGTGATCCTCGTGCCCATGGGCGTGCTTCCCGTCCTCCTCCGCCTCCCCCAGCAGCTTCACGCCCTGGCTCGCCACCACCTGACGCCCCTTGAAGCCGGACGACTTCAGCAGCCGCTCCATCCAGCCCTCGAAACCTGCGCCATTGGCGAACAGCACACGGGCCTGCGCCACGGTGCGGGCATGCGCCGGCGTGGGCTGGAAGACATGCGCATCGGCGCCCGGGCCAGCCAGCACGGCCACCTCGACCCGCTTCCCGCCGACCTGCCTGACCAGATCCCCCAGGATGCTGAAGGTAGCCACAGTCTTCAGTTTCTCCTGGGCCTGCGCCACCGATCCAGACAGGATGAGGCAGGACGCGAACAGTGCGGCCGGCACCGTTTTCAACGAAACATGACGCATGATTTCAAGCCCTCAGATGCTTGGTTTGGCGCAGACGCGCGCACAACAGCCCCTGGCGCCCCAGCACCAGAGACACCAGATAGATCAGCCCCAGGCACAGCACGATGGCCGGGCCGGTGGGCAGATCCGCGTGATAGGAGAGCAGCAGTCCGCCCAGGCTGCCGGCAAAAGCCAGCAGCGCAGAAAGCGACAGCAAGGGGGTGATCTCGCGCACCCAGAAACGCGAGGCGGCTGCCGGCAACACCATGTAGCCCACCGCCATCAAGGTGCCCAGCGCGTGGAAACCGGCCACCAGATTGAGTACCAGCAGTGCCAGGAAGCCGTAGTGCGCCACCGGGCTCCAGCGACTCACCGAGCGCAGGAAACCGGGATCGAGGCATTCCAGCACCAGCGGGCGGAACAGCATCGCCAGCCCCAGCAGGGTCACGCTCGCTACACCACCCAGCAGCCACAGGGCCTCGTCATTGAGCGCCAGCACCGTACCGAACAACACGTGCAGCAGATCCACATTGCTGCCACGCGTGGAGACCAGCAGCACGCCCAGCGCAAGCGAGATCAGATAGAACGAGGCCAGGCTGGTGTCCTCGCGCAGCACCGTGCTGCGGGCTACCAGACCGGAAGCCACCGCCACGGCCAGCCCGGCGATGATGCCGCCGATGGTCATGGCGCCGACCGAGAGCCCCGCGATCAGGTAGCCCAGCGCAGCCCCCGGCAGGATGCCATGCGCCATTGCATCCCCCGTGAGGCTCATGCGGCGCAACATCAGGAACACACCCAACGGCGCCGCGCTCAGCGACAGCGCCAGACTGCCGACCAGCGCGCGCTGCATGAAGCCGAACTCGAACAGGGGCGAAAGGATGCTCAGCAGTGCCATGCTCAGACCTCCTCTCCGGCGTGCACATGTCCATGCGCATGTCCGTGGCGATGATCGTGCGCTTGCACCGTGGCCGCCGGGCCCTCCGGCACTTCGCAGGGTGGCGCTTCATCATCGAATGCTTCGTGCATGCCCATCGAGCGCGCCAGATTGCCCGGGCCAAGCACCTCGGCCGGCGCTCCCCAGGCGATCAGTTCGCGGGCCAGCAGCATGGCGTGCGAAAAATGCGCGCGCGCCTGCGCCAAGTCGTGCAGCACGGCCAGCACCGTACGCCCTTCCGCATGCCAGCGATGCAGCAGTTTCAGCAAATCCTCGGTGGTCCGCGCGTCGATGGCCGTGAAGGGCTCGTCGAGCAGGATCACGGGGGCATCCTGCAACAGCAGGCGCGCAAACAACGCGCGCTGGAACTGCCCACCGGACAGCGTATCGATGGTGCGGCCCGCGAAGCCCTGCAGGCCCACGGACTCCAGCGCATGATGGCAGCGCTCGCGCTGCGCGCGGTCGAGCCCTCCCAGTGCCCCCGTCTCATGCCACAGGCCGAAGGCCACCATGTCCAGCACATTGATCGGAAAGCTGCGATCCATCTCGGCGTGCTGCGGCAGATAGGCCACGCGCTGTCCCCTCAGCCCGTGCACCTGCCCCTGCAATGGCTTCTTGAGCCCCGCCAGCGCCTTCACCAGCGTGGACTTGCCGGCGCCATTCGGCCCCACCACCGCCACCAGTCCGCCCGCTGGAATTT
Source organism: Candidatus Dactylopiibacterium carminicum (assembly GCF_014736495.1). GTDB lineage: Bacteria > Pseudomonadota > Gammaproteobacteria > Burkholderiales > Rhodocyclaceae > Uliginosibacterium > Uliginosibacterium carminicum. The sequence continues at coordinate 13,836 of NZ_MDUX01000002.1, forward strand.
CCAGCGAAACGTGATGCACCACGGGATGACGCTCGTAGCCCAGCGTCAGGTTTTCCAGCCGGATCGCCGGCCCGCAAACGACGCTCATGCCATGGCCCCCAGCAAGGCAAGCCAGAGCAGGAGGCAGGCGCCAAGCACGAGCACCACACGCAACAGGGCTGAGCGCTGCAAGGCGCTGGAACGGGAAGGATCAGGCTTCATGGGAAAGGCAGGAATGCCGAAGGTTATTTGCAACACTGTTGCAACAGGGTGCGGATCATAACGCAACACGATTGCAAAAGCAGCCCTCTGGAAGCACCGCCCTTCTCGATGCATGCACCTCCGGACCCGCCCCTTTCAGACAGGTGCTCCCCGAACCGGAGACTACCCGGCAGCGTCCAGCACACGCGACAGGAAACGCTCGAGGCGTACGTCGCCGGCATAGGCCACGTTCAGGCGCAGCCAGGAAGACGCCTGCCCCTGCGGACGGAAAAGCGTACCCGGGGCCAGGATGATGCCTTCTTTGGCGGCCCGGGCGGCCAGAGGTACGGCATCTTCCACGCCAGGGATGCGCACCCAAAGGAAGACGCCACCCTCCGGCGAAATGAAGGGCGACAGACCGGTCTTGTCCGCCAGGCGCAACGCGCGGGCGCCGGCTTCGCTCAGGCGGTTGCGCAGGCGCTCGACATACTTGCGGTAATGCCCTTCGGTGAGCATGCGATAGATCAGCGCTTCGGCCGTCGCCGGCGTGGTCATCGAGATCAGCACCTTGATATTGGTGAGCGCCTCCGCAATGTCCGGCCGCGCCGCGATGTAGCCAACGCGCAGATCGCCGGAGAGCGTCTTGGAAAAGCTGCTGATGTAGATCACACGGTCGAGCTGGTCCAGTGCGGCCAGCCGGGTGGTCACGCCAGGGTGGAGATCGCAGTAGGTATCGTCCTCCACGATGTGGAAGTCATGCCGCGCCGCACACTGCAGGATGCGATAGGCATTGGCCGGAGAAAGGCAGGCGCCCGTCGGGTTGTGTAGCACCGACTGGGTGAAATACACCTTCGGCTTGTGCTCGGCGGCCAGGCGTTCGAGCTCGACCGGATCCGGCCCCTCGGGCGTCCAGGGTACGCCGATGAGGCGTGCGCCATGCAGGCGCAGCAGGCCAAACAGGGAGAAATAGCCCGGATCATCGACCAGCACGGCGTCACCGCGTCGCACGTAATGGTGGATCGCCATGTCCAGCGCCTGGGTAGCGCCCAGAGTCAGCACGATCTGCGTCGGCTGTGCCGCGATCCCCAGCTCTCCAAGCCTGAACGGCAGATGCTGGCGCAGCGGCAGATAGCCTTGCGGGCTGCCATAGTCGGCGAACTTGCTGCCTTCATCACGCAGCATGGCACGCATCTGACGGCGCAAGCCATCCTCGTCCATCCAGCTGTGCGGCAGCCAGCCCGCACTGGCGCGCAGGCCCTCGGCACCGGCATCCAGTGCCTGCCGCATCAACCAGGCGGCATCCAGCGCTGCCTCAGGCACTTCGGGTGCCGCCGCGGCCGAGGCTGCGGCGGGAAGACTGCGATTCGCCACATAGAAACCTGAGCCCCGGCGTGACTGCACGTAGCCCTGGGCCACCAGACGGTCATAGGCCTCGACCACGGTAAAACGGCTGACACGATGGGCCTCCGCGAATTGGCGGATGGCTGACAGCCGGGCGCCCGGGCGCAACACCCGATCCTCGATCTGGCCGCGCACGGCCTGCACGATCTGGTCAACGAGAGGTACGGTGCTGTCGGGCGCGAGGCTGATCTGCAACATGGCCGGGTTTTCCTGGCAAGCCTGTGCCGGTGCTGGCGCCGGTACAGTGCGTTGAATTGCTCGCCAGATTGTATCGGTCAATCGCAAAAATTGTCAGCTATTGTCCGGCCATACATCACAAAAGCCGGGAGCAACATCATGTCGCCACAGGAAACTTCGCCCTCCATCCCCTCGGGAATCCGCCTGCTTCAACGTGCAGCCTGCATCCTGGCCTTGGTGCTCACCCCCTTTCTGCTCGCCCTGGCAGGCAAGGCCATGCAGGCCTGGCAACCGGATCTGCCGCAGCACTTCGATGCTCAGCGTCAGGTGTTGTTCACTGCCCAGACCGATGGCAGCGTACGGCCAGGAGCTGCACGTGCAGGGAGACGACGCACTCTACCGGTATGACGCCCGCAGCCTGCGCCTGATCGCACGTGAAGAATCCGCGCTGGCCTCCGCCAGCAGCATCAGACTGATACGCTGAGGCCGGCCCTGCCCCTCTCCCGCCAGGGGGAGGGCGGCCCGCCCCGGCGCCTGGATTCAGGCGCGCATGAAATCGATGAAGGCACGCGTCTTGGCCGCCAGCAGACGGTCTGGCAGCGTCACCAGATGAAGCTGCTGCACGGGCGGCGTGCAATCGCGCAGGATGGGTTGCAGCTGCCCGCTGGCCAGTTCGTCCTCGATCAGGTAACGCGACAGCATGATGATGCCCAGCCCAGCACGTGCCATGGTGCGCAGCACTTCGGTGCTGTTGGCCACCAGTGGCCCGCGTACTGCCACTTCATGCAGAACCCCCTGTGCATCGCTTATCCGCCAGGGGTTCTGCACGGTCTCTCCGACGAAGTGCACGCATCGATGCTGCGCCAGTTCACGGGGATGGGCCGGCTCACCGTGCAGCGCAAGATAGGCTGGCGCCGCGCAGATCACGTAGGGAAGATCGGCCAGATGGCGGGCGACCAACCCGGGCGCCGGCGTGCTGGTCAGACGCAACGCCACATCCACGGCCGAGCCGGCGAGATCGACCATGTGATCCGACAAGCCAAGTTCCACGCGGACCTGTGGATGCTGGAGCAGAAAGGCCGCCAGCCGTGGCGCCAGTACACGATTCCCCCAGGAATGCGGCGCCGAGATGCGCAAGGTGCCCGAAGGCGTACTGGTGAGCGCCTGCAGGCGCGCTTCGGCGCTGTTCATTTCATCGAGCACACGCCGGCAATGGGCATACAGCGCCTCTCCGGCCTCGGTCAGGCTCTGCCGCCGCGTCGTGCGATGCAGCAGGGTGACACCAAAATCCTGTTCCAGCACGCGGATGCGCTTGCTGAGCACGGCCCGCGAGCATCCCAGACGCTCGGCCGCCGCCGAGAAGCTGCCCGCTTCCACCACTTCGGCGAAGCTCGCCATGTTGATCAGGCGTTCCATAATTTGCACTTAATTGGAAACAATTCTGATCAACTGTAGCGCTTTTTCTGCCAAAAAACCTCGCCTAAAGTGGCGCATCCGAAATCCCCTCCGGAAAGCGCAGCACAAAAATGAATGATTCCTCCGCTCACGGCTTCACCTGGGTTGCCGTGGCCAGCCTCACGCTGGCCACATTCTGCTGGGGCGCAGCCTTTCCGGTCGCGGCACCCGTGCTGCAGCACATGGACCCGATCACCCTTGCACTGTGCCGATACGGCATCGCCGCCCCGCTCTTCCTCGCCCTGCTCGCCTGGCGCGAGGGCGCGGCACGGCTCTCGCCCCAGGGCCATGGCTGGCGCCTGCTGGGCCTGGGCACGCTGGGCTTCGCCGGTTTCAATCTATTGATGTTTCAGGGCGTGAACCTGTCGCGCCCGGAATTCGGCGCCATCGTGATGGCATTGCAGCCGCTGATCGCGGGGCTGATCCATTGGGCACGCAGCGGCCGGCGCCCGGCAACGCGCAGCTTCATCGCGCTGGGAGTCGCCATCGTCGGTGTGGTGATGCTGACCACCGATGGCCAGCCGGCACGCCTAGCAGGTCAGGTTTCATTGCTGCCCATCCTGATGATGATCACTGGCGGAACCTGCTGGGTGCTGTATTCGATGGGCGCAGCCGCCTTTCCCGGCTGGTCGCCTCTGCGCTACACAGCGCTGAGCAGCACCGGTGGCGTCCTCGGTATCGTGATCATCGCGCTGGTCTTCGGCGCGGCAGGGGCCTTGCATATCCCCGATGCGGCACGTTTCGTGAGCCTGCTGCCGGCCTTGAGCTTTCTCGTTCTGCCCTCGGCGGTGATCGCCGTGCTGTGCTGGAACCAGGGCTTGCGGCATGTCGGTACGCAAAGCGGCATGCTGTTCATCAACCTGATCCCGCTGACCGCGCTCGCCGTGGGCGTGGCACGCGGCCACACCCTGGGTGCTGGCGAGCTTTTCGGTGCCGCGCTGATACTGGCCAGTCTGGCGATCAACCAGCTTGAGCGCCGGCCGGCTGCACCGGCCACTGCAAGCCGCCGGCATTGGACAGCAGCCCTGAGCCGGGTGCCGGATCAGGGCCGGCTCAGACGCAGCGCATGCACCACCACCTCGCCGTACTCCGCCGGATCCTCGTCGGCGAAGCCGTTGTTGTAGGCGCTGGTGTTGCGGCTGCTGGACTGCACGTACATACCGGCTTTCCAGTAACAATCTCGGGTCTCGATGCGCACCGGCGCCTCCTTCACGGCGGTGACCTGGCCGTTGTAGAGCACACTGATCCGGCCCGCATGCGCGATGATTTCCACCGTGAAGCGCGTGCCGAGCACGTAGGCCGGGTCGATGACGTAGACATCCTTCGCGTTGTTCAGCCGCACCTGCAGGGCGCCCCGCACGCTGCGCCTGCCGGGCGAATCGCCCTCGAACTTCAGCATCAGCACGTCATCCCTGGCGTTGTGGATCTGCCCCACCACCACCTGCGGCTTCTGCAGCGGCACCGCGGTGATGGTCTGGTCGATGAACATGCGCCGCGCCACTCCGTCGGCCAGATCCCAGCCACGGCGCTCGTAGCGGATCTGCCGGTCGCCGTCATAGGCCGTGTCCATCTGCAGCAGCTCGCTGCGTGCGAAGCGCGTGTTGTTGCTGGTGCGCGCGCCCCCGGCGTTGGCGCGGAACACCACGCCCGTACCGGCCTCATCGACGAAGAACCAGGGCTGGCGGCTGAGTTTGCCGAGCGCCGGTTGCTGCACTTCCTCCGCCCACGCCTTGCCGGCACCCTGCACCGGCAGCGTCAGCTTCCAGTCACGCAGATGCTCCAGTGCAGCCAGGTCCCCCGGGTTCAGCGTGGCATGGGCGCGCTGTCCATCCGCTTGGGGAGGCTGAGTTTTCGGCGCGGCCCGGGACATCACTGGCTGCTGCGCAGGTGCCAGTGGCGGGGTGAATTCTGCGCACTCGGGGATCAGGGCGATCAGATCCAGGTTGCCGGAGCCGTCGGCACCATCGCCGCCCAGGTTGCGCATGCGCAACGACACGGAGCCCGCCTTCAGCGTCACCCAGACCGGGCGGCCTTGCGCATCACTGACGACGAGATCACGCCACTGCCCGGCCTCGGTTCCGAAGCCGCCGGTGGGTGTCCAGGCGATGCGTGAGAAGGCCGGTGGCAGCTGCGCCCCCTCAATCTGCAGATCGCGATAGACGGCCCAGCTCCGGCCACCGGCATAACGAAGCACGACGGCATATTTACCGTCACGCGGCACCTCGGCCTGCCATTCGACGACATGGTCACGATGATCCCAGGCCGAGATCGAGACATTCCCCGAGGTACCGGGGCGGCCCGTTCGCCGCACTAGCTGCCCGCCACTCTGCGCCGTGAATGACTCCGCCTCCACGATGACACGCGACAAAGGCGCAGCCCTGTCTGCAGGCGGCGTCGCACAGGCAACCAACAGGAGCGCCGACAGCGCCCCCGACAGGATCGGTTTCTTCATCTCGTTTCCTCATGAAAGGCGGAAGGGGGCACGCCCTGCCCGCCAGCCGCCGTGCACAGCCAGCGGGTGTTCGCGTGCCCCCGCCGCACACTCAGGGGGCGATCTGGCCGCCGTTGACGTCCAGGATCTGCCCGGTGATGTAGCCGCTGCAGGCATGCGAGGCGAAGAACAGGAAGGTCGGCGCCACTTCCTCGATGCGGCCGAAGCGGCCCATCGGGATGGAAGCCGCGATCTTCGCACGCAGCTCGTCGCTCTTGCCATCGTGGAAAGCGGTGTCGATGGTGCCCGGGGAAACGACGTTGAAACGGATGCCGGCCGAGGTGAATTCCTTCACCCAGTTGCGATGTACGTCATGCACCCAGGCCTTGGCGCCGGCGTAGATGCCCGCGCCCACTCCGCCGCCTTCGCGTGCGGCGATCGAGCCGGTGCTGATCACCGAAGCGGTCTGCCCGCTCGCCGCTGCTGACGCCCGCAGATGCGGAATCGCGAAGCGCGTGGTCATCAGTACCGAACGCACGTTGAGGTTCATCACCCGGTCGTAGAACGCATCATCGACCGACTCCAGCCCGGCCCGGCCACCGAGACCGCCCGCATTGTTGATCAGCACATCCAGCCCGCCGAAACGGGCCACAAAGGCTTCGATGAGTTTGGCGCACTCACGGGTCTGCATCAGATCGGCCTGGAAAAATTCGGCTTCGCCCCCGAGAGCCTGAAGTTCGGCAACGGCTTCGGCCGCGCCCTCCGCGACATGGCTGTTGAGACCGATACGGGCGCCATACCGGGCGAAGAGGCGGGCGGTTGCCAGCCCCATGCCTGCGGTGGAGCCGGTGATGAGGACGCGCTTGCCCTTGAGATCATTGAACATGGTGTGACACTCCTTATGCGAAAAGTTGAACGCGCGAGGCCTCGCCCCGCGCGGGAAAGCGCTGCGACGCCGGAGCGCCGGGCGCACGGGGTCAGGTGCTGGTGACGGCGAAAGCGCCTTGCCAGCGGAAGGTTTCGCCCGCCAGCGTCACTTCGTGGTAGGTCTGCGCGTCGACACCGGTCAGGTTGCTGAGCATCACGGTGTGCCGCAGGCCGGCCACGTCATGCAGGCGCACCACCGAGGCCGTGGCGTCGTGACCCAGCACCTCGATACGCTGCAGGCGCCCGCGCGCATCCACCGAGATCTCGTTGGCTTCGTCGAAGTGCCCGTGGGTTTCGAGAGCGGTGGCGAAGAGATGTGACGCGGCCCGTGTGCGCAGCACCAGCAAGGGCTCGTTGCGCAGGTTGAACTGCGGATCGTTGGCACCGATGCGCGCGAAGATCATTTCACCGGGCGCCGGCGTGGCGCACAGCGCGCTGTAGTAGCTGCCACCATCCAGCCAGCTCAGCAGCGCACTGCCGCCGGCCGGCAGCAGCGGGCTGCGGCCTACCTCCCACAGATGCTGGTAGCCGGCCTGACGACCCAGCGGTGCCAGCGTGGCGTGCGTGGTAAAGGGGAAATCGCTGCGGATGATCTGGCCCTGGTAATGCAGCGGATAGTCGTACTGATGCACCTGCTCGCTGACGAGGCGGTAGAGGTCCAGCAGCAACGGCTTTTCCAGCCCCGGCAGGTTCAGCAGCAGCACCGAGCGCTGCATGTCGACGCCGGGGTAGTAGGCATGCAGGCGGGCACTCATGCCCTGCCCGGCCGGATGCGTGCCGACGAAGAAGTGCTTCTCGCCCCAGCGCGCCGTAGCCGTGGCGGTGTCGCCGCCGTTCTGGCTGGCCTCGTCCACCACCACGGTGTTGTGGGCTATGGTCTGCTTGCAGTAGCTGTCGTTCTCGGGGATGTAGCGCCCGCCGAATTTCGGCTCGACGTTCACCCAGCGGCCGAAGCCGTAGTCGTGCAGCACTTCGCGGCCACGATTGAAGAAGGAAAGGTGCAGGCCGTCGAAATGGCCGTGGTCCAGCGCGTCGTGCAGGGTGTGGTCGCTGCCGTGCTGGCCGTACCACATCAACGCCATGTCCAGATCGCCCTCGGCATCCGCCTGACGCAGGATGCCGACGCCACCGCGCTGGCCGTCCGGCCCGTCGGAGAGCTGCACGCTGCCCCAGTTGAGCTGTGCCGGCGGTTGCGTGAGCGCCGCGTCCGACAGCGCCAGCCCGGCACCGCCGACCCACACGCGATCCTGCAGGCGTGCCATGGCGATCAGCTTGGTGTCCGCACCGTAACGCCAGAAGCACAGGCTGGTGGCGATCATCAGGCCCTCGTCGCGGATGCCCATGGTCTTGGAGGCGTCGTTGAGCGCCGGAAATGTGCCATCCGGGAATGCCAGGGACATCAACGCCTCGGTGGTGCGGCGGATCACCTGCTGCTTGAACTGGTAGATCGCCAACCCCGGCTGGCGCCGTTCGATGGCCTCGGCGAAGAGCAGCAGCGGCCGAATGGCGAAGCGGTGGTAGTACGGCCCTTCTATGTAGTAGCCATCGGGCGAGAAGAGCTGGGCGAGCTGCGCCAGGAAGCCGCCGCTGCTGCTGTCGCCGCGCAGGCCGTAGAGCGCGCGGTCGACGATGCTCTGGTCGCCGATGGCGTAGCCGCACATGCCGACCGAGGCCACCGACCACAGGCCGTGGTTGTGCACGATGTCGAAATCATGGGCGTAGGTTTCGCTGAACAGCGCCACCATGGGACGGAACAGGCGCTGCTCGACGAGCGCGCGCTGGGCGTCCGAGAGGCGATAGCGGATGCAGCTGTAGGCCTCGGCGGCGTAGAGCAGCCACATGTTCTCGTTGAGCGTCTGGTGGAACAGGCGGCCGGGCTTGTTGCTGTCGCGGCTGGTGTTGAGCGGGATGTCGAGGTAGGCCTCGGCATAGGCCAGCAGCATGTCGCGGGCGTAATCCAGGAAGCGCGGCTCACGCGTGATCAGGAACAGGCGCCCGGCCAGGTTCAGGTGGATGTAGTTCTGCTTGTGGCGGTTGTGTTCGTAGCCGCCGGCCTCGCCGTGGCCGGGGATCTCGATGGGCGCTGCCATATAGCGCTCCAGCACGGCGCGCTCGGCCTGCAGCGAGCGCCCCATCAGGCTGTCGCGCCCGAGTTCGTGGCGCAGCGCTTCGGCCTCGGCGAAGCTGATCAGCAGCGGTTGGTATTCGGGGGTTTCCATCTTCTCAGCCTCGTCGGCAGGCAAGGTAGCCAGACCATGCATAGCGGGTGTCACCAATGAGCAGTTCGTGTTCGGTTTCGGGGCGGACGTCGGGCCGGTTGCTGAGCATCAGCGTCAGCACCTGGTCCGTCAGGAGGATCTGCAGCACGCTGCCGGTCTCGTCGTGGCCGAGCACGCGCACCGCCTGCAGGCACGGGCGGGCGCCGTGGCAGCGCTCGCTTTCTTCGTCGAACAGGCCGTGCGTCTCGAACGCCGAGGCGAACAGGTGGGTAGCGGCCCGCGTGCGCAGCAGGAAGCCGCTTTCCCGCCGCAGGTTGGAATCGGGGTCGCCGGCGCCGCTGAGGGTGCACAGCAGCTCGGCCTCGCTGGCCGCAGCGGCCCAGGTATTGAAGCGCCTGCCCTGCAGCCAGGTCAGGCGCAGGCCGTCGCCGAGCGACGCGCGCGCCGTGGCGAACAGGTGCTGGTAGCCATCCGTCTCGCCCAGCGCCTGCCATTGCCGCGTTTCGGCCACCAAGGGCGGCGTGCTGGCGGTGATCTGGCCGCTGTATTGCAGCGCGTAGTCGTACTGGTGCTGGCTATCGCTCACCAGCCGGTAGAGATCTACCAGTAGCGGATGCGCCAGTTCAGGCAGTGTCAGCAGCAGCACGCTGCGCTGCATGTGCACGCCGGGATGGTGCTCATCGGCCCGCGCACTCATGGCCTGCACGTCGCCCTCGCCGACGAAGAAATGGCGCCGGCCGTGTACCGCGTCGGCGCGCGCCACGTCGAAGCCGTTCTGGCAGGCGCCGTCGACCACTACGCAGTTGTGCGCCACGGTCTGGCGCGCGTAACGCTTGTTCTCGGGTAGATAGCGGCCGCCGAACTTGCTCTCGACGTTGAGCCAGCGCGCGAAGCCGTATTCGCGCAGCACTTCGTCTCCAGCGCTGTACCAGGTGATGCCCAGGGTGTCGAAATGGCCGTGCCCCATGCCGTGCTGGCCGTAGTTCATGAGTACCTGGCTGATCTCGCCCGCCGCATTGGCGGATCGCAGGAAGCCCTGTGCGCCGCGCGTGCCGTCCGGCCCTTCGCGCAGCTCGGTGCTGGGCCAGTGCCCGGCGCCCTCAGGAGCCGTATCGGCCAGCGCCAGCGCAGCCGGATGCACCCAGACTTGCCCCTGCTGCTGCGCCGTCGCCAGCAAGGTGGCATCACAGCCGTAACGTGCCGCATGGATCGCCACGGCGATCAGCACGCCTTCGTCGCGGATGCTCATGCTGCGCGAAGCGTCGTTGAGCGCCGGGAAGCGGCCGTCGGGATAAGCCGTGGCGAGCAGCGCGCGGATCGTGGTGCGGATCACGCGATCCTTGAACTGGTAGATCTCCAGTTCGGGCCGGTGCAGTTGCAGGGCTTCGGCGAACAGGCACAGCGGGCGGATCGCGAAGCGATGGTAGTACGGCCCTTCGATGTAGTAGCCGTCGGGCGAGAAGAGCTGGCTGATTTGCGCCAGGAAGCCACCTGTGCGGCGGTCACCCGCGAGGCCGTCGACGGCCATGTCGACGAAGCGCGGCTCGCCGATGGCGATGCCGCACAGGCCCACGGCAGCCACGGCCCACAGGCCATGGTTGTGGATGTGGTCGAAGTCATGCGCATAGCGCACGGTGAAGAGCTCCACCATCGGCCTCAACAGCCAACCTTCGATGTGGGCACGCCGCGCCGCATCGAAGGTGTGGCGCACGCAGCCATAACCGAGCGAGGCATAGAGCAGCCACATCGTCTCGTTGAGCATCTGGTGGAACAGCCGCCCCGGCGGATTGGTGTTGCGCTGGGGATGGAAATCCATCGACAGGTAGACGTTGGCGTAGCGTGTCAGCGCCGTTTCGATCCAATCCGCATATCGCTGCTCGCCGCTGAGCAGATACAGGCTGCCGGCAGCCTCGATGAGCTGGTAGTTGAGCTGGTGACGGTTGTGGGCATCGCTGCCGGCCTCGCCCTGCCCGGGCACCTCGGGGGGAACTGCGAGCCAGGGCTCGAACCGTTGCCGCAAGGCCGCGAGGCTCTGGCCGACAGGCCCCGGCTCAATGACAGCGGCACGCAAGGCCTCCAGCTGTACCGCGGAGTACAGAGGAAACAGGGCGGGGGAAATGGAATCAGGCTGCTTCATGTGAATCCTCTTGGACGGAACGGGCATGACGGACGGCCACACGGGGCCCTGACGGGGCCACGCGGGTGGCCCGTCATGCAATTCCTGCGGTGATGCCTGTCAGGTACTCAGCGCTTGCCGTACTGCCGGTCGTAGGCGGTCTGCATGGCGGAGAGCACTGCCTGGAAGCCGGATGCCTTCAGGCGCGCCTGGTATTCGTCCCAGGTCTTGTCGACGCTCTTGGTGCCGAGCACCCAGTTCTGCGCCATCTCGGACATGTAGGTCTGCAGATCCGGCCAGTACTGGTCATAGATCGCGCGCTCTTCCTTCTTCATGTTCACGCCGTAGAACATCGGCACGAACCAGTTGCCCTTGGTGTACATGTCGATGCCTTCCAGCGCGGCCGGGTTGGTCCACTGGCGCTCGTACTCGTAATCCATCCAGTAGCCGATGGGCAGCAGCGCGCCGATCTCCCAGAGCTGGTTGTTGACCGGCTTGGCGTTCTTCAGCACCGATTCCTTGAACTGCGGCTTGCCGTCCTTCATGTCGTAGGTGAGGCCTTCGACGCCGAAGTTCTGCAGGTTGCGGCCAGCACGCGAGAAGAAGAAGTCGAACAGCTTGATGGTCTCGACCGGATTCTTGTTGGTGATGGTCATCGCCCAGCCATCCGGGCGCATGTCGGCACGCGAATTCTCCAGCCAGCGGCGGCCGTTGATGTCGGCCGGCGGCGCGATGGAAACCAGCTTGAAGCCCGGCACGGTCTTCGATATCGAATCGTTGAAGCCGGCGGTGCTGGCGAACCAGTCGAAGGTCATGCCGCCCTGGTTGGCACTGAAGAGCTGTTCGCGTGCGCGATTCTTGCGCGTGTAGATCTCGGCATCGATCAGGCCTTCCGCGTACCACTTGGCGAGGTTGCGGATCGCATCCTTGAAACAGGGCTCGGCGAAGGGATGACGGATCTTGCCGTTGTCATCGACGTAGAAATCCATCGAGGCATCCGAGCCGGTGGCGCGACAGCCGTAGAAGTTCACCAGGTTGTAGAGACGCTCAGGCTCCTTGTCGAAGAAGGGAACCTCATTCTTCTTGCCGTTGCCGTTGGGGTCCTTCTCGCGGAAGGCCTTGAGCACGGTGTAGAGCTCGTTGATGGTCTGCGGCTCCTTGAGGCCCAGCTTGTCCAGCCAGTCCTTGCGGATCCACCAGCCGCGCGAGACCTTGCCGTCCGGCACGTAGGGGATGAAGTAGATGTTGCCGTCCGGCGCGGTGATCGCGCGTTTCACCTGGGGATGGCTGTCGAAGAAGGCCTTGAGGTTGGGGGCATGCTGATCGATCAGCTTGTTGAGCGGCTGGAAGGCGCCTTCCATGCCGTAACGGATGAAATTGTCCTTGAGGCTGTCGCCGCCCACGATGTCCGGCAGCTTGCCGGTGGCCATCATCAGGTTGAACTGTTCCTGGCTGTTGGTGGCCGTCTTGCTGGCGGTGCCCACCAGTTGCAGGTTGGTGAGGCGGAAGAGTTCCTTACTCATCGGCAGGTTTTCGTCCCACACGTATTTGTCGCGCGCATGCAGGTGGATCTTCAGCGTCAGCGGCTTGTCGGTGATCCAGGTCGGCTCCTTCGCCTGGGCGGGTACAGTTCCCGCCAGCAGCGTCGCGAGCATCAGCGGCACTATCGTCTTTTTCATGACTACGTCTCCTCATGGTTGTCGCGTCACGCCGAGATGGCCGCGCGATCTCTGGTGCTTCAGTGCCAGTGCGGCGCACCGGCCATCGGACAGCTTTCTGCCTGCGCACGGCCCGGACACGGAGCCCCGGCCAGCGGCATCTTCCTCACTCCTTGACTCCGCCCAGCATCACGCCCTTGGTGAAGTACTTCTGCACCACCGGATAGATCAGCAGCACGGGGATGATGGACATCACGATGATGGCGCCGACGATGGTCTCCACCGAGTAGCTGTGCGCCAGTGCGGCGGCCGAGAATTCTTCGGAGAGATTGACCTCGACGATCATCTTCTTGAGGTACACCTGCAGCGGGATCTTGTCCTCGGAGCGCAGCAGCACCATCGACCAGAAGTAGCCGTTCCAGCGGGCAATCACGCACAGCAGCGTGACCGTGGCGATGGCCGGCTTGGAGAGCGGGATGTACACCTTCCACAGGATCTGCAGATCGTTGGCACCATCCATGCGCGCGGCCTCTTCGAACGACTGCGAAATCGATTCGAAGTAATTGCGCATCAGGATGATGTTGAAGGCATTGCAGGCGAAGGCGATGATGATGCCCCAGCGCGAATCCATCATGCCCAGATTGCTGATGTTCAGATAGAACGGAATCATCCCGGCGTGGAACCACATCGTGAAGGCGATAAAGAAACCGATGATGCGGCGCCCGCGCAGGCGGTGCTTGGAAAGCGCGTAGGCGCTCGGAATGATGAAGAAGAGACTGGCAATGGTGCCGAACACCGTATAGAAGAAGGTGTTGGCATAGGACGTCCAGAACAGCTTGTCTTGAAACACCCGCGCATAGGCCGAGAAGTCGATGTCCACCGGCAGCAGGAAGACCTTGCCGGCCGTGACCGCTGCACCGGTACTCATCGACACCGAGGCCACGTAGATGACAGGGTAGATCGCCATGATGGCGCACAGCGCCAGCAGGATCGCGTTGACGCGGCCGAAGATCCGGTCGCCCCGCGAGTAGAACGGTGTTGCAAGCATTTAGCCCACTCCTATTGCATGTCTGGCGCACGCCACGCCGGGCGTGCGCCGTGCCTGGATTCAGAACACGCCGGTTCGCGTGATGCGACGGCTCAACCGGTTTGCGACCAACACCAGCACCAGGGCCACCACGGCGTTGAACACGCCGGCGGCGGTCGCCAGGTCGTAACGCGCGCCCTGCAGGCCCTGGCGGTAGATGTAGGTACTGATGACGTCGGCGGTCTCGAAGGTGGAGGGCTGATACAGCAGGATGATGTATTCGAAGCCCACCTCCAGCACCCGCCCGAGGCGGATCACCAGCAGCACCGCGATGGTCGGCACGATGCAGGGCAGCGTGATGCGCGTCATCATCTGCCAGCGCGAAGCGCCGTCGACCTGCGCGGATTCGTACAGCGCGGGGTTGATGCTCATGATCGCGGCGAGGAAGACGATGGAATCGAATCCCGCCTCCTTCCAGATGTTGGAGCCGATGAAGATGCTGCGGAACCATTCCGGCCGCGTCAGGAAGTAGATACGGTCCAGCCCGAGGAACTCCAGCGCGTTGTTGACCACGCCCGTGGTCGGTGACAGGAAAGCCACCACGATGCCGGCGACGATCACCACCGAGATGAAGTGCGGCAGGTAAACGATGGTCTGCACGGCCTTGCGATAGCGCTGTGACTGCACCTCGTTGATCATCAGCGCCAGCAGGATGGGTACCGGGAAGGCCAGCACGATGGAATAGGCGCTGATGATCAGCGTGTTGCCGACCGCCCGCAGGAACTGTTCGCTCTGGAACAGCGTGACGAAGTGTGCGAAGCCGACCCACGGGCTGCCATCGATGCCTTTCCAGGCGCTGTACTGCTTGAATGCCAGTTGCAGGCCGTCCAGCGGCATGTAGAGGAAGACCAGGAACCAGATCAGTGTGGGTGCGAGCATGGCGTAGAGCAGCCAGTCACGCCTCAGATCCTTCAGCGCGGCCTGCCAACCCTGGCGCAGGCGCGTGCCCAGGGGCTCGCGTACGGAAGTTTGGATGTCTGCCATGGTCTGCCCTTCAGTAGATGGAGACCGAACTCTGGGCATCGAACAAGTGCACGCGCTCCAGATCCACGAACAGCGTGACCACTGTGCCGACCTCGACGGTACGACGCCCTTCCACACGCACGATCAGGTTGTGCTCACCGATCTGCACATGCAGGATCGCCTCGGACCCCAGTGGCTCGACGATCTCCACGGTGCCGGTGATCTGTGCCCCCTGCGCGAACTTGGGCGTGAGGCTCACATCCTCTGGGCGGATGCCGAAAGTCACTTCCTGCCCGGCCGCGACGCTGGAGCTGCCGCGCGGTTGGATCCCGATCGCACAGGAATCCGCCAGACGTACGCCCAGCCCGCTCCCCTGCGCCTCCAGCCGGGCCGGCAACAGGTTCATCGGCGGCGAGCCGATGAAGCCAGCGACGAAAGTATTGACCGGATGGTTGAACAGCTCCATCGGTGCGCCGATCTGCTCGATGTAGCCATCGCGCATCACCACGATGCGATCCGCCAGCGTCATGGCTTCCACCTGATCGTGAGTCACATAGATCACGGTGGTGCCCGGGCGTGCATGCAGACGCTTGATCTCGGCACGCATCTGGGTGCGCAGCTTGGCATCGAGGTTGGAGAGCGGCTCGTCGAACAGGAAGACCTTGGGATTACGCACGATGGCACGCCCCATCGCCACGCGCTGGCGCTGGCCGCCGGAGAGGTCGGAAGGCTTGCGCTCGAGCAGGGAATCCAGCCCCAGGATGTCCGCCGCGGTTTTCACCTTGCTGGCAATCTCATCCTTCTTTGCACCGTTGAGGCGCAAGCCAAAGGAAATGTTGTCGCGCACGGAGAGGTGCGGATACAGGGCATAGTTCTGGAACACCATGGCCACATCGCGATCCTTGGGCGCCAGATCGTTGATGACACGGCCATCGATCCGGATCTCGCCGCCCGAGATTTCCTCCAGCCCGGCCACCATGCGCAGCGTGGTGGACTTGCCACAACCGGACGGCCCCACCAGCACCATGAACTCTCCGGGCTGGATGTCGATGCTGACGCCATGAACCACCGTCGTGCGGTCATAGCGCTTCACGACATTGCGAATATTCACTCCTGCTGCCACACGCTCCTCCTATGTCTCATGAGTGAGGGCCAATCCGCTCCGCAGGCAGTACCCCCTGCACAAATGCTCCGGCCCTTCTTGTAAACAATGCGTATCTGCCTTGCTCTACTGGATATGGATATGCGGCATGCACAACCCGTTTCCAAAAATTCCGCATGAGGAAATTTTTCCAAAACCGGAAAGTGGAAACAAGATGCGGTAAACCAGAATATTCGGAAACTTTACGGAAATAAAGAATTTGCTGGAAATTTCTTTACGCCTTATATAATGCGCAGAGATGGCAGGCGCAGGGCTCGCCCCCGGCGACAGGGACAGGAATACAGGAGAAATACAGATGGAAATGCCCGGGAACGAAGACAACGGCAGCGGACGCCCGCGCCAGGCGGATGTCGCCAAAAAAGCGGGGGTTTCGCCCAGCACGGTATCCAAGGTCATCAGCGGCAGCCCGGGAATCAGCCAGGAATTGCGCAACCGCGTGCTCAACGCCATGCGGGAACTCGGTTATGACGTAGGCAATACCCGTGACACAGTTGCCGCCAGCAAACGTATCAAGCTGGTGACCTTCTTCCAGTTCCTGACCCGCGAAAACAGTTACTTCCACTCCGAAGTCATCTGCGCCGTGCTGGCCGAATGCGAGCGCCTGGGCATCGAGATCGACACCGTGCTGCTCAATCGCGACAGCGACAACGATCTGGAACAGTACGTCACCAGGCTGGAGGCTGGCCGCGCCGATGGTGTCCTTTTCGTCGGCCTGGACATGCCGGAGATCCTGCAGCCGGTACGCGATCTGGGGTTGCCGGCCGTAATCATCAACGGCACCGATCCACAATCCGAATTCGACTGCCTGGCACCCGCGCTACGCGAGGGCAGCCGTATGGCCACACGCCACCTGATCGAGCTGGGGCACCGGGAGATCGTGCACGTCACGCATCTGTACCGGAACATCATCCATCGCCGCATGGAAGGCTTCAAGGAAGCGCTGGAAGAGGCCGGGCTGCCCTTTTCACCGGAACGCAATGTCATCGACATCGATCATGACAGCCACTTTTCTTCCGACAAGGCCGCTGACCTCATCTGCTCACTGATCCAGGCAGGCAAGCTCACCGCCACGGCGATCTTCTGCGTCTCGGACTACACCGCGTTCGGCGTCATCCAGGGCATCCAGCGCGCCGGCAAACGCGTGCCGGAAGATTTCTCGGTCGTCAGCTTCGACGATCTCCCGCTGGCACAGCTGTGCTCGCCCACACTGACCTCGGTGGGCGTGGACCGCGTGGCACTTGGCCGGCTCGCAGTGCAACGCTTGATCGACCGCTGGCAGAACCCGGACGGCCCGGCCCTTCGCATTGAGGTCGGAGCACGCCTGAGCGAACGCAACAGTTCCCGCGCCCTCGAGGCGGGCGCCTGATAACCAGGAGAAAAGCATGAACCCGATGGATTGCCATCCCGAACGAATTGCCGCACCTCTCCGCCGGGTGTTGCTGGGCATCGGCCTGTGCCTGGGCAGCCTGTGCGCCGCCCAGCAGGCCCAGGCTCACTCCTTCGAGCAAGCCGTGGTGAAAGACCCCACGGCCTCCTTCATCGATGTGCCGGCACGCCGTGCCTACCTTCAGAAGGCCGTCACCGAAGGACAGCTGGACGACCGCCTGCGCAGCGCGCTGCCGGCAATCGAAGACTGCCGCAGCACGCCGCGAATCCAGGCGCAGACCGGTCCGATGGTGATCCCCTCCCGGTACCTCTCCGGCAACACCGGGGCCATCCATCCCGACTATGAACGCGTGGTCGCGCTTTACCGGGATTTCGAGGATTCACTGGGCAGACTCTCCTCACTCTATGTACTGACCGGTAACTCCGACTACGCCGGTTGCGTGCTCGATCAGCTGGCTGACTGGGCCGATGCGGGCGCGCTGCTCGATTACACCCCGTCGGAACGCAAGCAGGCGTGGTACCAGACGGAATGGTCGGTCGGCGTGGCTGCGATGTCGCTGTCCCTGGTGATCACCGATCCGGCGCTCGACGCCGGCAAGAAGACACGCGTACTGGACTGGCTCAAACGCGTCTCGTACAAGCAGATCAGCGAACCCGGCGCGGACATCAGTTGCTGCAACAACCACTCTTACTGGCGCGGGCTGCAGGCCACGATGATCGGCGCACTCACCGGAGACGATGCGCTGTATCGCTGGGGCCTCGGACGCTATGCCCAAGGCATCGGCCAGATCGCAGCAGACGGCAGCTTCCCGCTGGAGATGACGCGCCGTGAGCAAGCGCTGCACTACCAGAACTATGCCCTGCAACCGCTGACGATGATTGCGCAGATCGCTTCGCGCCAGGGACTGGACCTCTACGCTTACCGCGAGAACGGCCGCGACATCCATGACGCCGTGCGCTTCACGCTGGCCGCCATCCAGGATGAAACCCTGATCGCCCGTCATGCCAGCGAGAAGCAGAACCGCCGTGCCTTTGCCGCCGGTCGTGGCGATCTCGCCTGGATGGAGTACTACCGCACCCGCTTCCCGCTGCCGGATCTCGGCCCATTGCTATCGAAGCCTTTCTTCTACCCACGCAATGGCGGTGCCGTGACGCTGTTCGTCTACACGCCCTGACCCCGAATACATCGTCCAGCGCCAAAGCCGCGCGCGTGTGGAATCAACAGACCCGGCGAATGCGCCAGGCCATCGTCACCCATCGGCTGTAGTGGCCGACGTGTGCAGCCGATGGCACACTTCGCCGTGCGGTGCGCGGGATCGCGCGCCGGGGTGGTGTATCCACCCGCCTGCAGAGACCGCCAAGGTCCGCTCTCCTTCCGATGAAGATATCCATCCGCCCAGACGTCCTGCGTCTGACCCTGCCCGTTCTGTTCGAGCAGTTCTTCGTGCATCTGCTCGGCACCGTCAACACCATCATGGCCTCACGCCTGGGCAAGGAGGCGGTTTCCGCCATCGGCATGGTGGATTCCATCAACGCCGTGATCAATGCGTTGCTCTCGGCACTCGCCATCGGCGCCACGGTGGTGGTGGCGCAATCCGTGGGGCGGGGCAATCGCATCCGCGCGGGTGCGGGCGCCTGGCATGCGCTGGCAGCCGGCACGCTCTTCGCCGGTGTCGTGGCGCTGCTGCTGATCGTCGCGCGCGGCCCGGTGCTGCATTTGCTGTATCGCGGCATCGATGCCGAAGTGATGGCACACATGGAGACTTATCTCGGCATCAGTGCGCTGGCCTTCCCGCTCACCGCGCTGACCGTGATCGGCTGCGGCGCCTTGCGCGGCGCTGGGGAAACCGCTTCGACGATGAAGGTGAACACCCTCATCAACATCCTCAACGTGGTGTTCAGCTACGTGCTGATCTACGGCGTGCAATTGCCCCTGGGGCCATTCCAGCTTGTCGTCCCGGCTTTCGGCGTAGCGGGAGCCGCCGCCGGCCTGGCGCTGGCACGCCTGGGCGGCGTGCTCTATCTGGCCCGCACGCTGCAGTTCCAGCATGACGTACTACCGCTGGGACGAGCCCGCGACTGGCGCTTCGACGCGACACTGCTACGTGCGGTATTTGCCATCGGCATTCCCGCCAGCCTGGAATCCCTGGTGTTCAACGGCGGCAAGCTGGCGGTGCAGGTGTTCATCGTCAGCATGGGCACGGTAGCCATTGCAGCCAATTACATCGCCTTCTCGATTTCCAACCTGATCAACATTCCCGGTGCGGCGCTGGCCGTCGGCCTCACCACACTGGTCGGCCACGATGCCGGGCGTGGCGATTACACCGCGGCCCGTCACACCATGTGGCACGTGCTGCGCGTCTCATGGGTCTGTATGGCGGTGATCGGCGTGCTCTTCATCCCGCTAGCCCCCGCCGTGGTCGGCCTGTATTCGCCCGACCCCGACGTGATCGACACCGGCTCCCTGCTGGTACGCATGAACTGCGTATTCCTGATCTGCTACCCCACCACCTTCGTGTTGCCCAACGGCCTCAAGGGCGCGGGCGATGCCACTTACACGCTGATCACCACAATCATCGGCATGCTGCTGTTCCGCCTGCTGCTGGCTACCTGTTGGGCGTAACGCTGGGCTTCGGTGTGGTGGGTGTGTGGTGCGGGATCATCGCAGACTGGTTCGTGCGCAGTGCGCTGTACGTGCACCGCCTGTACGGCACGCGCTGGCAGCGCGCAGGCTAGGCACCCCGCGGATCCGGGCAAGGCTTCTGTGTCTTCGAGGCGCAGCCCTCGCTGGGCGCGGCGACGTTCGCCACCTGCAGCAAATGGCGCCGCAGCAATGCCTCGTTGAATCCGACCAGACGCGTGCCATCTTCCAGCGCGATCAGCGGCCGCCGGATCAGCAGGGGAGTCGCCAGGAGCAGATCGATGGCCTCCCCTGACTGCACTGCCTCGGGGCAGATCAGCCCGTCACGCACCGCAGGCGCCGAGCGGTTGAACCATTCAGCCACGGGCAAAGCCCTCAGCCACTCCAGCAGTACCTCGCGCGTCCAGGGCCACTCCAGCAGGCTGCGCACCTCCAGCACATGCCCGCCAGCCTCCAGCCAGGCCTTCTGTTTCGCGTTACCGCTGCAACCGGGTTTCTCGTAGAAAACAATACGCGCCATTCCAGCGCCCTCCTTGATAGAGCCAATGGGGCCACTGGCTACAAGCAAGAAGCCTGCGCATGTTGCATGAGCAGAAAATTCCGAGCATCGCGGCAGCCATTGCGGATGTGTGTGACAAAATTTTCCGCCCCTTGAAGGCGGCAATGACCGACACCTGTGCGGGAATGACGTAGCATCCTTGGCCTGAAGACGACCTCACCCACCGTGGGAACCACATCCGGGACGGCCCGGCGCTTTCATGCAAAGGAGAGCCGCCATGGCTTGGATCCTGTTGACGCTTGCCGGCCTGCTCGAAGTCGCCTGGGCCTTTTCGATGAAGCTTTCCAACGGCTTCACCCGACTGGGGCCTTCACTTTTCACCTTCGTGGCGATGGTGGCCAGCTTCGCGCTGTTGTCCATCTCGATGAAGACCCTCCCCCTCGGCACGGCCTACACCATCTGGACCGGTATCGGTGCCGTGGGCGCTTTCCTGGTCGGTATCCTGATCCTGGGTGAGCCTGCCAGTGCGATGCGGCTCATTGCCGCGGCGCTGATCGTGAGTGGTCTTCTGCTGATGAAGTTTTCCTCATGAGCCCACGCCGGTGACGGCATGGTGGCCTGTCGCGTTCAGCAATCGATGATCGCGATACGCCCCTTGCCGTCCTTTTTGACCTGGTACATGGTTTCGTCCGCCTTCTGCAGTAAAGTGTCCGCTGAAAGCTCACAGCCGGGCCGGTAGATCGCCACGGCGATGCTGGCACCAACCCGTACCCTGTTGTGGCCCAGATCGATTGGCAGGCAGATCTCCGCCAGCGCTTTCTCCGCCAGGCGGCTGGCATCATCGTCCCGTTTCAGCCCCTCAAGCACGATCACGAATTCATCACCAGCCAGACGCACGACCAGATCGGTACCCCGCACGAGCTGTTGCAGACGCCTGGCGATCACTTTCAGCAGCTCATCGCCCGCCTCGTGCCCGAAGCTGTCATTGACCTTCTTGAAGCCATCCAGATCAATGAACAGCAAGGCCATCGGATCCCCCGAGCGGTAGGTTCGACCGATGGAGCGCGGCAGCAGAATGGAAAGCTGGCGACGATTTGCCAGCCCCGTCAGCGGATCCTGGGTTGCCTCGCGCTCCAGCAGTTCCTCGAAGCGCTTCTGCTCGGAAATGTCCGCAATGAAACCCACAAAGAAGATCTGATCATCCACGCGCACCTCACCAACCGCGAGACGGATCGGAAACACCGTCCCGTCCCTGCGCTTGGCGGTCGTCTCGCGGCCGATGCCGATCACTCTCGCCGGGCCACCTCCCAGATAGCTGTTCAGATACTGTGCATGATGGGAATGGTGGGGCTCGGGCATCAGCATCGTCACGTTGTTCCCGATCATCTCTTCCGGCATCCAGCCAAACAGGCGCGTGACCGAGGGATTCACGGAAAGCATGGTGCCTCGTGGATCGATGGTGATCACGCCATCCACGGCCGTGTCGAAGATCGCCTTCTGGCAGGACTCGCTCAGACGTAGCTGCTTGTAGAGCATGTGGAAACGCAGGAACAGGTTGCCCGCAAGCACCGCACTGGCAAGCACCAGCGTCACGATGGTGATGGTGAGGACCAGGTCGATATCCAGCTCATGCACGTAGCCAGGATCGTCCTCGCCGACGAACCGCGCAGCGCCCATGGCCACGTAGTGCATGGCCGCAACGGCCAGCCCGAGCACCACTCCGCTGAGCATGGTGATCACGGGCTTGGCGAGCCTGCCGTGCTGACGCAGGCCGAAGCGAAGCCACAAGGCGAACCAGGCAAAAGTGACCGAAACAACCAGCGACGCGATGAACCACCGGGGGTCGTAACGCAGCTGGGGGGCCATTTCCATGGCAGCCATGCCGACATAGTGCATTTCACCGATGCCTGCCCCCATCAGAACACCCCCTGCCATCAACTGGTAGCGATCCACATGCTCGCGGGCCAGCATCTCCAGCGCGATCCAGAACGCCAGTACGGCCGGCACGATGGAGACCGCGGTCAGGGCGACGTTGTAATTGATGGCGGTACAGAGGCTGAAGGCCAGCATGCCGATGAAATGCATCGACCAGATGCCGATCCCCTGTGCGACTGACCCTGTCAGCAAGGTCAGGTGACGATAGCTGGGAGTGCGGATTTCCCTGGCGATGCCCGCAATCTGCATCGCGATGCTGCAGATCAGGATGGAGATCAGCACGGACAGCGTGACCAGCCGGAAGTCATACGCCCCCAGCATCAACAGGGATGGGGTCTCCCCCATCCAGAAGAACCGCTCCAGCATCAGCATCCCCTTCCAGCAGCCAGCATGCCGCGCCAATTCATCGTGGATGACTCGTTATTCGAACGCCCAGGCAGTCAGCCTGAGCATAAGCTCCTTCCTTACGGATACAAGGTCAATGACCTGAAAGGGAGCCCCTGCCCTCACGGTCGGGCATTTCAGGGGGCAATACCCACTTTATCTTCCGGGGAAAGCAGGCGGATTCCGATCTGTACCGCCTCCTGATAGCCACCGATCACTGCGTCCGCGCCGGCATCGGCAAGCGTCAGCTGTGCGACCGGATCATCCGCCTCGCCCAGCACGCGCATCACCACCAATCGTGCCTGTGGCAGCAGGCCGCGCAGCTCCGCGAGTACCTCGCCCAATGCCTGTGCATGCGTCTCGGGCTCCACGCAGGTGATGAAGACCAGCGGAATGCCCTGCCCCTGCCCGGGCACGATCTCCTGCAACGACTCCCACGCCAGATAACACGCCTCGATGCGTTCGTTGTGCAGCACATTGACCAGGATCCGTGCCGTGATGTCGGCAATGTCCCGCCCCACACCCGTCACCAGCACGGATTGCCCTGCGCGCGGCGCGGCGGGTCGCGTCATGGAGACCTGCGGATCAAGCACGGCACCGGCACGACGGCGCTTGCGCAGCGCGGGCTTGCGCGACATCGCATCGATCAGTGCCGACACGGCGCTGTTCATCCGCAACTGCTCGGCCTGCGTGACTTCATGCACCGAGAATTCCTCGTACCCCAGGCGGATGGAGGGCAGCACCACCTGATCGGCAAACTGATGCAACGGCCGATCCTTGAGGAAACGCCGCAGCCCACGTACCAGCTCGGCAGAATCCCCGGCAAGGGCTCGCTGGTAGAAACGCTCCACCTGGGTCAGCGCGGAAAGATCCCCGAGCAGGATCTCCAGGAAATTCAGGGCCGGCACATGACGCCCCGCCACCACCAGACACAGGGTCAGCGGTGTGGACAGGATCAGGCCCACCGGCCCCCACAGGGCACTCCAGAAGATCGCCGCGATCACCACCGAGAGCGGCGACAGGCCGGTGGAGTGGCCATACAGGCGCGGCTCCAGGAACTGTGCGATGACGATCTCGATGAACAGGTAGATCGCTGCCGTCAGCGCCATCAGCATCCAGCCATCCGAAGTCGCCGCGGCCATCAGCATGGCGGCGCCTGCCGCCAGCCAGATGCCGACGTAGGGAATGAAGCGCGACACCGCCGTCAGCGCGCCGAGGAACATCGCACCACTGAGCCCCGCCAGCCCCAACCCGAGCGCCACGAGGCTGCCGACCAGGGCATTCACCGCAAATTGCGAAACGAAGAAACGGGACAGGCGTTCGGTGGCATCGCTGATGGCCTGCGTCGTGGCGCGCAGATTGCCGCCGCTCATCAGGCGGATCATGCGATCCCGCAGGGATTCATAGTCGAGCAGGATGAAGATCAGCACGACCAGCACGATGCCTGCCGTCTGCAGGGGCGGCAGCACGGCTTCGGCGATCTTCGAGATCACCTCGAACGGCTTTGCGTGCGTCGGCACGATCTGCACCGGCGTGGGTGTCAGCCCTCCCGCCGTGGTCGTGGCGGATTCCGGCGAGAGCTGGCTGACCAGCCTGTCGGCCTGCGTGACGACGACATTCAACTTACCCAGCGTCAGCCGGTCCAGTGTCTGCAGCTTGTCGCGAATCGTCGACTCGTACTGCGGCAGGTTGCCGGCCAGGCGGATCGCCTGGCCACCGAGCGTCAGCCCCGCCACCGAAAAGCCCAGAAACAGCAGCAGCACGGAGATCGCCACAGCCTGCCGAGCCCCCAATGGCGCAGGCGGCGGATCAGGGGCGCCATCAACAAGGCCAGCACGATGGCCAGCGCGATCGGGATCAGCACATTGCGCCCGTAATCGAGCATCACCAGCAGGATGGCTGCACCGATCAGGCGCGGCAGTTGATCGGAGGCGGAGCGCGGAGCGTTACTTGTGCCGGACATGGAAGAAACCCATTCGAGGAATCAAGGCGCCAGGGCAGGCCTGCCGGCGCGAGCGTACGCATTGTGTACGAAGCGGACCGCCTGGGCGATGGCATGTCGGGTGACGCGATCGACACCACGTTCGCTCCTGTGGCCCCGGTGTCAGTCCTCGGCCTGCGTTTGGGCGAAACGCGCGGCCAGGAAGGCACGCAATTGCTGCACCACCGGCGTCAGCGCACTGCGATGCGCGGCCACGAGCTGCAAGGGTGCGGGCTGGCCCCAGCCTGACGGAAACAGCTCCACCAGACGGCCAGCCGCGATATCCGACCCCAGATCCAGGCGGGATTTGTAGACCACGCCCAAGCCCGCCACAGCCCAGCGCCGCACGATGTCGGCATCGTCACTGACGCGGTCGCCGCTGACCGGCACCGTGCGTACTCCCTCGGGCAGCTGGAAGCGCCAGCGCTCGTGTGTGTGCTCGCTCATCACGTAGCGCAGGCAGTTGTGGTGACGCAGATCGTCCGGCGCCAGCGGTCGGCCATGACGCGCCAGATACGCTGGCGCGGCGCACAGGCTGCGTCGGTTGTCCGGCACCAGTGGCAGTGCAACGAGGCTTGAATCCGCCAGCTGACCGTAACGCACGCTGGCGTCCAGCGCGTCGCGGAAGAAATCCGCCGTCTGATCGCTCAAGTGCAGATGCAGGCTCAGGCGCGGATGCAGTTGCTGGAATTCATCCAGCCAGCGCAGCAATACGTTGCGGCCAAGATCGGAAGGCATCGACAGACGCAGCGGGCCGGCGACCCCCGCGCGCCCTTCGGCCAACGCCTCCTGCCCGGAAGCGACGGCATCGAGGATGGCCTGTGCATGTGGCAGATAGCGCAGGCCGTCTTCAGACAAACGCATGCGCCTGGTGGACCGCACGAAGAGCCGTATGCCCAGCGCGCGCTCCAGGCGCTGCACTGCGCCACTCGCCAGCGCCGGGCTGAGATCGAGTTCGCGCGCTGCCGCCGAGAAACTGCCGGCACGCGCCGCATGTACGAAAACCCGCAGATCGTCGAGGCGGATCATTTTCGTTTTTCTTTTGAAAGTATTTTCGGATATTGCCTGTTTCCCGCGAAGAATCAAACGCGCAGGATGCGCTTACCCCAACCCGCTGATTGCCAAGGAGCCTCCTCATGAAAGCCATCGGTTTCCACCAGCCTCTGCCCATCGACCACGCCGAGGCGCTGGTCGACCTCGAACTGCCTGCCCCCGTCGCCACGGGGCATGACCTGCTAGAGCCTGTTCACAGTATCCGGAATGTGTTTACATTCTGGAATTTGGGTGTGAGCCATGGATCGGGGAATGTTGAACGACGCGCAATGGAAACGGATTGAGCATCTGCTTCCGGGCAAGCCGACGGACAAAGGCGGTCGGGCGGCGGATAACCGTCGTTTCGTGGAAGCGGTGTTATACACGGCACGTGTCGGAAACCCCTGGAGGGACTTGCCGACGCGTTTTGGGAACTGGCACTCGGTGTATGTCCGCTTTGCCCGCTGGGAGACATACGGAGTATGGGATCGCATTGCTCAAGCACTGCGCGGTGAGGCCGATCTTGAAGAACTCTTCATCGATTCGACAATCGTTCGAGCCCACCAACACTCAGCCGGTGCTCCCAAAAAAACGGTCCGCATCAGGACCAAGCCATCGGGCGAAGCCGTGGTGGATTGACCACCAAGATACACGCCTGCGTGGATGCACTGGGCAATCCGATCCGTCTGATCCTGACTGCGGGGCAAGAGGCCGACGTGACGCAAGGTGCGGCACTGGTGGCAGAGATTCCAACAGGCGCCGTCATTGCTGACAAGGGATACGACAGCGACGCTCTGATCGAAACCATTGAGGCCTCGGGGGCTCAGGCCATCATTCCGCCTCGGAACAACCGCACGATCCAGCGCGAAACTGACTGGCATCGCTACAAAGCGAGAAACCTCGTCGAGCGATTCTTCAACCGGCTCAAGCAGTTCCGTCGCTTGGCGACGCGTTACGACAAGCTGGCCAGTCGTTTCAGCGCCTTCTTGCATCTCGCATGCGCCTATATCTGGCTACTGTGAACACGCCCTAGTCGAAGTGCGCGCGATCTCGGTCAATCCGGTCGATGTGAAGATCCGTGCCAGCGCCACGCCACCGGCCGGCGAAGCACGCGTGATCGGATGAGATGCCGCCGGCATCGTGAGGGCCGTGGGTGACAAGGTGACCCGCTTCAGGCCGGGCGATCGCGTCTGGTATGCCGGCGAGATCAACCGGCCCGGCAGCAATGCGGAACTGCAACTGGTGGATGAGCGCATCGTCGGCCCTGCGCCGCAGCGCCTGGATTTCGCAGAGGCCGCCGCCCTGCCACTGACCAGCCTCACCGCCTGGGAACTGCTGTTCGACCGCCTCAAGGTGCAGGATGCCGACCCCACGGCAGATAACCGCCTGCTGGTGATCGGCGCGGCCGGCGGCGTGGGCTCGGTACTGTTGCAGCTTGCACGCCAGCTCACCGGTTTCACCGTGATCGCCACCGCCTCGCGCGAGGAAACCCGCAACTGGGTACTGAGCCAGGGCGCCCACCACGTCATAGACCACCGTGAGCCCTGGGCGCCGCAACTTGCCAGGCTGGGGCTCCAGGACGTCAGCCATGTCATCGGGTTGAACGCCACGGACAGCTATGTACCGCAGATCGTCGAAGTGCTGCGGGCCGAAGGCCAGCTCGCGCTGATCGACGACCCGAAACAGTTCGACATCGTGCCGTTCAAGCGGAAGGCACTGTCGGTGCATTGGGAGCTGATGTTCACACGCCCGCTGTTCAAGACCGCCAGCCTCACCCGCCAGCACGACATCCTGCGCAAGATGGCCGCACTGGTGGATGCCGGCGTGGTGAAAACCACGCTCACGCAACGCCTCCAGGGCATCAACGCGGCGAACCTCAGACAGGCCCATGCCCAACTGGAACGCGGCAGCACGCGCGGCAAGATCGTGCTGGAAGGCTTCTGAACTGCCGCATCGCCCGCCCCGAAGGGTCTCTCGCAGTGCACAATCGCGGCTTTGGCCGGCCTGGCGCCCCTGGCGCAGGCCGGCGACTCATGCGGGAGTTTCCAGGAATGTCCTCATCGCCAGCAGCAGCCGGCCAGAAGGCGGATTGGGCCGGCATTGCCATGCTGACCTTGCCCCCCTTGTTCTGGGCGGGCAATTTCATCGTCGGGCGCGCCATGCGCGATACCGTGCCGCCCCTGGCGCTATCCTTCGACCGCTGGGTGATCGCCTTCTGCTGCCTCTCCCCCTTCGCCTGGAGGGCAATGCTGCGGGATCTGCCGCGCTACCGGGAATTCTTCTGGCGCCTGCTGGGGCTGGCAGCCACCGGCGTGGCGGCATTCAACGTGCTGGTGTATTTCGGCCTGCAATCGACGAGTGCGGCCAACGGCATGATGCTCAACTCCTTCATCCCCCTGCTGATCGCAGGCATCGGCGCGCTGTTCTACCGGCAGCGGCTCACGCCGGCACAGATCGCAGGCTTCATCGTCTCCTTCTTCGGCGTCACGCTCATCGTCTCGCACGGCGATCCGCGCACGCTGGCCTCACAGGGCCTGTCGCAAGGCGATGCATTGGTGTTCATCGCCACAGTCTGCTGGGCCTTCTATACGCTGTGGCTGCGCCAGATCCCGGCGGAGATCGACCGCCTCGGTCTGATGCTGGCGCAGATCGTGATCGCACTGGTACTGCTTGCGCCCCTGCTCGCCTGGGAAATGGCCAGCGGCCGGCACGTCGTCTGGGGTACGAACTCCCTGCTCGCCATCGCTTATGTCGGCGTTTTCCCGTCCGTACTGGCCTTCGTTCTCTATGGCGCCGGCGTGATGCGCGTGGGCGCAGCACGGGCAGGCCTTTTCATCCATCTGCTGCCCGTCTTCGGCACCCTGCTTTCGGTGACACTGCTGCGCGAACCATTGCACGGCTATCAACTCTTCGGCATGGGCGCGATCCTGGCGGGCGTGGCCTGGGCCAACCGACCGGCGGGGCGCTGAAGCCCTTTCGTCACACAAGCTGCAGGTTTGCAAATAGAAGAAAAACAAGGCCCTGCGATAAGCCTGCGTGCGCTGTTTTCGTGCACGCCTGGAGTATGCTTCGCCCTCAAAGAACGAGAGCCCCCGTTTCTCGCCGGGCGATGTACGAATGATGACTTCTCCGCTGATCAGCGCTTACCTGGTCTCAGTCGGCATCCTCCTGATGGCCGGCGCGCATGCCGCGATCCTGGCCTGTGGCCGGAACCACGCGGCCGCGAAGTGCTTGTTCGCCGCGCTGTGCTTCGGCTTCGCCGGTTTCCAGTTCTTCAACGCCATGCAGAACGCAGCGCCGGATCATGCCAGTGCGCTGGCGGCGCACCGCTGGGTCGGCTTCTTCTCCATCCTCGTCATCCCGCTGATCGGCTGCGCGACCGCAGCCCTGGATACGCGTCGCTTCCCGCTGCGCACGATGCTCGCGCTGATCGCCTTTTCCGCCCTGGCGATCACCTACAACTTCCTCACGCCTTACGGTTACCGCTTCTACAAGCTCGCACCCGACCTGATGCTGACGCTGCCCTGGGGAGAGCATGTCTGGCTGATCCGTGGCGAGCCCACGCTGATATACCGGCTGATACGACTGGTATCGCTGTGCGTGATGATCTACATGATGCAGGTCGTGTTCTCGCACGCCCAATTGCGGGACAGGCTCTCGCGACTGCTGATCGGCGCAGGCGTGGCTGTGCTGATGGTGGCTGCACTGCTGGCCGGCATGTCGGACTCCGGCACGCTCGCCATTCCCTACCTCGGCGGCTTCGTCTTCGTCTTCCTGGCCGGAGCGTTCTCCTTGCTGATCCGCCGCGAACTGATCCGGCACGCACTGAACGAAAAACGCATCGAACGCGCGCTGCACCGGGAAGCACGCAGCCGACGCCTGGCCGACGCGCGGGCGGACCGCAACCTGCACACCGACACCCTGACCGGTCTGCCGAACCGGGCCGGCTTCTTCCTCAAGCTGCAAGCCCTGATGGCACAGGGGGCACACCAGGACGCCATGATCGTGGTGCTTCGGCTGGATATCGACCGCCTCGGCATCCTCAAGGGAACGCACGGCATCGCCACCAGTGACGAGGCCCTGCTCAAGGCCAGCCAGCGACTGCTCGACAACATCCGCAACAGCGACGTGCTGGCACGCACCAGCAACGATGGCTTCGCACTGATCGGCAACCATCTCGCCGACAAGGCCGGCATAGAAGCCTTCCGCCGCAAACTCGGCAGCATCTTCGAGCAGGCCTTCGACATCGGTGGCCACAGCCTCAAGCTCACCGCCTGTGTCGGTACCGCAATCTTTCCCGACGACGCGCTGAGCGCCACCGACCTGCTGGCCGCCGCGGAACTCGCGTTGCAGGACGCCCGCAGCGTTGGCCCCAACCAGCAACGAAGCTTCCGTCCCGAACTGCAGGAAAAGCTGCGCCAGCGCATCGATCTGGAGTCGGCACTGCGCGAAGCACTGTCACGCCGGCAACTGTTTCTCTGCTACCAACCCCAGATCTGCGCCGATACCAGCCGTACGCTGGCCTTCGAAGCACTGATCCGCTGGCAGCATCCGGAATACGGCCTGGTGCCCCCCGCACACTTCATCCCGCTGGCCGAAGCCATCGGGCTCATCAACCCCATCGGCGCCTGGGTCGTCGAGACAGCCTGTGCCCAGCTGGCCGCCTGGCATCGCGCCGGCCATCGCCCGCTGCGCATGGCCGTCAACCTCTCCGCCCGCCAGCTGCTGGACCCCACGCTCGAAAACACCATCCTGCGCGCACTCGCGGAAACCGGCCTGACGCCCCCCGATCTCGAACTAGAGATCACCGAATCCGTGCTGATCCAGGACCCCAAACGCACCGTCGAGCGTCTGCTCGCGCTGCGCAAGCTGGGCCTGCGGCTTTCCATCGATGATTTCGGTACCGGCTATTCCTCCCTCAGCTACCTGCGCATCCTCCCCGTCCACGCCCTGAAACTGGACCGCAGCTTCGTCGACGAAATGGACAAGGACACCATCAGCCGGGAGATCTGCGCCAGCACCATTCGCCTGGCCCAACGGCTGCAACTGGAAATCGTGGCCGAAGGTGTGGAAACGGAAACCCAGGCACAGCAACTGCGGGAGCTCGGCTGCCCCATCTTCCAGGGCTACCTCTTCTCGCACCCGCTTGGTGCCGAGGCCGCCGAGCAGCATCTGCAGCACAAGCGCTCATCCGAAAATCCATGCCTCCTGCCCCTGAACTCCGGGCCGGCCACAGCAGTGCCCTGAGCGGGAGCGCGCCGGAATCAGGTCGCCATCTGACGGAGCACCGCATCGCACAGGTGCTCGACAGGCTCGGCGGAATCCAGGCGGATAACTGGGCAATGCAGCGTGGTCATCCAGCGCTCATGCAGATCAAAACTACGGACTGGTGCCCTGGCATGATCGTAGCTGCTCGCCCAGGCCATGAACTCCAGATGCTGCTGACGCATATCACCACCAGGCTCAAGCCGGTCGCCATACCGCGTCTGCTCACGTGCGGCGATACGGGCCATGCGGACCGCCGGATCCAGGGAAAGGAATACCGCCAGCGTGAAATAAGGCAGTAGCGGACCACCCCAGCTGCAGAGCGAACCGGACAGCACCCAGCGCGCCTCATCGCGGATATCCCGCTCGATCATCGCGATGCGTTCGCCTGCGCTGCGCCTGTGCGTGAATGGCGGCTCGGTCGGATGCTAGTAGTACGAATCCGTGTCGAGATGGCGTCCACCGATCGCCCTGGCCAAGCATTCACCCAATGTAGTGGTGCCGGAACCGGAAGCACCGAAGACGTGGATCCCGAGGCCCTTCATCACCCAGCCACCAAGCGCTTTCTGAACAGCATCTGGCCATCGTCCTGGACGCCTTCGGCACGCCAGCCCAGAGCGCGATAGAAGCCGTTGGCTCTGACCTCGGGGCGACTGTCGGTCAGCAGCCAGGCCTCGCTGCACGCCTGCGAAAGCAGCCAGCCCTCTGCCGTGTCCAGCAGCCGTCGGCCTACGCCTCGCCCCTCATGTGCCGGATGCACGAACAACGCGAAGACACAGGCCTCACCGGCATCCGCCATGGCAAAACCGAGCAGGACGCCCTCTTCATGAACGACCCAGCCACGGCTGCATCCCTCCAGCATTCCGGGAAGGCTCTCCGGCGTCACGCCAAGCTCGGCCAGCGCTGCACGTGACATATGGTTTTCACGCACGCTGGTGCGCAACTCGAACATCGCCTGAACATCACCCGCCGTGGCGACACGCATCTCCATCCGCATTTCTTCCACCTCCCGGGCAAATCCGCCGGAGGTTCTCACGAATCAGGTCGCGGAGTCTCGCGTCGATGGCATCGCCTCAGCTACCTGCTCCGGCTGATCCCGACTTTCCGGAGTCCATTCGAACCAGTCGTCACCGAAAGTTTCGACCGGATGGGGCGTGCGCTCCGAACCATTGCCACACGCCATCGAGCCCGCCGGGCAGTACTTGTCGCAGCCCCAGCAGATGCGTTCCGGGTGCGCGGGGTGGATCGGGAATTTCTTGGCCATCGATGCTTCTCCAGGCTGAGCCACGCGCATTCATGACGCCTGACGCCGGCCGCGACGCGGCGCGGGCGAGGCCGGCCCGGGAGCGGCCGATTCGCGGTCCTCGTCGTTGAACGCGGTGATCCGCGCCACGCGGAAGGTTTCCTGCAACGAACGCAGTTCCGCCTCGTGCAGGGCCGCCAGGCGTTGCAGGTGCTGCTCGCCCGCCGGCTTGAGGTGGATTTCGACGCGGCGCCGGTCCGCCTCGCTCTTGCGCCGCTCCACCAGATCCAGCTCCTCGCAGCGCGTGAGCAGCGCCACGGCGCCGTGGTGATGCATCTGCAGGCGCTCGGCGAGTTCGCCGACGGTGGCCCAGTCCCGCCCCGGAAAACCGCGTACATGCAGCAGCAGCAGGTATTGCAGCGGCGTGATGCCCTCCTGCTTGGCGGCCGTCTCGCTGAAATGCAGGAAGCGGCGCAGTTGGTAGCGGAATTCCGAGAGCGCTTCGTAGTGTTGCTTGGTCAGCATGGTTTGATCCGGGCGAACTTGCATCAAGTTGTGATGTATCTTACGCTGCAAATACATCATGTGGTGATGGATTTTTGAATGCGCGGGGGCGTCATCGACGGCGCCCGGCCCGCCGCCAACGGAGAGAAACGACATGCACAAGACCATCGAAGCCAAGGCCCTGTACTGGGGCAATACCGTCATCCTGCTGAGCACCATCGATGCCACGGGGCAGACCAACATCACGCCGATCTCGTCGAGCTGGTCGCTCGGCAAGGGCATCGTGATCGGCCTCAGCCTGAACGGCAAGGCCATCGAGAATCTCGAACATCACCCGGAAATCGTGCTGAACGTGGCCAGTGC
Source organism: Candidatus Dactylopiibacterium carminicum (assembly GCF_014736495.1). Classification (GTDB taxonomy): domain Bacteria; phylum Pseudomonadota; class Gammaproteobacteria; order Burkholderiales; family Rhodocyclaceae; genus Uliginosibacterium; species Uliginosibacterium carminicum. The sequence goes on from NZ_MDUX01000002.1 coordinate 46,845, forward strand.
GGATCTCGCCAGCCAGGTGGCGGCCATCGAGCGCTTTACGGGCAAATTGCCGGTGCCGCCGGAAAAGGAGAAAGCCGGTTTTTCCCACTGCGCCGACAAGTTCGCCGCCGCCGGCTTCACCCCCGAGCCCTCCGTGCAGGTCCGCCCGGCGCGCATCCGCGAATGCGGCATCCAGGTGGAATGCACGGTGGCGCACATCACCCGGCGCGACGGTTTTGCCATTGTCGAACTCCAGGTGCGCTGCGTGCATGCCGCGGAAAGCCTCCTCAAGGAAAGCGACCGGATCGACGCCACGCGCTGGCAGCCGCTGATCTACAACTTCCGCAGCTATCACGGCATCACCGCCAGCATGGGCGGCAACTTCCGCTTCGAGAACTGAGCGCCGCGGCTCTCCACCATACCGTCATGCCGGAGGGTATTCAGAGCAGCGGCTCAAGGCGGCCCCATGCAGCCCCGGCGGCCATCCGCCCGCGCCCGCCACAGCACCGGGCCAAGACGGCAGCTCAGCAGGGCGAAGGCGCCGGCCCACAGCAGCGAGGGCAGGCCGTAGGCGAAGGGCGCGAGCCAGCCGGCGGGCAGCCCCGGCCAGGCGATGGCGGTGCGCAGCAGACTGGCGGTGACGATCATCGCGGCGCCGATGGGCACCCAGGCGCGTTCGTCCAGTTCCAGACCGCTGTGATTGCGCCCGGCGATGCAGATCACGCAGTAGATCGACAGGCCGAAGGCGCCCACCGTCAGCAGATGGCGGCCGGCGCCCAGCCAGGCCGCCGCGTCGCCGAGCACCGCCAGCCCCATCGCGGCGTAGCCGGCGGCCATCAGCGCATACACCGCGTAGAGTATCAGCGCCCAGCGGCGCAGCAGCGGCCGGCCGACGTGCCAGTCCCCCATCAGGTTGAGGATCGCGGCGGCGGCGGCCGGGCGAGATACACCGGGTGACGGCCTGCGAGGGCGTCGCTGTCCTCGGCATCGGCGCCGGAAGTCAGCACGGCATGCTCCGCGTGGTATTCCTCGATCGCCAGATTGACGATGCGCATCGAAATGCGGCTCAGCGCCACCACGACGAGCATCATCATCAGCCCCACGCAGGCATGCAGCCAGCGCTGCGGCGGCAGGCTGCGCAACAGATCCGCCTGATGCCCGAGCGCCACCAGCAGCAGGCCGCCGATCCCCCAGGCGAACGCCATCTGGCGCCGCTCCGGATCGGCCCACAGGCGAGGCAGCAGCAAGGCCAGCAGACCGCCGAGCAGACCGGCCCAGGCCAACGCGGTGAGCAGCACGGCGAGCGGATGCGCGAAGCCCGACGCCAGCACGCCCACCAGCCAGCAGGCGGCCAGCGTGCGGCCATAGCGCTCGGGAAAAGGCGGCGTATCGGTGAATTCCGGCCCGGCCACCAGCACGAAGCCCGCCACGGCGGCAAAGCCGAAACCGAACAGCAGCCCTTGCGCATGCCAGCCGAACGGCCCCGCCGGCAATGCGAGGGCGGCTGGCGGCAGCAGCGGCAAGCCGTGGCCGAGGAACAGCCCCCACAGCAGCATCAGCGCCACGGCGACCAGGCTGCCGGTAAGGAAGAAGGGGCGGAAGCCGCACTGCCAGAGCGGGTGGCTCAGGCGCAGGCAGGCGGGCAGTGGCATGCGTGTCATGGCGGATCTCAGCAGGAAAGCGCGCGCGGCATCTGCGCGGCCCGTGGCGCGGGGGCCGCGCCCGGCAATTCGAAGCAGCTGCGCACCAGCGGCACCTGCAACAGCTTCGCGGTCTCGGCATGGACCCAGGCGGCATCCCGCGCGGCCGGCGCGAGGTCCGGCCGGTACTCGTGCAGGATGCGGCCGGGGTGCGGCGCCATGATCAGGATGCGGTCGGCCAGGCCCATGGCTTCCATCACGTCATGGGTGATCATCAGCACGGCGGTGGACTGCTGGCCGCGGTATTCGAGCAGCAGTTCGTGCAGCTGCGCCTTGAGGCCGATATCCAGCGCGGCGAACGGTTCGTCGAGCAGCAGCAGGTCTGGCGCCGTGACCAGGGCCCGGCCCAGCGCGACGCGGCTCTGCATGCCGCCCGAGAGCGCATGCGGCCAGGCCTCCAGCGCCAGCGAATCCAGCCCCAGGCGCAGGCCGATGGCCTGTGCCGCCTCGCGCGCACGAGCGCGCGGCACGCCCTCGGCGCGCAGGCTCAGGGCGATGTTGTCGCGCGCGTTCTGCCAGGGCAGCAGGCGCGGCTGCTGGAACATCATGGCCGGCCGCGCGAAGGTGTTGACGAGGCGGCCCGCCTGGAGATCCAGCAGGCCGGCGCACAGATGCAGCAGCGTGGTCTTGCCGCAGCCCGAGGGGCCGAGCAGCGCCAGCACCTCGCCCGCGCCGAGGTGGAAATGGATGTCCTGCAACATCGGATGGATGCGCCAGGCGTATTCGAGGGCGTGGACGCCGAGCTGCTTGCCCGGCAGGTGGCGCGTCATCGTGTGTTCTCCCGCCAGCGTTCGAGCTCGAGCCGCAACGGTTCGAGCAAACCGTATTCGACGCACAGCAGGCAACCCAGCACGGCGACCACCCAAGCCAGCGTGGCAGCGGTATCGAGCTGCGCGCGGCTGATGGCGAGCGCCGCCCCCACGCCGCGCTCGCTGGCGAGCAGCTCGGCCATCACCACCACCTTCCAGGCGCTGCCCAGCGCGGTGATCGCGGCCGGAAACAGATAGGAAAGGATGTGCGGCCCATAGACTTCGCGCAGGCGCATGCCCAGTGGCAGGCGGCAGGCGCGGGCCATGTCGCGCAGGCCGGCATCCAGCGTGCGTGCGCCCTGCAGTGCGCCGGCGAAAACAATCGGAAAGCAGGCGACGAAGACGGTGAATACCGGCGTGCCGTCGCCCATGCCGAACCACAGCAGCGCCAGCACCAGCCAGGCGATGGGCGGCGTGCCCAGCAGCACCGTGATCAGCGGCCGCGCCAGCAGGGCGACGGTGGCCGAGAGCCCGGCGCACAGCCCGAGCAGGCTGCCGGCGGCCAGCGCCAGCCCGAGCCCGATCGACGCCCGCCGCGCCGTGATCAGCAGTTCGCCGCCAAGTTTGCCGGCGGCGAGCAGTTCGCCCAGACGTTGCAAACACGTCAGCGGGTCCGGCAGGATCAGCGCGCCGTAGATCGCCGATAGCCCTTCCCACAGCGCGAGCAGGAAGAGCAGGCTGCAGGCCGCGCCCCAACCGCCCCAGAGATAGGCCGGCAGGCCGCGCAGCACCCGTTTCAGGCTGTGCAGCATCGCGTGTCAGACGCCGTAGAAGGCGTCGTCTGGCAGCTTGTTGCCGACCAGGCCGGCGTCATGCCGCATCAGCTGGGCATAGAAGAATTCCAGCGATTGCCGCGCCTGCCGCGCCGCAACGGATTCCATGCGGCTGGTGCTCAAGGCATCGGCGGCGGCCTCGGGCGTGATCATGTCGATATGCTTGGCGAGCAGGCGGCCCGCGGCGGCCGGATCGGCCAGGCAGGCGGCGAGCGAGCGGGTGTAGGCGGCATGCACGCGCGCTTGCAGCGCGGCGTTGCCAACCATCGCGCCGCAGGCGATCAGGCCGGCCTGCGGGATGCGGTCCTGCCGCTTGAAGGCACGGCCCCATTCCGTCTGCAGGTCCACGGCGCGGTGCAGTTCGGGCGCGACCAGGCCCAGCGGGAAGGATTTGGTCTTGCGCAGCGCCATCGAGGCCGCCGGCTCCTGCAACAGGGCATGGTCCACCCGCCGCGCGATCAGCAGCTGCATCGCTTCCACCGGCGAGGCGACGTAGCGTTTCTTCAGCGCGATGCCCTCCATGGCCGCGAGCTGGCTGAGCACGATGTCCGGCATGTCGCCGCGAAAAGGTACCGCGATCTCCTCGTCGCGGAAGTCCGCCAGGCGTTTCTTGTCCGCCGAACGCGAGACCAGCCACAGCAGGCCCCAGGTGGAGATGTTCACCAGCTGGAGTTTCGCGCCGCGGTTGTAGAGCGTGGCGGCGACGTTGCTCGGCGCGGCGAGGAAATCCGCCTTGCCCTCGATGGCCAGCAGGCGGAGCTGGTCGGGGTCGCGCCAGGGCTGGAAGCTGACCTGCGCGGCCACATCCGCCAGCGCGCCGCTTTCCACCATATGCACCAGCGGCGCGGAAACCGTGGCCGCGGGGCCGGAGAGCCGCAGCGCCGGAAGCTGCGTCCGGGTGGCGGCGCGCAGGCCCGGCGCGAGGGCGAGCGAGCCGAGCATGGACAGGCAGAGAAACTGGCGACGACTTGGCATGATGAGCCTTTCGAGCAATTGACAATCATTCGCAACAAGTCTGACCTGCCTTCGTCCGGGCGCGACATGATTCATGTCAAGAACGGCCAGACCGCTGCCGCGCGGCCCGCTCACCAGTCGCCCGAAGCCCGTCGCCGCGAAGGATCGCCGCGGGGTCGCCCACGATCCGTGGGCTGGCGAAAATTGACCCAAATCAATTACGAATGATTCTCAACTTCAGAAACTAGCCGCCCATTGGCACCTCGGCCAAGACAACACGGCAAGCGCGCTTGCCCACACTGGAGCTCCCATGATCCCGAATCCGCTGCGTCCGATAGCGCTTTCCCTGCTGGTCGCGTTCTCCCAGGCGAATGCCGACGACACCCTCCTGCCGACGGTCACCGTCACCACCAAGGGATACGAGTCCGACGACCTGAGCGCGCCCGTGTCCTCCACCGTGCTGGATCGCACCGAAATCGACCGCCGGGCCGGCCAGAATCTAGGCGACGCGCTGCGCGGGGAGCCCGGCATCGCCATCGCCAGCGACAGCGCCCAGGGGCAGAACCCGACGCTGCGCGGCCTCGGCCGGGACAGCATCGTGCTGCTGGTCGACGGTATGCGCTTCAACTCGGCCCAGCCGGCGGGCGCGATCGCCTCCTTCATGAGCCTGGGGCTGGCCGAGCGGGTCGAGGTCGTCAAGGGCGGCTCCTCGGTGCTGTACGGCACGGGCGCGCTGGGCGGTGCGATCAACGTCCGGCTGCCGCAGGCGCGCTTCACTCCCGGCGTGGGTGTCGAGGCCGGCGCTTCCTACGACTCGGCCAGCCAGGGAATCCGCGGCACGGCGGTCATGAACACCAGCAGCGGCGACCACGCCCTGATGCTTGGCGCCTCGCTGGCACGCATCGACGACTACCAGTCACCGGAAGGCAAGGTTGCACGCACGGGCTACGATTCCGACAGCTTCATCGGCCAGTACCGATTCCGCCTCGACTCTCAACAGCAGGTCCGCATCTCGGCTCAGTTGCACAAGGATGAGGACGTCTGGTATCCCGGCTCGACGCGTCCGCACGCCACCAACCCGGCCACGCGCTCGGTCACGGTCCACTCCCCGAAGCAGGAACGCCGTCTCTTCGAACTCGGTTACAACCGCCAGGGCGCAACCGACACTTCGCCCAATCTCGATCTGCGCGTTTACCGTCAGGAGATGGAGCGTCAGATCTATGCCAACGCCAACTGGCTGGAGCGCGACATCATCACCAACGAAGTCACCTTCCAGACCGATGGCATCGATGCCAGGACCGACTGGCAGGTCCATCCGCAGCACCTGCTGTCCTTCGGCCTCAATGCCTGGGAAATGACCGGCAACCCGGACCGCCGGATGGCCGCCGCCCCCGGCTTCACGAGCTTCGCCAGCAACAATCCGTTCTAGAACGCCAGCATCCAGGCCATCGGCGGCCATGTGCAGGACGACATGCGCTTCGGCCAGCTCAGCGTGCTCACCGGGCTGCGCTACGACATCGTCCGCTCGGACGCCGACAGCATGAACAACGGCGCACGCACCACCGGCCTGGACAATCAGGACCGCGCCCTCTCCGGCTCACTGGGCGGGCTCTACGAGATCACGCCCCTGCTGCGCCCCTACGCCAACTATGCCCGGGCCTTCCGCGCGCCCGGCATGCGCGAGCGCTATGAATCCGGCCAGCGCGCCGATGGTTACTACTACGCCGGCAGCCCGGAAGTGGAAGCCGAAAAGGCCGACTAGATCGAGCTCGGCATCAAGGGCGCCAGCGAAGACTTCAGCTACCAGCTGGCCGCCTATTACAACCGCATCGAGAATTACCTGACCGGCCAGATCCTCAGCGGCAGCGCCGCGGTGACGGCCTGCGGCGCCGCGAACGCGGCCAGTTGCAAGAAGACGGTGAACCTCGGCAGCGCCACCATCAAGGGCATCGAAGCCAGCGCCCGCTGGCGGCTCGTGCCCGGCCACTGGCTGAGCGCCGGCTACTCGATGCTCAGGGGGCAGAACGACGATCTCGACGAGCCGTTGTTCCAGATGCCGGCGGACGAAATCTCCCTGGGCTGGCAAGGCACGCTGATGCGTGATGTGCAAGGTGACTTCACCCTGCGCCTGGTGGACCGCCAGGACCGCGTCGCCACGCAATTCACCAATGGTGCCGAGAACCCCACGGCCGGCAAGGGGCGGGCGAAATAGTAGCCCTGGATCTCGTCGCACCCCTGGCTGCGCAGGCAGTCGCGCTGTTCCACCGTTTCGACCCCCTCGCCGACGACCTTGAGCCCAAGGCGGTGCGCCAGATCGATGATGGCGGCGGCGATCACGGCGCCGCCACCGTCGCCGGTGATATCGCGCACGAAGGACTGGTCGATCTTGAGCGCATCGATCGGGAAACGCTGCAGATAGCCGAAGCTCGAATAGCCGGTGCCGAAATCGTCCAGCGACAGGCGCACCCCCAGCTGCTTGAGCGCTTGCAGGATCTCGAGCGTGTGCTGCGGATCATCCATCAGCATGCTCTCGGTCAATTCAAGCTCCAGGCTGCCGGCGTCCAGACCATGGCGCGCCAGCGCGCCCTGCACCACCGCCGGCAGATCGCCTGCATGGAATTGCCGCGCCGAGACGTTGAGCGCAAGGCGGCATTCGGTCATCCCTGCGTCGTGCCAGGCCCGTAGCTGGCGGCAGCTTTCATCGATCACCCAGGCGCCGATCGGCACGATCAGGCCGGTCGCCTCGGCGAACGGAATGAACTGCGCCGGCGGCACCAGACGCCCATCGCCCTGCCGCCAGCGGATCAGCGCCTCGGCACCACAGGCACGGCCACTGCGCAGATCGGCCTTGGCCTGGTAATAGAGCACGAACTCCTGCCGTTCCACGGCCCTGCGCAGAGCGGCATCGAGCTCCAGCCGCTGCAGGGCATCCGCATTCATCTCGGCGGCATAGAAGCAGAATCGGTTGCGCCCCTGGGCCTTGGCCTGGTGCAGGGCAGCATCCGCATTGCGCAGCAGGTCGTTGGCGTCGTCGCCATCGTCCGGGTGGATGCTGATGCCGATACTGGCACCGATGTAGAACTCCGCGCCATCCGGCAGGCTGAAAGGCCTGGAGAGTGCAACCAGTATCGCGTGTGCCATTCCGGCAACGGTTTCATGATGATCGATGGACTCCAGGATCAGCATGAATTCATCCCCTCCCAGACGCCCGAGGGTGTCCTCGCCCCGCACGCACCGACGCAAGCGCGTGGCGACCTCGACGAGCAGCTGATCGCCCGCCTTGTGCCCGAGGCTGTCATTGACCGTCTGGAAACGGTCCAGATTCACGAACAGCACGGCCACGCGCCGATGTGAACGCGTGCACTGTTCGAGCGAATGCTCCAGCCGGGAGTGCAGCAGCAGGCGGTTGGGAAGATCGGTCAGCGGGTCGTAGTGCGCGAGGTGGGCCAGCTGCTCTTCGCTGCGCCGCTGCTGGCTGATGTCCGTCATCAGCACCACGTAACGGCTCACCTGATGATGCTCATCCAGCACCGACGAGATGGTCATCCAGCACAGATACAGCTCACCGCTCCGGCGCCGGTTGCGCACCTCGCCCTGCCATTGCCCGGTCCGCTGCAGGCTGGCCTGCAGGGCGCTGTAAAACTCCGGCTCATGCTGGTCGGAGCGCAGAGCGTGGGTATCCTGACCCAACACCTCGGCCTCCGCATACCCGGTGATTTCGGTGAAAGCCTGGTTGACGGCCAGGATTTCACCCTCCGGCCCTGTAATGACCACCGCTTCGCGCGCGCTCTCGAACACGGTCGCTGCCTGCCGCAGGTGTTCATCGGCCTGCCGGCTCTCGGTGATGTCATAGGTGATGCCCACATAACGCCCCGCCAGACCGTGCGGCGAGGTCACGGGGTGACCACGTTCGCGCACCCAGCGACGGCTGCCATCGGGACGCACGACACGGTATTCCACGTCGAACGCCTGCCCTGCCTGCATCGCCTGCTGCTCGGTCTGCCAGACCCGCTCGCGGTCCGCTTCGTCGAGCGCCAGCAACTTCGCGGCCGGGCTTTCGTACAGCGCATCGCAGGGACGCTGCCAGATGGCTTCGTACGCGGGGCTGACGTAAGCGTAACGAAGCGGGAGGGTTTCGATCAGCCAGATGGCCTCCGGAATCGTCGCCGCGATCAGGCGGAAACGCTCTTCGCTTTCCTGCAGCGCCTGTTCGGCAGCCTTGCGCGGCCCGACGTCCTCGATCACCGAGATGAAATACTCGGCCGCTCCCAGCTCGTTGCGAACCAGGGCAACGGTGAGCTTGATCCAAACCACCTCGCCGCCCTTGGTGATGTAGCGTTTTTCCAGCTCGTAGCTGTTCAGCTCGCCACTGAGCACCCGGCCCACCAGCCCGACATCGAGGTCCAGATCGTCCGGATGGGTGATCTCCTGGAAAGTCAGCTTGAGCAACTCGTTATAGCGGTAGCCGACGATCTCGCACAGTTTGCGATTGACGCGCAGCCAGCGCCCATCCGGCGCGACATGCGCGATGCCCACGGCGGCCTGCTCGAAAGTCGCGCGGAAGCGTTCCTCGAGATTGAGCAAGCGGCGCCCCACCCGGCGCCGCTCGTTGAGCAACCCGGCGATACGCGCCAGCAGATCATCGACGGTGCAGGGCTTCTGGATGTAGCCCTGCACACCGTGACGCAGCAACTTCGCGCGCAGGGCATCATCGGCCTTTGCCGTGAGCATGACGATGGGTGTGTCGTCGAGATCCGGATGCTGGCGGATGACCTCCACCAGCCGGTCGCCACTCATGCCAGGCATCATCACGTCGGAAATGATCAGCGCGGGCAACAGATCCAGTGCCTGCCGCAAGCCCGCGTGCCCATCGAAGGCGTTCGCCACCCGGTAACGTTCGGACAGGGCCGACGTGATGAAGGCATTCATGTCGGGGTTGTCCTCGATCACGAGGACCAGCGTGTTGATCGGGCTCCAGTAGCGCACCTCGAAGCCACCGCCCTCCTCCGGCGGCTTGCGGATGTCGTACTTCTGCACCGGCATCGCATCGACCTGGCCGGTCTGCAGCACACGCATCAGGGAAACGCGGAGATTCCTGACCCCTTCAGCCTCGGGGTCATCAGGATTGTCCGGAAAGACCTCGAAAATCCCCTTGCCAAGGATGTCTTCCCGCCGGGTTTTCGTGGCGCGGGCATACGCCTGGTTCACGGCCACGATCCGCAGTTGCGGGTCGAGCACAAGATACAGCCCCGGCGCCGCATCAAAGAGGCGCTCGTACTCGGGCGTGCGGACAGCGGGCTTCCCGGATGCCCCTTCTTTCGTCATTCCTCCACCTTTGCCTTCAACGCACCTACCAGGAGCCCGAAGACCATCGACAGACCCGACGGCCTCTGGCGCCCTGGAACCTTGCGAACCAGTTCAATGTAGATCGGCACCGCCCACCGCCTTGGTGGATAGCCCCGTTGTACAGTAAAGCGCGCCGCGATAAATGCGGCTTCGGAGGCGAGATAAATGGATTGTCTCAGCGTTTCGCTGAGTGAAACAAATTTACGCACTAGAAAACAGGCCGGCGCGATGCCGGCCTTGTTGTTTCTACCAGTTGCGGATGATCAGCTCTCCGGATCGCGCTTTGGATCGCCCAGAGCCTCCCACCTGATAGTTGATCTCCACCCGCTCCATCGTGAGCCCTGAGAACGCCTGCCGCATCTCCGGGATGTCATTCACGCTGATAACCATGCGCCCCTTGATCGATCTGGCCAGGTTGGCGATGTGGGTGTATTCATCCAGACCGAATTCGAAGCCATAGCCTTCTGTGCCCCAGTACGGCGGATCGCAGTAGAACAGGGTGTGCTCGCGGTCATAGCGGCTGATGCACGCTGCCCACGGCAGGTGTTCGATGTAGGCGTGCACGAGCCGCAGGTGAGCTGCTGCAATGTCATCCTCCAGCCGCATGAAGCTCAAGCGAGGGGCCGAGGTGGTGGCCGTGCCGAAGGTTTGCCCTTCCACCTTGCCGCCGAAACCGCACTTCTGCAGGTAGTAGAAGCGGCTGGCGCGCTGAACATCGGTGAGCGGCTCCGGCGGGCTGACCTTCGCCCACTCGTAAATCTGTCGGCTAGTCAGCGCCCACTTGAACTGCCGGGCAAACTCTTCCGGGTGATGCTTGACCACCCGATACAGGTTGATCAGCTCGCCGTTGATGTCGTTGAGCACCTCGGCCTTTGCGGGCGGCTTGAGGAAGTAGAGCGCTGCCGCACCGCAGAAGGGTTCAACGTAGCAGGTATGTTCAGGAAACAGCGGGAGGATGTGTTTGGCCAGGCGGCGCTTGCCGCCGATCCATGGCACGAGAGGTTTGGCTTGCATGGGCATCTCCAGATACAGACGCTCCAAGGCGCGCGGGTGTGGGGCGCACGGCCCTTGTATCTTTAAGCCTCGGACCGGCTCGGGTAGCCCGAGCGGCCTCTGGGATGTTTGAAGCCCGTGACTGAGCACTGGGCGCCTGAGCCGGACCGTCCTTTCTTGCAGCCCGAACGGTTGTAGGAATCTTTAGTTCGCATAAACAAGGATGGGAGCGAGAGGACGTGTCCGACTCTGTTTTTATAGGTATCGACGTTTCCAGCCAGACGCTGGAGGTCGCCAGCAGCGATCAGGCCAAGACTTGGCAGGTCGCCAACGACGCAAGCGGCATCGAACAACTGGTCAGCCAGGCATCGGCCTTGGCACCCACGCTGATGGTCCTGGAGGCCACCGGCGGCTACGAGTTCGAGGCAGCCTGCGCACTTCAGGCCGCAGGCTTGACGGTGGCCGTTGTCAATCCTCGCGCCGCGCGCGACTTCGCCCGTGCGATGGGCGCCCTGGCCAAGACCGACGCGCTCGATGCGCGCATGCTGGCGGCCTTCGCACGTGTGCTGCACCAGCACCCCGAGCGCGAGCGCTTCGTCAAACCGCTGGCCGATGCCGAGCTGCAGCAGTTGCAGGCCCTGGTGCTGCGCCGTCGCCAACTGGTGCAGATGCTGACGGCCGAGCGGCAGCGCCTGCGCTTGGCGCATGCGGCCGCACGCCCGAGCATCGAGCGGGTCATCGAGTTCTTGAAGCAGGAGCTGGGCGACAGCGAAGCGGAGGTAGCTGCGCATGTGCAGAGCCATCACGCCGCGCTGGCCCAGGCGCTGGCGAGTGTGCCGGGCATCGGTGCGGCCAGCGTGGCGGTATTGCTGGCCGAACTGCCTGAATTGGGCAAGCTCGACCGACGCCGTATCGCCGCGCTGGTGGGCGTGGCGCCCCTGAACCGCGACTCTGGCCAGATGCGTGGCCAGCGCTGCATCTGGGGCGGGCGCGCAGATGTGCGGCGAACGCTGTACATGGCTACGTTGACGGCAGTCCGGCATAACCTGGCGCTCAAGGCCTGCTACGAGCGCCTGCTGGCGGCGGGCAAGCGCAAGAAGGTGGCCCTGGTTGCCTGCATGCGCAAGCTGCTGACGATGCTCAACGCCATTGCGAAACATGGCTCGATGTGGGATTCGACTATGCATAGCGCTTGACGGCCAAGACGGTTGCTCAGTTGATTCATGACCCCGCAGCGGGGGCACTTGATGTTCAGAGCTGAATAATCGGCTTCAGCGAGCTTCCGGTTGCAGTTGGCACAGCGCACTTCTTTCATCACACGCAAATCCTTTTCGTGTAGTGATAGCCTTCGCCCTGCCTGTACAGGCAGGAGGGCCTTGGCCACGATCTGCAGTGTGCTTGCGGATACGGGTGGCGCCATCTGGTGTTCCCGCACCGGGTGGCGTCGCCCTCTTTCTGATGTCTCTCCAGAGCCCGGATCTCCCGGGCGATTCCTGAGTTCCTTTTGGTGTTGGCCGCCAGCTGCTGCGGCTCAGTGAATTTCGGGGCTTATTCCTGACGGACTTTGCATCGTGGCGCGCCACGCCGCCCTGGAGAGACTCGCTGGATGGCCCAGGCAGTCGCCGCTCCACCCAGCATTCCGCCGAGGTGGGCGGCGTGGGCCGTAGATGACTTCGATGCCACGAACGCCAGAACGGCACTAAATGTTCCAAACAACAATACCGACAGACGCATGCCTTTCGCTGGAACAACCCAGGCAGTCCCGGCCATGCAGCCACAAACGATTCCGCTCAAACCGATCGGAGCACCATTACCGCCAAGAAGGCAGTCAACTATGGATTGCGCAGCCACACCCACCGCTTGAGACACCGCACAAAGCGATATCAAGCGCAGCATTCCAACGATGCGCAGAAGCCTCGGACAGAACCATACAAGACCCATGATGTTTGCCATCAGGTGTCCAGCACCGGCATGTTTGAATACGTCAAGCACGACCCACAACCACCGAATGAGCCTGCCTACTCTTAAGATCGCCGCGTTGAGATGACAGCGTTATCTTGTAACTAGGAAGATTGGAGGTTGTGTCCAAGCTGGTGATAGACACGTTGTCCACGACGCCTGTCACTGTGGAAGTTGCGTATGCGCGAACGCCGAACAGCCCGGCACCGATGAGGTCTGAACTTGTAGCTGTGACCTTAAGGGCCCCATCTAAATAGACTTTATGGGAAGTGCCTTCGGCACGGATTTTCAACCGATATGTTGTTCCGGCGGTAAGCCCACCAGTGTTTGACCCATTGCCCGGCGCGTGAGCAATCAGCTCCACATCCAGACGGCGCGCCAGATTCTTGAATGCGCCGCTGGTCATTGCGCTGCCCATGTCCATCATCAGGATGTAGGGCACTCCGTAGAAGGGCTGATCGTCCCACTGCTGGGTAAAGCGGATGAAGCTTTCGGCCAGGTTGAGTGCGCTTTCAGCCCCCATCACATAGTTGAGCTTGATGGCGCCAGACCAGTGATCCGTGCTCTCGTAGCTCCACACCCGGTCGGCCTTGATACGCTTCAGGTTGGCGGGCTTGTTCTTGTAGAACTTGCTGTGCTCCATCACCTGCAGGCCGCTCTCCTTCTCGGTGCGCGCATTCAGGTAATAGAGCACGCACAGCGAGGCATCGATCTGCCAGGCATGATTCGGATGCAGGCTGGCGAGCTCCTTCGCCGGCTCCGGGCGCAGCAGCTGATCGGGGTGCAGGCCATAGGTGCGCAGCGCGCGGGCAATGGCGCTGTACGAAAGCTTGATCAGTTCGCCCGTGGCGTCATCCAGGCGCTCGGCGCGGATTTCACCATTGGCGCGCAGCAAGTCCACCGCCTCGCCGATGGACTTGAGGCGCTTATTGGTTTTGCGCAGGGAGTCCATCAGCAGGGCACTGATCAGCTGCGCCTCGGCCAGCGGCAGGCTCACATCGCCGGCATCGGCCCGCTGCTTGCGCGGCGCCTTCACGGCGATCTGCCCGAGATAGCGATGCAGGGTCGGCAGGCTGATGCCGAGCCGGCTGCAGGCCTCGGCATACACCGCACTCTTGCCGCCGTGCCCGGCCGCCTCGGCGGCGGCACGGATGGCGATAAGTGATTCGATCATGGCGGGTGACATGGCGGCCTCGCTCAGGACTGAGCTACCCAGCCCAGCTCATCATTGCGCACAGCCTCGGCCAGATCCGGCAGGCCGAACTCGGTGCAGAGCTGCACCAGGTCCGCCTGGATCTGCCCGAGCAGGCCGGCGGCAAACACCTTGGACGGAGACTCGCCACGCTCTTCGCTCTGGTTGTTCAGCGCGATCACCGCCTGGCGCAGGTTGCCCATGATGTGGCCGCGCACCTCGGCTGCGATCTCGGTAGCCTCGCGATGCAGGGTCTGCAGGGCTTCATCGGGCGACTGGCGCTGCAGCAGCTTCTGAGCGGCGCGGGCCTTGTCCAGCGCCTTGTTCTTGGTGGCGAGTACTTCCTCGGTAGCCTTCTGCTCCTCGCGCGCCTCACGCAGCGCTGCGCGCAATTCACCCGCTACCGCCAGTGCGCCAAGCGCCTCAACGCCCTGATCAACTTTAACGAGGGGAAACAGCCTTGAACCCGGCAGACATTGCCCAGGACCGCGAGCTGGAGGAATGGTCGCGCCCCCAGTCCGAGGCTGCCCAGCACGATACCGAGCTGCCCGCCGCCTTCTTCTGTGAAGACTGCGAGATCGAAATACCGCCTGAGCGCAGAGACGCTCAGCCCGGCTGCACGCGCTGCGCGGCGTGCCAGGCCGACTACGAATCACTCAAAAAACGGGGGCTTGCAGCATGAAGGTGGAATTCGAACTGTGGCACCTGGTGCTGTTGCTGATGGCCTTCTTCGGGTGCGTGGGCACCTTCGGCAAGGTGTTGCTCGCGCAGTTCGAAGCGCGACTCGATGAGCGCTTCAACGGGCTAGAAGACGGCCACACCAAGGCCCTCGAAGTGGAGCGCCAGCTGCTGATCTTCAAGGCCGAGCTGCCGCTGCAATACGTGCGCCGTGAAGACTATGTGCGCAACCAGACCGTGATCGAGGCCAAGCTGGATGCAGTGGCTTCCAAGATCGAAAACCTGCAACTGAAGACCAAGGGAGTCTCCTGACATGGATGCCGCCAAGATCCGCCGCGAATCGCTGCGCTGGTATTTGATCCTCGCGCTCTACAACGCGCGGCCTGAAGAAGTGTGCGAAGAAGTGGTGCAAACCACCATGCGCAGCATCTACCCGGATGTGACGCCGCTGGAGGTGCGCCAGCAGCTGGACTACCTCGCAGACCGCACGCTGGTGGATCTGCGCAAGGAACCCAGCGGCCGCTGGTGGAGCAGCCTCACGCGCTGCGGCATCGATATCGCGGAATACACCATCGACATTGAGCCGGGCATTGCGCGGCCGGCGAAGTACTGGGGCTGAGTGATGAACCCCCACGTTCGTAACTTCGTTACTTCACTGCCCCCCAAGGGGGCGAGCGCCTCCCTTGGGGCGGCCCTACGGGAGGCTTGATATGGCAAAGCCCAGTGCCATCGAGCAGCTGCCTGAGGACGTGCGTGAGTGGATCAACGCGCAGATCGTGGCGAACAACTTTGCAGGCTATGAAGCCCTGCAGGAACTCGTGCGCGAAAAGGGTTTGTCCATTGGCAAAAGCCAGCTTCACCGCCACGGCCAGAAGATCGAACGCCGCATGGCCGCGATCAAGAGCAGCGTGGAGGCCAGCAAGCTGATCGTGCAGGCCGCTGGCGATGACCAGGACGTGCTCTCGGAAAGCGTGATCGCCCTGGTGCAGTCCGAAATGTTCGAAGCCATCGTCAGCCTGCAAGAGGCCACCGGCGAAGAGGCGATGAGCAATGAAGATCGCATCGGCCTGCTCTCCAGCGCTGCGAAGAACATCGCAACCCTCTCGCGCGCCTCGGTGAATCAGAAGAAGTGGCGCCTGGAAGTGGAGGAATCCGCCCGCAAGAAGCTGCTCGCCGAGCAGGCCGAGAAGCTGGCCGCGATGCCCAACAAGGGCGGCGTTACCGCCGAGACCAAGGCGGCGATTCGCGAAGCACTGGGGATTGTGTGATGGCTACGCACAAGGGCCGGGCGAAGTGCATTCCGAAAGATCCGGACGCGATCTTTCTGCCGTTCCAGTCCAAATGGATCATGGATTCGTCGCGGCTGAAGCTGATGGAGAAGACGCGCCAGATCGGCATCAGCTGGTCGACCGCCTACGGCTCGGCAGAGCGCACCGCCGCGCAAGGCGCCCGCCACGATGAGTGGGTGAGCAGTCGCGACGACATCCAGGCACGCCTGTTCATTGAGGATTGCAAGCTGTGGGCCGGCATCATGAACCTAGCCGCCAAGGAGCATGCAGCGCAATCTCCGGCAGGGCGAAATGAACGGGCCTTCCTGATGCTCCCCATCCGCCAGAACCTTCCACGCAGAGTGGTCGACACCAGCATCAACCGCTGGGATCTCTATCTATTGCCGCTGGTGCTGGCCGTGCTGATCCTGGCGGCCTATGGCGCGCGCCAGATGACGGGCCCCTTCCAGCTGGGCACGCCTCTGCCGATCACGCTCGACCCCTGGAGCCTGCCCTACTACCTGCTGCGCACCACCGTGCGCATGTTCCTGGCGCTGGCGGCCTCCCTGCTCTTCGCCTGCGCCTTCGCGGCCATCGCCGCCAAGTACCGGGCGGCCGAGAAAGTGCTCGTCCCGATCCTCGACATCCTCCAGTCGATCCTTATCCTGGGTTTCCTGTCGATCACCGTGACCGGCTTCATCGCGCTTTTCCCCGGCAACCTGCTGGGCGTGGAATGCGCCGCCGTCTTCGCGATCTTCACCTCGCAGGCCTGGAACATGGTGTTCAGCCTGTATCAATCGCTCAAGACCGTTCCCGGCGAACTCCGCGAAGCCTCCGACGTCTTCCAGCTTTCCGGCTGGCAGCGCTTCTGGCGCCTGGAGCTGCCCTTCGCCATGCCGGGCCTGCTGTGGAACATGATGATGTCGATGTCGGGAGGCTGGTTCTTCGTCGTGGCCTCGGAAGCCATCTCCGTGGCGAACCAGAACATCAAGCTGCCCGGCATCGGTTCCTACATCGCCACGGCCATCGAAATGCGCGACCTGGGCGCCATCGGCTGGGCCATCGGCGCCATGCTGGTCGGCGTGGTGATCTACGACCAGCTTTTCTTCCGCCCCCTGCTGGCCTGGGCGGACAAATTCCGTTTCGAGGAATCCGGCGGTGAAAACGCCCAGTCCTCCTGGCTGCTGACCTGGCTGCGGCGCACGGGACGCATCCAGGCGCTGGGGCTCACAGGCATCCGCCTGCTGGCGAGCAGCTTCACGCTGTTCCGCCGCGATTACGACGGCACCTCGATCCGGGCACGGCTGCGTGGCCGTCTGGCGGGGCTCGAACGCGTGTGGGATGCCACCCTCGCGGCGCTGGTGCTGCTTTCGCTGTGGCATCTGCTCGCCTTCATCCATACCGAAGTCGGCTGGCGCGAGGCCGCCCATGTCGTGCAGCTGGGCTTCTACACCTTGCTGCGCGTCAGCTTGCTGATCGCCCTGGCCGCGCTGATATGGGTCCCCGTGGGCATCTGGATCGGCATGAACCCGCGCTGGGCCCACCGCCTGCAGGCCGTCGCACAGTTCCTTGCCGCATTCCCCGCCAACCTGATGTTCCCGCTGGCCGTCATGCTGATCCACCGCTGGAATCTGAACACCGAGATCTGGCTCTCGCCACTGATGGTGCTGGGCACCCAGTGGTACATCCTCTTCAACGTGATCGCGGGCGCTTCCAGCATCCCCGTCGAGCTGCGCTACGCGGCGGACAACGTCGGCCTGCGGGGCTGGTTGAGATGGCGCCGCTACCTGCTGCCGGCGATCTTTCCGAGTTTCGTCACGGGTGCGATCACGGCCAGTGGCGGCTCATGGAACGCCAGCATCGTCGCCGAGTACGTTACCTGGGGCGGTACCACCCTCAAGGCACACGGGCTGGGCAGCTACATCGCGGAGATGACCGCCACGGGCGATTTCCCGCGCATCGCGCTGGGAATCGGCGTGATGTGCCTCTTCGTGATGTCGATGAATCACTTTCTGTGGCGCCGCCTCTACGACATGGCGCAAAACCGGCTGCACTTCTGAATGGTGTTCACATGGAACAGGCCCTGATTGAACTCAGAGACGTCGGCAAGACCTTCCGCTCTGCCGACGGCTCCGCACGCTCGGTGCTGGAGCATGTGGATTTCGACCTCCGCCCGGGCGAGATCGTCGCTCTGCTGGGCCAGTCCGGCTCGGGCAAATCGACCCTGCTGCGCATCATGGCCGGTCTGATCGGCGCGGATGGCGGCAGCGTGCTGTATCGCGGCCAGCCGCTGTACGGGCCGGCACGCGGTATCGCGATGGTATTCCAGTCCTTCGCGCTCTTCCCCTGGCTGACGGTGCAGCAGAACGTCGAACTGGGCCTCGAAGCCCGTGGCATGGCCCCGGAGGAAAGAGCCGCACGGGCCAGCCAGGCCATCGGCATGATCGGCCTTACCGGCTTCGAGGGCGCCCTGCCGCGCGAACTCTCCGGCGGGATGAAACAACGCGTGGGCATCGCCCGGGCGCTGGTCGTCGAGCCGGAAGTGTTGCTGATGGATGAAGCCTTCTCTGCACTCGATGTCCTCACCGGCGAACGCCTGCGCGACGACATCCTGGAACTGTGGGAAGGTGGCAGCATGCCGGCCAAGGCCATCCTGGTCGTCTCCCACAACATCGAGGAAGCCGTCCTGATGGCGGACCGCGTGCTGATCTTCGCCAGCGACCCGGGACGCGTGAGAGTGGAGCTGCCTATCCACCTGCCCCACCCGCGAGACGCCAAGGCGCCCGCCGTACGTGCCCTGATCGACGAGGTCTACGCCCTGATGACGGCCAGCCGTGCCGCGCCGCCCACAGAAGCGCCAGCCAGGCCGCATCTGGTGGAACGCCTGCCGGCGGCGGACGTCGAGAGCATGGAGGGCATCCTGGAGCTGCTCGCGGCACGCCCCTTCGCCGGACACGCCGACCTGCCACAACTCGCCGAGGAATCCGGGCTGACGGACGAGGATCTGCTGCCCATCTCCAGCGCCCTGCACATGCTGCGGCTGGCCGTGCTGGAAAAAGGCGACATCAGCCTCACGCCCATCGGCCAGCGCTACGTGGCAGGCAGCAATCTGCTGCGCCACGAGATCTTCGGCCAGCAACTGCTCGAACACGTGCCCCTCATCGCCAACATCCGCCACAACCTGGAGCAGGAAGAGCACGGCGCATTGCGTGCCGAGCACTTTCTCAAGCTGCTCAGCGACAGCATGAACCTGGAGGAAGCCAGAGACGTGCTCAGCACGGCCGTCGAATGGGCGCGCTACGGTGAAGTCTTCGAATACGACTACCACAACGGCATCATTCACCTGCCGGAAGGCACGCCGCTGACATTGCGCATGTGAGGCTCAGCGCCGTATTCCGGCCTGATTTCCAGCGCCCCGTCATCCTACCCGGGGCTGGCGCGTTAGGCCGCCAAGCCTCTGGCGCACAAGTGATTTTCCGCCCATGTAAAGGAAGGAAAATCTGGCAGATTTGCCGAGCCGGATACTTCATATTGCCGCACCAGTTTCCTGCCGGAGACGTAAATCCATGCCCGCTCTGACGCCTGCCGCCAACTCTCGAAACGCCACCCGCAGAGGCCGCCGAGGCTTGCTGCTACTGCTTGTCCTCGTACTGGTGCTGACCGGTGCCGGTGGTTGGTGGTGGTATCGCGGCCACAAGGCACAGCCTGCTGAAACGGCCGCCAAGCCCAAACGCATCGTGCCGGTACAGATCGGCACGGTCGGTGAGGACGACATCCGCGTCTTCTACAGCAGCCTGGGAACGGTGACAGCCTCCAGTTCGGTGATCGTGCGCTCGCGCATCGATGGCTACGTCACGAAACTCGGCTTCAAGGAGGGCGACAGCGTCGAAACAGGGCAGCTGCTGGCCGAAATCGATACGCGCCCTTACAAGATCCAGCTTACCCAGGCCGAAGGGCAGCTCGCCAAGGATCAGGCGCAACTGGCCAATGCGCGCAACGATCTGGCCCGCTATCAGGGACTGCTTGCCGAGGATTCCATCGCCCGCCAGCAAGTGGATACCCAGCAGACCCTGGTACGCCAGCTCGAAGGCACGGTGAAAGCCGATCAGGCGCAGGTTGAAAGTGCACGCCTGCAACTGACCTATGCGCGGGTAACCGCCCCTGCCGCGGGGCGCCTCGGCCTGCGCAACGTCGATATCGGCAGCCTGGTACGCAGTTCGGAAACGGGGGGGCTGGTCACCATCAACCAGATGCAACCCATCAACGTGCTCTTCACGCTGCCGGAAGCCCAGGTGCCCCTCATTCTGGACGCCCTGCACGCAGGCAAGAAAGTGCGCGTCGAAGCCTGGGATCGTGAGCGCAAGCAACAGCTCGCCGTCGGGCGCATCGCGGCGGCGGATAACCAGATCGACACGGTTACGGGCACTCTCAAGCTCAAGGCCATCTTCCCCAACAAGGACGAGAAGCTCTTCCCCAATCAGTTCGTGAACGTCCGCGTGCTGGCCGAGACCCACAAAGGGGTGACCGTCGTCCCCACCGCTGCGATCCAGCGCGGCCGGGACGGCGCCTTCGTCTATCTCGTCAAGGATGAAGGCGTGGCCACACTGCGGCGGGTGACCCTGGGGCCCACCGAAGGCTCGCTGAACGAGGTACTCAAGGGGCTGGAGCCCGGCGACGCGGTCGTCACCGACGGCATCGACCAATTGCGCGAAGGCACCCGCGTCGAAGTGGCAAACCCGGGCGACCTGCTCAAGCGCAAATCGAAAAAGAAGAAGAATGTGCCGGCGGCTCAGTCAGCCCCGTCAGCACCAGACGACAAAACGCAGCGGCACGCGGCAACCGGCGCAGAAGAAACACGCCAGCCACCGCGCAGCGAAAGCAGCGCCCCCACGGACAGACAACACCGCCAATCCCGGGCCGACGCCAACGGTTGAATCCGGCATGAACCCCTCCCGTCTGTTCATTCTGCGGCCGGTGGCGACCTCGCTGCTGATGCTTGCCCTGTTCCTCGCCGGCCTGATTGCCCTGCGCGTGCTGCCTATCTCGGCGCTGCCGCAGGTGGATTACCCGACGATCCAGGTGGTCACGCTCTACCCGGGGGCCAGCCCCGATGTGGTCACCGCCACCATCACCGCACCGCTGGAGCGCCAGTTCGGCCAGATGCCGGGGCTGGTGCAGATGAGCTCGCAGAATTCCGGCGGCGCTTCGGTGATCACCCTGCAGTTCTCGCTGGACCTCGATCTGGATATCGCCGAACAGCAGGTACAGGCCGCCATCAATGCCGGCAACAACCTGCTGCCCTCCGATCTGCCCAGCCCGCCGATCTACAGCAAGGTCAATCCGGCGGACGCACCGATCATGACGCTGGCTGTGATGTCTGCCGCCATGCCGATGCCTCGCGTGCGCGACATGGCCGAAACGCGCGTGGCGCAAAAAATCTCGCAGATCTCGGGTGTCGGTCTCGTCGGCATCTCCGGCGGCCAGCGCCCGGCCGTGCGGGTACAGGTCAATCCGCGTGCACTGGCAGCCCTGGGGCTGGATCAGGATGACATCCGCACCGTCATCAACAACGCCAACGCGCGTCAGGCCAAGGGCAACTTCGATGGCCCCCAGCGCGCCTCCACCATCGATGCCAACGATCAGCTCAAGTCGGCCAACGATTACCGGCAGCTGATCCTGGCCTACAAGAACGGAGCGCCCGTCAGACTGGCACAGGTGGCGACCGTGATCGATGGCGCCGAAGATGCACGCCTGGCAGCCTGGGCCGACACCACGCCGGCCATCGTGCTCAACATCCAGCGCCAGCCCGGTGCCAACGTGATCGAAACGGTAGACCGGATCAAGGCACAGCTGCCGGAGCTGCAGGCCAGCCTGCCCGGCGCGGTGGAGATCCGGATGCTCACCGACCGCACCGTGACCATCCGCGCCTCCATCGAAGATGTCGGCATCGAGCTGGCCTTCTCCATCGCCCTGGTGGTGCTGGTGATCTTCCTCTTTCTGCGCAACCTGCCGGCCACTCTCATCCCGGGCGTTGCGGTGCCGCTGTCGCTGGTCGGCACATTTGGCGTGATGTATCTGGCGGGCTTCTCGGTCAACAACCTCACGCTGATGGCGATGACGATCGCCACCGGCTTCGTGGTCGATGACGCCATCGTCATGATCGAGAACGTCTCCCGCTACATCGAGGCTGGCGAATCCCCCTTGCAGGCAGCACTCAAGGGCGCGCGCCAGATCGGTTTCATTATCATCTCGCTGACCATCTCGCTGATCGCCGTGCTGATCCCGCTGCTGTTCATGGGCGATGTGGTCGGCCGTCTGTTCCGCGAATTCGCCATCACCCTGGCGGTGGCCATCCTGCTCTCGGCAGTGGTTTCGCTCACCCTCACGCCGATGATGTGTTCGCGCCTGCTGCGTCATGTGCCGGAAGCCAGGCAGGGCCGTTTCTACCGCAGCAGCGGCCGCTTCTTCGAGTGCCTGATCGCGGCCTACGACCGGGCCCTGCGCTGGGTGCTGCGCCACCAGACCGCCACGCTGCTGGTGGCCGTCGCCACCTTGCTGCTCACCGCCCTGCTCTACCTCTGGATTCCCAAGGGTTTCTTCCCGGTGCAGGACACGGGCCTCATCCAGGGCATCTCCGAGGCCCCTCAATCTATCTCCTTCCAGGCCATGGCCGAGCGCCAGCGCCAGCTCGCCGAGCTGATGCTGCAGGACCCCGACGTGGCCAGCGTCTCCTCCTTCATCGGCACCGACGGCGCCAATGCGGCACTCAACAACGGCCGCATGCTGATCAACCTGCAGCCCGTGCAGGATCTGTCGCTGGACAACCGCGTGACCCGTACCCAGTACCAATACACGCTACAGGCCAGCGATCCGGAAGTGCTGGGCGAATGGATGCCGCGCCTGACCGGACAGCTGCAGGCCCTGCCCCAGCTCGCCGACGTGATCAGCGACTACCAGGATCAGGGCCTGCAAACCTACATCGAGATCGACCGTGAAGCAGCCTCGCGGCTCAACGTGACCGCGGCTGGCATCGACAATGTGCTCTACAGCGCCTTCGGCCAGCGCCTGGTATCGACGATCTTCACGCAGTCCAACCAGTACCGTGTGGTGCTGGAGGTGAAGCCGGAGTATCAGCGAGGGCCGGAATCGCTCTCCGAACTCTACGTGCCGGCGGGCGGCGGCAAGGTGGTGCCGCTGACCAGCGTGGCACGCATCGTCGAGCGCAACGGGCTGCTGGTGATCAACCGTCTGGCGCAGTTTCCCGCCGGCACGATCTCCTTCAACCTGGCCCCCGGCATATCGCTCGGCGAAGCCGTGGCAGCCATCGACGCGGCACGCGCGCAGATCGGCGTACCGGCCTCGATCCGTGTTGGCTTCCAGGGTGCGGCGCTGGCCTTCCGCGCCTCGCTCGGCAACGAACTGTGGCTGATCCTCGCCGCCGTGGTCACCATGTACATCGTGCTCGGCGTGCTCTACGAGAGCACCATCCATCCGGTGACCATCCTGTCCACACTGCCCTCGGCCGGTGTCGGTGCGCTGATCGCGCTGATGCTCGCGGGCAGCGCACTCGACGTGATCGGCATCATCGGCATCGTGCTGCTGATCGGCATCGTCAAGAAGAACGCCATCATGATGATCGACTTCGCACTGGAGGCCGAGCGCGAAGAGGGTAAATCACCGCAGGAGGCCATCCACCAGGCCTGCCTGCTGCGCCTGCGCCCGATCCTGATGACCACGCTGGCCGCACTGCTCGGTGCGCTGCCGCTGATGCTCGGCACCGGCATGGGCTCGGAGCTGCGCCACCCGCTCGGCATCACCATGGTGGGCGGCCTGATCTTCAGCCAGGTACTCACGCTATTCACCACGCCGGTGATCTACCTGGCATTCGACCGGGCCAAACGCTGGCTCACCGGCGCGGCGCCTGCAGGCGCCGCCGCGCCATGAAATTCTTCGCGCTCTTCATCCGGCGCCCGGTCGCCACCTCGTTGCTCACGCTGGCCATCGTACTGGCCGGCATGGCAGCCTTCGTGCTGCTGCCGGTCTCACCGCTGCCGCAAGTGGATTACCCGACCATCTCGGTGAGCGCCTCGCAGGCCGGCGCCAGCCCGGAAACCATGGCGGCCACCGTGGCCACACCGCTGGAGCGCGCACTCGGCCGCATTGCCGGCATCAGCGAGATCACCTCGTCGAGCACGCTGGGCAACACACGCATCACCCTGCAGTTCGAGCTGGACCGCGACATCAACGCCTCGCGTAGCCTGCTGCCGGCACTGCCGCGCAACCCCGGCTACCGCAAGGTGAATCCGGCGGATGCACCGATCCTCGTGCTGTCACTGACATCCTCCACCGCCACACGCGGCCAGATGTACGACATGGCCGCCACCGTGCTCGCCCAGCAGTTGCTGCAGATGCAGGGCGTGGGTGACGTGGGCATCGGCGGCAGCTCGCTGCCCGCCGTGCGCATTGAACTGAATCCGGAGCAGCTTGCCAGCTACGGCATCTCGCTCGATGCGGTGCGCACCGCGATCAACAATGCCAACGCCAACCGGCCGAAGGGCTTTCTCGAAACGGACGAGCGCCGCTGGCAGATCGTGGCCAACGACCAGATCGAACGCGCCGCCGACTACCGCCCGCTGATCATCCGTCATAGCGAAGGCCGCCTGGTACGCCTTGAAGATGTGGCCACGGTGAGCGATTCGGTGCAGGACATCCGCAACGCAGGCTCCGCCAATGGCGAGCCAGCCGTGTTGCTGTCGATCTACCGCGAACCCGGCGCCAACGTGATCCGCACCATCGACGGCGTGCGCGCGCTGTTGCCGCACCTGGAAGCGCAGATCCCGGCATCGATGCAACTGGCGGTAGCGCTCGACCGCTCGCCGATGATCCGCGCCTCGCTCAAGGAAGTGGAACGCGCCCTGGTGCTCTCCGTCGCGCTGGTGATCCTGGTGGTGTTCCTGTTCCTCAAGAACGGGCGTGCCTCGCTGGTGCCTGCCGTGGTGGTGCCGGTGTCCTTGATCGGCAGCTTCGGTGCGATGTACCTGTGCGGCTTCTCGCTGAACAACCTCTCGCTGATGGCGCTCACCATCTCGACAGGCTTCGTCGTCGATGACGCCATCGTCGTCATGGAAAACATCCACCGCCACGTCGAGCGCGGCATCCCGCCCTTCCGCGCCGCCCTGCTCGGTGTACGCCAGGTCGGCTTCACGGTGCTGTCGATGAGCCTGTCGCTGATCGCCGTATTCATCCCGCTGCTGGCGATGGGCAGCATCGTCGGGCGGCTGTTCCGCAAATTCGCCATCACGTTGTCCGTGGCGATCCTGATCTCGCTCGTCGTCTCGCTGACGACCACGCCGATGATGTGCGCTCGCCTGATCCGCCGCCAGCCGGCCACCGACAGTGAAACTCCCCGGGGCGGATGGCTTTACCGCCTGCTCTTCGCTGCTTACCGGCACTCGCTGGCCTGGGCGCTGCGTCATGGCATATGGATGCTCATCCTGCTCGCTGCGACCATCGCCCTGAATGTGTATCTCTACACCATCGTGCCCAAGGGGTTCTTCCCGCAACAGGATACCGGCATCCTCTCGGGCTCCATCCAGGCGGACCAGAGCATTTCCTTCCAGGCCATGCAGGTCAAGCTCAAGCGCTTCATCGACATCGTGCGTGCCGATCCGGCGGTCGCCAATGTCATCGGCTATACCGGCGGCTCGCGTACCAACAGCGGCAGTGTCTCGATCGCGCTGAAACCGCTGGATGAACGGCGGGAGCCGGCCGAAGCGGTGGTCGACCGGCTGCGCGAAAAACTGGCCCACGAGCCCGGCGCCCGCCTGTATTTCCAGGCCGTGCAGGATCTGCGCATCGGCGGACGCTCTGGCGGCGCGCAATACCAATACACCTTGCAGGCCGATGACCTGGACCTGCTGCTGAAGTGGGAGCCGCGCGTGCGGCTGGCCTTCTCCAACCTGCCGCAGCTGGAAGACGTGAATACCGACCAGCAGGAGCGCGGCTCGCAGACCTCCATCCTCATCGATCGCGATGCAGCCTCGCGCCTTGGCTTGTCGCCCCGCCTGATCACCGCTGCGCTGAGCAACGCCTACAGCCAGCGTCAGATCGCCACGCTCTACCGGCCCCTGAATCAGTATCGCGTGGTCATGGAAGTGGCCCCGCGCTTCCGTGAAGGACCGGAAGCGCTGGAGCGGATGGTGCTCATCAATGCCGCCGGCGAGCGCATCCCGTTCGCCGCCTTTGCCCGCTACAGCCAGACCTTCGCCTCGCTCGCGGTGAGCCACCAGGGCGAATTCCCCGCCTCGACGATCTCCTTCAACCTGAAGAACGGGGTATCCCTGTCGGAAGCCTCCGCCGCCATCGACAACGCGATGCGCCAGATCGGCGTGCCCAGCAGTGTGCATGGCAGCCTGCAGGGCTCGGCCAATGCCTTCAAGAAGAATCTCGCCGAACTACCGCTGCTGATCCTCGCGGCGATCGTCACGCTATACATCGTGCTCGGCATCCTCTACGAAAGCCTCATCCATCCGCTCACCATCCTGTCCACGCTGCCCTCGGCCGGCGTCGGCGCGCTGCTCGCGCTGATCGCCTTCATCGGCGTGCTGCTGCTCATCGGCATCGTCAAGAAGAACGCCATCATGATGATCGACTTCGCACTGGAGGCCGAACGCCGCGAAGGGCTGGCCCCGCGCGAAGCCATCCACAAGGCCTGTCTCCTGCGCTTCCGCCCGATCATGATGACCACCCTGGCCGCCATCCTCGGTGCCGTGCCGCTCGCGCTCGGCTCCGGCGATGGCGCCGAGCTGCGCGCACCGCTCGGCATCTCGATCATCGGCGGGCTGCTGCTGAGCCAGTTGCTCACGCTCTACACCACGCCGGTGGTCTATCTCTATCTCGACCGCTTCCGCCTGTGGTGCCACCGCTGGCGCCACGCAGCCCCAGCCCGGCCCGAAGCCACGGGAGTCCGCCCATGAACAGGATCACCGCCTTTCCGCTGCTTGCCCTCTGCCTGCTCACGGCCTGTAAGGTCGGCCCGGACTACACCCGCCCCGATCTGCCGCTGCCCGCCGCGTTCAAGGAGAACCCGGCCTGGAAGCCTGCCGAACCGCGCGACGATGCACCGCGCGGGCGCTGGTGGACCGTCTTCGGCGACCCACAGCTGGATGCCCTGCTCAGCCAGGTGGCGGGCGCCAACCAGAGCGTGCAGGTGGCACTGGCGCAATTCCGGCAAGCCGACGCCGCCACAGCGCTGACGCGTGCCGACCTGTTCCCCGAAGTGGATGCCAGCGGCGGCGCAACACGATCCCGCAGCAAGGACAAGCTGACGACCAATCACACGCTGGGCCTGTCAGCAAGCTGGGAGCCCGACCTCTGGGGGGCATCGCGCGGAGCGTGGAAGCCGGCGAAGCGAGTACTGCAGCCAGCCTCGCCACGCTGGCCTCGGCACGCCTGTCAGCCGAAGCCAGCCTGGCGCAAAACTATTTCCTGCTGCGCGTGGCTGACGCCAGCGCCAATCTGCAGCGTGCGACGGTGCAGGCCTACCAGCGCGCCTTGCAGATCACCGAAAATCAACTCAAGGCCGGCATCGTGACCCGGGCTGACGTAGCCCAGGCGAAAACCCAGCTGCACAACGCCGAAGTCACGCTGACCGATCTCGCGGTCTCCCGCGCCCAGTATGAGCATGCGATCGCGATCCTGATCGGCAAGGCACCGGCGGATTTCTCGCTCGCACCAGCCACGCTGCCCGAAACGCTGCCCTCCGTGCCCGCCCTGCTGCCGGCAGACCTGCTGGAACGCCGGCCGGACGTGGCCGCTGCCGAACGCAAGATGGCCGCCGCCAACGCACAGATCGGCGTAGCCCGGGCAGCCTGGTTTCCCAGCCTCAAGCTGACGGCCGGGAGCAGCCTGCAGAACACCGACCTCACGGAATGGCTGAATGCCCCCAGCCGCGTCTGGTCGCTCGGCGCCACACTGGCCGAAACCCTGTTCGATGGCGGACAACGCACGGCCAAGGATCGCCAGACCCATGCGGCCTACGACATCACCGTCGCCCAATACCGGCAGACCGTGCTCGGCGCGCTGCAGGAAGTCGAAGACAATCTCGTCGCACTGCGCGTGCTCGCCGACGAGGCCCGACAGCAAGCCACCGCACTGGCCGCTGCACGTGAAGCCGAGCGCCTCATGCTCAACCGCTACAAGGCCGGCACCGTGAGCTACACCAGTGTGGTGAGCACCCAGGCCACCGCCAACAGCAGTGAACGCAATGCCCTGCAGATCCTCGCCCGTCGCTATACCGCCTCGGTACTGCTGATCAAGGCGCTCGGGGGCGGCTGGCAAGGGCTGACGCAGGAATCCCCGCCGCTGGCATTCCGCCAGCCCCGGGAAAAACCGATGCCCGCCCCCGACGGACATCCGTCATGACGACACCGGGTCGGTGAAACTCAGATCCGGCTGATGACCCGATCGACCGGCAGGCGGGATTTGGGCAGCTTGGCGTTGAAATCCTCGCCGCCGCCGTAGCCCAGCGCCACGATCACCACGCTGGTCAGCCCTCGGGCGCGCAGGCCGAGTTCCTCATACTTGTTTCGCCCCATGGCCTGCCAGACGCAGCACCCGGTTCGAACGATGACGCGCTTTGTTAGCTGCGCTAAAGACTGTTACGGAGCCGCCTCTTCCGCAGTTTCTGCGCGCCGCAGGCTGCGAAAAGCACCCAACTCCCACTGCCGGAATGCCAGCACGAAGCCTACGCCGTGCCGTTTGTGCAACGGCACGGCGAGGCTTTCCTCGTGCAGCTCCGCCAGCTTCGCGCGGACCCTGCGGGCTTCTTCGTGCAAGCGCCCGAGCGCGGACTCCGTCAGCATGCCGTGGGCGAAGGCGAAGTATTCGTCCTCGCCGCCGAAACCGCCGTCGAAGAAGTCGCCCAGGCCGTTGCGGGCGAAGAAGCCGCGGATGGGGCCATGAGGCAGCCAGTCGAAGTCGCGGGTGACGTTCAGGCGCACACGGTTGCCGGGCAGCACATCAAGCAGGCGCAGTTTGTCCAGCCGCAGCAGCAGCGAGATCACTTCCGCCTCGCTCAACGCGTAGTTGGCCATGATGTCCTGCACGCGCCATTGGTTGAGCGTACACACCGCCACCAGCAACAGCTTCGGGTTGGAAACCAGTTCGGTTTCCTGCGTCGCGTCCAGCGTGCGAATCCGGCGCTCCTGCTCGGCGGCTTCCTGCGCCAGCTCGGCGATGCTCACACCGAGCAGGTTGGCCACCGCCATCAGGCGGTCCAGCGTCATGCGCTTGATGGAGAACATCCGCTTGACGCTGGCCTCAGCCAGCCCGAGCGCCACCGCCACGTCTCGGTAGGTCAGCCCCTGTTGCCGCAGCATGCGCTTGGCGCAGTCGATCAGCTTGCTCGCCTCATCCATATTGGTATCGTTTTTCTATACCTTTGATGCACAAATCCTAAACATCTCCGGCATTCATTGCAAACAGGGATACCTGAATGAAAACTGGGCCACCTTCATTCACGGAGATCCCTCGCATGTCACATATCCGCTTTCTCCTGGCCCTGATGAGTCTCACGCTGGGGCTGTCGGCCGCTCCGGTACTGGCTACCCCTGCCGCTGCCGCTGCCGATGGCACTTTTGCCGATACCCCGCTGGCTGCGCCTGCCGTAGATAGCATCCGCATCGGCGATCTCATCTTCATCCACGTCACACCTCTGCCCTTCGAGAAGGTTTCGCAAGCCACGGGAAGCTGGACCAATCACGTCGGCATCGTGGTCGATGTCGTGGAGGGCGAGCCGGTGGTGGCGGAAAGCACCTTTCCACGTTCGAAGATGACGCGGTTTTCCGCCTTCGTCGCCCGCTCGGCCGAAGGCCGGTACGCCGTCAGGCGTCTCAACGCGCCGCTGGACGACACCATGCGCCAAGGGCTGCTGGAAGCCAGTCGGAAGCGGATGGGCATCTTCTATGACACGGGGTTCAACCTGGATTCCTCGCGCCAGTTCTGCTCGCGCTTCGTGCATGAAGTGCTGCAGGAAGCCATCGGCGTGCAGGTGGGGGAAAGCGAGACCTTCCGTGAGCTGCTGGCCCGAAATCCGGAAACAGAGCTGGGCTTCTGGCGTGCCTGGTACTTCGGCTTCATTCCCTGGGAGCGGACGACGATCACGCCCGCCAGCCTCTATCACAGCCCGACGCTGATCACCGTAACCACGGCAGAGTAAGCCCAACGCCATGAATCAAGGGAGATTTCTCATGCGCAGCTTCATCAAGGCCGTGCTCGCCGTCATCCTCAAATGCCTGTTCCGCGTCCGCCTCAAGGGCGGCCAGAAAGGCCTGGACGCCCGCCGCCTGCTCATCATCGCCAATCACGAATCACTGCTCGACGGTTTGCTGCTGGGCGTCTTCCTGCTGATCGATCCAGTGTTCGTGGTGCATACCGGGGTGGCCCGCAGCCGCCTCTATCGCCTGATCCTCACGCTGGTCGACCACCTCACCGTAGACCCGAGCAGCCCGATGGCCATGAAGGCGGTAATCCGTCTGATCGAATCCGGCCGGCCGGTGATGATATTCCCCGAGGGGCGCATCACCGTGACCGGCTCACTGATGAAGGTGTATGACGGCCCGGCCTTCATCGCCGCACGCACTGGCGCCACGATCCTGCCGGTGCGCCTGGACGGCCCGGCGCGCTCCTTCTTCTCGCGCATGCCGGGCCGTGCAGACCGCCGACTCTTCCCGCGCATCACCCTCACGCAACTGCCGCCCACCACGCTGCCGATGCCCACCGGCGCCACCGCGCGCGAACGCCGCCGCGAGGCCGGCGAGGGCATGCGCCGGTTGATGCAGCGGATGCTCTTCGCCTCGCGCGAACGCCGCACGCTGTACGCCGGGCTGGTCGACGCCATGCACCGCTTCGGCCGCCGCCGCCCCATCGTGGAGGATCTCAAGCAGATCGAATACACCTATGGCGATCTGCTGAAGATGACGCTCGGGCTCGGCCGCCTGGTGAGCCGGCATTCCGCGCCCGGTGAAAACGTGGGCATCCTGATGCCCAATCTGGCCGCCACGCTGGGCATGATCATCGGCACTGGCGCCACCGGCCGCGTGCCCGCGCTGCTCAACTACAAGGCCGGCGTGCGGGGCATGCAGGATGCCTGCACGGCCGCCGGCATCCGCACGGTGTTCGCCTCGCGCGCCTTCGTGCAGCAGTCGAAGATCGAACAGGACGTGGCCGCGCTAAGCGACCTGCGCGTGCTGTACCTGGAAGACCTGCGCCCCACGCTGACGCTGGCCGACCGCCTGTGGATCCTGAAGGGCATACTGCTGCCCCGCACGGTGGAGCGCCAGCGCGATCCGTCGCACCCGGCGGTGCTGCTGTTCACCTCCGGCTCGGAGGGCAAGCCCAAGGGCGTGGCGCTCTCGCATGACGCGCTGATGGCCAACATCGAGCAGATCCGCGCCGTGATCGGCTTCACCCCCGACGACAAGATGCTCAACGCGCTGCCGGTGTTCCATTCCTTCGGCCTCACCGCCGGCGCGCTGTTGCCGGTGATGACCGGCATGAACCTCTTCCTCTACGCCACGCCGCTGCATTACCGCGTCATCCCGGAGATCGCCTACGACCGCAACTGCACGGTGCTCTTCGGCACCAGCACCTTCCTCGCCAACTACGCGAAATTCGCCCATCCCTACGATTTCTTCCATCTGCGCTACGTGGTGGCCGGCGCCGAGAAGCTGGCCGACCCGGTGCGCGAGCTGTGGCTGGAGAAGTTCGGCATCCGCATCCTGGAAGGCTACGGCGCCACCGAGACCGCGCCGGTGCTGGCGGTGAACACGCCGCTGGCCTACCGCTCGGGCAGTGTGGGGCAGTTCCTGCCGGCCATCGAGCACCGCCTGGTGAAGGTGCCCGGCATCGAGCGCGGCGGCATGCTGCACGTGCGCGGGCCGAACCTGATGTCCGGCTACTACCGCTTCGAGGCGCCCGGCCGCCTGCAGCCGCCGGCTTCCAGCCAGGGCGAAGGCTGGTACGAAACCGGCGACATCGCCGACGTCGATGAGGACGGCTTCGTCTCCATCGTCGGCCGCGTCAAGCGCTTCGCCAAGGTGGCCGGTGAAATGGTGTCGCTCGAAGTCGTCGAGCATCTGGCCGCGCAGGCCTCGGCCAGCGCCCTGCACGGTGCCACCACGCGGCCGGACGGCGCACGCGGCGAAAGCATCGTGCTGTTCACCACCGACGCGAGTCTCACCCGCGAACGCCTGTCGGACGCCGCACGCAGCCTCGGCATCCCCGAGATCGCCGTGCCGCGCAGCCTCCGGCCGCTGGCGGCGCTGCCCCTGCTCGGCACCGGCAAGATCGATCACGTCACCCTCAAGCACCTGGCGGAGGCCATCGCATGAATACCCGCACCCTGAATCTCCCGCTCGCCTCCACCGGCATGTTTGCCGTGCTCGGCGCGCAGTTCTTCTCCGCGCTGGCGGACAACGCCATCCTCATCGTCGCCATCGCCCTCGTGAAGGCCCGGGGCGCCGGCGAGATGGCGCCCTTGCTGCAAGGCGCCTTCGTGCTGCCCTTCATCCTGCTCGCGCCCTTCGTCGGCCAGATCGCGGATGGTTTTCCGAAAGGCCGCGTGATGCTTGCCGCCAATGCGTTCAAGCTCATCGGCGCGGTGCTGATAGCCTGCGGCATCCAGCCCATCCTCGGCTACGGGCTGATCGGCGTGGGCGCGGCCGTGTATTCGCCGGCCAAGTACGGCATCCTCTCGCAGATGTTCGCGGCGGACCGCCTGGTGCGCGCCAACGGCATGCTCGAAGGCTCCACCATCGCCGCCATCCTGCTGGGCTTGCTGCTCGGCGGCTGGCTGGCCGACCATTCGATGGCCTGGGCGTTCGCCGGCGTCATCGGCGCCTACGCGCTGGCGGCGGCTATCAACCTGCTCATCCCGCGCCTGGCGCCGGAAAACCCCGCCCCCACCTTCGCGCCGCGCGCACTCATCCGCCGCTTCGGCCAAGCCCTGCGCACGCTCATGCGCGACCCCGACGCCCGCTTCAGCATGCTCGGCACCAGCGTGTTCTGGGGCTGCGGCAGCACGCTGCGCCTGATGCTGTTCGCCTGGGTGCCGGTGGCCCTGACGATCCAGGACAACCAGACGCCGGCCAACCTCATGGGCGTGGTGTCCATCGGCATCGTCGCCGGTGCCGCCATCGCCGCCGGTGCCGCCATCGCCGCCGGCTGCATCTCGCTCGACAAGGTGAACCGCAGCCTGATCGGCGGCCTGCTGATCAGCCCCATCGTGCTCTGCCTGGCCCACATCAACCAGTTGCTGCCCGCCTCGCTGCTCATGGCCACGATCGGCGTCTGCGGCGGGATCTTCGTGGTGCCGCTGAATGCCCTGCTGCAACAGCGCGGGCACGAATCGGTGGGCGCCGGCAACGCGCTGGCGGTGCAGAACTCCATGGAGAACACCGTCATGCTGCTGTTCGTTGGCGCATACTCGCTGGCCAACCGGGCCGACCTTGCGGTGGGTACGGCAATGACCGGTTTTGGCCTGCTGCTGTCGGTGTCCATCCTCCTGCTGGCTCTGGCACGTCTGGCCCGTGGCAAGGCAACGATGGCCCGGAGCCGTTGCTGACCCCATCCCGCAAACAAACGGGCGGTGCGCATATCCGCCATCGCGGCATGTGCACCGCCCAGACGAAAACAGACGAAAACATGACCTTGCACCAGCACCGTTCGCGCGCCGTCAGCCTGCTCGGCACCGGCCACGCGCTTCCCTCCGTCGTGATGACCAGCACCGACCTGGACCGCACGCTCAACCACGCCCCCGGCACCATCGAACGCCTCAGCGGCGTACGCGTGCGGCATTTCGCCCGGCGTGATGAAACGGCGGCCATGCTGGCCGCGGCCGCCGCCAGCCTGGCGCTGGCGGACATCGATTGCCTGGTCGCGGCCAGCGGCACACAGGATTAGGGCCTGCCGCACAACGCCGCGCTCATCCACCGGGAACTCGGCCTGCCGGCAGACGTTCCGGCCTTCGACATCAACGCTTCCTGCCTGGGCTTTCTGACCGCGCTGGACACGCTGGCGTGGCCCATCGTCGCCGGCCGCTACCGGCACGTTCTCATCGTGGCGGCAGACATCGCCTCCTGCGGCCTGGACTGGAGCAAGCTGGAGGCCAGCGCCATCTTCGGCGACGGCGCGGCAGCGGCCGTGGTCGGTACGGCGCCTGCCGGAGCCTCCCGTCTGCTTGCGGCCGAACACCAGACTTTCTCCGAAGGCGTAGCCCTGTGCCGCATCCCCGGCGGTGGCAGCCGCTACCATCCGACCCGCATCAATCAGCCCTTCGAGCCACTGGCCCGCTTCCACATGGACGGCAAGGGCGTGTTCAGGCTGGCGGCGCAGCATCTGCCGGCATTCGTCGCGCGGCTGCTGGTCCGCGCCGGCCTGCGCCTGGAACAGATCGACTGGATCGTGCCGCATCAGGCCAGCCAGTTGGCCCTGACGCATCTGGGCCGCCGCCTTGGCTTCGCCCGGAACAAGTTCATCGACGTCTTCGCCGACCACGGCAATCAGGTGGCCGCCTCGCTGCCCACGGCGCTCGACATCGCCATCCGCGATGGCCGCATCCAGCGCGGGCAGCGGGTGCTGCTGCTGGGCACGGGGGCCGGCCTGGCCGTCGGCGGCATGATCTTGGAGTACTGATGAAGATCGTCATTACCGGAGGCACGGGCTTCCTCGGGCGCCACCTGGTCTGGCGTGCGGCCGCCGAAGGCGCGCAGGTCATCTTCACCGGCCGCGACGCCAGCGCCGCCCGCGAAGTGATCGATCACGCCCCTGCGGGCGCCGTCCGCTGGCAGGCCGTGGCGCACGGCGAGGCCGACGCCCAGGCTACGCTCACCGACATCGCCCACGATGCCGACGCCCTCGTGCACTGCGCGGCCCTGTCCGCCCCCTGGGGCCGGCGCGAGGCCTTCCATCGCGCCAACGTCCTCGGCACGGCGGAGGTCATCGCTGCCTGCCAGGCCAATGCGGTGCCGCGCCTGGTTCACATTTCCACCCCCAGCGTGTACTTCGGCTTCGCTGACCGCCTGAGGATCAACGAAGACGCGTCATTGCCGACGCCCGCCAACGAGTACGTGCGCACCAAGCTGGCCGCCGAAGCGCTGGTGCGCAAGGCGGTGCTGCCTTCGGCGGCCATCCTGCGGCCGCGCGCCCTGCACGGTCCCTGGGATCAGGCACTGGTGCCGCGGCTGCTGCGCGTGATGCGCCGCGGCCCCATCCCCATCATGCGAGGCACGGACATCCAGCTGGACCTGACCTACATCGACAACGCCGTGGACGCCGTCTGGCTGGCGCTGACCCGACCATTGCCACGCCCGCTCAGCGTCTACAACGTCAGCAACGGCCAGCCGGCCACGCTGGGCGCGCTGCTGGAAGCCATCGCCCGGGAATTCGGCCTGCCCCTGCGCACGCGCGTGCTGCCCTGGCCGGTGGCGGCACTGGTGGCGCGCGGGCTGGAAGCCACGGCCCGCCTGGGGCGCGGCAAGGAGCCGCTGATCACGCGCTACAGCGCCGGCGTGCTGGCGTTCAGCCAGACGCTGGATGTCTCGCGTCTGCGCAACGAACTGGGCTGGCAGGCATCGGTTTCGACGGAAGAAGGCATCCAGCGCCATGCCCGCTGGTGGAAGGCCCGGCAAACATGACCCGCGTCAGCCTGGAGGTGTTACGCGTGGGCGCCTGCCGCCATCTGGAATGCATGGCGGCGCGCGGCGGCCGCTGGCGCCTGGTGGACTTCCCCGCCCTGTGCGGCCTGATCCGCCACCCCACGCGGGGCTGGCTGCTCTACGACACGGGCTATGCCGATCACTTCTTCACCGCCACGGCAGGCTGGCCAGAGCGGCTTTACCGCACGGCACTGCCCGTGGAACTACCCACGAACGAAATCCTGGGCACCCAGCTGGCGGCATGGAATCTACGCCTCGCGGACATCGGCACACTCATCGTGTCGCACTACCACGGTGACCACATCGCGGGCCTGCGCGATTTTCCCGCCGCGCGCTTCATCGCCCTGCAGGCGGATTCCGCGCCTTTCATGGCGCTCAGGGGCAAGCGCTGGCGGGCCACCCTCGGCGGCCACCTGCCCGGCCTGCTGCCCGACGACTATGCCAGCCGCCTCACGTTCGCCGAAACCTGCCCGCTGCGCGACCTGCCCGGCTGGCTGGCCCCCTTCACGCAAGGATTCGATCTGCTCGGCGACGGCAGCCTGCTCGGGGTGCCCCTGCCCGGGCACAGCCACGGCCAGCTCGGACTTTTCATGCCGGATGCCGATGGCCGGCCGGTCTTCCTGATTGCGGACGCCTGCTGGTCGCTGCCTGCGCTGCGCGAAGGGCGCCCGCCCGCGTTCCCGGCGATGCTCCTCAGCGCCGAGCGCCAACGCTTCCACCACACCTTCAACGCGCTGGCCGGCCTGGCCGCGCGCGAACCGGCCATCGCCCTGCTGCCCTCGCACTGCCCGGCAGCCTGGCAGGAGTACCAGAATGAACGCTGATGCATTGATCATGGCGGCGCATTTCGCGCATACCCGCTGGCGGCTGGCCTTCGACGACAGGCAGAAGCTGGAGGACTGGCAGCAGGCGCGCCTGCAACGCTTCCTGCGCGAAACGCTGCCGCGCGCGAGTGCTTTCCGCCATGCCGGATACGAACGGCTGAGCGATCTTCCCATGATGGATAAGGCTTCGATGATGGCGGCATTCGACGCCTACAACACCCGGGGCATCCTGCTCGACGAAGCCTTGCCGATCGCGATGCAGGCGGAGCGCTCGCGGGACTTCGAGCCGACCTTGGGCCAGGGCAGCCGGGCGCTGACGGTGGGGCTTTCCAGCGGCACTTCCGGCAATCGCGGCGTGTTTCTCGTCAGCAAGGCCGAACGGCTGCGCATCGCCTTCTTCCTGCGCGCCAACAGCAATCTGTACACCACGCTCAACAGCCGGCGCATCGATTTCGCATTCCACGACCTGCTGGAAGGCATCGAACCGGCATTGCCACGGCTAAACGCGAACAGGCCCGACGTGCTGGTCGGCCCGCCTTCACTGCTGCGCGCGTTGGCCACCGAAGCGGCCGCAGGGCGGCTCCACATCCAGCCCGCGCACATCATCTCGGTGGCCGAAGTGCTCGAGGATGACGACCGGGGAGCCATCCAGGCCAGTTTCGGGCAGGCGCCCCATCAGCTCTATCAGGCGACCGAAGGCCTCCTGGGCTACACCTGCGAGCATGGCTGCGTGCATCTGAACGAAAGCTTCGTGCACATCGAGCCGGACTGGCTCGACGAGGCACGCACCCGATTCCAGCCCATCGTGACCGACTTCACCCGGCAGACGCAGTTGATCGTGCGCTACCGCCTCAACGACGTGCTACGCGTGTGCGACGCGCCCTGCCCCTGCGGCCGCGCCGAACGGGCCATCGCCGCCATCGAAGGGCGCAGCGATGAAGTTCTCTGGCTGCCCGCGCTGGCCGACGGCCGCGCGACACCGGTATTCCCGGACTTTCTGCGCCGTGCCATGCTGTTTGCCGGTACGACGGTGCGCGAGTACCGCATCGTCCAGGCCGGCATGCGGCTGGACATCGCGCTGCAGATCCCGGGCGATCGTCCGCAGGCCATCCAGCGCGTAAGCCACGAACTGGCCGGCCTGTGGCAGGCCCTTGGGCTGCAAGCCCCCGCGCTGAACTTCAACGACTGGCAGGCACCGGCAGCAGGCGTGAAACGCCGCCGGGTGGAACGCCGGCAGGCGCCCCCGGGGCTCGCATGCACGTTCTGATCCTCGGTGCCCGCGCGCCGGCCAGTCTCGAATGGGCACGCGCCTTCCATGCCGCAGGCTGGCGGGTCACGGCCGGGGACAGCCTACGCTGGCCGCTGACGCGTTTTTCCAGCGCGGTCGATGCCTGGCTTCCTCTGCCGTCGCCCCGGCGGGCTCCTTCGGCCTGGATCGAAACGCTGCGGCAGGTGGTCCAGCAGCGACACATCGACCTCGTGCTGCCCACCTGTGAAGAGGTCTTCTATCTCGCGCACGGTCGTGACCGGATTCCGGCACGCGTGCTGGTGCCGGACTTCGATCTCCTGCACGAGTTGCACCACAAGGGGCGTTTCGCCGCGCAGGTCCGGGGCTGGAGTGTGGAAGCACCCGAAACGTATCTGCTCTCCAGCCGCGAAGAACTTCATGCGTTCATGGCCGGACACGATCCTCGGTCCTGGGTATTCAAGCCGACGTACTCCCGCTTTGCCAGCCACACGCTGATCCGCCCGGACGCCAGCGCCTTGGCTCGCCTGAGCCCCACACCGGCCCAGCCCTGGGTGGCCCAGCACCATGTCAGTGGCCGGGAATGCTGCAGCTACAGCCTGCTGGTGGAGGGCCGCCTGACGGCGCATACCTGCTACCGCCCCCGCCATCGTGCGGGCCGTGGCGCGGGGATCTGGTTCGAGCCGGTCCGGCCTGCACCCGTGCAGGCCTTTGTCGAGCACTTCGGCCGCCAGACAGGCTACACGGGCCAGGTCGCCTTCGATTTCATCGAGCACGCCGACGGCCGCTGCCACGTCATCGAATGCAACCCGCGCGCCACTTCAGATCCGGCTGATGACCCGATCGACCGGCAGGCGGGATTTGGGCAGCTTGGCGTTGAAATCCTCGCCGCCGCTGTAGCCCAGCGCCACGATCACCACGCTGGTCAGCCCTCGGGCGCGCAGGCCGAGTTCCTCGTCGAGCACGGTCGCATCGAAGCCTTCGATGGGGCAGGCATCCACATCCAGCGCGGCAGCGCCGAGCAGCAGGGTGCCGACGGCGATGTAGACCTGCTTCTCCATCCAGTGCTGGGCGTCCTTGCGGTCGAAGCGGTGCAGGTTGACGTAATAGCCACGCCCCTTGAGCTGGCCGGCCTTGGCCTCGGCGTTGGCGATGCGGCCATCCACCTCTTCCTGATCGATCACGGCGGCGAGATGCGCGTCGTCGAAATCCTGGCGCGCGCAGAAAACCACCACATACGAGGCATTCAGGATCTTCGGTGCGTTGTAGGCCGTGGAGCCATAGGTCGCTTTGGCGACACGCGCCTTGCCTTCATCCGAGCCGGCCACCACGAAATGCCAGGGCTGGGAATTGATGGACGAAGGCGAGAAACGCAGCAGCTCTTCCAGCTCGGCGACAGCCTCCGCCGGGATCTTCCGGGTCGGGTGGAAAGCCTTGGTGGCACGCCGTTGATGGACGATTTCCGAGATCTTCATGAAACGACTCCTTGTAGGGGTGAAAACCTGGCGACGATCTTGCCACGCCGGCCCCCGCCAGCGCCGGATACTTGCGCGGGAGTTGCAGGGCGTCAAACCACCGGAGTGCCCCTTTTCCATGAATCGCGCCCCGAAGATAAGGCTACCGCCGGGTAATGCCATGCATTTCGGACATTCTCGTCATCCCGGCGAAAACCGGAATGGCGCCGATCTGAAAGAACTCACGCTTAAGTGAACAGCATCGGGTATGCAAACCCGCCCCTCCGGCTGGGGAGGGTTTTGCATGGCAGACGGAAGATCAGGAACAGCTTCTATCTAAGTGGACGGGATGCCTACAGCCCCCTGCTCTCCATATGCAGCGCCAGATCCACGAGACGGTTCGAGAAGCCCCATTCGTTGTCGTACCAGGCGAGCACCTTCACCAGGCGGCCACCGATCATCAACGTCGACAGGCCGTCGATGATCGAAGAGCGCGCGTCGCCCTGGTAATCGCTGGAAACCAGCGGCTCATCGCTATAGCCGAGAATGCCCTGCAACGGACCGGACTCGGCCGCACGGCGGAAGGCAGCGTTGATCTTCTCGACGCTGGTCTCGCGCTGGAGCGTCACCGAAAGATCGACGATGGAAACCACCGGCACGGGCACGCGTAGCGAATAGCCCGTCATGCGTCCGTCCAGCGCCGGGATCACCTTGCCGATAGCCTTCGCCGCGCCACTGGAGTACGGCACGATGGAAAGCGCCGCGGCACGCGCACCGCGCAGATCCTTCTCGGGCTGGTCGTGCAGCGCCTGGCTGTTGGTGTAGGCATGCGTGGTGTTCATCATGCCGTACTCG
Organism: Candidatus Dactylopiibacterium carminicum; assembly: GCF_014736495.1. GTDB lineage: Bacteria > Pseudomonadota > Gammaproteobacteria > Burkholderiales > Rhodocyclaceae > Uliginosibacterium > Uliginosibacterium carminicum. The sequence goes on from NZ_MDUX01000002.1 coordinate 86,590, forward strand.
ATACCGAAATTTTGATGCAGCACCAGCGCCGCAGGTGCCAGGCCGTTAGTGGTACAGCTACCGTTGCTCACCACGTGATGCAGCGCAGGATCGTAACGCTCGTGATTGACGCCCATCACCACCGTGATGTCATCGTTCTTGCCCGGCGCCGAGATGATCACGCGCTTCGCGCCGCCGTGGGTGATGTGTGCCTCGGCCTTCACCTTGTCGGTGAAAAAGCCTGTGGCCTCGATCACGATGTCGACTCCGGCACTGGCCCACGGAATGGCGCCGGGATCACGCTCGGCAAAGACACGGATCGGCCTGCCGGCCACGGCGATCTGCCGCTCAGTCGCCTCCACCGTGGCAGGCAAGGCGCCCTGAATGGAATCGTGCTTGAGCAGATGGGCGAGCGTCTTGCTGTCGGTGAGATCGTTGATTGCAACGATCTGGAAATCCTCACGCCCGAGGGCCGCACGCAGCACATTGCGGCCGATGTGGCCAAAACCGTTGATGCCTACCTTGACCATGACTGGCTCCCTTGTCGTTCGTCGTGTCGCCAATCTAACGCCAGCCTCCAATGACGTACACGACAACAAAGGATCAAATCAGGACAGAATGCGCGGCTGGAATCTCTCCCTGTACTCGCCCGGAGTCACCTGCAGGTTGCGCTCGAACACACGGCGCAGGTTCAGGCTGCTGCCAAACCCCGCCGCCAGCGCCACCTGCTCGATACCCTGGCCGCCCTGCTCCAGCAACTGGCGCGCAGCACCGAGACGCATCTCCTCGACGTAGCGGGCTGGCGGAATACCCGTCTCGCGCGTGAACACCCGGGTGAAGTTGCGTGGGCTCATGGCCACGCGTGCGGCCAGGCGCTCGACGCTGAGATCCTCATCCAGATGCACCATGATCCACGCCTGCAAATCGCGAATCGGCCCGGGCCTAGCCGCCTCCGTCTGCAGGAAACGCGAGAATTGCGATTGCCCGCCAGGCCGGCGCAAGAACATCACCAGCTCCTGCGCCACGTCGCGAGCCACCGCGAACCCATGGTCCACCTCGACAAGCGCCAGCGTGAGGTCGAACGCCGAGCTGACGCCGGCCGAGGTCCACAGCGCCCCGTCCTGCACGTAGATCGGCCCGCGCTCCACCCGCACCTGCGGAAACTGCGCCTGCATCGCATCCAGCAAGCGCCAGTGCGTGGTGACGCGGCGCCCCGCCAGCAACCCCGCCTGCGCCAGCAGCAAGGAGCCCGCACATACCGCCGCGATGCGCTGCGCCTGCGGCGCAGCAAGCCGCAGCCAGTCGGCCACCGCCGCGCGCTCTTCCTCGCTGCTGCCGCGCCCGCTGAGCATGATCGTGTCGCGCGGTGCATGCGGATCGAGATCCGTCAGGCGCACATCCGCCAGCAGATTCAAGCCGGAGCGGCTGTGCACCACGCGATGCGGCTGCGTGGTGGCCACGGTGACGACATAAGGCGCCTTTGCCGAATCCGGCGCACGCGTCCGGTTGGCCTGCATGAGGATGTCGGCAATGCCGGCCGCCTCGAAAAGCATGCCGCCATCGAGAACGATGATCAGAAAATCGCACATGGCGTGGATGATACATTCAGCACAGATCAAGCCACAACGCAGAGCACGCAGCCCTGAAGGATGGGCCAGCCCCCGGACAGTCAGGAAGCGCGGTCTTCCCCAAGGAAGGCCTGATAATGGCGGCCAACTCGTTTTTGCACGCCATTTCAGGATTTCCCCATGGAAATCAAGGTCAACTTCCTCGACAAACTGCGTCTCGAAGCCAGGTTCGACGACTTCACGGTCATCGCCGACCAGCCCATCCGCTACAAGGGCGATGGCTCAGCGCCGGGGCCTTTCGATTACTTTCTGGCTTCATCCGCCCTGTGTGCCGCGTACTTCGTGAAGCTGTACTGCGACACCCGCAGTATTCCCACCGAGAACATCCGCCTTTCGCACAACAACATCGTCGATCCGCACGACCGCTACAAACAGATCTTCAAGATCCAGATCGAGTTGCCGGCGGATATCTCCGCCAAGGACCGCCAGGGCATCCTGCGCTCCATCGAGCGTTGCACAGTGATAAAGGGTGGTGCAGACCGGGCCGGATTTCGTGATCGAGGAAGTGGAGAATCTGGATGCCGACGCCCAGGCCCTGCTCACGCTGAATCCGGATGCGGAAACCAGCACCTACATCACCGGCAAGGATCTGCCGCTGGAGCAGACCATCGCCAACATGTCCGGCTTTCTGGCAGGCCTGGGCATCAAGATCGAAATCGCCTCGTGGCGCAATCTGGTGCCCAATGTATGGTCGCTGCATATCCGCGACGCGCATTCGCCGATGTGCTTCACCAACGGCAAGGGCGCAACCAAGGAAAGCGCGCTAGCATCCGCCCTGGGCGAATATATCGAGCGCCTGAACTGCAACCATTTCTACAACGACCAGTTCTGGGGCGAAGACATCGCCAATGCGCCGTTCGTGCATTACCCGAGCGAGCGCTGGTTCAAGCCGGGCCGGAAAGATGCGCTGCCGAAGGAAATCCTCGACGAATACTGTCTGGCGATTTACAACGCCGACGGCGAGCTGCGTGGCTCGCATCTGTTCGACACCAATTCCGGCAACGTGCAGCGCGGCATCTGTGCGCTGCCCTATGTGCGCCAGTCGGACGGCGAGGTGGTGTATTTCCCGACCAATCTGATCGACAACCTTTTTCTCAGCAACGGCATGAGCGCCGGCAACACGCTGGCCGAGGCGCAGGTGCAATGCCTGTCGGAGATTTTCGAGCGCGCGGTAAAACGCGAAATCCTCGAAGGCGAAATCACTCTGCCGGGTGTGCCGCAAGAAGTGCTGGCGAAATACCCCGGCATTCTGGCCGGCATCGAAGAGCTTGAGAAACAGGGCTTCCCGGTACTGGTGAAAGACGCGTCACTGGGCGGGCAATTTCCCGTGATGTGCGTCACCTTGATGAACCCGCGCACAGGTGGCGTGTTTGCCTCGTTCGGCGCGCATCCCAGCCTGGAGGTGGCACTGGAGCGCAGCCTGACCGAATTGCTGCAAGGGCGCAGCTTCGAAGGCCTAAACGATCTGCCCCGCCCCACCTTCGAGAGCAACGCGGTGACGGAGCCGAACAACTTCGTCGAGCACTTCATCGACTCCAGCGGCGTGGTGTCCTGGCGCTTTTTCAGCGCCAAAGCGGATTTCGGCTTCGTTGAATGGGATTTCACCAGCCAGGCTGAAAACGCCAACGCCGAGGAAGCCGCGGCCCTGTTCGGCATTCTCGAAGGCATGGGCAAAGAAGTTTACGTGGCGGTGTATGACCAATTGGGCGCCACGGCCTGCCGCATCCTGGTGCCAGGGTATTCGGAAATCTACCCGGTGGAAGACCTGATCTGGGACAACACCAACAAGGCGCTGCAATTCCGCGCCGACATCCTGAACCTGCATCGCCTGGACGACGCCAGCCTGGAAGCGCTGCTCGAACGCCTGGAAGACAGCGAGCTGGACGATTACACCGACATCATCACCCTGATCGGCATCGAATTCGATGAAAACACGGCCTGGGGTCAGCTGACGATTCTGGAACTGAAACTCCTGATCCGCCTCGCCCTGCAGCAATTCGAAGAAACCAAAGAACTGGTGGAAGCCTACCTGCAATACAACGAAAACACGGTCGAACGCGGCTTGTTCTATCAGGCCTTGAATGCGGTGCTGGAAGTGCTACTGGACGATGAGCTGGAGCTCGACGATTACATCGTCAATTTCCGCCGCATGTTTGGCGACCCGCGCATGGATGCGGTGATGGGGTCCGTAGACGGCAGCGTGCGCTTCTTCGGCTTGACGCCCACGAGCATGAAACTCGAAGGTCTCGACAGACACCAGCGCCTGATCGACAGCTACAGGAAACTGTACACGGCGCGGGCCAAGGCGGCGAGCTGATTCACTCAGGAATGCGATCCGTGGATGGATCAACCGGGAGCGGCTCGGTGACTGACCGCAAAAACTGCCTGATGCAGCTGCTCACAGGCGGCTCCTAGACCAGAGCGACCGGTCACTACGGTGAGAGCCGATGGCTGCTGCCGACTCTAAGTGGGAATAACCAGCTCGCAGAAGCGGACGTTCAGGGCTATTTGATGCGGAGACCGGTACCTATGCGGTGAGTCATGCTTCATCTGTCCCTAGACTAAGCACCTCCCCGCATCGGTCGCGATTGTGAACAAACACAGAGGAATATCTGGATTGAATGTCTTCGTTTCCAACATCGAGACGAGGCGCAACAGCATCGTCTTGCCCGGGCAGTTCCATCCGTAAATGAGGCTCTTGACTCCAAATTCGACAGCGCCAGCAGGTGGGGTGTAGTCGGCGAACATGCCAAGCCCCTTGATACGTAGGAAGCTCTTCAGCATGGCAGCCCCTTATATCTTTGAATCTCTGGCCGGATCGGATCGATGCCAATGGTCGCGATCGTTCGAAATCGATCCGTAGCATTCCGTGATGCGGCAACCAACATCGGATCTATTTCACCACAACAACGCCCAAGGCGTTCATCGTCTCAGTACTCATTATGAATCGCCCTGAATCGCCCCGGGTTTCCTAGACAGCCCCGAGCTTCATGAAATACTGTTTTTCATAGTCTATCGGAGACATGCCATTTGCGTGGCTGTGTCGCCGTTTCGGGTTGTAGAACATCTCGATGTAATCGAACACGTCACGGCGGGCATCCTCGCGTGTTGGATAGATTTTGCGTTTGATCCGCTCGCGCTTGAGCAGCTGGAAGAAACTTTCTGCGACTGCGTTGTCGTGGCAGTTTCCTCGGCGACTCATGCTGCCCTTGAGCTTGTTGGCGCGCAGGAACGACTGCCAATCGTCGCTGCTGAACTGGCTGCCCTGATCCGAATGAACCATGACCTCCTGCGTCGGCTTGCGGTGCCAGACGGCCATCAGCAAGGCGTTCAGTGCGAGGTCTGCCGTCATCTGAGCACTCATCGACCAGCCCACGACCTGTCGCGAGAACAGATCCAGGACTGCCGCCAAAAACAGCCAGCCCTCATGCGTGCGGATGTACGTAATGTCAGTCACCCAGACCTTGTTCGGTTCGCTCACGTCGAACTCGCGCTGAAGATGGTTCGGTGACACGTTGGCAGGACAGCCCCCCCCGTAGCGGCCCGGCCGACGCCCATAGCCCGTCAGGGACTTGAGGCCGATCTGGCGCATCAGCCGAGCAACACGATGCTTGCCGCAGGATTCGCCCAGATCGCGCAGGTCATGCGTGATCTTACGGTAACCATACACGGCACCACTTTCCAGCCAGCACTGCTTGATCAGGCCTTCAATGCGCTGATCTTCCAGGGCACGTGCAGACAGCGGCTGGGCTTGTGCCAGGCGTAGTACCCACTCGGATGGACCCGCATGACCTTGCACATGCGTCGGATTGGCCAGACGTTCTGATGCGCTTCGATGAAGGCGTACCTTACCCGGACTGCTTGGCAAAGTACGCTGTGGCCTTTTTTAGGATGTCGCGCTCCTCGGTTACCCGCTTGAGCTCGGCTCGTAGCCGACGTAACTCGTCCTCTTGGCTATCCTGCGTTTGACGCTCCTGCGGCGTCAGGCTGTAGCGCTTGATCCATGCGTACAGACTGTAAATGCTCACATCCAGTCGCCCGGCAACGTCCGCAACGCTATGTCCGCGATCGGTCACTTGCTTGACCGCTTCAATCTTGAACTCTTCCGTGTATCGCTTGCTACTCATAGACACCTCCACTTGGTTGCCAGCTTAAGGCTTCGAAGTGTCTAGTGAACCGGGGGCGATTCAAGGCAAAGAGTCGAATGGCTCCTTTGGCCGAGATCCGGGCGCTAAAGGGTAAAAAAGAAGGGCCCCTCAGGGCCCTTTCTCTTGTACGCAGTCCGACAGACTTTGTTTTTCTCCGACAGACTTTATTCCCTGAATACATCAATTGCAGTCCCTCAACTCACTCCACCGTCACACTCTTCGCAAGATTTCTGGGCTTGTCCACATCCGTTCCCCGCGCGCAGGCAGTGTGATACGCGAGCAATTGCAGCGGCACGACATGCAGGATCGGTGAGAGCGCGCCGTAGTGTTCCGGCATGCGGATGACGTGGATGCCGGGTTCGCTTTCGATGCTGGAGTCGGCGTCGGCGAAGACATACAACTCGCCGCCACGTGCGCGTACTTCCTGCATATTGCTCTTGAGCTTTTTCAGCAGCTCGTCGTGCGGGGCGACGGTGACCACCGGCATGTTGGCGTCCACCAGCGCGAGCGGGCCGTGCTTGAGTTCGCCGGCCGGGTAGGCCTCAGCATGGATGTAGCTGATTTCCTTGAGTTTGAGCGCGCCTTCGAGGGCGATCGGGTAATGCTTGCCGCGGCCGAGGAAGAGCGCGTTGTGCTTCTTCGCGAAGTCCTCGGCCCAGGCCATGATCTGAGGCTCCAGCGCGAGCACGCCCTGCAGCGCGACCGGCAGGTGGCGCATCTGGCGCAGGTGTTCGGCTTCCTGTGCTTCGGTGAGGCGGCCGCGCACCTGGGCGAGCGCCAGCGTGAGCAGGAAGAGGCCGGCGAGCTGGGTGGTGAAGGCCTTGGTGGAGGCCACGCCAATCTCGACACCGGCGCGCGTGATGTAGGCCAGCCGGCATTCGCGCACCATGGCGCTGGTGGCAACGTTGCAAATGGTGAGCGTGTGCTCCATGCCCAGGCTGCGGGCATGCTTGAGCGCGGCGATGGTGTCTGCCGTTTCGCCCGATTGCGAGATAGTGACGACCAGGGTGCGCGGGTTGGGCACGCTGTCGCGGTAACGGTATTCGCTGGCGATCTCCACCTGGGTGCTGATGCGGGCGATGGATTCGAGCCAGTATTTGGCTGTGCAGCCGGCGTAATAGCTGGTGCCGCAGGCAAGGATCAGCACCGAGTCGATATCCCGGAAGATCTTCCAGGCTTCGTCACCGAAGAATTCCGGCGTGATGCCGGTGACGCCCTCGAGCGTGTCGCCAATGGCGCGCGGCTGCTCGAAGATTTCCTTCTGCATGAAGTGGCGATACGGGCCCAGCTCAGCCGCGCCACTGTGGGCATACACCGTGCGCACTTCGCGCGTGGCGCGCACGAAGCCCTCGCCTTCGCGGGCTTCGACCCAGAACTTGCCGATCTGCAGATCCACCACGTCGCCTTCTTCCAGATAGACGATCTGGTTGGTGACGCCGGCCAGTGCCATGGCGTCGGAGGCGAGGAAGTTCTCCCCTTCGCCCGCGCCGAGGATCAATGGCGAGCCGGCACGCGCGCCGACCACCCGGTGCGGTTCGTCGCGGCAGAAGACGGCGATGGCATAGGCGCCCTTGAGACGCACGATGGCGGCCTTCACGGCGGCGAAGAGATCACCCGCGTAATGATGATCGACGAGGTGAGCGATGACTTCGGTGTCGGTCTGGCTGACGAAGGTGTAGCCCTTGGCCTGCAACTCGGCACGCAGCGCTTCGTGATTCTCGATGATGCCGTTGTGCACCAGCGCGATGCGCGCATTGGCGTCGCTTGGCGAGAAATGCGGGTGCGCATTGTGCACTGCCGGCGCGCCGTGCGTGGCCCAACGCGTGTGGGCGATGCCGGTGAAGCCGGCCACGCCGTCTTCCACGATGAGGGTATCCAGCTCGGCCACGCGCGAGGTGGAGCGCGCCCGGCGCAGCGCGCCCTCTTGGTGCACAGCCACGCCGCAGGAGTCATAGCCCCGATATTCCAGGCGCTTCAAGCCTTCGACGAGAACGGGAACGATATTGCGCTGGGAAACGGCTGCAACGATGCCACACATGGCGCTACCTCACGGAAAGGGCTGACGATGCCGTGCATGCTAGACGCCACCCGGAGAAATTTGATTGCAAATACACAGAAGATTTGTGCTTTTATTTCTACGCACAGAATCCGTGAAATAATATTTCGTGACTGCGTCACTTTCCTAGATCGGGCGAGCTTGTGCCAACGACGGTATCGACGACCTCATCTCGTGACCCATCACTTCGCAAATGCAAGGCCAGCGTTTGCGTCAGCCTACATTGGAGGCAGCAACATGAACGTTTCCCCGTCGCTGGATGCCACCGATCTGCGCATCCTGGCGCAGTTGCAGCAGGATGCCGGGTTGACCAACCAGGATCTTGCCCAACGCGTGCATGTGTCGCCCGCCACCTGCCTGCGGCGCGTGCAGCGGCTGGTGGAGGCCGGCATCATCGAGCGACGCGTGGCGATCCTCTCGGCGGAGAAGCTTGGTTTCGGGCTGACGACCATCGTGGAGGTGACGCTGGATGAGCAGGCCACCGAGCGGCTGGATGCCTTCGAGGCCCGTGCGGTGGCGGATGTGTCCGTACAGCAGTGCTACCGCGTGGCGAGCGGCCCGGATTTCGTGCTGATCCTGCAGGTGGCGGACATGCAGGCCTATCAGCAGGCGGCCAACCGGCTGTTCGCGGCGGATGCCAATGTACGCAACGTGCGCAGCTTCTTCAGCCAGCATCGGGCGAAGTTCTCCCCGCACATCTGCCTGCCTGAGAACCTGTCCAAGGATTTCCATATGCCATGAAAACCCCTCCCGACCTCCAATGCTGTTCACTTAGGCCCCGATCCTTGCGGGTCGGCGTCATCCCGGCGCAAGCCGGGATCCAGAGGTACCCGAAAACACTGGATTCCGGCTTGCGCCGGAATGACGAAATTGAACTGAACGGTATTAAGGGTTGGGGAGGGGTTTTACACAGGAATCCAACCCTGAAGCTGCCGGATGTATGGCGATGAAAAGACTATGCGCAGGTTCTGAGGGTACGACAGGCAACAACAAGGGCTGATCTCAGGTGCGAACCGGGTTACGGCAGCCGGATCCGACTCCACGCGCTTCGGGGCTTCGGGGCATCGACGCCCGCATAGAAAGACGAAAACAGATTGCAGACCTTCAAACCCGAACCGCACACAAACGCCATGTGACCGAATGCACACCTGACACCACGAACGGCCCTGGCCGATGGACCATTGCTCCTACAATGCCCTCACCTGTCGCCGGTCGGCGGCCTTGGGTGGATGCAGGAGTTCGCAATGGCTAGATATCGGATCGTGTTTGGCGGGAACTTGCGCGAGGATGTCGAACCGGTCACCGCTAAGGCGCGCATCGCGAAGCGCTTTGCGCTCAGCCCGGAAAATACCGGAAAGCTGTTTTCGGGCTGCCGGGTGATACTCAAGCACGATCTCGACGAGGCCACAGGTCAGGCCTATGCGGCCCGGCTCACGCAGCTTGGCATGCTGGTGCAGCTTGAGCACCTTGAAGAAACGCCGGCCGCGGCCGTCGCCACATCCGATGGCGAAGCCGCGATGCTCAACACCATGGCCCGCATCCACAGCAACCTCGCCCGTGCGGAGGCAGTGCTACAAGGCACGGCGCGCACCGAACAGGATACCCAGCCCAATCTCGCCACACAGGGATTGGCCATGCCGGAGGAGGAGCACTCGCCCTCCGTCGAAACGCAAACGCCCGTACAGGAAAGTGTTGCGGCAGGCAGCACGGAACCACCTCCAGCGGAAACCCCGGCACGCCTCGACGAAACCGCGCCGCTCGCCCGAGCCGCGCGTGAAGCCCTGCCTGAGGCGAATGCACCGGCCCGGTCCCTGGCGCTGGCAGGCAGCTTCGTCTGCCCGCACTGCGGCTCGACACACCGGCTGGAACTCGGCCTGCAAATCAGCACCGCCACGACTCAACACCAGCACTCGGCCTGAGTGCCCGATGCCGCTCCCTCGTGATTTCGGTGCAAGCCGAAATCCAAACCCATGGTGCGCGTAGCGCACCCTACACGCCCTGCCCCACCTCGTAGGGTGCGCCATACGCACCGTCCTACGGAGCCCGGCATCGCCCGCATTCCAGTCGCGAAATGCGGACGGTTCTCCCGCTGTCTGTCAGCTTTTTAGGCGTGCCTCGCGCATCGCACGCTTGTTGATCTTGCCCACGCTGGTGCGTGCCAGTGCTTCGACGAACTGCACCTGCAGCAGCACGCCGTGGCGCGAGGTGCCGGTTTCCTCGATCAGGCGTGCCGCGTGATTGCGCAGGGCGTGTTCGCTGAGCTGGCCGACGAACTCCGGTTTGAGCACCACCAGGGCCAGCGGGCGCTCGCCCCATTTTTCGTCTGGCAGACCGATCACCGCCACCTCGGCCACGGCCTCGTGCTTGCCGACCACGTCTTCCAGCGCGAGGGAGGAGGTCCATTCGCCCGCAGTCTTGATCACATCCTTGATGCGGTCGGTGATCTTGAGGAAGCCCCGTGCATCGATGTAGCCGATGTCCTGGGTGTGCAGATAGCCGCCGTCCCAAAGCCCTTCGGAGGCGTCCGTCGCCTTCAGGTAGCCCTGCGTGAGCCAGGGCGTGCGCACCACGACCTCGCCCGTGCTCTTGCCGTCCGGCGGCAGCGGTGCCATGTCCGGATCGACCACGCGCAGATCCACCAGCATCATCGGGCGGCCGGTCTTGGCGCGCAGCAGGGCCTGATCCTCGGCGGACTGACGCATGTCGCCGCTGTTCAGGTTGGCCAGCGTGAGCACCGGGCAGGTCTCGGACATGCCGTAGCCAGTACACAGGTCGATGCCGCGCTTCATGGCGGTGAGTGCCAGCGCGGGCGTCAGCGCGGAGCCGCCGATGAGTACCTTCCAGCCGGTGAATTCCATGCCCTGCGAAGTCGGGTGCGTCAGCAGCATCTGCATGATGGTGGGCACACAGTGCGAGTAGGTGACCTTCTCTTCGCGGATCAGGCGCAGCAGGGTTTCCGGCATGTACTTGCCGGGATACACCTGGCGCACGCCAAGCATCGTCGCCAGATACGGGAAGCCCCAGGCATGCACGTGGAACATCGGCGTGATCGGCATGTACACGTCTTCGCGATGAAAGCGCCCCTGCCCGGGCGCCGTGCCCAGGGATGCCGCCAGCGACATCGTGTGCAGCACCAGCTGGCGATGGCTGAAGTACACGCCCTTGGGGTCTCCCGTGGTGCCGGTGGTGTAGAACACCGTGGCCTGGGCGTTTTCGTCGAAATCCGGGAAGTCGTAGCGGCTGCCGGCCGCGGCGAGCAGCGCTTCGTATTCGCCGGCAAATTCGATCGGCGATTCAGCCGGCGGCGCGCCGTCGGCGATCAGCACGAAGCTGCGCACCCGGGTGAGGCGCGGCGCGATGCTCGCCAGCAATGGCAGGAATTCGCTGTTAACCAGCACCACTTCAGCCTCGGCGTGATTCAGCGTGTAGAGGATCTGCTCGGCCGAGAGGCGCACGTTCACGGTCTGCAGGATCGCGCCCATCATCGGCACGGCGAAGAAGCATTCGAGGTAGCGATGGCTGTCCCAGTCCATCATGGCCACGGTCTGCCCGGGTGCCACGCCCAGGGCGGCCAGCGTGTTGGCGAACTGGCCGAGGCGGGCATTGAATTCACGGTAGGTGTAGCGCAGCCGCCCCTGATAGCTGATTTCCTGTTCCGGCGCGGTGGCCAGCGGCGTGTGCAGCAGTTGCTTGATCAGCAGCGGGTACTGGTAGGCCGAGGGTGTGGACGGCACGATCTTCACGGGCATCTTGGTCTGTCTCCGGATTGCAGGCTGCGGGTGCGCCTGCTTGTCGCGGAATCTTACCGTCTGCGCGGCTCCGGTGCCCGTGATGAATCCCGGTGACGCCATCGGGCATAATCGCGCTTCCGCAGCATCCCATCGTTCGCCATGCCCGCGCTGGCCCGTTTCCGCCGCTTCTTCGCCATCCTCCTGCTGGGCTTCGCATCCGGCCTGCCGCTGGCGCTCACCGGGCAGGCCATGCAGGCCTGGCTTACGGTCGATGGCGTGGATCTGGTCACCATCGGTTTCCTCGGCCTGGTCGGCCTGCCCTACACCTTCAAGTTCCTCTGGGCGCCGTTGATGGACCGCTTCGAGCCGCCCTGGCTGGGGCGGCGACGCGGCTGGCTGCTGCTCAGCCAGCTGGCACTGGGGGGCGTGCTGTTCGCCATGAGCGGGCTGAGCCCGCATGCCAACCCCGCGCTCTTCGCGCTGGCAGCTGTGGGCGTGGCCTTCCTTTCCGCCTCGCAGGACGTGGTGGTGGATGCCTACCGCACCGATGTGCTGCCGGACCGCAGCGAGCACGGTCTTGGCGCGTCCATCCACGTCTTCGGCTATCGCGTGGCGATGATCGTCTCGGGTGGCATCGCGCTGATCTGGGCAGACCAGTGGGACTGGCCGAGCGTGTACCGCGTGATGGCCGCGCTGATGGTCGGCGTGGCGGTGATCGTGGCGCTGGGCGCACCGCGCATCGACGGCCCGGCACAGCCCGCCGGACAGCAGCAGGCAGGACAACGGGAAGTCGCCGGTTTCCTGGCGATGCTCGCAGGCGTGGCCGTGGGCTGCCTCGGCGTGAGCCTGCTGGCAGAGGCCAGCGGGCTGGCGCAGACACTGCCGCCGAATGCCTGGCGCCTGCTGGTGCTGTTCAGCCAGATCGGCGTGGCCGCCCCGCTGGCCTGGGCCTGCGCGCGTGGCGGGCGCCTCGCCGTGCTGTGCTGGATCGCGGCGCACGGCTTCGCGGCCTTCTGGCTGCTGGCACAGGGATATGGCTGGGCGCAGGTGCTGCTGCCGCTGCTCGGGCTGTTGCTGCTCAGCACACCCTGGATCGCCCGCCAGGCGCGCTTCGAGACCTTGAATGCCTCGCTGGTGAGCTATTTCTCCCTGCCCGGCGCCGGCGCCTTCCTGCTGCTGATCGTGCTCTACAAGCTGGGCGACGCCTTCGCGGGCAGCCTGACCACACCTTTCCTGATCAAGGGCATGGGCTTCACGCAGGCCGAAGTCGGCATCGCCAACAAGATCATCGGCATCTGGCTGACCATCTTCGGCGCCTTCCTCGGCGGCCTGCTGATGCTGCGACTGAAGCTCTACCGCGCGCTGCTGGTCTTCGGCCTGCTGCAGTTGATTTCCAACGCCGGTTTCTACGTGCTGGCCTCGCTCGGCAAGGGCGCCTGGGGATCGGTGCTGGTGCAGCCCTTCGACTGGACCTTCGTCGCCCTGAAGGAAGCCGCCTCGCTGGACTGGCTGCTGCTCACCGTGATCGCCGGCGAGAACATCAGCGGCGGCATGGGCACCGTGGCCTTCGTCGGCCTGCTGATGGCGCTGTGCAACAGCCGCTTCACGGCCACGCACTACGCGCTGCTGTCCGCCTTCTCGGCCGTCGGCCGCATCTACGTAAGCCCGCTCGCCGGCGTGCTTTCCGAGCAGCTCGGCTGGCCCGGCTTCTTCCTTCTGTCCATCGGCATCGCCACCCCCGGCGTGCTCATGGTGTGGTTCATGCGGCCCAGCATCCTCGCCCTGATCCAGCCCTCCAACAGCACGCCGGAATCCGGAAAATGACCGTCTCCCAGCCCCAGCTCCTCATCGACGCCGCCCGCAAGCTCTCCGCCGCAGTCTCCCCGATGCGTTTCGCCGCGCCGATCACCCACGTCTATAACCCGCTGGACTACGCCTGGGCGCCGCACGAGGAATACCTGCGCAAATTCGGCGGCGGCAACAAGCGCGTGGTCTTCGTCGGCATGAACCCCGGCCCCTTCGGCATGGTGCAGATCGGCGTGCCCTTCGGCGAGATCGCCGCTGCGCGCGACTGGATGGGTCTCTCCGCGCCGGTGGCAAAACCCGCCGCGGAAACGCCGGCCCGCCCCATCGAGGGCTGGGCGTGCCCACGCTCGGAGGTCTCCGGTCGCCGCCTGTGGAGGCTCTTCGCCGAACGTTTCGGCACGGCGGATGCCTTCTTCCGCGAGCACTTCGTGGCCAACTATTGCCCGCTGGCCTTCTTCGAGGGCAAACGCAACGTCACGCCGGACAAGCTGCCGGTCGCCGAGCAGGCACCGCTGCTGGCAGCCTGCGACGCGCACCTGCGCACGCTGGTGGAAACCACCCGTGCCGAGTGGGTGATCGGTATCGGCGCCTGGAGCGAGCTGCGCGCGCGCGAAGCCTGCAAGGGGATGGCGCTGGCATTCGGCCGCGTGCTGCACCCCAGCCCGGCCAGCCCTGCGGCCAACCGCGGCTGGAGCGAAGCGGCCACCAGGCAGCTGACCGAACTCGGCGCCTGGTGAGACGCCAGCGCTCTCCGCGCCAGGTCTGAACGTCATGCCGGCGCAAGCCGGAACCCGGGGTTTTCGTGCCTCGGTCTGGATCCCGGCCCAGGGAGGCGCCGAGATTCTGCCGGAGGCAAATGGTCTCTACCCGGGATCGTCAGGCTGGAAAACCCATTTATCAAAGGATGCTTCTGCGCACCACTACTGCGCCGTGCGGACCACGGGCGTCTGCGGTTCCCCCTGGGCGTTCAGCGCCGAAAAGGATTCCACCAGCCGCAGCATGAATACCTCGTCCAGCACCAGGATCGGGCGCACGCCCTCCGATTCGGGCAAGGGCAGGATGGCTTCATGCGAGAAGCCGTATTGCTCGTGCGCCAGCAAGTTGGCCCGCCCGATGCGCTTGGCGTCCACGGTAATCACGGTATCGATGGCATCCACCCGCAGCCCCATCAGCTTGCCCTGCACGCGGATCACGACGATGTAATCCCCCGTGCCTTGTTCGGCGCCGCGCCGGAAGAAGCGCCTGGCGTCCAGCACGGTGAGGTGCACCACCATGTTGTTGCCGCCGGCCGTGCTGTCCCGGTAAACAGCGCTGCCCGCGAGATAGGGGCTGGCTTCCATGCTGGGCGGCGTAAGACCTTCCGCGGTGATGGTTTCGCAGACCGAGACGGCCGGCAAGGCGTAGCGCTCGCCAGCGACGAGGACGGTGGCGAAGTGCGCCGGCTCGACGACCCGCCCTTCTTCATGGCGCTGATCGTCCAGCAGGCTACGCACGGTACTTGCCGCGGGCGGATCGCCGATGGGCAGCACGACCAGGCTGATCACGGGATTGCTGTAATCCCCGGTGGTCTTGTATTCGCGATAGCCATTCGTGGCCACGGCAGCCACCACGTTGTACTGGCCACGGAACACCGTGAGCGCTTCGCGGGACTGCCCGGGCATCAACTCGAAGAACGCCGGATCGAGTGGCACGACCTCGCCGATGCCCAGCCCCGAGCCACTGCTGCCCGCGATCACGCGGCGGCTGTCGCGTTCCACGTAGAGCGCGTAGGCCCCGGCGAAATCGGGCACGCAATCGTCGAGCATGCGCCGGAACTCCGGCCCTGCATCGAAGACGATGCCGATGCCACCGACCACCTCGCCCTCATGCGCGGGCGAGCGGATCGCCGCCGCGTAGACGTAGCTCGGGAAGCCTCCGTAGAGACGCGTCGGCTCGAAGGGCGAAACCACGTACTGACGTGTCTGCGTCAGCGCCAGCGTCTGCTTCACCCAGCCATCGGTCAGCATGTCGCCACGCAGTGCGATGTTGTCGCCATGCAGGTTGGATGCGGCGACCACGCGGCCGGCCGTGTCGAACACGAACAGCCGCGTATAGACCGTGTACAGCGCATTGATCTCGGCGAGGATGCCTTCCAGGCGCCGCACGTCCTCCACGCCACGGCCGGGATCGGCCAGGATGGCGCGCAGCTCGGAGGTGAGCGCCCACCAGCGGCAATCGTCCGAACGCTCGTAGAGGTTGCGGTCCATGATGTTGCCGGCGAGCCGCGCCAGATCGCTACCGGTACGCAGATAGGAGGAAACCTCCATCGTGATCAGGTTGCCAATGGCATCCGAAAAGGCCTGCGCGGTTTCGGCGCCGGCCTGCTGGATCTGGCGCAGCACGGCCTTGAGCGGCTCGCGCGAAGCCTCGTGATCGTGGATCGCTTCCACGCTGCCGTTCCACACCACGATGCGCAGCGCGGTATTCACGCGGTTGGCCGAATCCAGGATGCTGCGCAGCGCCGGGCAGAGCACGTCCACATAGCCGAGCACGTCGCCCAGCGTGCCATCCGAAAGCTCGCGGATGCCGGTTTCGCCCAGATATTCCTTGGGCACCAGTGCATGCCCGTACCAGGCCGGGCCGCGATGGCTCTGATAGGGCCGGCCACGGTGCGAGACCATGAAGAAACGGCGCCCCATGAAACTTACCTCGCGACCGCTTTCTTCCTCGACGATGGGAATGCGCTTGCCCGGCTCCAGATAGGTTTCGTCGCTGGAGGCGAGAATCCTGCCGCTGGCATCCGACAGGCACATGAAGCTCATGCCCACGGCGCCGAGGTCGCGGAAGATGCCTTCCATTTCGTTCTCGAAACGGAACACCAGCGCCAGCACGCCGATGGCGGCCCCCTGATCGTCCCGGATGGCCTGGGCGTACACCAGGTTGCGCGCGCCATCGAGGAAATCGAAGGTGCCGAAGGCCTCGACATACTCCGCACCCGCCAGCGCACGTGCGAGGAAGGCATCCGCGCTGCGTGCGCCCGGCGCCTGCGCATCGAGGCGGGCCAGGACTTCGCCCGTGGTGGCGAAAATCACCACGTCGCGATAGACGCTGTATTTCTGCGCGTATTCCGACAGACGATGGCGGATTGTCTCCCTGCCGCCCACGCCGCCAGTCGTCACGAAATGGCGGATGTCCGCATCCTGCGACAGATAACCGATATCGGCCGTGCGCTCGTAGAGGTTGCGGAACAGGATGTCGACCGCCTGACACGCCCTGAAGCGGAGCAGGAGCAAGGCATTCTTGTACACCGCCGCATCCAGCTCGGATTGCAGCGCGTTCTCCAGCGTCAGGAATTCATCGCGCGTACTGCGGATCATGTTCAGGATCCGCGACGCCCGGTGCGAGAGCACGGCATCCGCGATCCGCCCGATGACATCCCATGAAACTCCAAGCCTCGAAAGGGTGGCGTTCTGCATGCTTTTCATGCCTCCATCAACAACGATAGATGTGATCCTGCTCGAATTACAGCCAGCCCCTCTGCGAAGCAGGTTCTGCACCAAACGTCTGTTTCGCCACAACTTTTCATCATCACGACAAAGCGGCAGGCAGCTTTAGGGCGCATCCCTTTCATTCACTGCCGCGGATAACCATTCGGACTGAAAGGTTGAACCGGGAAGCCTTGCCCTTAGAATGCAACTTCGTTGCATCTGGAGCTCCATATGCCCTCTCCTGGCCGTATCCCGGTGACTGTCCTGACTGGTTTCCTCGGCGCGGGCAAGACCACCTTGCTCAACTACATCCTCACGACGGAGCACGGCCATCGCATTGCCGTGATCGAGAACGAGTTCGGCGGGGCGGATGTCGATGGCGCACTGCTGCGGCAGCGCGGTGAAGAGCAGGTCGTGCTGATGAGCAATGGCTGCATCTGCTGCACCGTGCGCGAAGATCTGGTGCGCATGCTGGGCGAGCTTGCCGCCCGCCGTGAAGCCGGCAGCCTGGCGTTTGACCGCGTGCTGATCGAGACCACCGGCATGGCGGATCCCGCACCGGTTGCGCAGACCTTCTTCGTCGAACCGGAGGTCGTCGGGCACTTCGCGCTGGACGCCGTGATCACGCTGGTCGATGCGATGCATGGCATGCAGCAGCTGGATAGGCACCGTGAAGCCCGGCAGCAGGCCGGCTTTGCCGACCGCTTGCTGATCACCAAGGTGGATCTGGTCGACCCGGTCGCACTCGACTTGCTGGTCGCACGGCTGGGCTCGCTCAATCAGCGCGCACCGGTCGCGCTGGCCCATTTCGGTGAAACGCCACTGGCAGAGATCCTGGACATCGATGCCTTCAGTCTCGCCCGTGTGGAGGCCATCGATCCGGCGTTCCTGCTGCCGCAACAGCACCACCACACGGATGACATCCGTTCCTTCGTCATCCGCGAGCGTCGCCCCTACGATATGGATCGCCTGCGCTTTGCGCTGGGCGGCCTGATCGACCGCTATGGCAGTCGCATGCTCCGCTACAAGGGCGTACTGCAGCTGGCCGGTTTCGATGAGCGCATCGTCCTGCAGGGTCTACACACCCTGATGGCGCTCAATCTCGCGGAAGCATGGCGCACGGACGAGGCACGCGAATCCATCCTGGTGTTCATCGGCGAAACCTTGCCGGAAGCAGAATTCCGCCGCGTGCTCCACGCCTGCCTTCTGGGCGCCAGCGAGCGCTCCGAGACGACCTTCGCCCGCGTGATGGGGCTGCTCGGTGGCAGCAGCTGAACCCGACCGACACCGAAGACCTGGCGAACCGCGCTACCGGGTGCGGACCGCGCGCCCCAGCGTGGCGATGGTGGCCGCCTGTGCCGCCCCATCGAACCGGGCACCCGTCAGGAACACGCACAGAACGATAGGGTCGCCAGCGGGCGTCCAGTAGATGCCCACATCGTTGGCGGTGCCGTTACGACCGGAGCCGGTCTTGTCCGCCAGCCGCCAGCCTTCCTCAAGGCCCGCACGCAGCCGCGCGCCGCTGGTGCGGGTGGCAAGCATCCAGTCCGTAAGCTGGCGACACGAGGCGGCACTGAGCCTGTCCTCCAGCAACAGACGATGCAGATCCCGCCCCATGGCGGATGGCGTGGAGGTGTCACGCGGATCGCCGGCACGGGCTTCATTGAGTTCCGGCTCGGGCCTGTCCAGCCGCGTGACCTGATCTCCCTGCATCCGCAGGAAGGCGTTGAAGCCGGAGGGGCCACCCAGGGCATTCAGCAGCAGGTTGGCCGCCGTATTGTCACTATCGACGATGGCGCCTTCACACAGCTGCGCGAGGCTCATCCCCGGGCCATCGGCAAAGGGCGTGGTGGCTGGCGAGTATTCGAGCAGATCCCGACGGCTGAAGCGCACGCGACGATCCAGCCGTTCCTGGCCGGCATCCACACGCCCCAGCACGGCTGCGGCGAGCAGCCATTTGAAGGTGCTGCACATGGCGAAGCGTTCGTCCTCGCGATAAAGAAATTCTTGGCTTCGACACACGTCATGCATGTAAACGCCGAGCCGTCCGCCACTGCTCTGCTCCAGCCGTTTGCACAATGCCCGGAGATCGTCCGATGCACTGGCAAGCATTGCACGGGTGGCAAAAGCGAGGCCAAGGCTTCCCGTCAGCAAAAAGTTACGGCGATTCATGTGTCTGGCTCCTGGTTGTCTGGACGGACGCATCCTAAGAACCTTGGCCGGTGGCCTCAAACGGGAAATCCAAGCGGCGCCCACAAGAAAAACTTGGGCATACAGTCAATAATGCACGCATGAATGTTCCACTCAACGCCCTGCGAGCCTTCGAAGCATCAGCCCGCCATCTGAGCTTCACGCTGGCCGCCCAGGAACTCAACGTCACGCAGGCGGCGGTGAGCCAACAGGTCAAGAATCTCGAAGCGCGGCTCAACACGCAGCTGTTCCGGCGCCTGCCGCGCGGGCTCCTGCTAACCGACGAAGGATTGGCCCTGTTGCCGGCGCTCTCGGACGCCTTCGGGCGCCTCAGCGCGGTGCTGCAGCAGTTCGAGGGCGGCCGGGTGCGCGAGGTGCTGAACCTGGCCGTGGTCGGGACTTTCGCTGCAGGCTGGCTGCTGCCCCGCCTGGTGGGCTTCCGCCAGATCCATCTATTCATCGACCTGCGCGTCTTCACGCACAACAACCGCGTGGACCTGGCTGCGGAAGGGCTGGACTTTGCCATCCGCTTCGGTGACGGCGCCTGGCGCGGCATGGGTGCGGAAATGCTGGTGGAGGCGCAGATGGCGCCACTGTGCGCACCACGCCTGGCCACCACCCTGAAGACACCGGCCGATCTGCTCGGCCATGAGTTGCTGCGCTCTTACCGTGCGGATGAATGGTCACGCTGGTTTGCCGCGGCAGGGCTGCCCGATCCACTCATCCATGGCCCGGTGTTCGACTCTTCGCTGGCCATGGCTGACGTCGCGATGCAGGGCCTGGGCGTGGCCCTGCTGCCCCTGGCGATGTTCGAGCGCCCCTTGCGCGAGGGGCTGTTGGTGCAGGCGTTCGATCTCACGGTCACCACCGGTCAGTACTGGCTGACCTGGCAGAAATCACGCCCCCACACCCGCGCCATGCGCGACCTGCACGAATGGCTGTCGGATCAAGCCCGAAACACGCACAGTCCTGCGACGACGCGGGTCTGAATACGTCATGGACGCGCGCCGCGCAGGGCCGGCTCTCTCAGAACAGCTTGCGGTACAGCGCCAGGATCTCGGCTTCGCTCACGTCACGCGGGTTACCCGGCGTACAGACATCGCGATAGGCCGCATTCGCCAATGCCGGCAGGTCGGCCTCCCTGGCGCCGATCTCGGCCAGGTGCTGCGGGATGCCCACATCCAGCGCCAGCTGGCGCACGGCCTTGCAGGCAGCCTCGCGGTACTGCGCCTGACTCATCGCTTCGGTATCGGACACCCCCATGGCACGGGCGATGTCGCGATATTTCTCGCCGCTGGCGGGGGCGTTGAACTCCATCACCGTGGGCAGCAGCAGCGCGTTGGCGACACCGTGCGGCGTATCGTAAAAAGCCCCCAGGGGATGCGCCATGCCATGCACCAGCCCTAGCCCGACGTTGGAGAACCCCATGCCGGCGATGTATTGCGCCAGGCCCATCTTCTCGCGTGCGGCAGGGGCCTCGTCGAGCACCGAGCCGCGCAGGTTGGCGGCGATCAGCTCGATCGCCTTGAGCGTGAACATGTCGCTCATCTCCCAGGCGCCACGCGTGATGTAGCCCTCGATGGCGTGGGTGAGTGCATCCATGCCGGTGGCTGCCGCCAGGGATCTCGGCATCGACGCCATCAGCTCGGCATCGACGATGGCCAGCACGGGGATGTCGTGCGGGTCGACGCAGACGAACTTGCGGCGGTTCTCCACATCGGTAACGACGTAGTTGATCGTCACCTCGGCGGCCGTGCCGGCGGTGGTCGGAATGGCGATCACCGGCAGGCAGGGCTTTTTCGTGGGTGACAGGCCTTCGAGCGAACGGATGTCCTCGAATGCCGGATTGGTGATCACGATACCGATCGCCTTGGCGGTATCGATGGCCGACCCGCCGCCCACGGCGATCAGGAAATCCGCCTTGGCCGCACGACAGGCCGCCACGCCCTGCTGCACGTTTTCGATGGTGGGGTTGGGCTTGACATCGGTATAGCGCGTGAAGGGGATACCGCCTTTCTGCAGTACGGCCTCGACCCTTTCCACCGGGCCGACGCCGACCAGCCCCTTGTCGGTGACCAGCAGTGCGTGCCTGTAACCACGCCGCGCCACTTCCTCTGCGATCACGCCCACGCTGCCGGCGCCGAAGTACGAGGTTTCGTTGAGTACGATGCGGGATGCCATGATTTTCCTCCTGTCAGATCGCGGGATTCACTGCAAAAACCATTGCGGGTGAGTAAGCGACAGGCCGGATCAGCCCGGGCCCAGAGCGCCCGTACTGGTTTCAGTCTGGACGCCGGAGATCGGCTCCGCGTTGTTTCAGCGCAAAGAACGGGGAATCCGAAAAAGTTCCCCTCAGATCATTGCAATTATTGCAATGATCAATTGCGCGCCGTTGCGTTGAACGCATCGCAGGGCTTGCGTAGATTTCGGCGCACTGCCCCGGATGCTGCGACGCAATATGAAAAACAAATCTCATCGCTACACCACGACGGCCGTCTCGCTGCACTGGCTCATCACGCTGGGCCTGACCGGCACGCTCGCGCTCGGCTTCTACATGAACTCGCTGCCGTTTTCCCCGGCCAAGCTGCAATACATTTCCTGGCACAAGTGGGCCGGTATCAGCCTGCTGCTGCTGGCGCTGTTTCGCCTGGGCTGGCGCGCGACCCATCCACAGCCTTCGCCGCCCGCCGGCATGCCGGCCTGGCAGCACGCCGCAGCCGAATGGACGCATCGCGTGCTCTATCTGCTGATGATCGCGATTCCACTATCCGGCTGGCTGATGAGCTCCGCCAAAGGCTTTCCCACCGTGTATTTCGGCCTAGTCCAGCTGCCGGACCTGATCGGCCGCGATGTGGAACTGGGCAAACAGCTTACCGCCTTGCACGTCTGGCTGAATTTCGCTCTGATCGGGCTGGTTGGGCTGCACGCGCTGGCTGCGGTGAAACACCACCTGATCGACCGGGACGACGTGCTGAGCCGCATGCTGCCCTTTCTCGCCCGTAACTGACCCGCCCCCGGAGCCTTCATGAACATCCGTGCGTCCCTCGCCGCCCTCGTCTTGCTGACCGCCACCGTCAGCGCCGCCCAGGCGGCCGAATACACCCGTGTGCTGACCGACAAGAGCAGCCTGGGCTTCACATACCGCCAGATGAATGTGCCCATGGAAGGCGGGTTCAAGCGCTTCCAGGCGCAACTCGCCTTCGATCCCGCGCAAGCCGCCAAGGGCAGTGCCAGTTTCGACATCGACGTGAAAAGCATCGACGTGGGCTCTCCAGACGGCAACGGCGAGATCGGCGGTAAAGCCTTGTTCGACAACGCCGCGCATCCCGCCGCACGCTTCGTTTCCAGCAGCATCAAGCCCCTGGGCAACAACCGCTTCGAGGTCGCCGGCAAGCTGACGATCAAAGGCCGCACGCGTGACGTGACGGCACCGGTGGCTTTCCGTCAGGATGGCAGCAATGGCGTCTTCGAAGGCGCTCTGAACATCAAGCGCACCGATTTCGCCATTGGCGAAGGCGTGTGGGCCGACACCAGCATCGTGGCCGATGAGGTGCAGATCCGCTTCCGCCTGCTCGCCGCCGGCAAATAGAAGAAACGCCCCACCACCCCAACCCCGACAGAGGACCCCTCATGAAGAAAATCCTGCTCTCGCTCGCCCTGCTGGCTGCCACCGGCAGCAGTTTCGCCGCCCCCGAAATCTACGTAATCGATCCGACTCACACCTTCCCTGTCTTCGAATACAACCACTTCGGCCTGAGCAAGCAGAAACACGGCTTCGACAAGACCAGTGGCCAGATCGTGCTGGACCGCGAAGCACGCACCGCGTCGGTGGATGTGGTGATCGACGCGAAATCGGTCAACACCGGCATTCCGGTGTTCAACGGCCACCTGCAGGATGAGGATTTCTTCGACACGGCCAAGTACGACAGCATCCGCTTCAAGTCCACCCGCGTGAAGTTCGAGGGAGACCAGCCCGTTGCCGTGGAAGGCGAGCTGACGCTCAAGGGCGTGACCAAGCCGGTGACGCTGACCATCACCCACTTCACCGCCCAGCAGCACCCGATGATGAAGAAGGACGCAGTCGGCGCCAATGCCACCGCCACGATCAAGCGCAGTGACTTCAACATGGGCAAGTTCGCGCCCTACGTCTCGGACGAAATCACACTCTACCTGGCCGTGGAAGCCATCAAGCCCTGACCCCCGTACCGCTCGGCGGAACTTCACAGAGCCGCAGCCTCGCTCATGCCAGCCATCGCCCGATGGCTGGGCGGTGACGTCCGCTCATGTTTCGATACCTCGGCACGAGCGGAATCGTGGCAATGATCGCCCCCTCACTAATCCGTTCGCACTGAAGTATCGAAGTGCGGGCGGATTTCGTCGCCGCCCTGCTCACTCATCTGAAGCCACCGTCCCCGGTGGCTTTTTGCCGCCGGGGCGCCCCAAGGTAAAAGCGTCCTCTTGGGGGACGGCGAGCCCACTCAGCAGTGATAGTGGCTGTTTTGGCCTGTCGCATCCCAGGGCTCCGCCTGCCGCCAGTTTCATGACCCTACGCGCAACACTGTTGCATCTCCGGGTGAGCGCCTTAGAATTCCGGGTATCGTCCTCGCCACAGTCATGCGCCAGAGCGAAAACCCGACACATTCCCCCACGGGCGGCGCGCCCATCCGTGATCGCCCTCCCCCGAGAGAATCCACAACATGATCCGCAAGAACCCCAGCGGCGATCTGCCGCAGATCCACGAATCCGCCTTCGTCGACCCCACCGCGATCATCTGCGGCAAGGTAATCATCCATGAGAACGTCTTCATCGGCCCTTACGCGGTGATCCGTGCCGATGAGCTGAATGCCACGGGCGACATGGATCCCATCGTGATCGGCGCGCACTCCAACATCCAGGATGGGGTGGTGATCCACTCCAAGTCCGGTGCCGCCGTACTCATCGGCGAACACACCTCGATCGCCCACCGCAGCATCGTGCACGGCCCGTGCGAAGTCGGCAGCCGCGCCTTCATCGGCTTCAACAGCGTGCTGTTCAACTGCAAGATCGGCGAAGGTTGCGTGGTACGGCACAATTCGGTGGTGGACGGGCTGGACCTGCCGGCAGGTTTCTACGTGCCCTCGACCACCCACATCCATCCGGACACCGATCTGGAGACCATCCCCAAGGTCACCGCCTCGGCCACCGAATTCTCCGAAGACGTGGTTCGCACCAACAACGAACTCGTGGCCGGCTACAAGCGCCTGCAGAATGAATTCTGAAAACGATGCCCGCATCCCCGTCACACTGCTGACGGGCTTTCTCGGCAGTGGCAAGACCACGCTGCTCAACGCCATGCTGCGCGCGCCAGAGATGGCGGGCTGTGCCGTGCTGATCAACGAGGTCGGTGCCATCGGCATCGATCATCTGCTGGTCGAGCAGGTCACCGAAGACGTGGTACTGCTCGAATCCGGCTGCCTGTGCTGCACGGTGCGCGGCGAGTTCTCGCGCAGCCTGCGCGATCTCTTCATGCGCCGCCTGCGCGGCGAGGTGAAGGATCTGCGCCGCGTGGTGATCGAGACCACCGGGCTGGCCGATCCGGCACCGGTGGCGCACATGCTGATGCGCGATTTCTTCCTCGCCGAGCGCTTCCGCCTGGATGGCATCGTGACCACCGTGGATGCACGCAACGTGGCCTGGCAACTGGGCCAGCACGAAGAGGCCGTGCGCCAGGTGGCGATGGCGGACCGTGTGGTGCTGACCAAGTGCGACCTGCTGGATGAAGAAGAACTGGCCGACGGCGAAGCGCGCGTGCGCCGCCTCAACCCGCTGGCCTCGCAGTGGCGCAGCCGCCCCGGCGCCATGCCTGAAGGCCTGCTCACCGGCATGGCGCTTTACGATCCCGCCAGCAAGGGCGAAGATGTGCTGCGCTGGCTGAGCGAAACGGCCGCCGCCGAACAGACGCGGCTACGCACCGCCTCCGCGTTTGGCCGCCGCACCGCCAGCGTGAGCGCCGTGCGCCACGACGAACGCGTGGAAACCCACGTGCTGCGTTTCACCGAGCCCTTCACCTGGCCGGTCTTCAGCGATGCGCTGGACTTCATCCTGTCTCTCGCTGGCGAGCGCATCCTGCGCATCAAGGGCCTGGTCGCCATTGCGGGAGAGCCCGGACCACGCGTGGTCCATGGCGTGCGCCAGGAACGCTATCCCAGCTTCTCACTGCCAGCCTGGCCCGACGAGGACCGCGACACGCGCCTGGTCTTCATCGTGCGCGATGTGCCGCTGGAAGCACTGGAGCTGGGTTTCAAGCTGCGCACGGAAGCGGCGTCAGAAACCACCGGAGAGTAAGGCGGCAATATTCCAGACGCGATCCACAA
This sequence comes from Candidatus Dactylopiibacterium carminicum, assembly GCF_014736495.1. Taxonomy (GTDB): domain Bacteria; phylum Pseudomonadota; class Gammaproteobacteria; order Burkholderiales; family Rhodocyclaceae; genus Uliginosibacterium; species Uliginosibacterium carminicum. Next base: position 111,948 of record NZ_MDUX01000002.1, read on the forward strand.
TGAAGAAAACACTTCAGGAAGAACGCAGATGAAACTCCTTGCCCTGCTGACGCTCGCCCTGCTCGCCGGCCTCGTCCAGGCAGAGCTCTACAAATGGGTGGATGCGGAAGGGCACGTACATTACAGCGACACGCCCCCCATCAACGGCAAGGCGCAGCCGGTGCGCGATGGCGTATCCGTCGTTCCGGCCCTGCCGCCCCAGACCGCGCCGGATGCCACGCTGGCGACACCGAGCCAGGCAAGCGCCATCTCACGCCCGGCCGTCACCACCGGCACGAGTGCAACGGAACGCCAGCGCCTCATCGAACGCTGCGAACAGAATCGCGGCACGGACTGCGCGCTGGAAGCCGACAACATCCTCCGCGGGGGCGCAGGCACGGTCTATGTTCCCGTGCCGGTTCTGGTCCAGCCACCACGCCCACCCAGGCCTCCCGCATCCTCGTCTTCCGCTTCGAGCAGTCGGCGCGCCTGGAGTGCCGTACGCCCGGAAGAACGCCAGCCCTCGCGCTGACACGGGCAGGTCGAGACGCCATCGGTCGCACTTCATCTTTCTTTACATCCGGGACACAGACCCCGGAATGCATCCGTGGGAGACTTTCGCTTCTCCTTTAACTCCTTTTACGACCATCCCGATGAATCCCATGCGCATCAATCGCCCCCTGTGCCTGACGGCAGCGGCCCTCGCAAGCACGGTCATCTGGCATGGAGCCCATGCGCAGACCACAACCGCAGCCCCCGCCACCAAGACTGACGCCGCCTCGGACGACGGCTGGAAATTCATGATCGGGGCGGGTGCGGCAAACCGGCCGAAGTACCCGGGCGCCAGCGAGCGCAAAACGCAGTTCGTGCCCATGATCAGCGCCAGCTACGGCCGCTACTTCATCGGCGGCGTACCAGGATCCGGCGCGCCTGCCGGCCTCGGCGCCCATCTCTATCGCTCCACGAACACACGCATCGGCCTGGCCGTCGGCGTGGGCTTCTCCAAGGCACGCAAGGAATCGGACGACGAACGTCTGCGTGGGCTTGGCGACATCGACAACGCCACGCGCGCGGCACTGTTCGCCTCGCACACGATGCTGGGCTGGCTGACGTTTGCAGGCAGCGTTTCTGCAGATGTCAGCGGCAAGGACCAGGGCGTGCTCGCCACCTTCGATGTCGAGGGTAAATACCGCGTGACCGAGCGCCTCGCACTCTCGGCAGGCCCTGGCCTCACCTGGGCGGACAGCGATTACACCCAGACTTTCTTCGGCATCGATTCCGGGCAGAGTGCCCGCTCCGGCCTGCCCACCTACACCGCGAAGAGCGGCCTCAACCTGCTGCGTTTCTCGGTCGGCGCGGAGTACGCCCTGGATCGCCAATGGGGCCTCGCGGCACGCGCCAGCTTCGCGCGTCTGCAAGGCGACGCGGCAGACAGCCCGATCACGGCTAGCCGCGCACAAAACACCTACGGCATTTTCGCGACCTATCGCTTCTGACGCACTGCTCGGCAACGCAAGATGCCGCGCACTCGAGGCTTTGTCGTCATTCCGAGCCGGAATCCATCAGCGTTCCAGCAGGGATGAAGTCGCTGGATCCCGGCTTTCGCCGGGATGAAGCCGAGCGGGAAAGCTCGGACCTTGCCTTCCGCGCTGCGCTGAAACGCAACAGCCCGCATTACGCGGGCTGTTTGCATTGGGCGTCGCCGGATCAGCCGTGCAGCTTCGCCAACTGCTTCGCAATCACATCATGCGACAGCCACAGCACCGGGCCGGTGGGCTGGGCGGCTTCGTTGAACATCAACGGGCCAGTCGCTTCGATCACCAGTGCGCTGAGGTGATCGGTGATCAGCGCCTTGCCATCCTTGTGCTGGGCCGTGATGGATTCGGCGGTGCCGATCATGCGATCCGCCAGCGCCGGCGTGTTGTCCATCGGCCAGGCGGCGAAGTCGCGGAAACCGATCATCACCGGGTCCTGGTTGTAGGTGTCGAGCTGTTCCAGGATCGCGGCCAGCGGGCTGCCATCCTGCAGCAGGCCTTGGCAGGCGGCCCACTGTGCCTCGCCCCACGCGCCGCAGCCTTCGCGCTTGAAGGCGTTGAGCAAGGGGACCAGCGAGAGTTCGACGCCGACGAAGATGTCCGACGAGTTGGTACGGATCTCGGGGCAATTGAAGACGGTGGCCTTCACGCCCTTTTCCCACGCGGCGCGGGCAATGTCTTCCAGGCGCTTCTTGGCGTAGCCCTGGGTGTAGTTGGTATAGGTCTGCCAGGTGTATTCGCCGCCGATCAGGATTTCGGTGCCGTGATAGCCGTAGGCGGTGTAGCGCACCTGTTGGCCGGCCGCCTCGATGCGGGCACGGATGGCGGCGGAACCGTCGATGAGGTGGCCGAAGGTATTGGGGGTGACCTCGTCGAAGTTCATCAGGTTGAGCTTGCCGAGGTCGGAATCGAGCAGCGCACGCGAGGACATGAAACGGTCGCCACGGCCCTTGTAGATGCGGTTGGCGATCGCCAGGAAGACCTTGGCCTTGACCAGGCCACCAGCCATGGTATGGGCGAAGAAGACGTTGGCACCAGCCGGGATCAGCGCATCGAGCTGGGTCATGGCCTCGGCCACGGCTGCCTTGAAACGCGCCACGCCGAGTTCGCGGCAGGCATTCACATGGGCCCAGTCGAGCTTGTCTTCCTGCCAGGTCTTCAGCCCCATTTCATTGACCAGCGCGGTCACGGTGGGCGTACCGGCAGGTGCGTCCAGATCGAAGCCAGCCATCATCGGCACGTTGACGATCCTGCCGCCCAGATTGGCTTCCGCCGTGGCCAGCTCCTCGGCATTCAGCGGGCGCAGGCTGCCATCGGCTTCGCGGCGGCCCACGGTCATGCCGATGATGGTCATGCCGGCGGCACGCGCTTCGTTCACGAGGCCATTGGCGTAGCCGCGGCCGAAGAGTTCGCCGAACAGCACGAACACGTCGCCCTTCTTGAACAGGGTCTGGCTGGAAAGGGTTCTCAAACCGGTCACTGCGCTCACGTCAAATCCTCGTTACGGGTAACAGGGGGCGGATTCTACCTTAGAGGCTGTTCACGGTCTTACTGCGAAACCGTGGACAGCCTTTTACCCGCCGCGGTCTCCGGCGCCAGGCGATCAACAGCCCTTCAACGCGTAAATCCCCGGCGCATTGCGCCAGTACCCCTTGTAATCCATGCCACAACCGAAGAGGAAGCGGTCGGCCACGTCGATGCCGGTGAAATCCGCGCGCATGCCGGGATAGGCCTTGCGCTCGTGGATCTTGTGGATGAGCACCGCCGAGTGCACCTCTGCCGCACCTTCATCCTTGAAGAAGTTCAGGATCGCTTGCAGCATCCAGCCTTCATCCAGGATGTCATCCAGCACCAGCACCGTACGGCCGCGCAGATCCTGCGTGGGGCGCACACGCCAGTCGAGCAGCGTGCCATTGAGCGAATGCCCGTAGCGCGAGGCGTGCAGGTAGGAAAGCTGCAGGGGAAAATCCAGCTTGGGCAGCAGACGACCGGCGAGCACCAGACCGCCGTTCATGACGACGAATACGAGCGGGTCCTTGTCGTGCAGCTTCTCGGTGATCTGCCGGGCCAGCGCATCCAGCGCGCGATCGACCTGCCGACCGTCAACCAGGCACTCGGCCTCGGCCATGGCGCGACGCACGTCCACCAGGGTTTCTTCGCGACTTTCCATCGCCTTCTCCAGCAAAAAGTGGCCGATTTTAGCCGCCCGGCCACCGGACAAGAACCGATTTTCGTCCATCGGGTCCAGAACAGGTGGCCAAACGATGTTTTCGGCTAACAGATCATCAGGGGCGGGGCAGGATGTTGCGGCGGTCGAACTGGTAGAGCCAGGTCTCGGTCAACGGTTTGCCATCCAGCGCCAGGTACATACGCAGTTCGGCGATGCGTTCCGGCTCGACGGACAGATCGACCGTGGCGCGCCAGACATTGCCACCGGGCACCGGTTCGGAGAAGGAGCGGATCACCTTGCCCGAGGATGTGCTGAACACCACTTCAGTGAACACGCCCCACGGAATCTGGCGCATCACGCTAGGCCGGTCGAACTCGACGACGAATTTGTATTCATCGGCCGGCCGAGGCTTGCCCGGCTCGCCACCACGGCCGATGCGGGTGGCCACGGTCTGGGCGATGTTCTCTGCCGGATACGGTTCGTTATCCAGCCAGTGCAGCCGGTAGTGCAGGCTGTACTGGCTGCCCGCCTTTGCCTCGCCCGCCGGCACCCAGAAGGCGCCAATGTTGTCGTGGATCTCGTCGTCGGTCGGGATTTCGAGCAGTTGCACCTGCCCCTTGCCCAGCGGCGCGAGCGGCTCCACCCACAAGCTGGGGCGGCGGTCGTAGAACACGCCATCACGGTAGTGATCGAAGTTGCGGTCGCGCTGAAGCAGGCCGAAGCCGCGCGGATTTTCGTCCTGGAAGGTGGAAACGGTGATGCCGGCGGGGTTGTTCAACGGACGCCAGATACGCTCGCCATTGCCGGTCCACAGAGCCAAACCGTCGGAGTCGTGCACCTCGGGACGCCAATCGTTGATGCGCTCGTGGCCGTATTCACCGAACCAGAACATCGAGGTCAGCGGGATCAGGCCCAGACGGGCGACATCACGGCGCAGGAACAAACGGGATTCGACCTCCATGGTCACGCCCTTGGTGCGCTCCAGCCCTCGTGTGAGCCTGAAACGATAGGCACCGGTGATGCTGGGGCCATCGAGGAGGGCACTGATGGTGACGGGTGCGGCGGGGTCTGCCTGCTCTTCGATATAGAACTCGGTGAAGTCGGGAAACTCCTCGGGCATGCCGGCAACCGCCGGGTTGACCGCCACCCCGCGCGCCGACAGCCCGTACTGGCCGGAAGCGCCGATGCTGCGGAAATAGGAGGCGCCGAGGAAGGCGACCCAATCCTGCGTGCGCCAGTCGGACGCGCCATTCCATTCCTGCAGGCGGAAACCGGCAAAACCGGAGTCACGCGGCAACTGGCGTGCCGGGCTGCTGGCCGGCATTTCGAACAGGCTCGGGTTGTAGCCGAACTCGCGTGCCACACCATCGCGCACGAGATACATGTTCACCCGCTTGGCAAACAGTTCTCCGAGGTGGAAGAAAGTCACCGGATAGGCGCCGCCCTGCCCGGGTTTGGCATAGGGGGCTTGATCGGTCTTGAAGCGCAGCTTGCCATGTTCTTCGTAATTGATACGGCGGACCACGTCCGGTGCCGGCCGGTAAGGCGGCACATAGGCCTGGCGTGAAGCCTGCTGGGCACGTTCGACCAATCGCTCGAACGAGAAGGGTCGCCCGGTGTCTGGCGAAGCGCCCGCAGCGCCAAACGGAGCGAGCAGCAAGGCGACAAGACCTGTCGCCGCCAGCAGGGTTTTGCGTCTGCCCAGACTGATCATCGTTTCAATACCTTTCCTTCTGTGAGTAAGCATTCCGGCCATGCCTGAGGGCTTCGCCCCGTGGTGCGCCGGATCAGGCGATGCGGACAACAGATGCATTCCCTTCGCGGGACAGACCGGCAGGCACGCCATGAATTCCCTGAAGCGGCGCGACACAGCGCCTGCCTTTCCCTGTCTGCCGGGAATTCTGGCACATCCGGCACCAGCGCCCGATAGAACGCACGAACCGCCATGGAGGTTGTCATGGCGCAGCCTGCGCCGGAGAAAATCCTCGCCCCGGACGAACGGCCGGAACATTCGGCGGCACACCTCTGTCAGGAAGTGTCTGCCGTCTGGATTTCATGATGCGAAGACTCTGGGAATTCGATGCCCTGCGGGGACTAATGCTGGTGCTGATGACGCTGACGCATCTGCCCTCTCCGCTGACCACCCCCGCCAGCCAGCCTTTCGGCTACGTTTCCGCGGCGGAGGGCTTCGTGCTGCTCTCCGCCTTCATGGCGGCCCTGGTGTATGGGCGCAAGGGTCTGCGCGATGGTGCGGGCGTGATGCGCGGTGCGTTGCTGCGGCGTTCGGCCAAGGTCTACCTGTGCCACCTGGGGCTGATGTTGTTCGCCTTCACGCTGTTCGCGGGGCTGGCTCGCTACACCAGACAGGTGGCCGCCACAGGACTGCTGTCCTACTATCTGGACGCCCCGCTGACAGCCACGCTGGCGGCGCTGGTGCTGCTCTACACACCGCCGCTGCTGGATATCCTGCCGATCTACGTGATGTTCATGCTGATCAGCCCGTGGCTGATGACCTGGGGCATGCGCAACGGCTGGAGCACCATCCTGACGGCCAGCGTGGCCCTGTGGTTCGGTGCTCAGTTCGGCCTCGGCGTGTGGCTGTACGAAACGCTGTTCCAGTCGTTCGGGATCGGAGTCCCGGTCAGCCAGACAGGCTCATTCGCGCTCTGGGCCTGGCAATTGCTGTGGGTGATCGGCCTCTGGCTCGGCGCAGCCAAAGCCCAGGGGCAACTCGAAGTCTTCAGCATCCCCCGCTCCGCTGTCCGGATTGCATGGGCACTCGCGCTGGCGTTCCTGAGCTGGCGCCACCTCGCCGGCCCCTACCCTTTCGGCATGGAAAGCCCGCTCAACCTGCTGTTCGAAAAATGGACGCTGGGGCCGCTACGGATGATCAACCTGTTTGCGCTGACCATCCTGATCATGCATCACGGGCCAGCGCTGGCCGCCAGGATCAGGAAGCCTGGCTTCCTCGTCACGCTCGGGCAATCCTCGCTCACCGTGTTCTGCACGCACCTCATGATCGTGCTGCTGGCACTGGCCACGCTCGGCGGTGAAACCGAGCCGCACGACTGGCGGGTAGACGCTCCACTGATCGCGCTGTGCTTCGCGATCCTTTACGGCGTGGCGTGGCTGGGCCAACACCGGCAACGCACGAGGGCCGGCGCCGTCATGCCGGCCTGATACAAGTCTGGTTCCCCGACCCGAGAGCACTGAAGCCGACAGCGCTACTTCTGCCCGGGCAGGGCCATCAGCCGGCCGCCCCGGCGACGCGTGGTCTTCGCCATCGCAACGAGTCCGCCGGCCGCCGCGCCGCCATGTGCGTGCGAGATAGCCACCGCCAGCGCATCGGCGGCATCGGCCTGCGGGTCACCCTCGAGCTGCAGCAGACGTTTCACCATGTGCTGCACCTGCTCCTTGTTGGCCTTGCCATACCCCACCACGGCCTGCTTGACCTGCAACGCGGTGTATTCGGACACCGGCAGATCACGGCTCACCAGCCCACAGATCGCAGCCCCCCGCGCCTGCCCGAGCAGCAGCGTGGACTGCGGATTCACGTTCACGAACACGATTTCCACCGCCGCCTCGGCCGGATGATAGGTATCCACCACTTCCTGCACGCCGGCCAGGATCACTTTCAGGCGCTGGGGCAGACTCCCGTCCGGGGTCCGAATGCAGCCACTGGCGATGTAGCGCAGCTGACTGCCGACCCGCTCGATCACGCCGAAGCCGGTAATGCGCAGGCCGGGATCGATGCCGAGGATACGGGTGGGAGGAAGCGAAGCAGGAAGGCTCATATAGGCGGACTCTCAAACATTCCCGTTCACACGTACAACCCCGTTCGTGCTGAGGTATCGAAGCACTCACGGGCGGACAGCTCAGATTCTGGACAGGCGCGCAACTTCACCCCAATCGCCTTTCATCATCGCCTCTTTCTTGGCCCGGCTCCAGCCCTTGATCTGCCGTTCAGCCGCCACGGCCTCTTCACGTGTAGCGAAAGCCTGTTGAAAAACCAGACTCACTGGCAGACGGCTTGCCGTGTAGCAGGTTCTGATGGCCCCTGTGACATGCATTTGCATGCGCGCTTCGAGATCATCCGAGTGGCCGGTGTAATAGCTGCCGTCAGCGCATCTCGGGATGTAGACGTAAAAGGCCATGTGCTTCTCCGCGCGCCCGTTCATGCTTCGATACCTCAGCATGAACGGGCCTGTGGCAGCCGGTATGCCTGAACCGAAGTCCGTTCGCCCCCCGGATCAGGTCAAGGGCAGGCTCCAGGGTATCGAAGGGTGAGCGGATTTCGCATCCTGCCGCTATCTTTCAAGCACTTGTCGGAATACGCCCAATCGATTGCAACTCAGCGAACCTCCGCGTCCTCTGCGGCAAAACTCAAACCTGATCCTCAAACCCGCCGGAACACCAGATCCCACACGCCATGCCCCAGACGCAGGCCACGTGCCTCGAACTTGGTGAGCGGCCGGTAATCCGGCTTCGGGGCGTAGTCAGCAGCAGTGTTTTGCAGCAATGGCTCGGCGGACAGCGTCTCCAGCATGAATTGCGCATACTCCTCCCAGTCGGTCGCGCAGTGCAGATAGCCTCCGGGCGACAGACGCTCGGCCAGTTGATGCACGAAATCCGGCTGCAGGATGCGGCGCTTGTGGTGACGCTTCTTCGGCCAGGGATCCGGGAAATAGACGTGGATGCCAGCCAGCGATGCGGGGGCGACCATGTCGCGCACCACTTCGGTGGCATCGTGCTGCATCACACGCAGATTGGTGAGCTGCTGCTCGTCGATGAGCTTGCACAGGTTACCCACGCCGGGGCCATGCACCTCGATGCCGATGAAATCGGTTTCCGGGCACGCGGCGGCGATCTTCGCGGTCGTGTCGCCCATGCCACAGCCAATCTCCAGTACCACCGGGGCCTCACGACCGAACACGGCAGGGTAATCGATCGGCTGCACGCGGTACGGAATCGCGTAACGGGGCAACAGCTCTTCCATGTAACGCTTCTGCGCATCGGACATGCGCCCTTGGCGCAGCACGAAGGAACGGATGGGTTGGCGCGAGAAACGGCCACCGGGCTCGCCCTGCGGGCTGTCTTGATCTTGGATGGGATCGGTCATGGCAGCTGGTTATAGTCCGAGAGTCTTCAGGAATGCCTGCCCCGACGGGAAGAAAAGCCATCCCGCAAAGCTGCAGTTGAGCAGTACGGTCAACCAGAAGACCCGCTGAAATTCTGGCTTGCGGCTCTTGTGGCGCTCGATCCGCTGGGCAGCCAACGCGCCTGGCCAGCCACCGATCAGGGCCAGCAGATGCAGGTTGCTCTCCGGCGTGCGCCGCATCTCGTTCAGCGCCTTCTTCTTGTCCAGCCAGTAGGCAATATAGGTGGCGAACGAAAGCGCCAGGCAATAGACCGGCACCCAGAACGACAGCAGACCGGCGAGCGATGCGAGGACCAGCGCCAGGCAGAACACGGCCGCCAATGCCGGTGCCTTGCGCCCCTGTGCCGAAGACGCTTCCGGAATCCGTTCGTCTGCCCGCCGGACGTTGGCGGCCCGCAGGCGCTTCCGTTCATCGAACGCGAGTTCGTAGGTCAGGGAATCGCCCTCAGCAGGACGGGATGCATCCCGGTGAAATGCCTTGATATGGCAGAAAACACGCTCCCCTCCACCATCCGGCGTGATGAACCCGAAGCCCTGATCGTCCTTCCAGACCGTCAGCTGTCCGCTGTAACGCATAGCCGGCTCAGCTCCCGATCAGGCCAGCGGTGGGCGAACTGGGGCTCGCGGAGTAGAACTTCCGCGGCATGCGTCCGGCCAGGAATGCTTCGCGCCCGGCTTCCACCGCCTTTTTCATCGCGCCAGCCATCAGCACTGGCTGCTGTGCCTTGGCGATGGCGGTATTAATCAACACGCCATCGCAGCCCAGCTCCATGGCGATGGCGGCATCCGAGGCGGTGCCCACGCCGGCATCGACGATCACCGGCACCTTGGCATGCTGGATGATCAGCTGGAGATTCCAGGGATTCAGGATGCCCATGCCGGAGCCGATCAGCGAAGCCAGCGGCATCACGGCGACGACGCCGATATCCTCCAGCATCTTCGCCTGGATCGGGTCGTCCGAGCAGTAGACCATGACCTTGAAGCCTTCGCGTACCAGCGTCCCGGCGGCCTTCAGCGTTTCGGGCATGTTCGGGAACAGTGTGGTCTGGTCGCCCAGCACTTCCAGCTTCACCAGATCGTGACCATCCAGCAGTTCGCGCGCCAGCCGCAGAGTGCGGACGGCCTCGTCGGCGGTATAGCAGCCGGCGGTGTTGGGCAGATAGGTAAATTCCTTCAGCGGCAATGCCTCGAGCAGACTGGGCTCGCCCGCGTTCTGGCCGATGTTCACGCGGCGCACCGCCACGGTGACGATCTGCGCGCCGGAAGCCAGCACGGCCTCACGCGTCTCGTCGAAATCCTTGTACTTACCTGTTCCGACGAGCAAGCGGGAATGATATTCGCGGCCGGCAATCAACAACGGGTCTTGCATGGTGTTCTCCAGGAAGGGCAAGGGCAGGCCCGGCGTTTCAGCCGCCGCCCACGGCCACGACGATTTCGAGGGCATCGTCCTCGGCCAGCACGGTAGCGCCATGCTGCCCACGCGGCACGATCTCACCATTGCGTTCGACCGCGACACGCTTGCCGATCAGGTCGAGCTCCGCGAGCAGATCGGCGACAGTGGAAGCCGGCGCGATTTCGCGTGCTTCGCCGTTGAGGGTGATGTGCAGCATGATGATCGGGTTCCAGGCCGGCGCGTCACGGCCAGCGAGCGGCGGAGTCTACCACGCCGTGCAGAGGCCCCAGCTTGCGCCCGGGGATGGAGCGCCCTTACAATCGCGCCCTGCCCTGCATCGGGGCAGCAGAGCGGGCGTCGTATAATGGTAATACCCTAGCTTCCCAAGCTAGAGCCGTGGGTTCGATTCCCATCGCCCGCTCCACGCAGGATTCCAGCAGTACCTTCGCAAGGCCAACCCGCCTGGTTGGCCTTTTGCATTTCAATCGGAAGAAGACGCGGGCCTTTCCATCGCGGCGACCATCCCGTGCTCGTGCTTTTCCCGCAGGGCGTGGATCACGCCTTCCCGATCGCGTGCATCCTTGTTCTGGCTGAGCTTGCGCTTGCCTTCCAGGCGGGTGAGCTCGATCTCGATACCGACAATCTGTGCCAGCAACTGGTCGATGAAGTCGCGGGGCGCGTCGCTCATCCTCCAGGGAGCGGCTTCACTGCGCTCATGCTCGCGCGTCAGCCGGCCGACAAGCCCGCGCACGAACTTCTCCTCATCGATGATCCGGAGCCGCCCGTGGGCATGAACCGCTTCGTAGTTCCAGGTCGGCACCTGTCGGTGAGTCTCCTGCTTGGAGGGATACCAGTTGGGAGAAACGTAGGCCTGCGCCCCCCCGGAACACGACCATCACCTCCGTACCGGCCGGAGTCTCCTGCCAGAGCGGGTTCGCTCGCGCGACATGCGCCTGCAGCGAGCCCAGTGCGCCGCGTCCGGCCACGAATTCGAAAGGCAGGTGATTGGCATCCAGCCCCGCAGCCGAATGCGTGACGAGCACTCCCAGCGGATGCTGCCGGATGATGGCGTGCAACTCGTCTGGATTCGTCTCCTTGAAATGCTCGGGTCGATACATGGGCAGCAACGCTCCTGGTTACAGACTGGACGCACGCAACAACTGGTCTGCCGCCATACCGGCAAACACCGCCGCGCCCAGCCAGTTGTTGTGCCGGAATGCCTTGAAGCAGCCGTCACGGCTGCGGGTACGGATCAGCGTGAAGTGATGAACCGCGAGCACCGCTGCCACGGCCAACCCGACGCGATAGGGCCAGCCGGCACCGAACGATTCGCCGGCAAGCCACATCAGACCGAGAAATGCGCCGTAGCACAGCATCACGGCCAGCACATCATGGCGGCCGAAGGTGATGGCCGACGTACGGATGCCGATCTTGAGATCATCCTCGCGATCCACCATCGCGTACTCGGTGTCATAGGCCACCGCCCAGAAGACATTGGCCAGCAGCATCAGCCAACCCACCGGCGGCACGCTGCCGAGCTGCGCAGCAAAAGCCATCGGGATGCCGAAGCCGAAGGCCACGCCCAGATAGGCCTGCGGAATCGCCAGGAAACGCTTGGTGAAGGGATAGCTGACTGCCAGCAACAGGGCGGGCACAGACAGCCACAGCACCAGCGCCGGCAAGGGCAGAATCAGCAGAAAGGCCAGCAGGGCCAGCACCGCAGCGAGCACCAGCGCCTCGCATCCGCCGACTTCACCCGTAACCAGCGGGCGAAGCCTGGTGCGCTCCACATGGCCGTCAAAATCGCGATCAGCCCAATCATTGATCACGCAACCGGCCGAACGCATCAAAATGGTGCCCAACGTGAAGATCAGCAGCAAGGCGAAATCAGGAAAGGCACCGGCGCTGGCTGCCCACAAGCCCCAATAGGTCGGCCACAGCAGCAATAGCGAACCAATGGGCTTATCCAGGCGCATCAGGCGCGCATAGGCATCGAATCTGTGCAGGAGGGTGGGCACGGGAAAGCTCCAGCGTCAGGGGCGCACATGATAGCCGCTGACGCTGCAGCTTCAATCGCGGCGAGACGCTTCCCCGCGCGTGAAATCGTGCTCCTGGAGCCGTGGCATCACCAGCGGCAAGGGCGGACGGGTTGCGCCAGCCCCCATTGCTTCTCCGGCGGCGTCCATCTCTACGCTGGTCGGCCATTCCCACGGGGACTCATGCATATCACGTTCGATGATCATGACCGTCTCCTTGAACAAGCACAGGCAAAGCGCCTGTACAGGACCACGCATAAACCGTTCTCGGCAATGCTCAGCGGCGGGACAAGGTCGCCTGGGCCGACAGGAAGACCAGCGCCAGGAAGGGCCACACGGCAACAGTCAGGCGCGTAAGTCCGTGGAAGCTCAGGAAATGCCCCTGCTGCAGCGTGCGCACGGAGGCATCGATGAACGGGTTGTCCGGCATCAGGTTCATCAGCGCGGTGGCACACAGCAGGGTCAGGCTGGCCAGGCTGTGCTGGCTCCAGCGTGGCAGCCGGCTGACCACCGCCAGCGCCGCCAGCCCGATCAGCAGCCCGCGCCAGGCACCGCTGCCTGCCCATTGCAAGGCATCGGGCGGCACCAGGAACAGCGCGCCCGCGAGGGAACGCAAGCCCAAGCCTGCAAGCAGCACCAGAACCACCACGTGGAAACGGCGCAAGCACATGCAGCGCAGCACCAGCAGGCCGACGCTGACCGTGCCGAAGGCCGCCACCGCCAGCTCCAGCAACATGTAACGGCGCGCAGAGAAGGCTACGGGTGCCGGCAGATCGAACAGGAATCGCAGGTCGCCGGTACCGAACAGGGGCGAGCGCGGCTCCAGTTGCGTCAGCCACCACAGCGCGATCAGGATCAACCCAAGTTCCCCCAGATGCCCCGGCTGGATGTAGCGCTCACGCCAGCGACGGATCCAGCCATCCGGGGCAAATACCCGCCCCCCCCAGAGCCCGGCCATACCCCCCAGCACACCACCCAGCACATTGGTGGCCAGATCGAGATTGGAGGAAATACGACTGGGCAGGTAGTACTGCAGACATTCCACACTGAAGCTGAGCGTGAAGCTGACCAGCGTCACCCAGGCCAGCACGGCCACAGCATGCTGCCCACGAAGCGTCGCCGCGAGCATGAAGCCCAGCGGCAGATAGCCCAGCACATTCAGGTAGACGTCCGAATACGAGATGTACTTCTGCCAGGGCTCGAACAAGAAGGAGAAAGGCGACCCCACGGGCGTCTGCCAGCCCGCAAGCGGGAACAGGCAGACGTAGAGAATCAGCAGCGCATAGGATGCGCACAGATAGGGGGGAAGCCGCCCTCGCCTGTCCGCCCCCATCACTCAGGCGTGCTGCAGATGCCCCTGCGGATCATGGCGGATCCACTGCGGCAGCAAAGAGCCCACCACCATGCCGAGCAGGCTGGCGAGCAGTCCGAAGAATTGGGGCGGCACCTGATTGGCCAGCTCAATCCACGCCTCGGGCGCCGGTAGCCAGCCGATCATGGGCAACAGGAGCGACATCCATACGAAGCCCCCCGCGAAAATCGAGAAGATGGCGCCCTGATTGGTGGCACGCTTCCAGAACAAGCCCAGCGCCAGAGGGGTGAAAGCCATCGCCAGCGTCACCGAATAGGCCTGTTCGACCATTTCGTAAATCGTGGCCTCGCTGTTGAGCGCGAACAGCAGCACCAGGGCGGTGAAGCACACCACCACGATACGGGTCATGACGAGGAACTTCTTGTCACGCATGCCGGGAAAATAATCGCGCAACACGTTCTCGGAGAAAGTCACTGACGGCGCGAGCAAGGTCCCGGACGCCGTGCTCATGATTGCCGAGAGCAGTGCGCCGAAGAACAGCACCTGCGCAAACATCGGCATATGCATGAGCACCAGTTGCGGCAGGATCATCTGTGAATCACCGCCGTCTTCCAGATGCACCATCAGCTCGGGGGCGATCAGCACGGCCGAATACGCGATGAACAGCGGCACGAAGGCAAATAGCAGATAGGCGCCGCCGCCAACGATGGTGCCCCACTTGGCGCCGAATTCGGTACTTGCCGAGTTCACGCGCTGGAACACGTCCTGCTGCGGGATGAAGCCCAACGCCATGGTGCAGAATGCCGCGAAGAAGGCCACCCACTCGAGCGCGCCTCCCTTGGGAAAGAGATCGAGCTTGCCGGCGAAATCCATGTGCGTCACGACCGTATCGACGCCCCCCGCCATCTCGCCCGCACTCCAGGCAATGAAGATCAGGCCGACGACGATGATCACCATCTGGAAGAAGTCGGTCAGTGCCACCGACCACATGCCGCCATACAGCGTATAGATGAGCACCACCGCCGTGCCGATGATCATGCCGATGCTCTGCGGGATCCCGCCTTGCGACAGCACGTGGAACACCAGTCCCAGCGCCGTGATCTGTGCCGCAACCCAGCCTAGATAGGAGATCGTGATGACGATGGATGTGGTGACTTCCACCGTACGCCCGAAGCGCGAACGGTAGAAATCCCCCAGGGTCATCAGATTGCGGCGATACAGTGGCAACGCAAACAGGAAGCCGAACAGGATCAGGGCGGCAGCCAAAGGGATCAGCCACGATGCCGGGCAAACCGTCCTGCACGAAGGTGGCGGAAATACCGAGCACCGTTTCCGCGCCGAACCACGTGGCAAAGACCGTCGTCACGGTCATGTAGAACGGCAGGTTACGCCCGGTATTCACATAATCCGTGGAGTTCTTGACCCGTGTTGCCGCATACAGGCCGATGCCCACCGACACCAGCAGATAGAGCACAACAAAAGCACCCAGCATGATTCAAATCCCCGTCAGCAAAGCGGCCATGGCCGGCTCGATTTGAAAAGCAGCGGATTATAGGCACCTCCGCTGGCTCAACACCCTGTTTTCACAAGCAAATGTAGGGCCAGCAAGCCTTTAGCGCAGGCGCTCGATGCGCTGCACCGCATCATCCAGCCCCTGCTTGGCGGGCTTGCGGTCGGCGAACACGGACTCGATCTCCTCGGCAATCACCTCACGAACCCCCGGACGATGGCCGAATGCCGTGGCCTTCGATGCCGCCGTCACGGGCTTGTGGGTCAACTGAGCAATGGCCAGGCGCTGCGCGGCGAGATCGTCGGCCAGCAACTGGCTGGTCTGTGCAACGAGCAAGCCGGAAGGATTCAAGGGCAGATAGCCTGCGTTGACCTGCCATTCCAGCTGGCTCTCCGGGGCCAGCCAGAAACGGATGAAGCTGGCAACCAGCTTGTATTCGGCGGCACTGCGGCCTGCCGCGACCCACAGCGCCGGGCCGTCAGCCCAGGTGTTCTGCGGCGCACCGTAGGCATCGTCGTGATACGGATAGCCACTCACCCCGACCGTGAATTTCGCCTGGCGACGCAGGGAAGGATAAGCCGATGACGGCGCAGCAAGGACCGCGCACTCGCCGTTGGCAAACGTCTCCTCACCCTCGCTGGAGCGGCCGAAGTAGTGTAGGTAATTGGCCTTGCGCCAGGTGGTCAGCAAAGCCAGATGCTTCACCTGGATCAGCCCATTGACCGCGATCTGCTCGCCCTTGCCCCCCTTGGCCGTTTTCACGAACGCCTGGTTGTTCCAGGCGCCAGCGTTTTCGATCAGTGTGGAAACCGGCTCCGAAACTGTCATCGGACATGCCTCACCCGATTGGTAGAGACGGCCCAGCACCTCCTGCCAACCGCGCCAGTCACGCGGCAATGCCTCCACGTCGACTCCCGCCTGCGCCAACAATTCACGATTGTGGAATACCACCGGGCTGGACAGGCCGACCGGCAAGGCCACCAGCCGATTGGCCGAATCCGTGCCGCTGGGCACCATCATCGGCGGCACCGGCAGTGTGGCGAGATTCGCCCCCGCTTCCCGCATCACTTGCCACAGGGGCTTGATCCGCTTCGCAGCCTGCAGGGTCTGCGCATCGCTGTCACGCAGGACCGCGAGCGCGGCCTGCCGGTTGATCTCCCAGCCCCCTTCGCGCAGCACGATCTGCCCGGCCTTGCTCTGGGCGTTGAATCGCTCGACCAGCTTCTGCAGTTGCTCCCCCTTGTCAGCACCGAGCTGATGGGTCAATTCGATCTCCACCGGCTTGGCCAGTGCCGCCTGTGCGGGCGCCATGGTGGACATCAACAGGGAAAGCAGGCTCAGACAACTTGGCAGACGACGGGACAACATGAGGAGACTCCAGGGCGGCGGAAAAATGTCACGGATTATCCCGGAAAGCGGCCACGTGGGATGCGGCTATCGCGACGGGCGGTTCAAGTCCACACGAGGTCTGACGTTATGAAATGCATTGCACAAGAGAGATCCACCATGAAGTCATTGCTCATGATTCCCCTGATCCTCCTGCTGGGCGCCTGTGAGCTCCTGGGCATCCCCGACCCGTCCAAGGAAGCTGCGGCACGCGAAGCCGAAGGGCGTGCCATCGGGAGCGCCTGCCGCCATGCGGGGCGTGCTCTGGAAGATTGCTTCGCGCTGAACGCCTCATCAGAAAAGGCTTCGATCTTCGCTGGCTGGAAAGAGATGAACAACTACATGGCCGAAAACAACATCCCTACGGTGTGCCCCGAGATCACGCCGGCCACGCAGGCGGCCTCTGCGCCCGCGGCGGCTTCGGCCCCCCCGGCCGTCGAAGTCAGCCCTGCGGTCGAGACAGCACCGCCGGCACGACGTCTGCGCTGACCACATACGGGCAGCGGCAACCAGCAATTGCGCTAATATCCGCGCCTCTTCCACGCACCCCACGATGATGTCGCCCACCGCCAAAGGACTCCTGCTGCTCTGCCGCCCTGGCTTCGAAAAGGAATGTACCGCCGAAGCCGAATCGCTTGCCCGCGCTGGCGGCATCAGCGGCTTTGCGCGCACCACGGCGGACAGCGGCTGCGTGCACTACGTCTTCCACGAACTCGTAGACTGGAAGGAGGCGTTGGAAGCCGCACCATTCGATGCTTTCGTGTTTGCCCGCCAGCGCAGCATCTGGATCGAGCGCGTGGCCGACATGCCGCAGGAAGATCGCGTCACACCGCTGATCGAAGCCATCGCTGCGCAGGAAATCCAGGTCGGGCGGCTCGATGTGGAAACCGCGGATACCAATGAAGCCAAATCGCTTTCCGGTTTTCTCAAGCGTTTCATCCCGCACATCGAACGCACGCTGAAGGCCAGACGCATCCTGCGCGACAAGGAAGAGCTGCCCACACTGCACCTACTGTTCAAGGATTCCAGCCAGGTCGACCTGGGACTTTCCCGCCTTGGCGATGCCTCGCCCTGGCCCATGGGCATCGCGCGCCTGCGCATGCCACGCAATGCGCCCAGCCGCTCCACGCTGAAGCTGGCCGAAGCCTTCGATGCGCTGATGACGGAAGAAGAGCGCACGCAAAGTCTCAAGCCTGGTCTGTACGCCGTAGATCTCGGCGCAGCCCCGGGAGGCTGGAGCTTCCAGTTCAGCGAACGTGGCATGCATGTCTACGCCGTGGACAACGGCCCGCTGGCCGACTCACTGGTTGCCAGCGGTATGGTCGAACACGTGCGCGCCGATGGTTTCAGCTGGCGTGCTCCCCGCAAACAGGTCGAATGGGTGGTCTGCGACATGGTCGAGCAACCAGCACGCGTTGCCCAGCTGGTCTCAGACTGGATTGCCTCCGGCAAGGCCAAGCGCTGCATCTTCAACCTCAAGCTGCCGATGAAGAAGCGCTTCGAGGAACTGAAGAAATGCCGTCAGGTGATTTCCTCGCGCTTTGGGCTGCATGGCGACCACTATGTGCTGCGCATTCGCCAGCTCTACCATGACCGCGAGGAAGTCACCGCCTACCTGGCGAAGATCCCTGCGCCGGACAGCAATAAAACTGCAAAACTGTCAAGACGTTAGCACCTGCTCGCGGGTATACTCGCCAGCTTCGATGACACGACCCTTGCCGTGCCTGTTGCACGGTCACCCGCTTCCATGAGTTTTGCCGATCTCGGGCTGATTCCCGAACTGCTGCGCGCCGTTGAAGACGCCGGCTATACGACCCCAACCCCGATCCAGGCGCAAGCCATTCCGGTAGTGCTTGCCGGGCAGGACGTGATGGGAGGCGCGCAGACAGGCACCGGCAAAACCGCGAGCTTCACCCTGCCCTTGCTGCAGCGCATGGCGCCGCACGCTTCCACCAGCACCTCGCCGGCACGCCACCCGGTACGCGCCCTGATCCTCGCACCGACCCGCGAACTGGCCATGCAGGTGCAGGAATCCGTGCAGACCTACTCGAAACATCTGCCGCTGCGCTCCACCTGCATCTACGGTGGTGTCGACATGAATGCGCAGATCGCCGAGCTGCGCCGCGGGATCGAAGTCGTGGTTGCCACGCCGGGCCGCCTGCTCGATCACGTGCAACAGAAGACGATCAATCTCTCCCAGGTGGAATTCCTGGTGCTGGATGAAGCCGACCGCATGCTGGACATGGGCTTCATCCCTGACATCCGCCGCATCCTCGCACTGCTGCCGGCCAAGCGACAAAGCCTGTTGTTCTCGGCCACTTTCTCGGAAGAAATCAAGAAGCTGGCCGACAGCATGCTGCGCAATCCGCTGCTGATCGAAGTCGCGCGGCGAAACACCGTGTCGGAAACCATCAGCCACGTGGTTCACCCGGTCTCCAGCCATGTGAAGCGTGATCTGCTGGCCGATCTGCTCAACGCAGGCGCCGACGGCCTTGATCAGACCCTGGTCTTCGTGGCCACAAAATTCGGCTGCTCGCGTCTGGCACGCCACCTGGTCAAGGAAGGCATCTCCGCCGACGCAATCCACGGCGACAAGACCCAGCTCGAACGCACCGAGGCACTGGAAAAATTCCGTACCGGCGCGGTCCGCGTGCTGGTCGCCACCGACGTAGCCGCACGCGGACTGGACATCGACGATCTGCCGTATGTGGTGAACTTCGAGCTGCCATCCACACCGGAAGACTACATACACCGTATCGGCCGCACCGGGCGTGCCGGCAAGCAGGGCACGGCAGTTTCCCTGG
This sequence comes from Candidatus Dactylopiibacterium carminicum, assembly GCF_014736495.1. Taxonomy (GTDB): domain Bacteria; phylum Pseudomonadota; class Gammaproteobacteria; order Burkholderiales; family Rhodocyclaceae; genus Uliginosibacterium; species Uliginosibacterium carminicum. Next base: position 131,231 of record NZ_MDUX01000002.1, read on the forward strand.
TGGCGCCCGAAGAGCAGCAGAAGCTCGCTGCGATCGAAAAACTCATCAAGTTCAAGATCCCGCAGCAGCAGATCCCCGGCTATGGAACGGACACCACGCAGGAAGAGCTGCGTCGTCAACGGCGTAGCCATTCACATGCACGTCCGGCACCCCAGGTGGCCGCAGACGGTTTCGATTTCAATCGCCCATACAACGCAGCGGCTTCAGGCAAGTCCGCAACGACCATTGCGACGCCTCCCGAGCGCAAGGAGCGGCAAGCCCGCGCTCTAGCCGTACTGCTTGGCGGCACGGGACGCGGTCGGGCCTAGAGGCTGTTCAGAATCTGTCGCGAGAAGCCATCTGCGGGACGCGCAGGCTCCACGAAGCAGTGCATTGCTCTGAGCTGCAGTAACCAACCGGTTACTACGCAAATCACGAACTGCTTCTGAAGCCTCAGCGCACGATCCCGCGCACGGGCGTTCCCGGCCCGAACCCCTTGCTCTGGAACCAGCCCTGGTTCATTTCGAGCGCGTAGCGCACCGGCTTGGCAGAACAATGACTGGTCTCGGTCATGGGCTGCATGTCCTCGACATTCACGATGTGCCCCGCATCGTCGATAAAGGCGATCGACAGAGGCAACAGGGTGTTCTTCATCCAGAAACATTGTTCGGCCGGCTGTTCGAAAACGAACAGCATGCCCGTGTGCGCCGGCAGAGTGCGCCGGTACATCAGCCCACGCGCCCGGCTGCCCTGCGTATCGGCAACCTCTGCCTGGACCCGGAACATGCCGATGCCAAGTTCGGTGACTGGAAGTCCGGCCTGCGCCTGGACCAAAGAGGAAAACCACAGCAAAAGACAGGACAGCAGGACACGCATGGTGATCAGATTCGCACTCGCCAGAAGGTTCTCATTCTGCCCTGAACTCATCCTCCTACCGCAAGCATTTTGGCAGGAGCCCTGCCTTCAGCCTTCGCGCCATTGCCCTGGTTGCAACGCGCCGAGTTGCCAATTGCCGATGGCAACCCGTATCAGACGCAACGTGGGCAGCCCCACCTTTGCCGTCATGCGCCTCACCTGGCGGTTCTTGCCCTCCCGCAACTCGATGCGCAGCCAACTGGTCGGAATGTTCTTGCGCTCGCGGATGGGGGGAGTGCGCGGCCATAACCACGCGGGTTCGGGCACCTCGCTGACCTTGCAGGGACGTGTGACGAAATCGCCCAGATCCAGCGGCGCCTGCAAGGCGATGATTGCATCCGGCGTCGGCACGCCTTCAACCTGCGCGAGATAGACCTTAGCCTGCTTGTGGCGTGGATCGGCCAGCCGATGCTGCAGTGCTCCGTCATCGGTGAGCAGCAGCAGACCTTCGCTATCGGCATCCAGCCGCCCCGCAGCATAGACCCCCTTCACTGACAGGCATTCGGCAAGCGTGCGCTGCCCGGCATCTCCTGTGAACTGGCTAAGTACGCCATAAGGTTTGTTGAGCAGGATGATGCGTGCCATGCGGCCTCTTCAAAAAAACAAAAGCCCGCCATGCGGCGGGCTGGATGGCCTGCCCGAAACGGGCAGATGTTGTCAGGAAGCGCGCTGGATGTTGGACGCCTGCTTGCCCTTGGGGCCTTGCAGAACGTCGAAAGACACCTTTTCGCCTTCCTTCAACGACTTGAAACCATTCATGTTGATCGCCGAAAAATGAGCGAACAAGTCCTCGCTACCATCGTCCGGCGTGATGAAACCGAAGCCCTTGGCGTCGTTGAACCACTTCACAGTACCTTGTGCCATACCTTCTTACCTTTTCCTTCTTCCTTTGGATTTAGTTTCGATCCCGCTTTTACGGGTGTGCTTCTCACCACTGCCCCGAAACGGGATCGTGTCGCGCGGTTTTAGCACCGTGCTGGAGCACAACCGGCTTTTACGCCAAGCATGCAAGAGCGTCAAGCCTGCGAAAGGTCAAGGTGGCGGATGTGCGACACATGACATGGACAAACCCGGCATTCAGCTCCGGGCACATGGATTGCTTCGATAACGGGTAACCAAGGCATGCCGATCATGATCGAAGCCTCTGATCTGGGCATGAAAAACCCTGCTGGGAACCCCATATTCACGTGCTTGAACTCTGACTTGAAGCCTTTAGAATGGGCTCATGACAACCCGGAAACAATCTGCCGCCGTTCTTGAACCGGTCCGGATCCAGCTGCAACCTCCGAAGCTGTTCAAGGTCTTATTGCTCAACGACGATTTCACTCCGATGGACTTCGTCGTGCACGTGTTGCAGAAGTTTTTCGGCATGGACCGCGAACGCGCCACGCGGGTCATGCTTTCGGTGCATCATGAGGGACGTGGCGTGTGCGGTATCTTTCCACGCGATGTGGCGGCCACGAAGGTCGAGCAGGTCAGCAGTTTTGCACGCCAGAACCAGCACCCCCTGGCCTGTGTGATGGAGGAAGCATAATGATCGCCCAGGAACTCGAAGTCAGCCTGCACATGGCTTTTGTCGAGGCTCGGCAGAAGCGCCACGAGTTCATCACCGTGGAACATCTGCTGCTTGCCCTGCTGGACAACCCTTCTGCCGCCGAGGTGCTGCGCGCCTGCGCGGCCAATGTCGACGAGCTGCGCCGGGAACTGAGCAATTTCATTTCCGAGCACACGCCCATCGTCTCCGGCTCGGAAGAGATCGACACGCAACCCACACTGGGATTCCAGCGCGTGATCCAGCGTGCGATCCTGCATGTTCAGTCCTCGGGCAAGAAAGAGGTCACTGGTGCCAATGTCCTCGTCGCGATCTTCGGCGAGAAGGAATCGCATGCGGTGTTCTTCCTGCAACGACAAGGCATCTCGCGCCTGGATGTGGTGAACTTCATCGCACATGGCGTGAGCAAGGCCAGCCAGCCACCTGCGCCGGCGAAGCCCAGCGAAAGCGAGAACGCGGAAAGCAGCGAAGGCGAACCAAGCGGCGCCGGAGGTGCCCTGGAAGCCTACACGCAGAACCTCAATCAACAGGCGCTGGTCGGCAAGATCGATCCACTGATCGGCCGTGAGAAGGAGCTTGAACGGGTCATCCAGACGCTGTGCCGCCGCCGCAAAAACAATCCCCTGCTGGTGGGTGAGGCCGGCGTGGGCAAGACAGCCATCGCCGAGGGGCTCGCGCGGCGCATCATCGAGAACCGTGTACCCGAAGTTCTGGCCGGAGCACAGGTCTATGCACTAGACATGGGCGCATTGCTGGCTGGCACCAAGTACCGCGGCGATTTCGAGCAACGTCTGAAGGCCGTGCTCAAGCAGTTGGTGGAAAACCAGAACGCCGTACTCTTCATCGACGAAATCCATACCCTGATCGGAGCCGGTGCAGCCTCCGGTGGCACGCTGGACGCGTCTAACCTGCTCAAACCGGCGCTTTCATCAGGTCAGCTCAAGTGCATCGGCGCGACCACCTATACGGAGTTCCGCACTATCTTTGAAAAGGATCACGCGCTGTCCCGGCGTTTCCAGAAGGTAGACGTGGTTGAGCCTTCGGTTGCCGAGACCATCGAGATTCTCAAGGGACTCAAGAGCCGCTTCGAGGAACATCACGGTATCAAGTATTCCGCTGCGGCCATTACCAGTGCCGCGGAGCTGTCGGCTCGCTATATCAATGATCGTCATCTGCCTGACAAGGCCATCGACGTCATCGATGAAGCGGGTGCCGCCCAACGTGTATTGCCCAAGAGCAAGCAGAAGAAGACCATCGGCAAGGGAGAGATCGAGGAAATCGTGGCTCGCATCGCCCGCATTCCGCCGCGCTCGGTGTCCAATGACGACCGGACTGCACTGGCCAACCTTGATCGCGACCTGAAGAATCTCGTATTCGGCCAGGATCCCGCTATCGACGCACTGACCCGTGCGATCAAGATGAGCCGCTCCGGCCTGGGCAACCCGCAAAAACCCATTGGCTGCTTCCTGTTCTCCGGCCCGACCGGCGTGGGCAAGACCGAAGTCGCGCGTCAGCTGGCCTATACACTGGGGATCGAGCTGCAACGCTTCGACATGTCCGAATACATGGAGCGCCATGCCGTCAGCCGCCTCATCGGCGCGCCGCCGGGATATGTCGGCTTCGACCAAGGGGGCCTGCTCACCGAGGCCATCAACAAGAAGCCGCACTGCGTGCTGCTGTTGGACGAGATCGAAAAGGCCCATCCGGACATCTACAACATCTTGCTCCAGGTGATGGATCACGGAAAGCTGACCGACAACAATGGCCGCGAAGCCGACTTCCGCAACGTGATCATCATCATGACCACAAATGCGGGGCAGGAAACGCTCCAGAAGAGCACCATGGGCTTCACCGCCACGCGCGAGGCTGGCGATGAAATGGTCGAGATCAAGCGGATGTTCACGCCGGAATTCCGCAACCGGCTGGACACCGTGATCTCCTTCAAGCCGCTGGATCGCGACATCATCATGCGGGTGGTCGACAAGTTCCTGCTGCAACTGGAAGGCCAGCTGCAGGAGAAAAAGGTGGAAGCCACCTTCACGGAGGCGCTCAAGGCCTGGCTGGCCGACAAGGGCTTCGATCCGCTGATGGGAGCCCGCCCGATGGCCCGTCTCATCCAGGACACCATCCGTGCGGCACTGGCCGACGAACTGCTGTGCGGCCGGCTCGCGCAGGGTGGCCGTGTGACCATCGACGTGGGAAGCGATGGCAAGGTCCGCCTCGATTTTGAAGAAGAGGCAGTACACGCCTGATCATCCCGCAACAAACAAGCCTCTCCCGAAAAGGCCGCCCGCGCGGCCTTTTCTTTTGCCCGGAAGCACGCCTGCCGGTCATCTGGCAAAGCGTCTGGACACTTCCTATAGTCAAAAGACTAGGAACCTGCGAAGGAGGAGAGTTCATCATGATCACCACCGACGTCCTGTCCGACCGCGTAGAACTCCGTGCCTTTGGCAGCATTACGCTGGAAGACTGCAAGACCTTCGAGGAAGCGTCCGACTATCGTGTCCTGTTCAACCGCCCCATCGACCTGTTGCTGGACCTTCGTGGCATGAATGGCCTGTCACTGGATGTAGCGGTACGCGAATGGCGCTACATCCGCGCCCACAGAGGCGATTTCCGTCATGTAGCGCTGATTACCGACGCTCCTTTGCTGGCTTGGGGAGCCTGGCTTTCGCAACTCTTCACCGATGCCGAGATCGGGGTGTTCTCCGGCGAGCGAGCCGCACGCCGTTGGTTGGAGGCTAGGGCGTGTTCACAGTAGCCAGATATAGGCGCATGCGAGATGCAAGAAGGCGCTGAAACGACTGGCCA